>NZ_AP024323.1:0-746100 GCF_018408855.1 Caballeronia sp. NK8 | reverse complement strand
TTCAGGCGATCGTGGAAGAACGCAGCCTCACCAAGGCCGGCGAACGGCTCGCGCTTTCGCAGCCCGCTGTGAGCTATTCGCTCGGCCGTCTGCGCACGCTTTTCGATGACACGCTCTTCATTCGCACGCGCGCGGGCATGCAGCCCACGCCGGTTGCGCTGGAGCTTGCCGAGATCGTCGGACGCGCGCTCGATACGGTGCGTGAAGCATTGCGCTTCGCCGAACGCTTCGACGCATCCACGAGCAATCGTACGTTTCGTCTCTCTCTTTCGGATGCGGGGGAAATGGCGTATTTGCCCGCGATCTGCCAGGCGCTGCATGAAGCCGCGCCGCGCGTGAAACTGCTGGTGGAGCCGCTGCCCGTGGAGGAGATGGAAGAGGCGTTGCGTTCGAGCCGGTTGGATTTTGCAATCGGCAATTTGCCGTCGCTTTTGCCGCGCACGCGGCACGCGCTGCTTTTCGAGGAAGCGTATGTGTGCATGACGAGAAAGCGCGATGGCTTGCCCGCCGGTGAAACCTTGAAACTCGATGAATTCCTTGCGGCGTCGCATGTGCAGGTGCGCTCACTCGAACATAGTCACCATGCGCTCGATGACGCCTTGCGCGCGCAAGGCGTCGGCCGCAATATCGCGCTCGCGTTGCCGCACTTCGTGGCGGTGCCCGGCGTGCTCGCGGTGACGGATCTGTTCGCGACATTGCCGGAGCGGCTCGCGCATATCCTCAATCGCAACGACGCGTTTCGCATCTATGCGTTGCCGGTTCAATTGCCCAAAGCCGCCGTGACGATGCACTGGCACGAGCACTTTCACGAAGACGAAGGCATCGCGTGGATGCGCGGCCTCATGACCGATATCCTCGCGGGATTCGACAAGCTGTGAGTTCAGAGGTCGAGCACGAGCACCGGCGAGCGCGAACGGGACACGCAGCAGCAGATCACGCTGTTGCTCGCGCGTTCGGCCTTGCTCAGACAATGATCGCGATGCTCGGGCTCGCCGCTCACGACATCGACCATGCAGGTGCCGCACACGCCTTCGCCGCATGACGTATCCACTTCGATGCCGATCGATGCGAGCGCGTCGACGATCGACGTCGAAGCATCGACGCGCACGGTCTGCCCGCTGCTGGCGAGCCGTACGTCGAACGTTTCGAGCGACGTTTCCGTCTGCGCCTGCGGTTCGGCCTTGAAGCGTTCGAGATGTATGGAGTCGGCAGGCAGGCGCTTCTTTGCCGTGTCCACCACGACATCCATGAAGGGCGCAGGACCACACGTGTAGACGTGCGCGTCCTTGCTCGCATCGCGCAGACAGACTTCGAGTTCATCGGTAAGCGCTTCGCGTTCGATACCGAAATGCAGCTTGACGTGCTTGTCGAATGGAGCGCGCGCGAGGAGCGGGAGAAACGCCGCATGCGTTTCGCTGCGCGCGAAATAATGCAGTGTGAAGGGCGCACCGATCGCGACCAGACGATAGGCCATCGAAAGCAGAGGCGTGATGCCGATGCCCGCGCCGACAAGAATATGCTCGCTCGCGCCTTCTTCGAGCTGGAACAGATTGCGCGGCGCGCCTATCGACAATTCGCAGCCGACGCTGACTTCGTCATGCAGCGAGCGTGAACCGCCGCGCGACTGTTCTTCTTTCTTGACCGCGAAGACATGCGAGTCGCGGCGCGCCGGATCACCGCACAGCGAATATTGGCGCGTGATGCCCGAGGGACTCGTTACGTCGATATGCGCGCCGGGCGTGTAAGCGTCGAACGGCCGGCCATCGAGACGCGAGATGCTGAATGACCGGACGCCGTGTGCTTCCTCGCGCAACGCGTCGACGCGAACTTTGAAGATTTGAGCTTGCATGATGCCTTTCCAGTGTTTTCGAAGGGACGATGCAATGAGCGTAGCGTCCCTTGTCGGATAAGCAAAATAGATTAAAAAGTGCGAGTCACATCAATTGGATGGATATCTTCACGCTGTCGTTGCTGTCGTCGCTGTCGCGCCTGAGGGCAGGCTCGCGCGCGTGTCTGGCGCATCGAGCGTGAGGCGTGCTTCACGCGCTTCGCGTTCGAGACTCGACCGATACTGTTTGCAGCCGACGAAGAGCAGCACTGCCGCAAGCACGATCGCCACAGCATTGATGATCGCCATGGAATGGCCGACTGCGAGCGGCGAGCCGAATACCTTGTCCGTGATGACCGCGACGAGTGTCGTGCCCAGCCCGAGCCCGATCAGATTCGACACGAGCAGGAACATCGCGGAGACTTGCGCGCGCATCTGATTGGGCGCGAGCGCCTGCATGGCGGCGGCGGAAGTCGGAAGCGGGAACGATGCGAAGAACATCGCGGCGACGAGCCACGCCAGGGATGCGTTAAGGCTCGTCGTCTGCGTGAACGCGATCGCCGGCACGAGCATGCACGCAGCGCCAATCCAGGCCGCGCGCATGGGTGCATCGCCGCGGCCACGGCGCAGCAGCCAGTCGTTGAGCCAGCCGCCGCAGAAGACGCCTGTCGTATTGGCGACGAGCATCACGATGCCGAGCATATAGCCCGTTTCCACCGGCGTGAGGCCGAAGCGGCGCATATAGAACGCGGGTGTCCAGCTCATCAGGCAATAGAGGCCCATCGCATAGAAGGAAAAGCCGATGTAATGACAGAAGAACGTCTTCCGGTGGCTGGCGATGAAACGCAGCGCATCGCCCATTGCAACGCGTTTGACCTGGCCCGTGCCGTCTTGCGCGAGTCCTTTGCGCGCGGGATCGCGCACGGTGAGCATGAAGAGGAATGCGACCAGCAGACCCGGCAAGCCGACGATGAAGAACGTGACTTGCCACGCACGCAACTCGCCGATGATCGGCAAAGTGAAGACGCTCGCGTGCTTGAGCAGCGCAATCACATAACCGCCGACGAGAAACGCAATGCCGCCGCCGATGAACGAGCCGAGCGAATAAATGCCGATCGCGCGCCCCATTTTTTCCTTCGGAAAGAAATCCGCGAGCATCGAATAGGTTCCGGGCGAGAGCGCGGCCTCACCCACGCCGACGCTCATGCGTGAAACGAACATATGCACGAAACTCTGGCTCAGCCCGCACGCCGCCGTCGCGATGCTCCACAGTGCGATGCCCGTCGCGATGATGCGCGGGCGCGCGAAACGGTCGGCGAGATAGGCGATCGGCATACCCATCACCGCATAGAACAGCGAGAACGCGAATCCATGCAGAAGACTGAATTGCGTATCGGTGAGCTGCAGGTCGCGCTTGATCGGCTCGATCATGAGTGCGAGCACCTGGCGGTCGATGAACGAGAAAACATAGGCCAGCATGCAGATCACGACGACATACCACTCATACGTATAGCGTTTGTTGCTTGGTTTCATGGTGCTTGGTGACTCCCTGGTTTCTGGACGTGCGCAGGCATTCGCGCGGCCCGGTGCCGCGCGAATGCGAGTCGAATACGGGATAGAAGAGGGCGCGCGTTACTTGCCGCGCGTTTCGTGCGTGTACTTCAGCGTGACGACCGTGACGAGGGCGAGTCCGATCAGGAATACCGATACCGGCCAGTACGTGTGATAGTGCACGAGCAACGCCGTGGCGATCAGCGGAGACAATCCGCCCGCGAAGATCGACGCGACTTCATGGCCCAGCGCGACACCCGAGTAACGCACTTCGGTGCTGAACAGCTCGCCGACGAGCGAGGGCAGCGTGCCGATCATCGCGCCATGACACACGGCCGTGCCGAGCACGAGCGCGAGCCAGATGAGCGGGGTGGAATGCGTATTGAGCAGCCAGAAGAACGGAAACGCCATGAACGCGAGCGACACCGCGCCGATCATATATACCGGCTTGCGTCCGATGCGATCGGATAACTTGCCCCAGAGAAGCATCGCCGCCATTTCGACGACCATCGCGATCATCACGCCGGTGAGCATCGTCGAGTTGGCGATGCCCGCGAACTTGCCATAGACGAGCGAGAACGCGAGAAAGATATATGCACCGCCGTTTTCGGCGACACGCAGTCCCATCGCCATGAGGATTTCTTTCGGATGACGCTTGATGACTTCGATCACCGGCATATGCGAAGTCTTGCCCGCGCGTTCCGCATTCGCGAAGTCACGACTCTCCGGCAGGTTATGGCGGATATACACGCCGAGCGCGAAGATCAGGATGCTCGCGAGAAACGGCAGTCGCCAGCCCCAAGAAATGAACTGATCGTGCGGTAATGCCTGCACGGCGAGAAATGCGCCCGAAGACAGCACGAAGCCGCCGCCCACGCCGAGCTGGCTCCATGCCGCGTAATAGCCGCGTTTCTCGGGCGGCGCGCTTTCGCTGATCATCAGAACGCCGCCGCCCCATTCGCCGCCCGAGGCTACGCCTTGCAGAAGGCGCAATCCGACGAGCGCGGCCGGCGCCCACAGTCCAACGTGATCGTAAGTCGGCAACAGGCCGATGCCGAAGGTCGCAAAGCCCATGATGAGCAGCGTCCATACGAGCGATGCGCGCCGTCCATAGCGATCGCCGATATGCCCGAACACGACGCCGCCGAGCGGACGCGCGACGAAGCCCATCGCGAACGCCGCAAATGCGCCGAGCGTGCCGACGAGCGGGTCCGCATTGGCCGGAAAGAAGAGCTGGCCGAACACCAGCGCGGCCGCCGTGCCGTAGACAAAGAAGTCGTACCACTCCATCGCGTTGCCCGCGACGGAGGCGACCACGATCCGGTTCAGCGCGCGGTCCTGGGTGACGGCCACGCGGTCCGCGGAGGTCGAGGAGTGAACGGAAGACATGTGGGCTCGCTAGGAAGGAGTGGGGTGTCTGTCGATGCTTTCGAAAGGCTTCGCTTGGGAGGCAGTGTCGATGCGACAGATCACTGCGTCAAATTCGCCGAAAAGGGATGCGCCTATCAGTGCGGCAAATTTGAAATCGCATCAGCGCGCTTTATCGACGTTTCGACTTTTGACTGATTTGCCGTGCGGGATGGATGAACGCAGACTGTGTCGGAGGCCGGCGCGAGCGGGCGTTTGCGGCGAGATCTAATGTAATGTCTGAAGTTGATGCGAGCGTTTTCACGCACAACGCATGCCCGCGCGTATTTTTCAATCGTGCATTCCTAGCATTGCGCGACAAACAACAAGCGAGAACAATCACAAAGCTTGACGCCAAAAAAGCGAATATTTATAAGCGATCGCATCAATGGCGACGCAAGTAGCAGGAGGAGGGCATGTACGCCAATTATCAAACCTTTGAGGATGCCGACCGCCACGCGCACGCGCTGACGGGCTGGGATCAACGCTATGACCAGGTTGGCGAAGGCGCTTTTCGCAGCACGGTGAAGCAGGTTTCGGTAGCGGGCGTACAGGTCTTTCAGGAATCGGCGAACGTTCGCATCGTTCAGCGCGGACAACTTCCCGCGGGTTTCGTCACGTTCGGGCTCGTGCTCGGCGGTGGCGCGCCATTCTCGTTTCAGGGCGTGAGAGTCGACGAGAACGCGCTCGTCGTCGCGCCTGGTTCCAGAGAGTTCCTTTTGCATTCGCCGCCCGATATGTCGATGCTGGGCGTCGCCGTCGAATCGAGTCTGCTGGCAGCGGCGGCGGATGCGGCGGGCGTCGATATCCAGGACGAACTCTTCAACCGCCATGTACTGAGCATCCCGGGCGCCGCTGGCGCACGCGCGGGAAAGCGCATCATCGCGGCGGTCGAAACGGTGCTGTCCGACTCCAATCCGTTTATTGGTGACGATGGCGCGCATCGTTTCACGCAGACGGTGACGGAAAGCCTTCTGGATCTGCTGACGTTTCATGTCCCCACACGTGAGGATCGCCTCACGTACGCATGCCGGGCCGACGTCGTGCGACGCGCGCATGATCTCGTGCTGGCAAGTCCTGAGCAGCCGATTTCGGTTCTGGATTTGTGTGAAAAGCTGCGCGTCAGCCGCCGTACCATTCAAAACAGCTTTCAATCCGTCGCGCAGATGAATCCGGTCAGTTATCTGCGGGCCGTGCGTCTTGCGCAAGTAAGGCGGCTTTTGACGACGACATCGCAAGGCGAAGTCCCGGTGCGTGAAGCCGCGATGCGTTGGGGATTTGCCAATCTCGGTCACTTCGCCAGCGATTACAAAAGCCTGTTCGGCGAGCTTCCCTCTCAAACGCAGCGCGCGCGATAGCGCGAGGCGCATTCCCTTTCCCTGAATACTTTCAAGCCGCATTGACGCGGCTGAACCGTCATATCGGCTCGATATGCGGGTTTGTACGCGTATCGGGCGCGTCTCTGTCGGCTCCCTTTCGAATGCTCCATTTCGGCACGTACGCGCTGCCGGTTACGAAGTGCTCTTTTTTATTGTCATCTTTAGAGTCCACTCGACGATAACTAAGGAGGAGCAGAGATGAAGCTGAGACGGCTGGCCGCCGCTATGGGGGCTGTATTGTATGGACTGCTTGCGTGTCAGTCGCACGCAGGCGCGGCCGAAAAGCCGGAAGAACTGACGGTGGCGAAGGTGCCGCCGTTCAACCCGCATCGCGTGTTCGTGACCGACGTGGCGTTCTCGAGCATGACCGATGCACGCGTGCACGTCTTTGATGGCGACACGAAGCGCTTCATCGGCCAGATCGACGCCGGCTTCGCGCCGGGCTTCACGATCTCGCCCGATCACAAGACGGGCTATGTCGCGACGACGTATTTCGCCCGCGGCGGCCATGGCACGCGCACCGACGTGGTCGAGATCATCGACAACACCACGCTCGACGTAACCGGCGAAATCGTGATTCCGTCCAAGCACGCTCAGACCGTGCCGACGCCTTACCTCACGATTCTTTCGGAAGATGGCAGCCGTCTTTATGTGTCCAACATCACGCCGTCGACTTCGGTCACGGTGATCGATACGGCCGCGAAGAAGGTCGTCGGCGAAATCGATATGGACGGCTGCGTGCTCGCCTATCCGAGCGGCAATGACCGCTTCTCCTCGCTGTGCGAAAGCGGCAAGGCGCTCACCGTCAAGCTCGATGCAACTGGCAAGGAAGCGAGCCGCAAGCTCTCGGACGCGTTCATCGACGTCGACAAGGATCCGGCGTTCATCAATGCCGTGCGCGACGGCAACACGTATCTGTTCACGACCTTCAACGGCAACGTCCGTACGGCCGACTTCTCGGGCGATGCGCCGGTATTCGGCACATCCTGGTCGCTGCTCAGCGATCAGGAGCGCAAGGCCGGCTGGCGTCCGGGCGGCCTGCAACAGACCGCGCTGCATGTGAAGAGCCATCGTCTGTATGTAGCGATGCACAAGGGCGCGGACGGCTCGCACAAGGACCCGGGCACGGAAATCTGGGTCTATGACACGCAGAGCAAAAAGCGCGTCGCTCGCTGGGATCTCGCCAAGCAGAAGATCGATCCGCTGCTCTCGATTCAGGTCAGCACCGACGACAAGCCGCTCTTCTACGGCCTCACGCCGACCTCCGATCTCGTCGTGCTGGATGCGATGACCGGCAAGCGTCAGCATGTCGAAAAGCAACTCGGCTCGACGTCGACGCTGCTGCTCAATCCCTGAGGTGACGCGATGATCGATCCCGTCATTCTCATGGTGTGCATCGCGTCCGCGACGATCATCGCGCTCGCGAGCGCGTTGCCCAAGTGGCGCGAGCCGGCGCGCTTTCGCGCCTCGCTCGAAGCGTTCGCGCTGCTGCCGTCGTTCGCGGTGAAGCCGTTGTCCCTCGTGTTTCCGGCACTGGAAACCGCGGGTGCGATCGGCTTGCTGTTCGCCGAAACGCGCATGGCCGCGGCAATCGTGCTGATCGCGTTGTTCACGCTGTTCGGCGCGGCGCTCGCATTCAACGTGCTGCGCGGCCATACCGATATCGATTGCGGCTGCTCGGGCTTCATCGCTGCCGCGCGCGCATCGGACCGCACGCCGAAGTCGATCGGCTGGTGGCACGTCGCGCGCGCCGCCATGCTCGCCGCGCTCGCCGCCGCCGCGCTCGTTCCCGCGACCGGCCGCGCGCTCATCGGCTTCGACTATCTGAGCGCAGGCGCCTGCACGCTCTTCGCCGTCGCCGCGTGGTTCACGCTCGACGTGCTGCTCGTCAATCTTCCCAAGCTCGATTCTCTGAGGAATTCATGATGCAAACCGCTTTGATGATTTCGGCCGCGCTTTCGTGGGCCGCTCTGCTCGCGCTCGGCGCGATCTGTCTCGCACTCGTTCGCCAAGTCGGCATTCTGTATGAACGCATGATGCCCGCGGGCGCACTCATGATCGACAAGGGCCCGGCAGTCGGCGCCATTGCACCGGTCTTCGAACTCGGCGATATCGCTGGCCGCGCCGTGAAGGTAGGCGGCCTGTCGAATTCGAAGCGCAACACGCTGGTCTTCTTCCTTTCGCCGTCGTGCCCCGTGTGCAAAAAGCTGCTGCCCTTGCTGCCGTCGATCCAGGCGCGCGAAGGCGCAACCGACATCGTGCTGGCAAGCGATGGCGATTTCGAAGAACACGCCGCCTTCTATCGCAAGGCCGGTCTTTCGCAATACCCGTATGTGCTGTCGCAAGAGCTCGGGCTCTCCTATCAGATTGGCAAGCTGCCTTATGCGGTCCTGCTCGACGAAGAGGGCAAGGTGCGCGCGAAGGGTCTCGTGAATACGCGTGAACATCTGGAAAGCCTGTTCGAAGCCAAGGAGCGCGGTGTCGCTTCGCTGCAGGAGTTTGTCCACGGCAAGCACGACGATCACGCGCATCACGACCATGAAGGCCAAGTCGGGCAGCACGCCTGAAGACGCCGATAAATCATTCATTCCTACAGGTGAGCGTCCATGAAATGGCTGGATTCATTCTTCGAACATAAGGCGCGCGGCGTTGCACAGCGCAGCTCGCGGCGCAGCGCAATGGCGAAGCTCGGCAAGGTATTGGTCGGATCGGCGATGGTGCCGCTGCTGCCGGTGGACCGCACCGCGTATGCGACGGAACCGAAGAAGCCCGGTTCATCGGCAAGCGACGATCCGACGAGCTGCGACTACTGGAAGTATTGCGCGATCGACGGCTGGCTTTGCAGTTGCTGCGGCGGCACGTCGAGCAGCTGCCCACCGGGCACGACGCCTTCGCCGATCACGTGGATCGGCACCTGCCGCAATCCGCACGACGGGTCGGACTACATCGTGTCGTACAACGACTGCTGTGGCAAGACGACTTGCGGCCGCTGCTTCTGTAATCGCAACGAACGCGAGAAGCCGCTCTACAAGCTGTCGCTCAATAACGACATCAACTGGTGCATGGCGAACAGCAATTCGAATTACCACTGCTCGGTTTCGGTTCTGTTGGGAGCGGCAACGCAATGAAGACGGCACGTGTATTGATGGCGGCGCTCGCCGCCGGCGCGATGAGTCTCGGGACTCAGGCGTTCGCGCAAGCGGTGCATTATCCCGGCGGCAAGTCGACCTTCGACGGCAAGTGCGCCGTCTGCCATCAGGCGGGCGGCAAGGGCATGGACGGCCTTGCGCCGCCGCTCGTCGAGTATCCGGGCAAGTACGCAGGTTCGCCCGATGGCCGCGCGCAACTCGGGCATACCGTGATGTACGGCATGTTCGGTCCGATCAAGGTCAAGGAGAAGAACTACAACTTCAAGATGCCGAGCTTCGCATCGCTCTCCGATGAAGAGATCGCCGACGTGCTGAACTATGTCGTGTTCGATCTGAACGCGCAGCATGGTTCGGCCAAGCCCTTCGACGTGGCCGAGGTCAAGGCCTGGCGCGCTGGGCCGCTCGACCAGACCACCGTGCATCAGCGGCGCGACGCGGTCGTGAAGGGTCTCGGGCTATGAAGCCGCGCGCGGTCATCGCCGCCGCGATGCTCGCCGCGCTGTGCACGGCGGGGGCATCGCAGGCGCAGGAATACGACGCGGCGCGCGCGCGTCAGGATTGGGTGCTCAACTGCATGGGATGCCATACCGCCAATGGTTCGGGCATACCCGGCAAGGTGCCGGCCTTGCGCGAATCGCTCGGTCACTTCGTCTCGTTGCCGGAGGGGCGTCAGTTCGTGATGCGCGTGCCCGGCGCGGCCAATTCCGCATTGAGCGATGCCGAACTCGCGAACGTCCTGAACTGGCTGCTCGCCACGATGAACGAGCGCTCCCGGCCTGCATCGTTCAAGCCTTATACAGCCGATGAAATCGCGGCGCATCGCCGTCCCGCGCTGACCGATGTCGCGCGCACCCGCACGAAGCTCGTGAAGGAATTGCAGGAGAACGGCGTGAACGCCGTCCCGGAACACTACTAGGAGACACAAGATGAATAACAGCCAGCATCTTTCGATGCTCGATTCGACGCGCGCGTTTCTTGCGTCGGCGCAGAAGATGTTGATCGACGGCGCATGGGTGCAAAGCACCAGCGGCGCGACGCTCGACGTCATCAATCCCGCCGATGGCGAACTGCTCGCACGCGTGCCGAGCGCCGATGAAACCGATGTGGATCGTGCCGTGCTCGCCGCGCGCCGGGCCTTCGACGACTCCGCATGGTCGCGCATGAAGCCGACCGATCGCGAGCGCCTCTTATTGCGCGTCGCCGATCTGATCGAAGCGAATGCGCGCGAGCTCGCGGAAATCGAATCACTCGACAACGGCAAGCCGGTCACGGTCGCGCAAGGGCTGGATGTGTCGATGGCCGCGCAATGCTTCCGGTATATGGCGGGCTGGGCGACGAAGATCGAAGGCAGCACGCTCGACGCATCGATTCCGTATAGCCCGTCGAATGCTTTCTTCGGCTATACGCGCAAGGAAGCGGTAGGTGTCGTCGGCGCAATCATTCCGTGGAATTTCCCGCTGCTGATGGCGTCGTGGAAACTCGCGCCCGCGCTCGCCACGGGTTGCACCGTCGTGCTCAAGCCAGCCGAAGATACGCCGCTCTCCGCATTGCGGCTTGCGATGCTGATCGAAGAGGCGGGCATCGAGAAGGGTGTCGTGAATGTCGTGACGGGTCTCGGCCGCACGGCGGGCGCGGCGCTCGCGCGCCATCCCGGCATCGACAAGATCGCCTTTACCGGTTCGACGCCGACGGGCAAGGCGATCGGCCATGCGGCGCTCGACAACATGACGCGCATGTCGCTCGAACTGGGCGGCAAGTCGCCGGTGATCGTGCTGCCCGATGTCGATATCGACAAGGCTGCGGAAGGCGTCGCCAATGCAATCTTCTTCAATTCGGGACAGGTGTGCACGGCGGGCTCGCGCGTCTATGTTCACGACAAAGTATTCGATCGCGTGATGGAACGCGTTGCGGCCATCGCGCAATCGCTGCCGATGGGACCGGGCCTCGATGCATCGACGCAGATCGGGCCGCTCATCTCGGCAAGGCAGATGGATCGCGTGCTCGGTTATATCGAGGCGGGACGCGATGAAGGCGCGCGCGCGATCGCGGGCGGTGCGCGCAAGGAAGGCGCGGGATTCTTCGTGAAGCCCACCGTGCTGGTCGACACCGATCATTCGATGAAGGTCGTGCGCGAGGAAATCTTCGGGCCGGTGCTCGTCGCGATGCCGTTCAACGATATCGACAACGTGGTCGCGAAGGCGAACGATACGCCGTACGGACTCGGCGCAAGCATTTGGTCGAACGATCTTTCGGCGATTCACAAGCTCGTGCCGCGCATCAAGGCGGGCACGGTCTGGGTCAACTGCCATTCGCTGCTCGACAACGCGATGCCCTTCGGCGGCTTCAAGCAATCGGGGTTCGGGCGCGAACTCGGACGCGCGGTGATCGACATGTACACCGAAACCAAGTCGGTGCTGATCAACTACGCGTGAGGACGCTCGCATGACAACCAAAACGATCGCGCGGCAGCTCGTGTCGACGGCGGCACTTGCGGTGTGCGCGAGCGCATCGGCGCAAAGCACGGTGACGCTGTACGGAACCGTCGATGCGGGGCTGACCTACACGACGAATCAGCAATTCACCAATGCCGACGGCAGCGTCGGCTCGGGGCATAACTTTGCGTTCTCGGGCGGCAATCTCGTGCCTTCGCGTTTCGGCTTGCTCGGCGTCGAAGATCTCGGCGGCGGACTGCAGGCGAAGTTCAATCTGGAAAACAGCTTCTATACGGGCACCGGCGGCTTTGTTCAGGGCGGAGCGCAATTCAACCGTCAGGCCTGGGTTGGGCTGGGTCACGAGCAATACGGCACCTTGTCGTTCGGGCGTCAGTACGATTCGTATTCGGATTTCCTCGGACTTTACGTGTCGAGCAACTCGTGGGCGACGCTGTATGGCTCGCACATCGGCGACGTCGACAATCTGAACGAAGCGTTCAACTTCAACAACTCGATCAAATACACGAGCCCGGACTGGAATGGTTTCTCGCTAGGCGGCACGTACAGTCTCGGCGGCGTGGCCGGTGATTTCAGTCAACGGCGCGGCTATTCGATCGCCGCGGCTTATACGCGATTGCCCGTTTCCATCAGCGCGGGTTATCTGAACCTGCACAATCCGCTCGATGCGGCTTTGGGCGGTACCAACGGCTATATCGGCGATTTCGCCTGCTCCAATCCGACTGCGCTCTATTGTCAGTTGCAGAACGCGGAGGCATTGAAAGCGTATGGCGCGGGTGTATCGTATGCGATCGGACCGGCGACCATCGCGCTGACTTACACGCATAGCCGCCTGGAGCATAGCCTGTTCTTCGCGGACAGCGCGAATCCGCAAGGCCGCGATATCGCGTTCGATATCGGTGAAGTGAATCTGACCTACGCGGCCACGCCGTTCCTGCAACTCGGGCTCGCCTATATCTATAACAATGCAAAGCCGGATGGATCTTCATCGACGCGCTTTCATCAGGTGAACCTCGGTGCGAATTACGCGCTGTCCAAGCGCACGGCGCTGTATGGCGTCGCGATCATGCAGAAGGCGGTAGGCGCGGGCCTCGGCATCGATCCGGCGACAGGTGGGCCGGCGAATTACGCGCAGATTCCCAATCTGCCGAATTCGAACAGCGATCGACAATTGTCTGTGACGCTCGGCATACGGCATAACTTCTAAAAAATAAATCCGAGGGCGTGTTTTGACCCGGCTGGGAGCTTTCCCCGCCGGGCTTTTTCGCTTGTTTCATCGCCTCGTAGAATCAATCTTATGGATGCACTTCGCCATATATGATTGATTTGACCGATATAAGCGCGTCGTTTAATTTCGTTGCAGACACAACGAAACGGAGACGCAAGCCGTGCCATTCCCCTTCATCGGCATCGAAAAGATAGAAACGATGCTCGTCGACGTGCCGACGATTCGCCCGCACCGCCTGTCGGTCGCCACCATGAACTGCCAGACGCTCGTGATCGTGCGCGTGACCTGCACGGACGGCATCGTCGGATGCGGCGAAGGCACGACCATCGGCGGACTCGCTTATGGCGAGGAAAGCCCCGAGAGCATCAAGACCAACATCGATACGTATTTCGCGCCCTTGCTCAAAGGCATGGACGCGAGCCGCCCGGGCGCGGCGGTGGCCAAAATGCGCGATTGCTTTCAAGGCAATCGCTTCGCGAAATGCGCGCTCGAAACCGCGCTCTTCGATGCACAGGCGCAGCGACTGAACGTGCCGCTGTCGGAGCTGTTCGGCGGACGCGTGATGGATCGCGTCGATGTCGCATGGACGCTTGCGAGCGGCGACACAGGCCGCGATATCGACGAGGCGGAGCAGATGCTCGACCGGCGCAGGCATCGCGTGTTCAAGCTGAAGATCGGCGCGCGCGCGTTGGCGGACGACGTCGCGCATGTGATCGCGATCAAGCGGGCGCTCGGCGATCGCGGCGAAGTGCGCGTGGACGTCAACCAGGCATGGAGCGAAAGCGACGCCGTATGGGCCGCCAGGCGTTTCGCGGATGCGGGCGTCGGCCTGATCGAACAGCCTGTCGCAGCCAACGATCACGCGGGACTCGCGCGCCTCACGAAGCTCGCGCACGTGCCCATCATGGCCGATGAAGCGCTGCACGGCCCAGGCGATGCCTTCGCGCTCGCCAGCACGCGCGCGGCGCATGTTTTCGCCGTGAAGATCGCGCAATCGGGTGGCTTGACGAGCGCGGCGAGCGTCGCAGCGATCGCGCGGGCCGCGCACATCGATCTCTACGGCGGCACGATGCTCGAAGGCGCGATCGGCACGATGGCATCCGCGCAGTTATTCAGCACCTTCGGCGAGATGCGTTGGGGCACGGAGCTTTTCGGGCCGTTGCTGCTGACCGAAGACATTCTCATCGAACCGTTGCGCTATGAAAACTTCGCGCTTCGTCTGCCACAAGGGCCGGGGCTTGGCATCGCGCTCGACTGGGAACGCATCGAACGTCTGCGTCGCGATTCGAAGCGCGGCGCGTTCGTCGCAATGCACTGATCACCGCAGTATCCCACACATACCGATTCACGGAGACATCGAAATGAACAGAGAAAGCATCGACGCCCTGCTGCAAAAGATCAACGATAGCGCCACGAACGACGGCAACGCGCGCACGCAAGCGATCGTGAACCGCATCGTGCGCGATCTTTTCTACACGATCGAAGACCTCGACGTGACGCCGGGCGAGTTCTGGGCCGCGCTGAACTATCTCGGCGAAACGGGGCAGAGCGGCGAGTTCGGTTTGCTCGCTGCGGGCCTGGGCTTCGAGCATTTCCTCGATGCGCGTCTCGATGAAAAGGAAGCGCAAGCCGGTCTCGAAGGCGGCACACCGCGCACCATCGAAGGACCGCTCTATGTGGCAGGCGCGCCCGAGTCGGTCGGACACGCGCGTCTCGACGACGGCACGAGCCCCGGCGAAACGCTCGTGATGCGCGGGCGCGTGCTGACGAAAGACGGCAAGCCGCTTGCGAATGCGCTCGTCGAAGTGTGGCATGCCAATCATCTCGGCAATTACTCGTTCTTCGACAAGTCGCAGTCCGCCTTCAACCTGCGCCGCTCGATCCGCACCGATAGCGAAGGCAATTACGCGTTCACCAGCGTCGTGCCCGTGGGCTATAGCGTGCCGCCCGGCGGCAAGACGCAGCAATTGCTCGATCAACTCGGACGGCATGGCCATCGGCCCGCGCATATTCACTTCTTCGTGTCGGCGCCGGGGTATCGCAAGCTGACGACGCAGATCAATATCGACGGCGATCCGTATCTGTGGGACGACTTCGCTTTCGCCACGCGCGATGGTCTCGTTCCCGAAGTGCAGAAAGCCGAAGGCGCGCAAGGCAAGCCGTATGGCGTAGAAGGGCGCTTCGCGCTGATCGATTTCGACTTCACGCTGTGCAGCGAACGCGACGATGTGCCGGGCACCGAAGTGGCGCGTGCGCGCGCGGCGGTTTGATTAACTGATCGGAGCGAACATGCTGTTTCATGTCGAAATGACGGTCAATCTGCCGCACGATTTATCGTCTGCGCGCGCGGAAGAACTCAAGGCGCAGGAAAAGGAAATGGCGCAGCAATTGCAGCGCGAAGGCATATGGCGGCATCTGTGGCGCGTAGCGGGACGTTATGCGAACGTGAGCATCTTCGATGTCGAAAGTCCCGCGCATTTGCATGACGTGTTGAGTCGTTTGCCCTTGTTTCCGTATATGTCGATGGAAGTGACGGCGCTGTGCAGACATGCGTCGTCGGTGCGGGAAGGGGACGCATAGCCGCATTCGATCGCCTCGGGAGAGGCGATCGAATGCGCGATCTTCCGCTAAGCGCTCGCCTTGCGATAGTGCGCCACATGCAGCGCTTTCACACGCTCCGCAAATTCCTCGACGGGACCATCGACCACCGTATCCGCGATCACGTCCTGAATCGCCAACGCACGCACGCGGCCCGGTTGCGCGCCGAGTTCGGCGCGCCATCGCATGAACTGTTGCGTCGATGCCGCATAGACGATGCGCCCGAGTCCGACCCACGCATGCGCCGCCGAACACATCGGGCAATGTTCGCCGGACGTGTACACGACCGCGTCCGCGCGCTCGGTTTCGGGCACGTTCTCCGCCGCCCATTTCGCGATCGCGAACTCCGGATGCCGCGTGTGATCGCCGCCGCTCACGCGATTGCGGTCTTCGAACAGCACGCGCCCGTCCTTCGCGACGAGCATCGAGCCGAATGGTTCGTCGCCGTCATCGAGCGCTTCCTGCGCCAGTTCGATGCAACGGATCAGGTGCTGCTTGTCGGTATCGTCGATCATGCCGTGTCCTCCTTGTTTGACAGCCGGACCATGATGTTAGCGGACATCCGATTTAACGGAAGGCCCGCATCTGCGCGGTCATGAACTGCAGCATCTTGTTCGTCGCGACCGACAGCCTGCGCCCCGCGCGCGTCACGAGATGCGCTTCGGCATCGGCGAGAATCGGATGATTGATGTCGATCGCGAAGAGCTCGCCCGCTTCCATCTCGCTCGTCACCGCGAACGCGGGCAACACCGTGATGCCGAGCCCCGACTTCACGAACTGCTTGAGTATGGCGATGGAATTCGTCGTGACGACCGGATCGAGCCGCAGCTTCTCCGCGTATTCGACGGCCTGCAACATCTGCCGCGTGCCGTATGAAGCATGCGTCACCGCAAGCGGATAGTGCGCAAGTTCGTGCACGCTCATCGACTTGCGGTCCTTGCGCGGAAAGCTCGCGCCGACGATCGCCATCATCGGCTGACGCTTGATCGCGCGCGATACGAGCTTCGGTTCCTGCGGCGGGTTGTAGACGAGGCCGATCTCGCCTTCGTCCTCGGAAATCTTGCGGATCACGTCGTTGGTGCCGCCGAGATCGAGATTCACCTTGATGCCGGTGTATTGCTTGCAGAACTGCTGCATCGGCCCCGACAGAAGGTCTGACACGAAGCCTTCGCCGAGCACGATGTTGACCTGACCCGTGCGCAGGCCGCGCAATTCCTCCAGACGCGAAAGCAGGTCGTCGCGATGCGCGAGCTGCTCGCGAAAGTATTCGATCACGCATTGTCCGGCCTCGGTCGTCTTGACGCCGCGCGCGTGCCGTTCAACGAGCGCCGCATCGAGTTCCTTTTCCAGCAGGCCGATCTGCCGGCTCACCGCCGACGGTGCGACGTTGAGGTAATCGGCCGCCGCGCGAATCGTGCCGCAGCGCACGGCCTCGAAAAAATAGACGATGCGGCTGTCGGTCAGATTGTCTGTCATGGCGTCGCAGTGTTCTAAAAATTAGAACACTTTCAATATTGGCGTTGATTGATTGTACGGCTTCGCCAGCGGAATATGACAGCCATGCAAAAACGCGCGACGCGTCCGGCAGACGGGCTGACCGAACCGCCTCGCGCACGAGAAGGGGAGTTCGCTGATGAAGACGGTGGGTGTGATCGGTCTCGGAAACATGGGGCGCGGCATGGCGCGCTCGGCGCAGCGCGGCGGCTATCGCGTGCTCGGCTTCGATGCCGCGCCGGGCGTCGCGGAAGGGTTGCAGGCGGATGGCATCGAGCCACGTGCGTCGATCGCGGCGATCGCGGCCGAAGCCGACGTGCTGATCCTGTCGCTGCCGACTTCCGCGATCGTCGAGGAAGTGGTGCTCGGGCACGGCGGCGTGGCGTCGAGCGGCAGGCCCGGCTTGATAGTCGTCGATACGACTACCGCCGATCCGGCGAGCACGAAGAAGGTCGCCGCCGCCTTGGCGGAATGCAATATCGGCTTCGTCGACGGCCCCGTGAGCGGCGGCCCAAAAGGCGCCGCGACCGCCACGATGACCATGGTCCTCGGCGGCTCGGAAGCCGATGTCGCGGCGGTCGAGCCGATTCTCGCGGTGATCAGCGCGAAGCGCGTGCACGTCGGGCCGGTCGGCGCGGGGCACGTGACGAAGATCATCAACAACATGCTGACGGGCGTGCATCTGCTCGCGGCGAGCGAGGCCGTGCGCGCGGCGCAGGCATCGGGCGTCGATCCGGAAAAGCTCGTCGAGGCGCTCAACGGCGGCTCCGGGCGCAACAGCGCGACGCTCACCAACTACCCGACGTGGATCTTGAACGACACGTTCGACTCCGGCTTCACGATGAAGCTCATGCGCAAGGACGTGCGCCTCGCGATGGCATTGCTCGACGGCGTGCACGCGAACGCGCCGATCGCGCAGGAAGCGGGGCGCCTGTGGGCGGCGAGCGAGGCGAGCATCGGCGATGCGGAGGATTTCAATCGCATCGTGCAGTTCATCGAATCGAAGTAAGGGGAACATCCGGACATGGAACACAACGCAGCAGAACAGCTTCTCGCGGCCTTCGCGCACTTCTTTCCGAACGCGAAGACCATCGGCTCGTATGTCGGCGGTGAATTGATCGAAGGCGCGGGCGACGCCATCCAGCTTTACGACGCCGCCACGGGCAAGCCGAGCCTCGTTTACAAAGACGGCGGCGCTGCGGTCGTCGAACAGGCGGCGAGCGCGGCCACGCGTGCGCAGAAGCAATGGTGGGCGCTCACGCACGCGGCGCGCGGCCGGGTGATGTTCGAGATCGCGCGGGAAATCCGCAAGGAAGCGGAACAGATCGCGCGGCTGGAGTCGCTCGGCTCGGGCAAGCCGATCCGCGATTGCCGCGGCGAAGTGGCGAAAGTCGCCGAGATGTTCGAGTACTACGGCGGCTGGGCCGACAAGTTTTATGGCGATGTCATTCCCGTGCCGACCTCGCATCTGAACTACACGCGCCGCGAACCAGCGGGCACCGTGCTGCAGATCACGCCGTGGAACGCGCCCGTGTTCACCTGCGGCTGGCAAGTCGCGCCCGCCATCTCGATGGGCAACGCGGTGCTGCTGAAACCATCGGAGCTGACGCCGTTCACGTCGCTCGTGATCGGCTTGCTGGCCGAGCGCGGCGGTGCGCCGAAGGGTCTCATCAACGTGCTCGCGGGGCTCGGGCAGACGGTCGCGCAGTCGGCGATCGCGCACAAGGCGGTGAAGAAGGTCGTGTTCGTCGGCTCGCCGGCGACGGGCGCGCGCATCGCCGAGGCCGCGGCCAAACGCGTGCTGCCGTGCGTGCTCGAACTCGGCGGCAAATCGGCCAACATCATCTTCGCCGATGCCGATCTCAAACGTGCTGCGCTGACCGCCCAGGCGGCGATTTTCGCGGGCGCGGGGCAAAGCTGCGTCGCGGGTTCGCGCCTGCTCGTGCAGCGTTCCGTTTATGACGAATTCGTCGCGATGGTCGCGGCGGGCGCGAAGAAGATCAAGGTAGGCGCGCCCCTCGACGACACGACCGAAGTCGGCCCGATCAATAATCGCAAGCAATATGATCACGTGATGTCGATGATCGAAAAGGGCGTCGCCGAGGGAGCGACATTGGCGGCAGGCACGGCCGCGCGTTCCGATGCAGGTTATTTCGTTGCGCCGACGGTGCTCGCGGGCGTCAGCAACGACATGGACGTGGCGCGCACGGAAATTTTCGGGCCGGTGGTCGCGGCGATTCCGTTCGACACTGAAGAGGAAGCCGTCGCGATTGCCAACGATACCGAGTTCGGTCTCGCAGGCGCGGTATGGACCAACGACGTCGCGCGCTCGCATCGCGTCGCGGGTCAGGTCGATGCGGGCACGTTCTGGGTGAACGGCTACAAGACGATCAACGTCGCGTCGCCGTTCGGCGGCTATGGGCTGTCCGGCTATGGACGATCCAGCGGCGTCGAGGCGCTTTACGAGTACACGCAGACCAAGAGCGTGTGGATCGAAACGGCGAAGGAGCCGGCAACCACGTTCGGCTATCTATGACCAAAGCGCCCGCGCGTTGCCGATGACGGCATCGCGCGGGCCATCGAGGGGAGCAGAGAATGCAAAGCACGTTGAGCGCGGATCGCGCGCAAGGAAGCGGCTTGAGAACCGCGAAGCTCTTTTTTTATGCGGCGATCATTCTGTTGATCGCGGAGTTCATCGGATCGTTCACGTTCAAGATCGGTCCGGGCAAGGTCGTCCTGCTGCCGATGATCTGGGCGCTCCTGCTTGGGGCCGCGCTCGGACTCATCTCCGAGCGCTGGCAAAGCCCGGCGCGGCTCGACGTGCGCAGCCAGTTTCACGCGGCGGCGATTCTTCAGCCCGCGCTGCTGCTGTTCGTCGCGAAGCTCGGGCTGATGGTCGGCAGTGCGCTGCCGAAGCTCGCAGCGGCCGGTTGGGCGCTCGCGTTTCAGGAACTGGGCCACTTCGTCGGCACGATCCTGCTCGGTCTGCCGCTCGCGCTCTTGCTCGGCATCAAGCGAGAGGCGATCGGCGCGACGTTTTCGGTCGGGCGTGAACCGAGTCTTGCGATCATCGGCGAGAAATACGGCATGGATTCCGCCGAAGGGCGCGGTGTGCTCGCCGAATATCTGACGGGCACGGTGTTCGGCGCGGTGTTCATCGCGATCTTCGCGGGATTCGTCGCGAGCTTGCATATCTTTCACCCGCTCGCGCTCGCGATGGGTTCGGGCGTCGGCTCCGGCAGCATGATGGCGGCGGCGTCGGGCGCGATTGCCGCACAGCAGGACCCGGAGATGGCGAAATCCGTGCTGACGTTCGCGGCGGCGAGCAATCTGATCACGACCACCATCGGCACGTACTTCACGCTCTTCATCTCGCTGCCGATGGCGGTGTGGGGCTATCGGCTGCTGGAGCCGCTGATCGGCCGTACTAGCAAGGCATCGGACACGCGCGAGGCGGCGGCGGCGGCGCCGAAACTGGGCGACGTGAAGACCGAGGCGCCGCATCTCGGCTATGGCGGCAAGCTGCTCGCGTGGGGCGTGACGGCGCTCATGGCGCTCGTCGCCGACTGGATCACGCACGGCACGACGCCGCTGCAAGGTCTGCCGGGCATGGCGGTGATGGTGCTCGCGACGATCGTCGGCGATGCGATTGCGCGGGTGAGCGGCCGCAAGATTCCGGCGGTGTGCTGGGTGTCGATCGTGGCGATGTTCCTGACCTCGCCGTGGTGCCCGTGGGGCGCGCAGATCGCGACGGCGAGCGCGCAGAACGACTTCCTCGGAGTCACGACGCCGATGCTGACCTTCGCGGGACTCTCGATCGCCAAGGACATTCCGGCGTTCCGCAGGCTCGGCTGGCGCATCGTGCTGGTGTCGTTCGTGGCGAATGCGGGAACGTTCCTCGGCGCGGCGCTGGTGGCGCAGCTGTTTCACATCTGAGGACGGTTCGGGCGCGTGGAAACGCGCTACGGCGGCGGGCAGGGCGGTATAAAATCAAGAGGTATTCGTATCGCGCTTGCATGCGCCCGCCGCCATGGAAAGTCCTTCGGGCAAAGAAACCTCTCGCAAGCGGATGTCGCCCCGCATGCTCAACGTGCTGACGGCGCTCATCGGCATTGCCACGCTCGCGCTGGGCGTCGCCTGGCTGATCTATACGTGGATCGTCCATCTGGAGATCCCGTATTTCGCCATTCCGCTGGTGCTGACGGTGCCGGTGATCGTCGCGGTGGCGTTCCGTAATTGCTGGGACTGATGCGCAAAATGAAAAACGCACCGGGCGATGAAAATCGCTACGGTGCGTTTGAATGTCGCTGGTAGGCTCGATTGGACTCGAACCAACGACCCCCACCATGTCAAGGTGGTGCTCTAACCAGCTGAGCTACGAGCCTACGGAAGCCGCGGATTATAGAGGATGGTTTTGAATTGTGGGAGGTATTGGGTGAAATTTTTTTGGCTCGGGGATTGTGCGGGTGTGGGTGGTGGGAGTGTGATGTTTGGCGTTGCTTTTTGTGGGGCGATAAGCTTGACATAACACAAATTATCGAACTTTTGCGTGCAGTGGCTCTATCCAAATGTCGCGTCTGCGTCAGACAAAATGTCGCATTCATTCGGCACCCGCTGCCCGCGTCCGCTGCCACAGCCTCATCAGGATCACGTAGACCGCGATCGTCACGGCGAGATCCAAAGCGATCATCGAGTAGATATAAAGACCGTCGTAGTCGCGAATGCCCAGCCTATCCGCGATGTCGACCAGCGTGCCTTGTTGCTTCACGGTCAACGGGATCGGGTACGTGTGAACATACCGAAGCGCCAGCCAAAACAGCCCGGCGAAAAGCAGTATTTTCAACAAAACCTTTAGAAAATTACGGACAAGTGTCACCAATCGTCACCACTTCGATCCAGCCATAAGCCTGCAACTCGGGAACGCTTGTCCACACTTTCGGTGTGTGAAGGAGCGTTTGCCGAAGTCTTTGAAAGTCTTCGTTACGTTCCAACGTAATACAACCAAAAGAGACGCCAGAGCCTCCAACCGGATGCAGGCGGAAGTTACCGCGCTGCACGCCATTGACCCATGTCCAGTCATCGATTTGACCGTCGTCCCGACAAAGAGCGAACCATTGATCATGGTGCGTGGGATGCGCGTTCGCGCTGTTCCACATGTCTTTGCCCCAAGCATATAGCTGAGAGCCGATACCGCCCACTGGCCGATCGACGATCCAGTACTGGCCGGAGGGAATCGGACCCTTGTCCGCTATTGCGGTGCAGCCTCCACGGTTGCGATAGAGTTTGTCTCCCGAGAAAGCCGGGAACGTCCCGACTCCAAACATTTCCAAGGTCAGCTTTGGAGCGTTGTTGACCACGAACCTTCCCTGCACCGACATTGCGCTCCTCCGATTCTTCAATCGAAGAATGCAGCACGCACGGCCGCAGCGACAACACGGTTTATCTGAAAACGTCCGCGCCCCCGTCTCACACCCCCCACCTCAACCCCGCCGTATGCACCGGACAATCCCAATACCGCATCATCTCGTCATCGAGCGCGCAAAGCGTGATCGACGCGCCCGCCATCTCCAGCGACGTCGTCAGCGCGCCCACTTGCGAACGCGCGACGCTCAACCCGCGCCCGTCGAGCCACGTGCGCGCAGCGTTATAGAGCAGATAAAGCTCCGACAACGGCGTGCCGCCCAGCCCATTGACGAGCAAAAGTAATCGCGCATCTGCGGCCGGCTTCAGATCGCCGACGATCGCCGCAAGCAGTTCATCCGCGATCGCGTTCGCGGTTTCGAACTTCGCGCGCCTGCGTCCCGGCTCGCCGTGAATGCCCACGCCGATTTCGATCTCATCGTCGCCGAGAGTGAAGGTCTGCTTGCCAGCGGCAGGCACCGTGCAACTCGAAAACGCCACGCCCATCGACGCAATCCGTTTCACCACGCGTTCGCCGAACGCCCTGCACGCGTGCAGATCGGCGCCGGTTTCCGCGAAGCCGCCCACGAGCTTCTCGACGATGACCGTGCCCGCGACGCCGCGCCGTCCAGTCGTGAAGCTGGAGTTCTCGACAGCGACATCGTCGTTGACGAGCACCGTCGCGTTCGGCATCTCGCACAGTTCCGACGCCATCTCGAAGTTCATCAGATCGCCCGAGTAATTCTTCACGATGAACAGGACGCCCGCGCCGGTATCGGCGGCCTGTGCGGCGGCCAACATCTGATCGGGCGTCGGCGACGTGAAGACCTGCCCCGGACACGCGGCATCGAGCATGCCGTGCCCGACGAAACCGCCGTGCAGCGGCTCGTGACCCGAACCGCCGCCCGAGATGATCGCGACCTTGCCCGGCTTGAGCGTCTTGCGCACGATGTAGAGCGGATCGAAGCTGACCGTGACGAGATCCGCATGCGCGGCGGCAAAACCCGCAAGGCTCTCGGTCAGGTAGTCATCGACGCGATTGATGAACTTCTTCATGTCCCCTGCTCCTTTTTTGTGTTCAGGCATCGTCCTGTGCGAGCCGCGCGCAGACCGCCGCGATCATGAGCTGGCTCGACCGCGCGCCCGGATCGATATGACCGCGCGAGCGCTCGCCGAGAAACGACGCGCGCCCTTTCGTCGCGAGCATGTCGCGCGTGGCGAGCATGCTGGCTTCGGCGACGCGCGGCAGTTCCTCGAGAACATCCTTTCTGGATGCGTCCGCGGCGGCCATCGCGCTGAAGCGTTCGGCGACGGGAATCAGCACGTCCATCATCGTCTTGCTGCCGGTGCCGGTCTTGCCGCGCTGTCCCACGGCCTCGACGCCCGCCGCGAACGCGCGCGCGAACGGCGCCACGCCGGCTTCGTCGGACGAGGCTTTCGCCATGCCCGTCAGCATCGAAAAGAACAGCGGGCCGGACGAGCCGCCGACCGTCGACAGCAGCTTGGTCGCCGCGAGCTTGAGCGCGGGCGCAAAGGCTTCGGCTTCGATGGCCGCGCGCATGGCAGTGAGCGCGTCCACGCCACGCAGCAGGTTGATGATGTGATCGCCATCGCCGATAGCCTGATCGAGCGACGCGATTTCGTCGGCATGCGCCTTGAGCGACGCGTGCGCCGCGTCGATGCACGCCATGACCGTCTTGCCGTCCATGCGCCGATCCTCCTTTCACGGGCCACGTGATCTGAAAGGATACAGCGTCGCGGCGGGCCACGCAGACCGATCAGGTCCAGGGTACGTGCACGCGGTCCAGGTTTCTGTCGAGCTGATAGGCGGCGCTGATGAGCGCGAGATGCGTGAGCGCCTGCGGAAAATTGCCGAGCGCCTCGCCGCTGGTCGCGACTTCCTCGGAGAACAACCCGACATGATTCGCGTACGCGAGCATTTTCTCGAACACGAGCCGCCCTTCGTCCACCCGCCCCGCCCGCGCGAGCGCCTCCGCATACCAGAACGAGCACGCGGAAAAACCGCCTTCCGAACCGGGCAAGCCGTCGAGCGTGGAGCCGCGCGTATAGCGGAAGATCAGCGGATCGACGCGCAAGTCGCGGCCGATCGCGTCGAGCGTGCCGATCCAGCGCGGATCCTTCGGGCCGATGAAGCGCACGAGCGGCATCATCAGCGTTGAAGCGTCGAGCGTGGCCGAGCCCGGCGTCTGCACGAAGCTCCTGATGTCGTCGTTCCAGAACTGCTCGTGGATATCGCGATGGATCTCGTCGCGCGTCGCGAACCATTTCGCGAGCGGCGCGGGCAGCGAGCGCTTTTCCGCAAGCCGCAGCGCGCGGTCCAGCGTCACCCAGCACATCAGGCGCGAGTGCAAAAGCGCGCGCGTGCCGTTGCGAAACTCCCAGATGCCGTGATCGGGCTCGCGCCAATGCTCGACGACATAATCGACGGTTCGCGTGACGTGCCGCCAGCCATCGTAGGAAATGGCCGCGCCGTATTTGTTGTAGAGATAGACCGAATCGAGCAGCGCGCCGTAGACGTCGAGCTGGATCTGGTCGCGCGCCTCGTTGCCGACGACGACCTGCCCCGGCATATCGCCCACGAAGCTCTTCACGGCGGTTTCGGCGAGCGCATCGGTGCCGTCGACGGAATACATCACGCGCAACTGGCCGTGCGAGGCGCAATCGCGGCTGCGTTCGGCGATCCATTTCATGAAGCGTTCCGCCTCGCCGGTGTAGCCGAGGCGCAGGAGCGCGTACACGGAAAACGCGGCGTCGCGTATCCAGGTGTAGCGATAATCCCAGCGACGCGAGCCATCCTGCGTTTCGGGCAGGCCGAAGGTCGGCGCCGCGACGATCGCGCCGAATTCCTCTGAGCTCAGGAGCTTCAATGTCAGCGCCGAGCGCAGCACGACTTCGCGATAGCGCCCGCGATACGTCGAGCGCGACGACCATTCCTTCCAGTAATCGATGGTCTCGGCAAGGATCGCGTCGTGGTTCGCCGCGATGCCGTCGAGGCCGTTTGCGTCGCCCAGCACGAAGCAGGCGCAATCGCCTTCCGCGAAATCGAGCGTGGCGCGCGCGCCTTGCGCATCGATAGCGAGCGGCACGCTTGCAAGCAGGCGCACGTGCGGAAAATCTCCCGCAGCGGTGAATTCAACGCCCTTCTCCACGGCACGCGCCGTGTGTTTCGCGCGCGCATAGTCGAAGCGCGGATCGCAGCGCACGTCGAGCGTCATGCGCCCGTACACGAGCCGCACGATGCGCAACACGCAGTTCGGAACAGGCGACGGATTCGATGTCACCGGCATCAGATCGAGCAGCTCGCAGACGCCCTCGCCCGTCATGAAGCGCGTGAGCAGCACATTCGTTTCGGGCAGGTACATCTGCTTGACGTTGGCGCCGGTCTCGCGCGGCGTGATCGAGAAAGCGCCGCCGTGCTCGCGATCGAGCAGCCCGGCGAACAGCGTGGGCGAGTCGATGCGCGGAAAGCACATGAAGTCGATCGCCCCGCAAAGCGACACGAGCGCGGCCGTGTTCATGTTGCCGATCATGCCGCGCGCATCGACGGGCAACGCGGCCGGCGGAACCTGCTGGGGATGGTGTCCCATCGCGAATGTGCTCCCGACGCGCCTTATGGCATCGTCAGGCGGCCAGCAAGTCGTATTCCACCACCGACGTCAGCGGGCGGCCGTCTGCTCGCCCTGCGCGGTTTCCGGCGCTTTCGGTGCGTGGGCGAAAGGCGCTTCGCTCGCGACCCCGTCCTGCGCGGCGAGCGCGGACGGAGCCGGCACGGGCGCATCCGCGTGACTCGACCTGCCGAAGCTCGCGATATACAGCACGGCCGCCACGGCGACGCCCACCAGCACGGCCGCCACCGCCACGCCCGACGACTTTCGTCTCATTTTGTCTCCCTTTCGGATACGATGACCCGGCTCGCCGCCCGGCCCCCGCGCCGATGGTAGCAGCGCGATGCGCGCCGCCTGCGTGGGACGCCGCGCATTGCGACACAGGAACTCATCACCAAAAGGACAATTCATGCACGCCGCCACGGCATTCAATCTGGTGCTCGTCTCGCTGATCGCGATCATCGCGCTCGAAGTGCTCGCGAGGCGCTTGCGGCTGCCGCCCGCAGCCGCGCTGCTCGTCGGCGGCGTCGCGATGGCCTTCGTGCCGGGCCTGCCGCATCTCGAACTCGACCCGGAGCTCGTGCTCGTCGTGTTTCTGCCGCCGCTTCTGATGTACGGCGCGTACTTCTTCGTCTGGGACGATTTCAAGCGCAACCTGAGCGGCATCCTGCTGCTCGCGATCGGCGCGGTGGCGTTCACGACCTTCGTCGTCGGCGTCGCGGTGCATCTCGTCGTGCCCGCGCTGCCGTGGGCCGCGTGCTTTGCGCTCGGCGCGGTCGTGTCGCCGCCCGACGCCGTCGCCGCAAAGGCCGTGCTCGAACGCGTCGCGCTGCCGCGCCGTCTGATGGTGCTGCTCGAAGGCGAAAGCCTGCTCAACGATGCAGCCGGCCTCGTGCTGTTTCGCTTCGCGCTCGTGGCGGCGATGAGCGGCGTGTTCAGCGCGCCGCGCGCCGTCGCGAGTTTCGCGGGGCTGGCCATCGGCGGGATCGTCGTCGGGATCGTGGCGGGGTTCATCGCCGTGAAGCTCATGCGCGCGCTCGAAGACGATTACCTCGTCATCACCGTATCGATGCTCACGTCGTGGGTCAGCTATATCGCGGGCGAGGAGTTGGGCGTGTCGAGCGTCATAGCGACCGTCACGTGCGGGATGGTCGTCGGCTGGCATCAGCACGAAGTGTTCACGGCGGCGCAACGCATGCGCGGCACGGCGTTCTGGCAGGTCGTCGTGTTCGTGCTGGAAGCGCTCGTGTTCGTGCTGATCGGGCTGTCGTTGCGCGGCATCGCGCTGCGGCTAGGCGGCGTCGGCGATGCATTCGCGCTGCTCGGGCCCGCGACCGTCGCGGTGATCGCCGTCGTGATCGCGTCGCGCTTCGTGTGGGTATTCGGTGTCGAGGCGCTGAAGTGGATCGCGTGGCGCGTGACCGGCCGCAAGCGTGCGAGCGGCGAAGCAGCCGGCGCGGCCGGGCCCGACTGGCGCGCGGCGACCGTCGTGAGCTGGGCCGGCATGCGCGGCGTGGTGACGCTCGCGGTCGCGCTGTCCTTGCCCGAAGCGATGCCCGGCCGCGATCTCATCGTGTTCGCCGGCTTCGCGGTGATTCTCGTCACGGTGCTGTTGCAAGGCGCGACCATCGGCCCGCTGATCGCGTGGCTTGGGTTGACGCGCGGGCACGAGCGCTCGTCGCGGCATCTCAGCGAGCCGCAGGCGTGGGCGCGCATGGAGACGGCGCAACTGGCCGCGATTCAGCCGCTCGTGCACGACGCCGACGGCAACGTGATCCATCCTCGATTGCTGGAGCAGTACACGTATCGCGCGGGGCTCACCAGGCGCTTCGAGGACATGGAGACGTTTCCGACGGACGCGCGCCACGCGCATTACGACGTCGTGCTCGCCGCGATCGCGGCCGGGCGCGCAGAGTTGCTTCGCATGCACCGCGCCGGACAGATTCACGACGAGCTTCTGCATTCGCTGGAGCACGATCTCGATCTTCAGGAGATCATCGCGCTCCATTCGCGCGGTTGAGCGTGGTTCAGGCTTCCGCTGGCGGCGTCTCGTCGGAGGATTCGTCGCACCGCATCCACGCATAGGCGGTGACGCTCGGGCGCGCGTTGTTCCTCAGGCGAATGCGCCACTCGCCCGCCGCCGCGCGACGCATGCCGCTGCGCGCCGCGGTCGGTGCGAGCGCGATGAGAATCATATGCCCGTCGCCGCGCGCGCCACGGCCGAGGTGCACCACGGTGCAGATCGTTTCGCCGCCGCGCGTGTAAGCGCCGACGTCGCCGAGCGTGAACCACCCGCTCTGCGTCCCGCCGGGCGGCACGATCTGCACGTCGACGCTGGGCGCGGTGGCGTCGCTTGCGAACCAGATTTCCGCGAGGCTCGGCGATGAAGACTGCGCACGCACCGGCCAGCATAACTCCGATATCGTGTGCTCCGCGATCTTCAGCGCGCCACGGCAGCGCGACATGTCGACGTTGCCCGTGGGCAGCACGACAGAGCACGCGCCTGTGTCCATCAATTCGTCGAGCGCGCTTTCGATGAGCGAACTGCCATCCTGCCGCCATGCGGCATTGCCCGCGCTAACGCTGACGAGCGCGTGACACGCCGCGCCGCCGATCTCCTGCGCGCGCTGCACGATATAGCGGACCGCATCGAGCAGTTCGGCGTCGAGACAGGGACCGAAGGCGTGGCGCATCGTGCGGCAGCATCTCTTGAGTTGCACGCCGATCATCGGCAAGGGCGCGTGCTCGTGCGTGTCATGATCGTCGTGATCGCTGCCTGCGAAACTGTAGACGCGCGCACCGCCCGATGCTTGCGCTGTCTCGGCGGACAGCCGCGCATCGCTCAGCAGCGCGTCCATCTGATGTTTGAGCAGTTCGCTTCCGTAGCCGAGATCGGCGGCGGTATCGGCGGGATCGTTCTGATTCCAGAAGCAGAGAAAGCGCGTGCGCGCGCCGCTTGCGTCCTCCGCAAAACGCCGGTGCGTGAACGCGAGATCGTCGTCGCACAGGCCGACGACGGCGTTGCCGAGTCGCGCGTGCATCGGCGCGTGATCGACCTGTGCACGGTCCATGTGCGCGTCGGCATGCGACGTGATCGCGAGTGCTTCCGTGAAGCGCTCGAATCTGCCGGCGAGATCGGTGGACAGGCGCGCGTAGAATTCGCGCGTCACATGCACGGTGCAGAAGCGCGTCGCTTCGAGCGCGGGCGGCGGGTCGCGATATAGCGCCGACATCCAGATCCAGTCCTGCCAGCCGTTGCGTTCGATCGTCTGTGCAAATTGCCGCGCCGTGTCGCCGCCCTGCTTCATCTCGATGGCGATCGGAATACGGTCGGCCGGGATGCCGCCGAGGTCGCGATACTGCGTCGCGTTGGCCCACACGATGTATGGATCGATCCGCTCGATGGCCGCGAGCGCTTGCGGCGCGACGCGCTCGAAACCATCGCCTGCCGTGCCGATCTCCCAATGCGGGCTCATTCTTCCCTCCTGTCGCCGAGGTTGCGAGGGAGCGAGTCCACGGTCAAAGTCCAGACCAATCGGACGCAGGCTCTTCTGTTTATTCCGACGACGATTGATTGCGGTGACCGCGGCGCGCAACCTTTCCTCTGCGGATGTTTCGGGAACCGAAAGGATTGAGCGGTTGCTATCGCATAACGTAGTCACTTACCGGGGGATACGCAAGGCGAATTCGTGTTTGAAAGCGTGGCGGCTTTCGTCAGTTTCTTCAACGCGATAGCGCGCGCGTCCCCCGGCTTGTCCACAGGGTTGATCACAGAAACTGTGGACATCTCGGTTGCTGAACCGCCGCTCAGGCTGCGTGATTGACCCCGCGTGCGCCGTGCTGATCGACGGGCTGGGAAGTCTTATGTCTATAAGAAGCTGCGCGCGACGAGTACCGCTGGCGTGGCCTACGCGGACGAACCGGAGAAAGGCTGCACCTCACACGTGGTCGAGGCGTTCCAGTATCTGTGTACCCACGTCGCCCGCGTGGCCGTCGATGATGAGGGTGACACGGTGGCGTGCCGAGGCGGCTCAGGCAACGGAGGGTGGTGTGATGAGTGACGATATTCTGGAGAATCTTTGCGATACATTCAGATTCGGCTACCGAATTGGTCAGAACTTCCACAAAAACACCGTACCGGCGAACGATTCCGTCGATGCAGCGAGGGAGGCGATGACGAGTGCCGCCGTGACGAAAGCGTACAGTGATTTTTTTAACGTTTGCATGATGTGCTTCTTGATGACGATTCACAGGATTACGAACGTCTGAGTGCAGACTAGCGAGTAGCTTGTTTCTGCGTCGAGGCGAAGAAGCCTAAAGATGCTTGCATCTTAGCGGTCGACGATGAGGGACGAGCGTGGCGTGGCTGAGAGGATGAGGAAGAAGCAGGTTCTGTGAGCCAGTCGAGCTTCGGTGTTGCTTTCCGGAAACCGATAACGCTGATTTCCTCCGGATACTCAGTATCCGGAGTCTGCTCACGGGATATTGCGGGATTACGCGCTAACGGTTCCCTGTATGTCTACTGCCTGAACTGTTACGATTCGCTGATCCTTATCGCCAGTAGCACCCGAAATTCTAAAGTTGCCGTGCGGGTTGATCGTGCTCTTGAACTGGGCGGGCGAACTCGGTGCCCGATATTCCGACGATGCAGCAAGGCCCACCCAGAAACGCCACGCCTTTCCATCCATACAGTACTTGTCGTTAGCATCCCCAGGGTCCGCCAAAACCACCTCTGCGAGCCTCAGCGGTGGAAGCGCTCCATAGAGTTTTTGCACACATGTTTGATAGTCTGTCGGGTCAGCCGTACTACCGTCCCGTTGTATGCCGACCCAGTAATAAAGACCTGTATATGTTGTGGGAAACGCTTGCGCTATAAGCGACGGTGCTCCGCTGGCAAACGTGACGTTAATGGTCGCATCCTTGACCTGCGTGGAGGTCGTTTTCGCTTGCAGTGCTTGACCATCGTTTCCTGTGTTGCATTCCGACTTCACAGTTTGGCTTGAAGTTGCTTGTTGCCGATAAGAGTCTAGACTTTCGAATCCCGCGGAAGGCGGTGTCATGCCTGAAACCTTGAAATCTTCCGCGAACGACAGATTGATCGCATAATTCGCGCTGAACATGCATTCAGTAGCCATATCAGAACTCCTAATGAAATGAACAAGTAGATGACCGTTGGGGACACTTGAGTGGTGTCGAGCTTTAGGTTGGTTAGTGAAGGCGAGTCGTATGAAGCGATTCGTTCAGTGATGAAAAATTCCGAAGCACACTTCAGCGCAGCGTGGTATTAGGACTCTCCTCGATGACGACCAGCAACTTTTATTGCGGATAGATCGCTCCGTTCGCCTTCACATCGCCGACCTGCACCAGTCGCTCGTCGATGTCCCCTGACGCGCCCGAGATTCGAAAGATTCCGTGTGCATTTAGCTTACTTTCGAATGAGACCGGTGACGTCGGCTGCACAAACGTCGGGCCGATATAAAATGTGACGAAGAAGCTCCACGTCGCGCCACTCATGCACGTCTTGTCATCGGAGTCGCCAGGATCTGCTAACTCGACCTCGCCGTTGTTAGGCGGAATGTAGCCCCCGATCCAGTGGCATGCGTCGCTTTCGATTTTTACCGCATAAAATAAACCGCGATAAGTCGTTTCGAAAAGCATCGCCTGATGCGTCGAATCTACGTCAATGTAGTTATTAAAATCCGTGATGACGGAATCAGCACGCGCTTTGAGTGCCTGTCCGTCCTGCCCTGCATTGCATTGCATTCAGACTGGACCGTAGAAGTCGGGGAGGAACTGAACACGCCTCCTACTTGACTGAAGCCGCTCGCGGGCGTGGGCTTCGCCGTCATGTTCAGATCGACGGGAGGGTTGAGGTTGATAGAGTAATTTTTGCTGAACATGCACTCGGTTGGCATTTTAGCTATCCTATGAAATGAACAAATGAATTACCGACGGGGAACGCCCGAATGGGTCACGTCAAATCCCTTTCGGGTAATCATATGAATACCGCAAGCAATCTGTAATATCAAAAGAGGATTTCTACTAAATCTGTATTTCGGAATTTTTTTAGTTGTATTACGTTTCAATCCTGCATCAACGATCAAACAATGAAATGATTTTGTGGGATATGTGGAACAGTCCAGGGCATTCTGCTGGGATTGACCAGCATTCCGTTTGCTGGCATTAGCCGTCCATGTGCCTGTGGTGGCGATATGTCCACACTCACGCACGCATCAACGAAACGCGGTCCTGGTCGTCCGCCGGGTTCCGCGAACAAACGCGCGCAAGACCGTCGCGCTTCGGCCCGCTCCGAGGCCGGCGAGGCCACCCCCACCGACCCCAAGATGCTCGATCCGGTAGCCCTGCTCGTGCGCGCCCGCTCCGACCGCGCCCGCCGCTGGCGCGCGACCGACCGTATAGGTGCGGTCACGGTCGATGAAGCGCCGAACAACTCCTACCGCCAGTACCACGGCATCCTCGATCCGTGCGACGCCCAGCTCGTCGCGGACTCCGGCATCGATATTCACGTCAGTCTCACCTAGCACAAAAACGACGTACTGGTCGCGTGGATGCGCGTCCTGTTTCAGGGCAGCGCCGACGCGCCCACCCTGGTCGAACCCACGCCATCCCCGACCTCTCGCAGCTCGGCAAGACGGTCGTCATGGCGCAGATGAAGGCGGCGTTCTTCAGCGACCAGTCGATGGTCAGCCGGGATACGAAGGCTCGAAGCGCGTTTTCTTCCATCGCGCGATGCTTAAACAGCCATCGGCCTGTATGTCGAATGAATAGGCTGGCAACAAGGGCAGATCGATACTCGACGGACGAACGGTTTTCTTAGCGCCCTGTATCAGAAGGATTTTTCACAGCGACGCCTTCCAGGCGCTCAATGGCGGCTTCAAGGGCGGCGATACTGAGTAGTGTGGTCATACTTTTGACGCGAAAAAGATGAAGTCCGTAGCTTTTCGCGTCAGAAACATGGCGGCCACCCTTGGTTCGCAAATGGCCGTCAACGATTAGCCACTTGCCATTCTCGAAGCGAACGAGGATCGGCGGCACTTCGAACTTTTGTGCGAACACCTGTGCGAATGCCTCGATCTGTTCGTTTTCCCTCGGATGGGTCGGCTTCTGCGTGGCGTCGGGGCTTTCGATTCCTGCGGCTTCCCGGTACTCGTCGGCGTAGTCTTTTTCTTCTGATTATTGGTCGTGGTCGTGGTCGTGGTGAGAGGGGTGCTCACATAACAAACTCCATGAACATTAAGGCTGTGGCACTAAACATACCTTAGCTCTAAGCCAGCGCAACTGAGGTATGCAACTGCAACCGTGCTTGTGCACAGAAACTGTGGATAAGCGAAGCGCGCACGCCGGCTCGAGGGTCAGCCGGAAACGCCATCGAGGCGCGCGCGGCTTTGAGTTTGCATATCCCTTTCGCGCTTGCCCTTGCCGCGACGCGCGAGCAGGTTCAACCCTTCGACGAATCCGGCAAAACCCATCGCCGCATAGATGTAGCCCTTCGGTACGTGAGTTCCGAAACCTTCGGCGATCAGCGTCATCGCGATCACGAGCAGGAACGAGAGCGCCAGCGTGACGACCGTCGGATTACGTTCGATGAAGCGCGAGAGCGGCTGCGCGGCGAAGAGCATCGTCGCGACGGCGAAGATGACGGCGATGTACATGATCGGCAGATGCTCGGTCATGCCGACCGCCGTGATGATGCTGTCGACCGAGAACACGAGGTCGAGCAGCAGGATCTGGCCGATCGCGGACCACGCCGTGATGCTGACGACGCTCGACGCGATACCCGGCGCATCGTCGTGATCCTTTCTGAGGTGATGATGCATTTCCTTGGTCGCCTTCCAGACGAGGAACAGGCCGCCCGCGAGCAGAATGAGATCGCGCCACGAGAAAGCGTGATCGAAAAGCGAGAACACCGGCGCGGTCAATTGCGTGATCCACGCGACCGTGCCGAGCAGCGCGAGCCGCATGACGAGCGCGAGCAGGATGCCGATACGCTGGGTACGCGCGCGTTGTGCGACGGGCAGTTTGTTGCTGAGAATGGAAATGAAGACGAGATTGTCGATGCCGAGCACGACTTCCGTCACGATCAGCGTGACGAGTGCGGCCCATACGGCGGGATCGACGGCAAGCGAAAGGAGATATTCCATGAGCAGGGAGAGTTTTGATTGACTGGATGTATCGCGCCATCATCGGCCGATCTCTCGTCCGGAAAAATCAGCGATAATCGAAGCCATGCTTCGGTTTTTTCGAAGTAACCCGTTTTGCGAAAGAAGGCGAAGACGAGGTACACATGCTCAACTATCGGCATCTGCATTACTTCTGGGTAGTCGTTAAGGAAGGCGGCTTCGCGCGCGCGGCGGAACGGCTCGACATGGCCGTGCAGACCATCAGCGCGCAAGTGCGCGAACTGGAAAAAGCGCTCGGTCATCAACTGCTCAAACCCGCGGGACGCGGCGTCACGATGACCGAAGCGGGACAGGCGGCATTCGCGCGCGCCGAGGAAATCTTTCAGATCGGCCAGCTGATTCAGGACGAAGTGCGCGAAGCGGCGAGCGGCACGCTCGCGCGTCTCGCGGTGGGGCTGTCGGACGGCATCTCCAAGCTTGCAGCGCATGCGCTGCTCGCGCCGGTGCTCGGCAATCCGTCGCTGCGCCTGCTCTGTCACGAAGGCGAAACCGATGAACTGCTCGGCGAGCTGGCGCTGCATCGGCTCGATCTGGTGCTGGCGAGCCACGCCGCGCCGCACAATCAGAATCTGCGTCTCACGAGCGAGCGGCTGATCGCGTCGCCGGTGGATTGGTACGGACCCGCTTCCCTCGTGCGCAAGAGCGCCATCGACCAGTTCCCGCGCAGTCTCGCATCGTTGCCCATGCTGCTGCCGACGGGCCATTCGTCGCTGCGCGCGCGGCTAGATCGCTGGCTGGAGACGCAAGGCATCGCGCCGCGTATCGTCGGCGAATTCGAGGACAGCGCGCTGATGGCCGTGTTCGGCGCGCGCGGCCTCGGCGTGTTTCCGCTCGCGGAATTCGGCGCGGGCGATGTGCCGCTGTTACGCGGCCTACGCTGGCTCGGCCGCTCGCCCGAGGTGAAGGAGGAAGTGCATGCGATCGTATCGCGGCGCGGGCGGCATCATCCGTTGACGCAGCAGCTTCTCGCGGTGGCTCATGACTGAACTTCGGTTTTTCCGAACTTGTTGTTCCGTCGGTTCTGCTTTTTCGCACCTCACGGACGCCTTACTCTGAATCCACGTTCAACAAGGAGGCGTCAATGAAAGTCCTGTTCAAGTCCCGCGACCCCGAAGCCATTGCGATGCACGAACTCGCGAAGGCGCGCAGCGAATTCGTGTTTCGCCGCCTCGCGTGGCTGATCTCGAAGGCGACTGTCAGCCTGTCCGACATCAACGGGCCGCGCGGCGGCGTCGACAAGCGCTGTCAGGTTGAGGTGCAGCTGAATCGGGACAACAAGGTCGTGGCGACGTCGATTGCGCGCGACTGGCGCGGGGCGATCGATCTCGCGCTCGCTCGCGCCGTGCGCTCACTGGTGCGCAGGCGTCAGAACGTCAAGCCGACGCGCCGGGTGCGTGCGCGCGGATTTGCCTGGAATCTCGCCGAGGAGCCGGCGTTGCAGGAAGTCGTCGATCCGCGCGTGCGCGTCATGAGAAAGATGGCCGGCGCGTAAGCGGCGTGCGCGTGGCCTTCGACGGCCACGCGAATATCACGCGGTCGCGCGGATCAGGATTTGCGTGCGTGGCACGGCGCCGAATGCCGGGCGCGGCACGTCCCGTTCGATGGCTTCGAAGCCGCCGTCGGGCACGGTATCCATCGACATATACAGCGTCCGCATTTCGGTGCTCAGGCCGTGAAAGTGGCACAGGAACGTGTTTTGGTCCGCGTAGTACCACGGCGTGTTCAGTTCCCTGAAGCTCACGAGTTCGGCCGAGTCCATCTCGGGACACAGACCGTGCGCGATCAGTTGCTCCATGAAGATGTACTGATCGCCCTGATTCGAGAACGTGTAACTGACGTCCTCGATTTCTCTCACCTTCGCGAGTATGGCGTCGAGCACGCGCGCGTTCGTTTCGGTGTTGCGGAAACCCATCACGCCCGAGTTGAGACGCCAGCCGCAGATATCCGCGGTCAGCACGCGTTCGCGCCCTTCGGTGAACGTCTCGAGCCTCACCGACTGGTTCATCGCGATGATGTCCGCGTCCATCCAGAAGACCCATTCGTGCTGCGGCAGATATTTGCGGAGCAGGAACGGCTTGGCCCAGTTGCCGCAGGCGTCGCGTCCGAAATCCGGCGGCACGTCGCGATGCACGTAAAGCGTATAGCCGTTGCGCTCGCAATAGGCGCGCATGCTCGCTTCCCCGAAGCGGGCATAGCTCGCGATATTCGGCGTATAAAGCATCACGACCGCGATGGATTGCCCCGGCTGATAGACCGAAAGCGGCTCGTTCGAATCGCTCGATAGCGGCGCCTCGCCCCCGAAAATGCGCAGCTCGCCGGCTGCATGGCATGCGTTGACATGGCGCGCGAACACCGCGCGCCACTGCGGGCCGTACTTGCTATAGAGACGCGGCGTGTAGATGAGCGAAACTGCGGTGATTTCCCTGTTGCGAAGTTCCGGATGCTGGCCCGACCACATCGATGCGATCGGCACCACGCCGTTCAGATCATCCCAATCGGGCACCGTGGGCAGGTCCTCGAGCAAGGCTTCCTCGGTGACGAATTGGCCGTATTCGTAGTACTGGCGGCAGCGCGCGGCGAGGCCCCGCGCGATGCGACGGTTCTCTTCGGTGCTTCTCAGCACGAACATTTCGCTGTTGACGCCGAAATGACCTTTGGTCAGCAGCACGTCGCGGCCGGCCATGATCTGCTCGAAGTCGTGAAAGCGAATGAACAGCGCGTTTTCCGTGGCGAAGATGACGAGCTCGCCCTCTTGCGCTTCCCGCAGCATGTCGCTCACCAGTTGATACTTGTAGAGCGTGCGGAGTTCGATCGAATCGACGCAGCTCGACATCGGCTGAAAGCGATGTTTCACCTGAGTGCGCCGGCAATATTCCACATGGTTGTCGAGTGACGATGTCGCGTTGCGATTAGAGAAACAGCTAATCAGAGTAACCATGGCAGTTCAGGAATCGAGAGACCGAATTCGAAATACAAGGAGAACGCGGGCGACCCGCCCGCATCAAGCGTCCGAGCATATACGGCCCGTTCCGCAGATTTGTAAATTATTGAGTCAAACGGGGCGAGCGACGCTAGGAATCCGCCGATTCTCTTGATTTTCTAGAAGGACGCGCACACCGCGTGTCTCACGCGCATCGTCGACTCCTGGTCGAAGCGCGTCCGATAGCGCTCGCGGATGTCGCCGACGGCCGTTTCGCTGGTTTGATCGTCGGGATGCACGAGGTTCAGCACGTAGGTGGCTTCGCGCACGATGGCGCCATCGGCCGTGCGCCACTGTCCATATGCCTGCCAGACGGTGAAACCTTGCGCGAAACGCTTCGTGACTTCGACGCGCAGGAAGTCGTCCCATTCCTCGCGCGTGACGTCGCCCTTCGCGCGCCCGGTGCCGAAGTAGAGGCGTTCGTCGACGACGCGCTGCTCTCCCGGCGCGCACGTCTCTTTGGCCGGCGTCGCGCAAGCGGGGACGATCGCGGCGAGCGCGAGCAGCGAAATGGTTCGATATCCGAACATCGTCATCATGCAGCAGGTGCGGAAAACGATGTTATCGCAAACCCGCCGATGACTTCAGCCCGACACCGCGACCTGCGGTCCGCGCGCGGCCATACGGCCGTCGAGTTCCGACTTGCCGCATTCGATCGCGAAGTTCGCGGCGGCCTGCGCAGTCGGAAACGCGCGAAACGGTCCGATCGCACGGCGCAGGCCGCCCGGCCGCTCGATCAGCAGCGTCGCGACAAATTCACCGGCCGTGTGCCGGACGATGACCGAAAGCTCACAGCCTCGATATTCGATAGGAGTGGAGTCCACCGCTGACCTCGCTTGCTTGAATGCATTGTCATGCAGTCAATCTACGCAAGGTCCGCGAAGCGCGTAACCCCGCGTGTGAGTGGCTGCGAACGCAGGCGAAACGAAAGTCTCGGTCGTTGGCGGCCAGGACGTCTCGCAAACGTTTCACTTTCACGGTCGATCGTCGAAATGAGATCCGTTTCGTGCAGCATTTTTCTTTAGCCGTTATCCTGCGACGAACACGCCCCGACGAACGATGCAGGAAGTTTCCGCGATCCGACCTCACGCGATGACATACTCCAAAAAAGCACGACATTGCCGAACCGCCGCCTGGGTGATCGCATGCGCCGCGCTCGGCATGGTCAGCAAGGCGTCTCACGCTCAGGAATTTTCCCTTCTCACCGGCCCGCTCAAAAGCAGCAGTCAGAACACGTACTCCTGGGAAGTCAACTATCGCGAAGGGCTCGGCCGTTACGCCGCCTGGAGTTTTTCGTGGCTGAACGAAGGCCATATTCCCGATCATCACCGCGACGGGCAGGCCTTCCAGCTCTGGGGCAGACTGCCGCTCCGGGACGACCGGCTGGAACTGTCGGCGGGTGCGGGGCCGTACCGCTATTTCGACACGAGTCAGGCGCAGGCGGGCGGCAACTATTCGAACACGCACGGCTGGGGTGGCATGTTCACGCTGCGCGCGGCGTATTACTTCGACAACCGCTGGATCGCGGAGATGAAGCTCAATCGCGTGCAGGCTTTCGGCGGCCCGGACACGACCGCGTTGCTGTTCGGCATCGGCTATCAGTTGGACGCGCCCGAGGGCCGCGGACCGCGCGCGCGCGCCGTGCCGCGCACGACGAACGTCACGAACAACGAAGTCACCGTGATGCTCGGCACGACGATCCTGAACAGCCCCGATTCTGAAACGAATCTGGCGGAGAGCATCGAGTATCGGCGCGGGCTGTGGCATTACGTCGATTTCACCGCGTCGTATCTGCATGAAGGCGGACACGTGCAGTCGCGTCGTGATGGTGTCGCTGCGCAGATCTGGGCGACGCGGGCGTTCTTCGATGACAGGCTCACGCTCGGCGTCGGGGCTGGGCCGTATCTGTCGATCACGCAGAACGACGACCTGCCGCAGAATCGCACCGGCGATGGTCGATTTTCGGGGCTGGTATCGGTGTCGGCGAGTTATCGGTTTGCGAGTCGATGGCTCGCGCGGGTGACATGGAATCGCATGGTCACGCGGTATGACCGGGACGCGGATATCATCGAGGCGGGGTTTGGTTTTCGCTTCTGACTCAGAACAGCTCCTTCTGCCCTGACATCAACGCGATGAAGTCATCGCGCAGAAACGGCAGGATGCCATCAGCAACCGGCTGAAGCTGCTTGCTCACATAATGCTCGTAGTCGATCGCCGCCTGACGCGCCTCCACCGGCTCGGGACCGGCGACGGTCATCACATAGCTGATCCAGCCGCCATTCTGATATTGCAGCGGACGCCCGGCGCGCGCGTTGTATTCATCCGCGATGCGCGCGGCGCGAACATGTGGCGGCACGTTGCGCTGATAATCGCCGAGCGTGCGGCGCAAGCGCTTGCGATACACCAGCAATTCATCCATCTCGCCACGTCGCGTCCGCCCGACGTAATCGCGCACGAAGTCTTCATACGCCCGGCCCTTGAACACGCGCATGTAAAGCTCCTGCTGGAAGCGCTGCGCGAGCGGCGTCCAGTCGGTCCGCACGGTCTCGAGACCCTTGTAGATGATTTCCTCGCTGCCGTCCGCGCGCGCGGTCAGCCCCGCGTAGCGCTTCTTGCTGCCTTCTTCCGTGCCGCGGATCGTCGGCATGAGGAAGCGTTTGAAGTGCGTCTCGAATTGCAGTTCGAGCGCGCTGTCGAGGCCGAACGTCTCGCGCAAATGGTCGCGCCAGTATTCGTTCACATGCGCGACCAGCGCTCGCCCGATCCGCGCCGCGTCCTCTTCGTCGCGCGCGCGCCGCAGCCAGACGAAGGTCGAATCCGTATCGCCATAGATGACGCTGTAGCCGCGCGCCTCGATCAACTCGCGCGTGCGATGCATGATCTCGTGACCGCGCATCGTGATCGACGAAGCGAGACGCGGATCGAAGAAACGGCAGCCGCTCGACCCGAGCACGCCGTAAAACGAGTTCATGATGATCTTGAGCGCCTGCGACAGCGGCTTGTTGCGCTGGCGTTTCGCAGCCTCGCGCCCTTCCCACACCTGCGCGACGATCGCCGGCAGGCAATGCGTGTCGCGTGAGAAGCGCGCGCCGCGAAAACCGGGCACGGTGGCGGCGTCATCGGGCATGGCCATGCCTTGCGCGAGCCCGGCCGGATCGATCAGAAACGTGCGGATGATCGACGGATACAGGCTCTTGTAATCCAGCACGAGCACGGAATCGTAGAGGCCGGGGCGCGAGTCCATCACGAAACCGCCGGGACTCGCTTCCTCGGGCACGTCGCCGAGATTCGGCGCGACGTAGCCCAGCCGATGCATCCGCGGCATGTACAGATGCGTGAACGCCGCGACCGAGCCGCCGCTGCGATCGGCCTGCAAACCGGTCACGGTCGCGCGTTCGAGCAGAAACGGCAGCAACTCCGTTTTCTCGAAGACCTTCGTGACCAGTTCGCAATCGTTCAGGTTGTAACGCGCGAGCGCGGGCTTGTCCTCCTGAAAGCGGCGCTCGATTTCGTCCATGCGCGCGTACGGACTGTCGATCGCCTTGCCCTCCCCCAGCAGCGACTGCGCGACATATTCCAGACTGAACGACGGAAAATTCCACGTCGCCGAACGCAGCGCCTCGATGCCGTCGATGACGAGCCTGCCCGCGATCGACACAAAGAAGTGATTGCGCTTCATGCCGTGCTCGCGCCATTCGACCGCGCTGCCGTCGCGGCCCAGCGCGAGCGGCACACCGTGGTCGTCGGCGTGTCGCTGAAGGATGCGCAAGTCGAATTGCACGACGTTCCAGCCGATGATCGCGTCCGGATCGTACTGCGCGATCCATGCGTTGAAACGGTGCAGCATGTCGGCGCGGGTTTCGCAATAATCGAGCGCAAAATTGGTTTGCGCGGCATCGCCATTCGGCGGACCGAGCATATAAACCTGACGCGCGCCGCAGCCTTCTAGCGCGATCGAGTAAAGATCGCCCTTCACGCTCGTTTCGATATCGAGCGACACGACTCTCAGCGACGGCCGGTAATCCGGCGCGGGCTTCAACTCACTGGAAACGTCGCGCCCCGCGCCTTCGAACAGGACCGGCGCCGTGATGAAGCGTTCCATCAGATAGCGCTCGTGCGGACGGATATCGGCTTCAAAGACATTGACGCCCGCGCCGCGCAGATTCTTTTCGAGCGCGAGCAACTGGCGATACTGCGGGCAATAGAGTCCGAGCACCGGCTTCTGACGAAAATCCCTGAGCGGCAATTCGCGTAAATAAGCGTCCCGCACGCCGGCCACGACCGGCTCGGCCTTCGCGCGATCCTCCGCACGGATGAACGCGACGCTCGTCTGCAAGCCGATGCGGATTTTCCTCGGGCCGTCGTCGGTGGCGAGCCAGAAATCGACCTCCGCACCGGCCGCGGTGTCGCGCCAGTGACGAGTCAGCAGAAAACCCTGTTGTGCGGAAGCCAAGCCGATACCTTCGAGAGCGCGTGCCATCGACGTATTTTACTTGGCGGCAAAACAAAACAGCCCGGCTCGCCAATCGGCGCCGGGCTGCGGCATTCATAAAAGGATTCGGGAAAAAGACAAGCGAAGTAAAACGCGGTAGCGGCAAGCCGGTCGCCCACCATCCTTGCGGACGGTCCCCGGAGAACGGCCGCCGCCGCTACCGCCTAAGCAGCCTGTGCGACCAGGCCTGCCCGTTGCGGCTGTAACGCCGCTACGTTACCGAGTACCGTGTGCTCCGCATGCTCCGGCACTTCGTTCTTCGACATCACCACCTCCAGAGCGGCTTCTTGACTGGCCTGTTTCGCGGCCGCCGCTTTCTTGGTCTTCCCCGCGCGTGACGGCGGCTGGCAGGCCCCGCACACCACGTTGTTCTGCAAATCATGTTTGTGTGCGACAAACTTCCCGGTGCAGCGGCAGCACGGCGTCATCTGCAGCATGCCCGCGTCGAAGAAGCGCACAAGAGTCCAGGCCCGCGTAAGGTCGAGTACCGCCTCGGCGCCGCTATGATTGCAGTGCTCGAGATACAGCCGATACCCTTTGGTCAACGCATCGAGATGCGAACAGCCAGCTTCGTTCTTCAGGAACGTATAGGTGTTATAGAAAAGCGATGCGTGGATATTGGCCAGCCACGTCATGTACCAGTCGGCCGAGAACGGCAGCATGCCCTTCGGCGGCGATACACCCTTCACTTCGCGATACAGACGGATCATGCGGTCGCGCGAGAGCGTCAGTTCGCTCTCCAGCACTTGCATGCGCGCGCCGAGCTCGATCAGCGCGATGGCGCGGAATACTTCCTGGGCGTCTTCAGTGAGGCTCTTCTTCAGCATGGCTCGCTCCGTCACCTTGGTCACCTTAAGCGAACTGTTCGGCCGGCTGGCCAGCCAGCAGGATTGCCGCGTGCGTCGGCGCGATGTCCGCATTCTTGGCGGGTTGCGTCAAGGCCGACAGCATCGTGTGATCGTTGAAGCGGAAAGCGCAAAGCAGGTTATCCGACGACGCGAGCTTGACGACCTGTGCGAGCGTCAGCCCCGACAGCAGATCGGCGAGTTCCGCCGAAAGACCGAGCCGGAACATGCCGATGGCGCGGTCCTCGCGCAACAGACGCTGCGCGAGCATGATGTACGACAAGTTGATTTCCCGGATCGATTCCAGCGTTTCGCGACCGTTCATGGTTGCAACTTCCAGTAAATCCCCGAATTTCCCGCCGGCTTTTTGCCGATATCTTTTTTGTGCCTCACCGGGCTTGTCCTGCCCCGGCTACGTACTGCGTAATCTTTGTTTCAGTGAGTTACATCTTGTAACAACCACCGTGAGACGAATTCTAAGTACGGTCTAAATCCAAAGCAAGAGCATCTCAATAATATTTTGTTGCAAACAACACTTTGGATCGGTAATTTTTTCGGTCTGTCGAATTCGGTCGCTTTTGCCATGCGATTTCTATTCTTCTGATGTTTTACGCGGCAAATCGGCGCGGCTTTGTTTTGATCGTAGTAATCGCGTGCCGCCAGCAATAACGGGGGATTGCGCGATCCGGTTGACACCCCGGACCGCTATTTTTGAGATGATTCATCAGACGAGAAATAGCCAAAAACAGCCATCTTGACCGCCTTTACCGATAGACGATCGATGAGGTAATAATTTCTTATGGCTTGTTACGTCGATGTTACGGGCTTTGTTACCCGAGTTTGTAACGTGGCTTGTTACCTTTGCGGTACGCCCTTTCGCCAGGCGTCCCAATGTGTAACAACATCCTGTACGAATGGATTACCGGCCCTGTACAGGTTTTCGATGGCCGGCGTGAAGCCGCCCTGCGCCGCGTAGTTCAAAAGATTGTCGGCTGCGGATTGACCCTTGTAAGGACGGTCGAAATCCGAGCCCGCACGCAACACGGCCACCCGCGACACATCCACCCGTTGCACGCTCGCCGCGCGCTTGAGCGCCTCGTAGGTCGCGTTATCCTCCTGCTGCGTCGTGCAATAGACGCCGCGGCCATCCGTCAGGAGCCGCGTCCACGCGCGCGCCCGCTCGCCGATGTATTTACCCGACCACCACGTATCGCCCGCGAGCGTGTCGCACTGGATCACGCGCGGCGGCCGGTTCGCCGGCGCGTAATTGAACTTCGCGCGCGCGGCCCTGGCCTCGGCGCTGTCGGAGAGCGCGACGTTGCACGAGAGCGCGAAAGCCGTGTCGGCGAGTGTCGCGTTCAGCGCGAACATCTCCGTGCGATAGTCGGGCGCCGGTTTCTCGTTGGGCCCTTTCGTGTTGATGCCGGTGAATCCGCTCGGCCAGCGAGCGGGCTTTTCGCGGGCGTCGAGCTCCCATTGCGGACCGAAATCGACGAGATACTTCGCCCATGCCGCCGAGCCGACCGTGCCCTGCGCCGGATCGATGCCCGCGATCCCGGCGATCAGGAAGTACGTGCCGCGCAAGTCGAAACGGTCGGAGAACGCGAGCGCCATCGTCGAAGCGGCCGCGTTGGTGTGGCCCATGCCCGTCGTGACGACGCACACGTCGTCGCGGTTGCAATGCACCTCGGGATAATCGGGCGACAGGCCGGCCACCTTGACCGCGTCCCACGGGCCGAGCCTGTCGAGCCAGGGTTTGGCCTCGGGCGCGAACATCGTGACGATCATGACCTTGACCGCACGCGCCCCGCCCGCGCTGTCGGACGATGGCGGCGCGGAGGCGCATCCGGCGAAACCCGCCGCGACGGTCATCGCGACGACGGCGTTCCCGAGTTTCTTCGTTGTCTTGTTCGATTGCGATGCGGCGACTGTCATGGCAGGCGTGACCTCGTGAACGTTCGACCTTCGAAAGAAGATCGCGCCCGTCGACAGTACGAGGGGCGCGATCAGGCCGAACGATTATAGGATCACGACCCGCCTTGCGAGGCCCGTGGCGGCGGCGCATTCGAGGCGACGTTCGCCGAACCCGCCGCCTCGTTCGTCGGATGCTGCGCGGCCTTCGACGGCTCGCCGCGCTGATCCGCGCCGGCTTCGTCCGCATCCGGCACGGGCGCCTGATCGCCGCCGTTCACGATCACGAAATTGCGCTGCGGATTCGCGATCTCGATGCCGCGCGCCGTGAACTCGTTGAGAATGCGCCGGTTGAACTCGCGCTGCACCGGCCAGCGCGCGCTGTCGCGGCATTGAATCTGGCCGGCGAGCGTGACGGTCGAGCCATCGACGGCATCGACGCCCCAGAAGCTGAAGTCGGAGAGAATGCCGTCGCGGAACGCTTCGTCATTGCGCAACGCCGCGCCGATTTCCTTCAGCGTGGAGATCGCGAGATCGACATCCTGGCCGAGCGCGATCGACACGCGCACCGCAGCGTTGCCGATGCCGCGATTCGTGTTGTTCACCGTCGACACCGAGCTGAACGGCACCGTGTAGAGCGAGCCGTCGCCGCCGCGCAGGCGCACCGTGCGGATCGACAGATATTCGACCGTGCCCGAGACGCCCGCGAGCGTCACCCAGTCGCCGACCTGCATCGCGTTTTCCATCAACAGGAAAATGCCGGTGATGAGATCCTGCACGAGCTTCTGCGAGCCGAAGCCGAGCGCCACGCCGAAGATGCTCGCGCTCGCGAGCAAAGGCGCGGTGTTCACGCCGATCTCCGAGAGCCCCGTCAGGACGACGACCATCGCGATCACGATGAACAGGCCGGTGCGCATCATCGGCAGCAGCGTGCGCAGGCGCGCGGCGCGCACACGCTCGCCGCTCGCGGTCCATTGCTCGAGCCGCTGCTCGACCGCGATGTTGGCCGCCTCCCACACGAGCACGGCGAACAGGGCGGCGAACACGATCGTGACGAGCGCCGACGCGAGCCGGTTGCCGACCCCGCCCGACGTGAAGAAATGCACGATGTCGATGTGCCATACCTGCAGGAGCGCGATCACCGTGACGACCGAAATGAGCGCCTGCACGACACGCCGCAACACCGGGTAATAGCGATACGCGCGGCGGCGCAGGATCGACTGGCCGGCGAAATCGTCCTCGTCTTCGCGATGGAACAGGCGCCCGAGCGCGCCGAACGCGACGATCGCCACCACGCGCGCGGCGACGAGCACGAGCAGCGACAGCCCGCCCAGATGAAAGAGCGTCCGGTAGCCGTTCTGCACGTCGAGCGCCCACACGAACCAGAGCGCGAGCACGAAGAAGATCGCGACGCCCGCCCAGACATCGGCCACCCAGTTGCCGAAGAGCCTGAAGGAACGGTTCGCCCGCGAGCCGCCGCGAATGCGCTCGGCCACCGGCGTGCGGCATTCGAAGATCATGTACGCGATCATCACATGCACGACCAGCAGCACGGCCTTCGTAATCGCGATGCGCGCGTCTCCGGACAACCCGAGCGGCTCGGCCGCGTTGGCGAGCGCGAGGCCCGCGCCCGCGACGCACACGATGCGGTACACCCAGCGATGCGTGTACGTCGCGTAGACATCGCGCATCTGGATGAGACGCAGGCCGGGCGCACGCGGCGCGACGAAGAAGCCGCTCACGATGACGATCGCGCGGCACACGAGATAAACGTCGATGAGCGAGCCCGCGACGTGCGCTTCGAGCGTGTTGTCGTCGATGAAAACCGACATCAGCAGCGTGACGGCAGCGATGAACACGACCAGCGGAACGAGCGACAGCAAGCCGTACAGCAGCGCGCTCGGCAGGCGTTGCAGCAGCGTCCAGTGACGCGCCGCATGACGCTGACCGCGCGCACTGTCGACATTGCGTTCGGCGAGATGCAGCGCGGTTTCGTCGCCGCTTCGCTCGGCGGCGTCTTCCGCGCGCTCGGCGGCGCGTTGCTGGCGCACGAGGTCCGGGTCCTGCTCCTCCGCATCGGCGACGCCCCGCGCCGCGATCCGCGCGCGTGGCCGCCTGAGCAGCCGCGAGCACAGGAATTCGAGCAGCAGCGCGGGTAACAGCGACGCCAGCACGGTCCATGCGACGTGCCCGATGAGCGCGCGTCCGCCATCGGTCGATGTGCGGTCGCGCCACCATGACGTCACCGAGCCGAAATCGAGCAGCGCGACGGTCGAATGCCGCAGTCCTCCGCCGATCTGCACGAGCCAGTGCCCCGCCTGCCGCGACAATTGCGATGCGAGACCGTTCGCGGTCAGCGAATGCGCGAGCACGCTGGACGCGCCCGATGCGGGCGTCGCGGCCGCCGTCGATGCGGACTGCGGCGCGCTCGCGGGCGCGGCCAGCGCGCCGGCTGCCGCAATGGCGCGCAGCGTGTCCGCGACCTGCGAGCGGCGCGCTGGATCGTTGAGCACCGAGAGGGCGTCGCGCGCCTGTTGCGGCGTCAGCGCGACGGCTGGCTGCGACGCGTGCTGCGCGGCATCGGCTGCGGCGAAGCAGGACTGCGAAAGGATAGGTAAGACGCTCGACACGACGACGAGCAGCACAGCAAGGAGCAATTTGCGCATATGTCGGATGAAGATCACGAAATGTCAGGGACTCGATGCGGACGACGCGCACGCCATATGCTAGCGCGATGCCGACAGCGCGGCAGAAACGGTCCCGGTAGCACGTGGCGCGCCTGCTCTGTGTGCGCTGTGTGAATCAGAGCGTCGCCGGTTGATCGCGATCGCGCGCAATATCGGGTTCGAAAAACACCCAGCGCACTTGCGGAAACGCACGCTGCAGATCTTCTTCGATGACGTTGATCGCATCGATCATCGCGCGTCCGCTGGCGTAGTCGATCATCTCGGCCTGCACCGCGACGACCACGTGTTTGCCCCATTGCAGCGTGATGAGGCTGATGATGCGCGTGATCTCGGGACGCGCATTCAAGTGTGCATCGATTGCCTTGCGCACTTCGGGACTCGCGGATTCGCCGACGATCATCGACTTCACTTCACGCGCGACGAGATACGCGACGACCATCAACAGCACGCCCACGCCGATCGAACCCGCGGCATCGTAGGCCGGATTGCCGGTGAGCATCGTCATGAGCACAGCCGCGAACGCGATCGCGAGACCGAGCAGCGCGGCGACATCCTCGCCCGCGACGACCAGCAGTTCCGACTCACGCGTTTCGCGGAACCATCGCCATAAGGTCTTGTTCGGCGCGCCCTTGCGAATCTCGCGGATCGCGCCCGCGAGCGAGAACGCCTCCAGCACGACCGACACGCCGAGAATCACGAGCGCGACGAGCGGATTCGACAACGGTTCGTGATGCAGCAGCCGATGCGCGCCTTCATAAACCGAGAACGCTCCGCCGACGAAGAACAGCAGGAGCGCGACGATCAGCGCATAGAAATAGATCTCGCGCCCCGAGCCGAGCGGATGCAGCGCGTTGGCGGGCTGCTGCGCGCGCTTCAGGCCGAACAGTAGCAGCAACTGATTGCCGCAATCGGCGGTGGAATGGATGGCTTCGGCGAACATCGCGCCGGAACCGGTATAAGCCGCCGCACCGAACTTGCAGACGGCAATGCCGAAGTTCGCGGCGAGCGCGTAGAAAATGGCTTTCGGGGATTCTTCCTTCATGCGCTTTTATCTTCGCTCAGATCACGTCGACGCGGCTCGGGCCATCCATCATCTCGCCGATGACCGCCGCATCGTCGAAGCCGTCGGCGCGGAAGATCGCGAGCACGTCGTTCACGGCTTGCGGCGCGCACGATACGAGCAGGCCGCCCGATGTTTGCGGATCGGTGAGCAAGGCGCGGGCCTCGTCGCCTTCGATGTTCAACGAGATATCGTTGCCATACGCGGCCCAGTTACGTCCCGATGCGCCCGTGTAGATGCCCGCGCTGACGAACTCGCGCACCTGCGGCAGCCACGGCAGGTCCGCATAGCGGATGCGCGCCGTCAGCTTCGCGCCGCGCGCGAGTTCGAGCGTGTGGCCGAGCAGACCGAAGCCGGTGACATCGGTGAGCGCGTGCACGGCGTCCAGTTGCGCGAGTTCCGCGCCGGGCCGGTTGAGCTTGGTCGTCGCGTCGATCATCGCTTTGTAACCCGCCGCGTCGAGCTTGTCCTTCTTCAGCGCCGCCGACAGCACGCCGACGCCGAGCGGCTTGCCGAGCACGAGCACATCGCCCGCGCGCGCGGCGGCGTTGCGCTTCACGCGCGACGGATGCACGATGCCGAGCGCCGCGAGCCCGTAGATCGGCTCGACGGAATCGATCGAATGGCCGCCCGCCACCGGAATGCCCGCTTGCGCGCACACCGCTTCCCCGCCCTTCAGAATCTGCGCGATCACTTCATGCGGCAGCACGTTGATCGGCATGCCGACGAGCGCGAGCGCGAGTATCGGCTTGCCGCCCATCGCGTAGACATCGGAGAGCGCGTTGGTCGCGGCGATGCGGCCGAAGTCGAACGGATCGTCGACGATCGGCATGAAGAAGTCCGTCGTCGCGACGATTGCCTGTTCGTCGTTGAGTTGGTAGACGGCGGCGTCGTCGGCGGTGTCGTTGCCGACGAGAAGATTCGGAAACGCGGGCAGCGGCGTCGCGCGTTTGAGCAGATCGGCGAGCACGCCGGGCGCGATCTTGCAGCCGCAGCCGCCGCCGTGGGAAAGGCTCGTGAGACGGGGGGAAGTCGTATCGTTCATCGTTTGAAAGTCAGTTTGAGGCGTTAGAGTAGCTCACACGACGCGCTTGTACAGGCCCGGATAGTCGAGCACGAGGCCGCTTTCGTCGACGGTGATGTCCGCCGTGAAGCCCGTATCGAGCCCTTCGTAACGATAGCGATGATTCAGCTCGATGCACGTGTACGCCTGTTCGACCGCGCTCACGCTGAGTTCCGGCACGCGCACGTAGACGACGCGAATCACGCGCCGCTCGCCGCGCTCGAGTTGCAGCCGGCGGATTGGCAACGTGTTGGTGAAAGGCGTCGCGGTGATGTCCACGTCGATGCAGCCGCGCAGCAGCTCCTGCGGCTCGCCGTTCGCATCGCTCCATGCGTGGGCGTCGCCGTTGTCGCCATCTCTTCGATGCAGATCGAGCGTCGCGCCGCCCGCGAGCTTCAGCGCGAGACGCGTGACCTGCCAGCGCGCATCGCACTCGATCCGATACACGAGGCCGAAGGGATGCGACTCGTCTTCGCCCACGACCGCGCTTTCTGTCACGACGCCATCGCGCGTCTCGTTCAGAACGAGATGCTCGAGCCCCGTGCCGTCCTGTTGCGACCATCGCACCGCTTTCATCGCGCACCTCGTCGAAGTGTGTTCATCCGCATCAAAGGATACAACGCGGCGCGCAATGCTTTCGATCGGCATTCGAAATGCGCTATTCGCTCGACGTCACAAAACTTCACACGGTATACTTCGCGCCATTCCTGCGCAGGCGTCCGTGTCTGCCCGAACGCCCCTTTTGCCATCGCCCATCGCATGAAGAACACTCTTGCTCCCGCCTTGTTTGCGCTCGCGCTGTCGGCGTCGATGTTTCAGCTCGCTCAGGCGCAGGAAACGCCGGAACTGCCCGAGGATTACGCGTATCTGACCAGGCTCCACGTGCCGGAGGCCGTCGCGCAATGCGTCGCGGCATTCGATCGCTGGGTGGAAGACGCGCCGAAGTACGACACGCTCATCGTGCCCGACCGGCGCGTGCTCTCCGCGAAGATCGACGACGATACTCCGATCTTTAGTGTCGGCAATCCGATTCCTGTCGATCAGGTCATCGTGATGCGCGCGTTCGCGAAGGCGCGCGGCAAGGCGCAGTGGACGCGCGTGGACAGTCGCTGCGGCGTGCGAGATGGTCGCGTGGTCGGTGTTTCGCTCACGCCGAATATGAAGCCCAGGATCGTGCGTTGATGCTTGACGGTTGCCTCAACTTAGAAAATAGCATTCCTTAGCAAAAGCCCTTTCAAGTTAATTCTTTGAAGCACGCCGCTGACCGGTACGCTCATCGAGCCACTTGACGACCTGTGGTCCGAACGTACGCGGCGCCTTCGCATGCATGCGGCTCGCAAGATCAGACAGCCGATCCGCCGCCAACGCCTCGCGCATGCGCTTCTCCGCGTTCTTCATCACAGCGTGAACGGCGCACACACCGCTCGTCGCCCACGGCGGCGCGTCCTCGCCGAACACCGCGCAACGCGCGCGAATCTCGCGGCAATCGAACAGCGCCTTGTCGCCGTCGATCGCATCGACGACATCGAGCACGCTGATCTCCTGCGACGGACGCGCAAGCGCAAAACCCCCGCGCGCGCCTTCGGTCGCAACGACGAGCCCCGCCTTGTGCAGCTTCGTGAAGAGCTTGGCGACATACTCCGCCGGCACGCCCTGCAATTCCGCGAGATCGCGCACGCTCGCCTCGCGCACGCCGTGCGGCGGCTCCGCGAGATAGAGCATGCAGTGCAACGCGTACTCCACGCCCGTGCTGATATGGGACATATTCACTCCGACAAGATGAATCGTAGTTTAGGATAACGCGTCGCGCGCCCGCGTGCAACGGCCGCCGTGCTTTTACATACGCCCATCGTAAATATTTCAGGTTACACGTTTGCTTACAAACGATCACGGCTTGTCATTTTGCGGTCCGCTACATTGGTCTCCATGGATTCACACGGAGAAACCCATGAAGAAACTAGCGATCCTTGCAGCGTTGGGCGTGGTGCTGAGCAGCGCGCTATCGGGCTGCATCGTCGTGCCGGGCGATGGCGGGTATCACCATCACCGGGATTACTACCGCTACTGAAGCCTTGCCGAAGCCACACTGAAACACCACGAAACTGCACCCTCGTGAATCGCGGTTTCGATCGAAAAGCAAACGACCAAGGAGCAAACCTCATGAACAAGACGAAGAAGAGCCTGCTGATCGCTTCCCTTGCCGCCGCACTGGGCATGGGCCTCGCAAACGTCGCTTCGGCGGAAGTGCATCACGCCCCGCCCCATCACGTGACCGTGGGCTGGCATGGCGAACGTTACTGGGATGGCCATCGTTACTGGCAACGTCAGGAATGGGAGCGTCATCATCATCCGGCGCCGCCTGCGCATCGCTACTATTGAACGGAATAGCGCATGAGAAAAGCCGCAGCGAAATGAACCGCTGCGGCTTTTGTATGTTCGCGCGAAACGTAACGCGGAATCACCAGCTCTTCGGATCGCCGCCAAGCTCCTTGCAGGTGTCATAGGCGATCGCCTGCAGCTTCGCTTCGCCGATCTGCCCCGAAAGCGCATAGCCGACCCGATCCCACGCCCAATAGAACGTCGTGCGCTGGCCGTCCTTGAGCGTTCGAATCTTGCTGTCGTTGCGTCTGATCGTGGCCGTCGTCATGTAAAGCGTGAGCCGTTCGCCGGCCGCGTTCTGATACATGAACTGCGCGGCGGGTCCCTCTTCATCCGGCAACAGACGCCCGCCGACGAGCTGAAAGCCGTACTCCGCCAGCGACGGAATCGTCACCGCGCGGTTCAGCCGCTTCGACAGCCAGGTCACGAGATGGTCCTGCTGCGACGCCGCCACTTCCACCGCGTGCCGCTGCTCCGGCGCGTACACCGCATAGGCGATATCCGCGCGCTCGGCGAAGCGCGGCTTGTCGCCGAGCGCCGGCACGAGCATGTGCAGCAGGAATCCGCACGCAACACCCACGACCATAAAACACGCCGCGATCAGATAACGCTCGCGGTTGCTCGGCCGCAGGCGTACGACCTGCGGTTCGCTCTGATCGGCGAACATCGCGCGCAGCGCATTGTCCTGCGCGCGATACGCGGCGACGGTCGCCTCGCTGGCCGGATCGCTGGCGATGCGCTCGGCCACGGCGTCGCGCTCGTCGCCATGCAGTTCGTCGTCGATGAAAGCGGACAGCGCCTGCAGATCGCGATCGGGTTTGGGCGGACCCATACGGTCGCCGCCTTCGGATGGACGGTCTTGATTGGTCATGAGCGGCTCACCACTTTCAGCGACGACGGCGACGACTTGCGGCCCGATTCCTCACCGAGCAGAACGCGCATATGCTCCCGCGCCCTGGACAGGCGCGACATCACGGTTCCGGTCGGCACGTTCAACACCACGGATGCCTCCTGATAACTCATTTCCTCGACGCACACGAGCAGCATCACCTCACGCTGCTCGACCGGCAGACAGTAAAGCGCGCGCTGCACGTCGCGCAGCACGAGGCCGTCGACTTCCCCGCGCGGCGCGGCCATCTGACGCCAGGGCGCGGTTTCGTCGTCTACGGCGATATCGCGGCGCCCGCGCAACTGGTCGATATACAGGTTGCGCATGATCGTAAACAGCCACGCTCTCAGGTTCGTGCCCGCCTGGAACGACTTCGCGCGGTTGAGCGCGCGCTCGGTCGCATCCTGCACGAGATCGTCGGCCCACGCGCGATCGCCCGTCAGCGCGCGCGCATAGCGGCGCAACTGCGGCAGATGCGCGAGCAGATCGCTCTCGAAGCTCAAAGCCGTGCCCTCGCTTGCCCGTACGAAGCGTCGGTGACGCGCGCCATCAGTAGCTGCCTCCGCCGGCCGGCCCGCGCGGCGCACCCGATGAATTCGGTGCACTTTGCGTGCCACTCGCGCAACCGGTCGTGCCGATGGCCAGCCCGAACGCCAGCGCGATCAGGAGCATCGTCACTCCGATCGATCGTTTCATGATCGTTACCTGTTTCATTGATTGACCGGCGCGCGCGCCGTTTTATTCCGCGCGCGCGCCGAACCGCGAGTTTTCCGTTCCCTTGCGCGTGAACGCTCAGGGCTTCACGACGTGCCAGACGTCGCGGAAATTGTCCCCGTTCTTGTCGCCGGCCTTGGTGTCCTTGGCGAAGCGATAAACGCGCTTGCCGTCGTAGGCCCATTGCTTGCCGCCATCGGCCGCTTCCATGGTCCATTTGCCGGACGGCTTGTCGGAGTCGCTCGCCATCGCGGCGGGCCAGGCCTGCGCGCAGCCGCCGGTGCAGGCGCTCGCACCGCCCTTCGTATCTTTGTCGAAGGTATAGAGCGTCATGCCGTTTTCATCGACGAACATGCCGTTCGCTTCTTTCGGCGCCGCAGCATAGGCGGACGAAGCGAGCGACGCGAAAGCGGTTGCGAGCGTTGCGGCAGCGGCGAACATCTGGATGCGCTTCTTCATTTCATCTTTCCTTTTTTGTAGAAGTATCCGTAGAACGTTCGGTAGCGCTGCACTATTCCGCGGACGATGAAATAAATCGATGCGGCAGCGCCGTCGCATCGCCAGTCGGCAATCCATTCAAGACCATTCGCGCGCTCGTGAATAGTGGTTCATCGAAATTTCTTCGTCAGACGCCGGCTGCGGCTGCGGTCGCATCGCGCCAGCGACGCGTGTCGCGCAGCGGCGGCGCGCCGAACAGGCGGCTGTACTCGCGACTGAATTGCGACGCGCTCTCATAACCCACGCGATGCGCGGCCGTGGCGGCATCGACGATATCGAGCATCATCAGGCGGCGCGCCTCCTGAAGCCGCAACTGCTTCTGATACTGCAGCGGACTCATCGCCGTGACGGCCTTGAAATGATGATGCAGCGACGACACGCTCATGTGCACGTCGCGCGCGATATCCTCCACGCGCAACGGCTGGTCGAAATGCTGACGCAGCAACTGGATCGCTTTCGCGATGCGCTGCGTCTGGCTGTCCTGCAACGCGATCTGCCGCAGCCGCGCGCCCGAGCCGTTCATCAGCAGGCGATAGAGAATCTCGCGCTTCACGAGCGGCGCGAGGATCGGCACGTCCTCGGGCGCGTCGACGAGGCGCAGGAGGCGCAGCACGGCATCGAGCATCGAGTTGCCGAGGCGGTTCACGTACAGGCCGCGCGAGGCGTCGGCCTGGGTCGCGGGCGGCAGGTGTTCGTCCTGGATCAGCGAGGTGATTTCCTCGACGTCGAGCTCGAGCCGCATGCCGAGATACGGCTCCGACTCGCTCGCCACCGACACCTGCCCGCAAACGGGCAGATCGACCGACGACACCAGATAGTGCATCGGATCGTAGATATAGACCTCGTCGCCGACCATCAGGCGTTTGCTGCCCTGCGCGATCAGCGCAAGCGCGGGCGTCTGGATGCCGTGCTTCGGCCCGCCCGGATTCATGATGCGATGCAGGGCCAGTCCCGGCACCGGCGTTTCGACCGAGCCCTCGCAGCCGGCGGTGAAACGATCGAGCAGCGCGACGAGATCGAGACGCGCCTGATCGAGCGCGAGATCAGGCGTGGCGTCGTGGCGCATTTCCTTCGGCGAGTCGTGACTCTCTTTTGCGGCGAGACCGGGCGTGTCGTTCAAAGCCATGATTTCCGGACCATTTTCAAGATGAGATGGATTCGACAAGCTTACTCGCGCGGGCGCGAGATTGCTCGCGGCCGCCCCCAGCGTTTGCAGGAACAGGCAAGGATTGAACAGGATCAGGCTATGAGCCGGCCGCGCGCCGGGACGATACTGCATTGCCGGCGCTGATCAGCTCGTGCAGTTCGGGCGATGCCGCGCCTTTCCAGTCAATCGGGAGCAACCATGCGCTACAGGAAATTCGGCAATACCGGCCTTTTCGTCTCTGAACTGTGCCTGGGCACGATGACGTTCGGCGGCGGCACGGGCGGAATCTGGGACAACATCGGCCAGTTGCAGCAGGCCGATGCGGACAAGCTGATCGGCCGCTCGCTCGACGCGGGCATCAATTTCATCGACACCGCCGATGTCTACGCCGACGGTCAATCGGAAGTCATCACCGGGCAGGCGCTGAAGAATCTGAAGGTGCCGCGCGAGAACGTGGTCGTCGCGACGAAGATTCTCGGCGAAACCGGCACCAAGAGCGCGAATTCGCGCGGCGCGTCGCGCTATCACATCATCGACGGCGTGAAGGCGAGCCTCAAGCGCCTGCAACTCGATCACGTCGACCTGTACCAGATTCACGGCTTCGATCCGGCGACGCCGATCGAGGAAACGCTGCGCGCGCTCGACAATCTCGTGCAGCACGGGCATGTGCGCTATATCGGCGTGTCGAACTGGGCGGCGTGGCAGATCATGAAGGCGCTCGGCATTTCCGAGCGGCTCGGGCTCGCGCGCTTCGAGTCGCTGCAGGCGTACTACACGATCGCGGGCCGCGATCTGGAGCGCGAAATCGTGCCGCTGCTGCAAAGCGAGAGCGTGGGCCTGATGGTGTGGAGCCCGCTCGCGGGCGGCTTGCTGTCGGGCAAATTCACGCGCGATGGCGCAAAAGAGGAAGGCAGCCGTCGCACCAAGTTCGATTTTCCGCCCGTCAACGTCGAGCGCGCGTACGACTGCGTCGACGTGATGCGGCGCATGGCCGAGACCAAGGGCGTATCGGTGGCGCAGATCGCGCTTGCGTGGCTGCTGCATCAGAAAGTCGTGTCGAGCGTGATCATCGGGGCAAAGCGGATCGAGCAACTCGACGACAACATCGCCGCGACGAAAGTACGCCTGAACGAAGACGAACTCGCCGCGCTCGATGAAGTGAGCCAGTTGCCCGCGGAATATCCCGGCTGGATGCTCACGCGCCAGGGGGAATACCGGCGCAATCAGTTGAAGGAAGAAGCAGCGGAATAAGGCCATGCGGCGCGGGCGAAGCGCCCGCGCCGTCTAGGGATTTACCCGTAAATCAGGCATTTTCAGGCCATTTTCGGCCCTTTATCTCAAAAACAGATAGACCTTATCCTTCGTATCGCGTTGCGGCATAAGGCCGCTCTGCCGACACTGTACGCACAACATCACCACTGGCTCACGGAGACAAACATGCGTACTCAGGTCGGCATCATCGGCGCGGGCCCCGCCGGGCTTCTTCTCTCTCATCTGCTTCATCTGCGCGGCATCGAATCCGTCGTGCTCGAAGCCCGCAGCCAGAACGACATCGAATCGACGATTCGCGCAGGCGTGCTCGAACAAGGCACGATGGACACGCTCAATCAGGCCGGAATCGGCGCGCGCATGCAGGCCGAAGGCGCGCTGCATCACGGCTTCGAGCTCGCGTTCGAAGGCCAGCGCCGGCGCATCGCGCTGACCGAACTGACCGGGCATTCGATCACGGTGTACGCGCAGCATGAAGTCATCAAGGATCTGGTCGCGGCGCGGCTCGCGGCGAACGGCGCGTTGAAGTTCAACGTGTCGAACGTGTCGCTGCATGACTTCCAGGAAGGCAGCGATCGCAAACCGCGCATCAAGTATCAGCACGAAGGCAGCGACGAAGAGCTGGAATGCGACTTCATCATCGGCTGCGACGGCTCGCAGGGCGTTGCGCGCCAGTCGATTCCCGAGGCGGTCAGGCAGGACTATCAGCGCATCTATCCGTTCGGCTGGTTCGGCATTCTGGTCGAAGCGCCGCCCTCCTCCGACGAACTCATCTACGCGCGTCACGACCGCGGCTTCGCGCTCATCAGCACGCGCTCGCCGGGCGTGCAGCGCATGTACTTCCAGTGCGACCCGAAAGATACGGTCGATGCCTGGTCCGACGACCGCATCTGGGCCGAATTGCACGCACGCGTCGATACCGCCGACGGCTGGCAGATCACCGAAGGCAAGATCTTCCAGAAGAACATCGTCGGCATGCGCAGCTTCGTGTCCACGCCGATGCAGTCGGGCAAGCTCTTCCTCGCGGGCGACGCTGCGCACATCGTGCCGCCGACCGGCGCGAAGGGCCTCAACCTCGCTGTGTCGGATGTGCGTGTGCTGAATGCCGCGCTCGTCGACTTCTACAAGGAAGGCGGCACGGAGCAACTCGCGCGCTATACCGCGACGGCGCTCAAGCGCGTCTGGCGCGCCGAGCATTTCTCGTGGTGGATGACGCGCATGCTGCACAAGCTCGACGACACGTCGCCCTTCGAGCAGCGTCTGCAAGTGGCGGAACTGGAGCACGTGACGACCTCGCGCGCGGCCGCTACCGCGCTCGCCGAGAACTACGTCGGCAGCGTGGCGGTTTAAGCGCGTGGCGCACGCACAGCGCCTCTGTGGCGCTGTGCGCCTGCCGCATCAAAGCACGGCGACCACCCGTACGTCCCCTTCCACCGACGGAACCACCTGCCCGCCGACGCGCCGGAAAGTGATCGTCGCGGTCTTGTCACCGAGGCGCAGATCGCCGATTTCCAGCCAGTCGATGCCCTCCGGCAGCTCCGGCCGGTCGATGCGGACTTCATCGTTGACGGCATCGACGGTCACGCCGAGACACGCTTCCAGCACCATGAACGGTGCGCCCGCCGCCCACGCCTGCGGCAGACACGCAACCGGATAGGCGATCGGCCGCTCGCCGCGCTGGCGCGTGAATCCGCAGAACAGTTCCGGCAGGCGCATATCGAAGGTGACCGCCGCTTCGAACAACGACTGCAACAGGCCGACGGCCGCGCCGCGATCGCCGTAGCGCGCGAGTCCGCGCGCGCACAGCGCCGTGTCGTGCGGCCATACCGAGCCGTTGTGATACGACATCGGATTGAAGCGCGGCTGTCCTGCCGCCAGCGTGCGCACGCCCCAGCCCGTGTGAAAGAGCGTCGATTCGAGCTGACGCGCGACGGCTTCGCCGCGCTTGCGCTCGACGAGATCGAACGCGAGCAGATGCCCCGCATTCGACGACAGCACGCGGCACAGATCGCCCTTGCCGTCGAGCGCGATGCCGTAGAACTCCGCCTCCGGCATCCAGTACATCGCTTCGACGCGTTCGCGAATGTGACGCGCGCGCCGTTCGTACTCGTGCGCGTGCTCGTCTTCGCCGCGCTCGCGGGCGAGACGCGCCATCGTCGAAAACGCGGTCGACGCGTACGCCTGCACTTCGACGAGCGCGATCGGGCCGATCGGGAAGCGCCCGTCCGCGTGGAACACGGAGTCCTGGCTGTCCTTCCAGCCCTGATTCGCGAGACCGTGCTCGGAGGCGCGCTGGTAGTCGAGCAGACCGTGCGGATTCTTGTCGCAATGACGCGCGACCCACTGTGCCGCGAGTTGCAGCGCGGGCCAGATTTCATCGAGCAGCGCGTGATCGCCGGTGCGCTCGGCGTAGGCGCCCGCCAGCACGATGAAGAGCGGCGTGCTGTCCACCCCGCCGTAATACAGCGCGAACGGCACCTCGCCGGTCGCGGCCATCTCGCTCTTGCGCGTCTCGTGCATGATCTTGCCGATTTCGGCATCGCGGAACGCCGAGTCCTCGCGCGCCTGATGTGCGGCTAGAAAGCGCAGCACGCCGCGCGCAAGCGTTGGATGCAGCCAGAGCATTTGCAGCGATGTGATGATCGCGTCGCGCCCGAACGCCGTCGAGAACCACGGGATGCCCGCATACGGATACGGGCCGGTTTCGAGATCGGTCGTGAGCAAACCGAGATCGGCAAGCGAACGGTCGATCCATTCGCTGAAGAGCGGATTGCTCGACCGCACGCGCGCGCTCGCCTTACGTCTGTCGCGCATGCGCCGATGCGCCTCGACGAGCGCCTCGCGAATTGCCGGACGACCCGATTCGGGCGCGCACTCGGCCGCTTCGGCCGCATTGCGCTTGCTTTCCTCGCTGGCGTCGCTCAGGGCATGCGTGACCGCCGTCACCGACAGATACACGGAAATCGCGGTTTCCGACTGAATATGCAGCGCGTAGTCGGCGCGCGTGGGCGAGAGGACATCCGGCGCCGGCGTGAACTGGATGCGCGCCGTGCGCTCCACTTCGTCCAGACCGACGTAGCGCAGCACGACTTCCCCGTTTTCGACCATAGGCGGCCGCAAGGTGCCACGTTTGCCGCGTTTGGCGCCGCGCACCTCGAACATATCGAGAAAATCCGCAGCGAAGGAAATGGAGAGCGGGACGGTGGACGGTTCGGTGCCGTAGTTCGTGAGCACGATGCTCTCGTGCAGCACATGCCCCGACAGCACGCGCTTGCGTTCGACGTGAATCACGCCCTCAGGCGTGCGCGCCCCGCCGATGGGCGGCAGGGGCCGGTTCGTCAGGTGCGCGGTGAACACGGCGTTGTCGCTCGATACGCTGCCGGAAAGCAGCGACGGCGCGCGCCCGCCGAAGGTCAGGACGAGCTCCGAGAGCACGCGCGTATCGTTGACGAAGAGACCGTCGTCGCCGCCGCGAATGTCGCCGTTGGCATCGTAGACGGCGAAGGTGTTGCCGGACTTCAGCACGAATTGGCGTTCGCTCGGCATGTTGGAGCGCTCGGTCGGAATGAACGCCTCGTCCACGCTCGCGGGCGACGGCTGCGCCTGCTGCATCTGTTGTTGCTGTTGTTGCTGCGTCTGTCCTTGCGTCTTTTCCTGTGTGTCCATCTCACCTTCCTGAAAGTAATCTGAAGGGTATTCGTGAATCACCCGTCACGCGTTCGAGGTGCCGACAGCGTTGCTCTGATGCAGCAACCGAGCGGCTTACCCGCTATCATCGACGGTTTTTCGACCCAACCACGCCTGACGGGTTCTCCGCGCGCATGTCATTTCCGCATATCGACTTACTTTATTCTGCCTCAGGGCTCGCGGTGGGCTTCCTGGTCGGCCTGACGGGCGTGGGCGGCGGTTCGCTGATGACGCCCTTGCTGGTGCTGTTGTTCGGCATCCATCCCGCGACCGCCGTGGGCACCGACCTGTTATACGCCGCCGCGACCAAGACTGCCGGCACGCTCGTGCACGGCATCAAGGGCTCGGTCGACTGGCGCATCACCGGCCGCCTCGCGGCGGGCAGCGTGCCAGCGGCGGCCGTCACGCTGTATTTCCTGCATACGCACGGCATCTCGGCGCCCGGCACCGCGCGGCTGATCCAGGTGATTCTCGGCACCGCGCTTCTCATTACTGCCGTTTCCCTGATCTTCCGGCCGCAACTCGCGCGTTTCGCTTACAAAAAGGGCCACGGCCGGCCTGAACACCCCGTACGCACGGCGGCCTGGACTGTACTCACCGGCGCGGTTCTCGGCGTGCTCGTTTCGATCACCTCCGTGGGCGCGGGCGCGATCGGCGTGACCGTGTTGCTCCTGCTCTATCCGCGCCTTGCGACCGTGCGCATCGTGGGCTCGGACGTGGCTCACGCGGTGCCGCTCACGCTGATTGCCGGCGCGGGCCACTGGATGCTCGGCTCGGTCGACTGGTCGCTGCTCGCCTCGCTCCTCGTGGGCTCGATTCCGGGCATTGCCGTGGGCAGCATGCTGTCCTCGAAGGCGCCCGAAGCACTGCTGCGCCAGGTGCTCGCCGCCACGCTGGTTCTCGTCGGAGCAAAGCTGTTGTTCAGTTGATGTTAGTCACGCGGCATCGCGGATTCCAGTCGGCCGAAAGATATAAGCCGAATTACGCAACGTTCGGTTTTTTTGCCTATGCCGTTTGGCCGGGTTTCCCGCGGCCCGACGATGCGGCATCATTGCCGCTCAGTTGATCCGCCAGTCGCAGGGCGGTCAAGTCGGGGCGCCGCATGAGGGGCGTGTGATCTTTCGGCGTCGATAAAGCGGGCGCGCGCCATCGGGTGCGTGCCGCACGTCACGAGGAGTCAGGCGATGAACGAGAACGACCATCCGCAGCACGAACTTCCCTCCAGCAACGACACACCAGCGGACCCCTCGCGGCGGCGGCTGCTTGCGGCTGGCGTGGGTCTCGCGGGCCTGTCGCTCGGCGGGTGCAATCTGTTCGAACAAAAGCCGTCCACGCCGAAGACCGCAGCCGATCTCGAACTCGACCGCACGCTGGCGGCGAAGGTGCAGCAGATCGTCGTGATCTATGCGGAGAACCGCAGCTTCACCAATCTTTACGGCAACTACCCGGGCGTGCAGTATCCGCTCACGGCGGTGCCGGCGTCGCACTATACGCAGCTCGACCGCGACGGCGTGACGCCCATGCCGACGCTGCCGAAAATCTGGGGCGGGCTGGTGCCGCAGGCGCAGGAAGTCGGCGGCAAGCGCTTTGCCATCAGCGAGCAGCAGATCGTCGATCTGCGCAACGCGCCGTTCCAGATCATGGACGCGCAAGGTGCGCCGCTGCCCAATTCCGTCATCACGCGTGATCTCGTGCATCGTTTCTATCAGAACCAGATGCAGATCAACGCCGGGCGCAACAATCAGTTCGCGGCGTGGGGCGACTCCGGCGGCCTCGTGATGGGTCACTACCAGAACTCGCCCGAAACGCTGAAGCTCTGGGGACTCGCGCAGCAATACACGCTCTGCGACAACTTCTTCATGTCGGCGTTCGGCGGCTCGTGGATGAACCATATCTTCCTGATCTCCGCGCAGGCGCCCTTCTATCCCGACGCGAAGAACGGTCCCGCGGCCAAACTGCTCGCGGTCGTCGAAGGCGACGATCCCACCGGCTCGCGACTGAAGCTCGCGCCCGATTCACCCAAATCGGCGCTCGAAGGGCCCCCGAAGTTCGTCCGCGACGGCGCGCTCACCGCCGACGGCTACGCGGTCAATACCATGTTCCCGCCGTATCAGCCGAGCAATGTGCCGCCGCCGAAAGACGGCGATCCGCGTTACGCGGACCGTGCCAATGCGCTCGTGCTGCCACCGCAGAGCTACGCGACCATCGGCGACCGGCTGTCGGACAAGAACATCGACTGGGCCTGGTATAGCGGCGCGTGGCAATACGCGCTGGAGCATCGCGATACCGGCGCGGTGCCGGATTTTCAGTACCACCATCAGCCGTTCAACTACTTCGCGAACTATGCGCCGGGCACGGCGGCGCGCGCCCGGCACCTGCGGGACGCGGGTCTGGGCGACGATCCATCGACGAACAAGCTGCTCGCGGACATCGACGCGGGCCGTCTGCCGGCCGTCACGTTCTACAAGCCGCAGGGCAATCTCAACATGCACGCGGGTTACGCCGATGTTGCCTCGGGCGACCGGCATATCACGAACGTGATCGAGCACATCCGGCGCGGGCCGCAGTGGCAGAACACGGTCGTGATCGTGACCGTCGACGAAAACGGCGGCTGGTGGGACCACGTCGCTCCGCCGAAGGGCGACCGCTGGGGGCCGGGCTCGCGCATTCCCGCGCTCGTGATCTCGCCGTTCGCAAAAAAGGGCTATGTCGATCACACCGTGTACGACACCAACTCGATCCTGCGCTTCATCTCGCGCGTGCACGATCTCGCGCCGCTCGACGGCGTGGCGAACCGGGATCGCGCGTTCGCCGCGAACGGCCAGCCGCCGCTCGGCGATCTGACGAAATCGCTGGATCTGGCGTAGCGGCTACGCGTGCTCGACCCACGCGCGCGCGGCAATTTCGAGCAGATAGCCGTAGTGCAACGCGCCGACGGGTACGACGGCGCGCGCCGGCTTCCTGTCGCCGAAGTGGCGCGCGTAGATCTCGTTGAACGTCTTCCAGTGCTCCACGCCAACGAGATACACCGTCACTTCGATGCAATCCGTCAGGCGCGCGCCCGCCGCTTCGAGCACGGTGCGCAGATTGGCGAGCGTCTGTTCGGCCTGCGCTTCGAACGGCAGGTCGCCGGTATGCGTGCCGTCGGGGCGGATCGGCAACTGGCCGGACACGCAGACGAGATTGCCCGCGCGCGTCGCGTGACTGTAGTGGCCGGCGGGAATCGGCAGGCCGGGTGCATTGATGGTTTCGATCGGTGGCATCGTCGGTTCGGGTTGAGTGCAGCTCAGTTGCGGATTGTTGATTCTGAGTCAAGTTTCATTTGAGACTATCACCGTTTTTGCGAAAGTCGAAGCGGCTCATACTGTGCCCATCGTAGTTTGAACATTCAATGGAGCACAAACATGAACATCTTCATTACGGGCGCGGGCGGTTTCATCGGCGGATCGATTGCGGCGGGACTCGCGCGCGACGGACATCGCGTGCGCGGGCTCATCCGGCGCGCGGAGCAGGCCGACGATCTGAAGCGCCTGAACATCGAACCGGTGATCGGTAGTCTGGACGACACGGCGCTGCTCGTTGCCGAAGCCCGTGCCGCCGACGCGGTCATCAACGCGGCGAGCAGCGATCATCGCGGCGCGGTCGAGGCGCTGATCGGCGCGCTGGAAGGGTCGAACAAGCCGTTTCTGCATACGAGCGGTTCGAGCATCGTCGGCGACGCGTCGGGCGGCGAGGCGTCGGACAACATCTACACCGAGGACGACCTGCCCGAGCCGACGCCCGACAAGGCGCCGCGCGTGGCGATCGACAATCTCGTGCTCGCAGCGGCGCAGCGCGGCGTGCGCTCGGCCGTGCTCTGCAACACGCTGATCTACGGCCACGGCGCGGTGCCGGACGCGACGAGCGTGCAGTTGCCGCGTCTGGAACGGCAGGCGAAGAAGAGCGGCATCGTGCGCCACGTGGGACGCGGACTGAATATCTGGTCGAACGTGCATATCGACGATGTCGTCGCGATCTATCGACTCGCGCTGGAGAAATCTCCGGCGGGGACGTTCTATTTCGTCGAAAGCGGCGAGGCGCAATTTCGCGACATGACCGCCGCGATGGCGAAGGCGCTGAACCTGCGCGGGCCTGAGGACTGGCCGCTCGACGACGCGATCGAGGAATGGGGCTATGAAATGGCCTCGTACGGGCTCGGCTCGAACAGCCGCGTGCGCAGCAAGCGCACGCGCGAGATGCTCGGCTGGCAGCCGAAGCGCACGTCCGTCGTCGAGTGGATCGAGAAGGATATGGTCGGCTGATCGCGATCGGCGCGGCAAACTGGCTTGACCAATTTGCCGCGCACGCCGTCGGCGAATTACTTCAGCGCGGTTGCGAACTGTTCGATTTGCGCTTGCGGCATGCCCGACGTCGCAGCCGAATCGCGAATCTGCTTCCAGGTCGTCGGATCGATGGCGATACCGTTCGCCGTGCGGTCCGCGCGACGCGCCTCTTCCGGCTCGCCCGGCGCGTAGATCGCATCGACGCCTTCCGCGCGCGGCGACGCCTTCATCCATTCGAGGAATGCTTCGGCTTCCGCTTGCGCGGCGGGTGCGTCGAACGCGTTCGGATCGAGAATCACCGAGGTCATGCAGTTGATGATCGCGCTCGACTGCTCGAGCGTGCTGTCGTGCGTCGTGTAGCCGCCCGACAGCGCCCCGCCGAAAATCTCGCACAGCGCGGCGAGCCCCGAACCCTTGTGCAGCCCGAACGCGGTGAGCGCGCCGAACGGCTCTTCGTGCATCACCTTCGGCTCGACGGTCGGCTTGCCTTCGTGATCGAGCAGCATGCCCGGCGCGACTTTCACGCCCTTGTTGTAGGCGACGCGCGTCTTGCCGTACGCGATGCCGGCCGTCGCGAAATCGAGCACGAGCGGGCTCTTGCCGTCGCGCGGATACGCGGCGCAGAACGGATTCGTGCCGAAACGCCGGTCGATGCCGCCGAACGGCGCGACGAGCGGATCGCCCGCCACGTTGACGAAGTGGAACGACACGAGCCCCGCTTTCGCGCACTGCTCCGCCCAATGGCCGATGCGCCCGATGTGATGTGCGTTGCGCAACCCGACCGCGCACACGCCAAGCTTCTTCGCGCGCTCGATGCCATGTTCCATCGCCTCGAAGGCAACGACCTGCCCGAAGCCCTTGCGGCCATCGACGGTCAGCACCGCGCCTGCGTCGCGCACGATCTCGGCGTGCGTATTGAGCTTCAACTGGCCCTCGCCGAACGAGGCGACATAGCGCGGGATCATGCCGACGCCATGTGAATCGTGGCCCGACAGATTCGCCATCACGAGGTGATCCGCGACCAGTTCTGCCTCACGCGGCGCGCTGCCGGCGGATTCGAAGATCGCGCGGACATAGGCGTGCAGCGTGTCGGCGGCGATGCGCTGTTCGGTGGCGGAAGTCGTGGACGTGGGGGATGCATTCATTGCGACACTCGTCTCCTTGGTTGATCGCTCGCGCGCCCGTCTTTGGTTGAAGCGCGCGCGGGCTTATCACTTTACAGACGATCAACTGGCCTTACCAGTTTGTTTTACAGAATCGCTGAAAAAAAAGCCCGGACACGCCGGGCTTTCCATGCAGTCGATCGAGATGAAACCCTCAAGGCGCCGCCGCGATCACCTCCGCGACCGAGGCCGTGAGCTTCTTCGCGTACGGAATGTGCAGAAACTCGTTCGGGCCATGCGCGTTCGACTTCGGGCCGAGCACACCGCACACCATGAACTGCGAGCGCGGGAAACCTTCCTTGAGGGTGTTCATCAGCGGAATCGTGCCGCCCTGCCCGATATACGCGACATTCGCGCCGAAGTGCCGCTTCGACGCCTCATTGAGCGACGTCGCGAGCCAGGGCGCGAGATCGGGCGCGTTCCAGCCGGTCGCCGCGCCCGCTTCGGGCTTGAATGTCACCTTGGCGTTGTACGGCGGGTCCATTTCGAGCAGGCGTTGCAGTTGCACGACCGCCTTGGCCGCGTCGACGAGCGGAGGCAGGCGCAGCGACAGCTTGAACGCGGTGCGCGGCGCGAGCACGTTGCCCGCGTCCGCGAGCGGCGGCAGACCTGACGCGCCCGTGACCGTCAACGAAGGACGCCAGGTCGAATTGAGCAACGCTTCGCGCGGATCGGTGGTGGTCGGCAGAACGCTGCTGCCATCCGCACCGCAGGCCCACGGGAGCTTCTTCCAGACATCGTCGCCGAGGATGCGCGCGGTCACCTCGGTTTCGCGGCGGCGCAGCATCGGGATCGGACAGTGAAAGCTTTCGGGCAGCAGATTGCCCGTGCCCGCATCTTCGAGACGCTCGAACAATTGCCGCATGATGCGGAACGTCGATGGCGCGATGCCGCCGTAGCCGCCCGAGTGAATGCCTTCGTCCAGCACCTGCACTTCCAGGTCGCCGGCCACGAGACCGCGCAGCGAGGTCGTGAGCCAGAGCTGATCGTAGTTGCCCGCGCCGGAGTCGAGGCAGATCACGAGGCCGACGTCGCCGAGGCGGTCACGCAAGGCGTCGATGTAAGGCAACAGATCGTAGCTGCCGGATTCCTCGCAGGTCTCGATGATGCCCACGCAGCGCGGCCGCTCGACGCCCTGCGCGTCCAGCGCCGCGAGCGCGGTGATGCTGGCGTAGGTGGCGTAGCCGTCATCGGCGCCGCCGCGGCCGTAGAGCTTGCCGTCTTCGAGCTTCGGCGTCCACGGGCCGAGGTCGCTGCGCCATCCTTCGAATTCCGGCTGCTTGTCCAGATGGCCGTAAAGCACGACCGTTTCCGTGCTGCCGGAGCGCGTCGCAGGCGCTTCGAAAAAGATGACGGGCGTGCGCTCGGGCAAGCGCACGATCTCGACCTTGAGTCCCTTGACCGGCTGCGTCCTGACCCAGTCGACCGCGTCCGTGACCACGCGTTCGATGAAGCCGTGGCGCGCCCAGTCGCTATCGAACATCGGGCTTTTCGCGGGCACTGCGATGTAATCGGTCAGTGCGGGCACGATCTCGTCGTTCCATTTGCGATCCACGAAATCCTGCAGCGCGGCTGGGTCGAGCCGGACTGCTTCGTCGTGTTGCGTGCTGTCGCCGATAGTCATGACCGTGTTTCCATTCGAGGCAAACTTCAATGATAGACGGGATTTGCGCTCGACTCGACCGGTGGCGGGCCGCGCCCGTGCCTTTTGGGTGATTTTTTCAGCGTCCCGGCGCGCCCGTTCCTTCGTCGCGCGCGCCCGAAACGACCACGCGCGTCACCGCCGGATCGGCAACGATCGCCTGTTCGGTGAACGGAAAGCGCGACCAGCGTTTCGCCGCGAACGCGCGCGTCGCGTCGCCGGAGTGCGGCGAAGCCGGGTCGTCGGATTCGGCGTGCGAAAGCATCGTGTCGGCTTCCACGCCGTTCTCGCCGAAGGTGACGACCTGCACGTAGCTGTCGCCCTGGCCGCTGATGTCCATCGGATAGCCCTTCGGATCGAGCGGACGCCGCGCGCAGACGATCGTGAAGTAGCCGACTTCGTCGCAGCCGCCGTAGAGCGGCACGCGCGCGCCGTTGCGTTCGGTGTAGAGAATGTCGCCGCGTCGCGAATCGAGCGCGAAGCCGTTCAGTTTCAACGCGAGCGCCGCGCCGCCGAGCGCCTGGCGCAGATCCTGGAGCACGGCGGGATTGTCGACGTTGAAGCCGCCCGGCGTCGCGAGCGGCTTGTTCGGATCGAAACCCGCTTCGTACAGGCGTTCCGGCGCGATGCGCGTCGCGCGCGACCAGAACTCATCCCACAGATTCGCGCCGCGCGCGTCGATGTCCGCCGTGCCGTTCCAGTTGCGCAGGACCTCGCAGGCTTCGTGCAGCGGACCGACCGCTTCATTGACCGTGCAGACCGCGTCCAGCAGCGGCTTGCGAAAAAGGCGCTCGGACATCGAATGGGTCTCCAGCACGGCCGATTCGAGCGCCTCGCGCGTGATGCCGCCACGTTCGCGTTGCAGACGCGCGGCGAGCAGATGGCCGTAACGCGTGCGCAGCGACTGCTCGACGCGCGTCGCGCCCGCGATGCGCGGATAGCCCGACAGCGGCGCGTTCGCGTTGGTGAGCCAGTAGCTGTCGTTGAAATTGCCGACGTAATCGCCGCGCACGGTGCTCGGCAACTGCTCGACGGACAGCGCGCCGGGCTGCACGCTAGTCGAATCGACGCGCCACGCGCACGCGCTCTTCGATCCGTCGAGGAACGGCACGCCCGGCACGCGCCCAGCGAACGCGCGCCCGGCGGGCGTCGTGCACGATTCCGCGAGCGCGTCGGGCACGTTCGGGATCGGGCCGATGTCGGCGAACCAGACACGCTCGTCGCCGCGCCCGATCGCGAAGGTGTTCGCCCACGGCATCGCGGCGTAGCGCTTCTGGATCGCCATGAAGTCGTTGAGCGAGCGCGCCTGATTCCACGCGAAAAAGTTCTGGAACGCGCGTGCGTTGTCGATGTTGACGTCGGCGAGCGCGTAGGCGCGCTGCGTGCCCCAGCCGAGGCCCTGCGCCATCGGCGAGAGATCGACCACCGGCCCGAAACGCGTGCGGTAAAGCGTGCGCGACACGGATTCGTATGCGCCATCGGCGCGGCGCGAGCGCACCGTGAGCGCGACGGGCGTCATCGCCTCGCTGCGGCCATCGACGAGATAGCGCGTCGGATCGGCGGGATCGAGCGTCAACTGGAAGATGCCGAAACGGCGCGCGCTCGACACCGTGTGCGTCCACGCGATGTTTTCGTTGAAGCCGAGCACGATCAGCGGCACGCCGAGAAACGACACGCCCGCGACGTTCACCTGACCCGGAATCGTCAGTTGCGCCTGATAGAAACGGTCGGGCCCGCGCCAGAACCAGTGCGGGTTGCCGAACAGGATGCTGCGTTTGTCGCGCGTGACCGGCGCGCCGAAGGCCAGCGCGTTGCTGCCGATGCCCGGATGCTCGCCGATGGAAAAACGTAATGATTCAAGCGCGCCTGGCGATCCTGCCGACGCCGCGGGCGACGCGCTGTCGCCGCGTTTCGGCGGATGCGCGATTGCGATCGGCGTCAGAAAGCGGACCGAGCCGACCGCGAGATTCGCCGCGATGAGACGTAGATAAATATCGTCGGCGCCGATCTTGCCCACCCACGGCTTGCCCCGGCACGCCGCGTGCGCGTTCGGAAAGGCGCCCGCGTTCAGATCGGTGAGATAGCGGTTGTAGCCGTTCGCGAAACCGTCGATCAGATTGCGAAGCTCGGCCGGTTGTGCGGTGCGGTAACGGTCCACCGCCGCTTGTTCGCCCATGAGCCGAAAGAAGAAATCGGCGTCGATATTGCGTGGCTGGCCGAAGGTCGCGCTCGCCGGCGGCCGCGCCTCCGGACCGAAATAGGCCGAGCGCTCGCCGCGGTACGTGACGAAGGCATCGGCGAGCGTGCACAGGTTGTCCTGCGCCTGCGCATAACCGAAGCCGAAGCCGAGGCTGCCCCAGTCGGCCGCGCGGATATGCGGAATGCCGTCCCGCGTGCGGCGAATCTCGGCGCTCCAGGCGGTTTGCGCGCCCGCACTGGACTGAAAATCCTGGCCGGGTCCGCCCGACGTGTTCGGCTGCATGGCGCAGCCGCCCAGCAACGCGCCCGCGAGCGCGGCGGAGATCGCAAGGCTGACGATCTGGTTCATCGCGTGAGTCCCTCGGTCCGATCGACGTGATGGCGGGCGGATGATTGCTCCGCGCAGTATCGCATTGCGCGCGGCGCGATCCGCCGCCAAAGTTTAGCCACTCGCACGCGCGCCGCGAAGCCCACGCACGATGAACCGATTACGCCCTGCTCATCGCGATGACCGACTGCCACGACCCCGCCGACGATCCGCTCCCGACGCCGCCCGAGCGTCCGTTGCCGGAGGATTGCTGCCAGAGCGGCTGCAATCCGTGCGTCTTCGATCTCTATGAGGAAGCGCTCGAACGGTATGAGGCGGCGTTGCGCGCGTGGGAAGCGCGGCGTGCGGGGCCGTCCGGACCGTGAGATTCAAGCAGGCTCACGCGGCGGGCGCTATGCTTGTGGCCCCTGTCGTCATCGAAAACAGAACCTCAAGGAGCACCAGCCCATGTCTCTCACGATGTATCGCGCATCGATTCCGGTTTTCATTCGCGGGCTCGAAGTCTGCGCGGACCTGCTCAAGAAAGGCGCCGCCTTCGCCGATAAAAAAGGCCTCGCCCACGACGATGTGCTCAACGCGCGCCTCGCGCCCGACATGTTGCCGCTCGTCGCGCAAATCCAGCGCGCGAGCGACACGGCGAAGCTGTCGGCAGCGCGTCTCGCGGACATCGAGGCGCCGCGCTTCGAGGACAACGAGGACAGTTTTGCGTCGCTGCACGCGCGCATCGAGAAGACGATCGCGTTTCTGAAGAGCATCGACAAGGCATCGCTCGCTGGCAGCGAAACGCGCACGGTCACGCTGAAGTTTCCGGATTTTTCGCCGTCGTTCTCGGGCGACGATTATCTGTTCGGCTTCGGGTTGCCGAACTTCTACTTCCACGTCGCCACGACTCACGACATCCTGCGCCATCTCGGCGCGCCGATCGGGAAACGGGATTATCTCGGACCGCTCAAATGAGTTCGGGGATTTCGATCAGATGAAAAAAGCGAGGCGCGAATCACGGGCTGATCCGCGCCTCGCCATATCAGCGGATCAACCCTGCCGCGCCGCGATCTGCTTGCGCCAGCCCGCGAGAATGCGCCGCGCGAGCGCATCGTAGTCGCCGCCGAAGTGATGATCGCCAGGCAGCTTCACCACTTCGATGCCCGTCTTCACAAGCTGCGGACACAACGTGTCCTCTTCCTTCTCGCCGTAGATGCATTGCACCATCGACGGCGGCAGCTTGTTCAGCTCGGGCCGCACGTTGAGCGCTTTCTCGCTCGCCGGCATGCCGAGCCAGCCCGTGACGCGGATCTGAAAATCCGCCGCCGGCGAAAAACCCATCAGCGAGATATACGAGACCTGCTCGCGCACCGCGTCCGGGAGACGGTTGTACGCGAACGGCATCACGTCCGCGCCGAACGAATAGCCGAGCAGCGCAACATGCTTCGTATGCCAGCGCGCGTTGTATGCGCGGATCACGCGCGCAAGATCGCTGGCCGTCTGCTGCGGCGTCTTTTCACTCCAGAAGTAGCGCAGCGAATCGATGCCGATCACCGACACGCCATCGCGTTGCAGCGCGAGCGCCATCGTTTTGTCGAGATCGCGCCAGCCGCCGTCGCCGGAGATGACGATCGCGAGCAGATCGGTCGGTTGCGCCGCGCGCAGTTCGATCAGCGGGAGGTCGGAGACATCGCTGTCGGCAACCAGCTCGGCCTTTTTCAGATGCGGCGCCGTCATCGCGACGAGGGCGTCGGTCTTCGAGCGCGTCGGCTGCAGCGCGCCGCGCTCCAGGAAGCCCGGCAAGCCCTTCGCGTGGATGATGGTCGGGTCCGGCGGGCACGGATTGAAACGCGCGTCGAGCTGCGCGTCCGCCGCGAGCGACACCGCGCCCGCGACGGTGTTGTCGGGCGCCTGACCGAGCGAGCGCTCCGCGAGGATCGCGCCCTGCCCGGTGCCGACAAGAATCGGCGAGAAATAATGGTTCGACTGAACGGTGCGTTCGAGCTGATGGCTCATGTTCTCCGCATCGCCGACGAGGTTGTGACAGGACGTCTCGGTCTTGTCGGCGGCCACACGCGCGGCGTAGCGCGGTGTGTCGACGCCGATGACCATCGCACCTTTGGCGGCGAGCGCGTCGGCGGCTTGCTGGTCGGACGGGGTCCAGCCGCTTTTCTCAGAGAACAGCACGACGAAGCCGGTCATCTCGCCGGTTGGCTTCGTGAGCGTGACCTGGCCGTAACGGCCGCCGGAAATCGACTCCGCCGCGTGCGCAAAACCGGACAGAGCCACACCACAGACAACGGCCGCTACGAGCGCCGTCGCTTTCTTGCAAAGGAATTTCATGAACGCCAACCGCCCGCGAGGAGCGAAAGATCCGCCAAAGTGAAAAATACGCCGACCGAGCCGGACGCCGCCAGATAGCGCGGCTCCCAGCGCGGCTGGAACTTGCTCTTGAATCCGCGCAGCCCGCGGAAGTTGTAGAACCGCCCGCCGAAGCGCCACACGAGCCCCGCAAGCCGATGCCAGTGCGAGGCGAGCGGCGTCGGCTCCATGCCCGACAGCGGCGCAATGCCGAGCGACAACGACTTGAATCCCGCTTCCTTCAGATGCAGCGCGAGCTTGGTGAAGAGGTATTCCATCGCGTACGGCGACGCCGCGGCGACGTGGCGCATCACGCCGACGGTCGCTTCGGTGTTCATGTCGGTCGTCATGAAGGTGACGAACGCGACCGGCGCGCCCTGCTGGCGCACGAGCAGCACCGACTGCGCCGAGAGATAGTCCTCATTGAACGCGGCCACCGAGAAGCTCTTTTCGCGCGCGGAGCGGCTTTCGAGCCAGTCGTCGGAGATCGCGCGCAGCATCGGCAGGCTGGCGGCGATCTGTTGCGGCGCGATCACTTCCGTGTCGAAGCCATCGCGTTCGCCGCGCTTGAGCGCGTAGCGCAAATGCGAACGGTGCGAACCCTTCAGATCGAATTCCGACAGCGCGACGTGCGCTTCCTCGCCGAGTTTCATCAGCGTGAGGCCAGCGTCGAGATAGAGCGGCAGCGCATCGGCGCGGACCTGATAGAACGCCGCGCGGCCATTGTGGGCGTGCGCCAGCTCGACGAACTTGCGGATCAGTTCCGCCCATTCGCGTCGCGGACCGACCGGATCGTGCAGCGCCGCCCACGTGCGGCCGTGCTTCGCGTACATCAGAAAGGCTTCGCGCGACTCGGAGAAGATGAAGCTCTTGTCGCCCATCATCGCGAGGCCGGCGTCGCTGCGTTCCTGCGCGCGGAAAATGCGCGCGGCATCGGCGAGATCCTGCGGTACCGGTTTCACGAAACGGCCAGCGGCCGGGCGCAACAGTTGCCACACCCCGAACGCCGACGCGAACACCGCCGCCGCGAGCGTCGCGCGCAGCGCACGCGGGGCGCGCTCGTCGAAGGCGAATTGCCACCAGAGATCGCGGCTGTACGGCACATCGCGGAAGGCGAAGAACATGATCCACACGGCGAGCGCCATCACGACACCGATGGAAATCAGCCATGTCGCGGTGAAGCGCTCGGCGAAGAGCGACGAACGGCGGTTGAAGCGCTCCCGCGTCGCGACGAGCAGCACGACGAGGAAAGCCAGCACGCCCACTTCGACGAACGCGAGACCCTTCGCCAGCGACAGCGCGAGGTTCGTCACGGCAAGGATGAGCGCGAGCCACCAGGCCGCGTCCAGCCTGCGCATCAGGCCGCGCGCGACGAAAAGCAGCAGCACGCCGAGCACGGAACCAAGTAGTTGAGAGCTTTCCAGCACCCACAGCGGGAGGATCGTCTGCAACAGCGCGATACGCATCTTGAACGCGGGCGTCGCGCCCGAGATCACGAGCATCGAGCCGGCCGCGAACGTGACGATCGACAGGAACACCGGCGCGAGCTGCGAGACGTTGCGCGGGCTGAGGAAACCGAAGCGGCCCTTGAGCGCGCGGCCTTCGAACGCCGCCATCACGCCCGCCGAGAGGATCAGCGGCAGGCCGAAGTAGATCGCGCGATACGCGAGCAGCGCGGCCAGCACGTCCGGCGTGTGGGCGCTCCCGCCGAGCGCGAACACCATCGCCGCCTCGAACACGCCGACGCCGCCGGGCGTATGGCCGATCATGCCGAGCAGCATGGCCGCGGAGAACACCGTCATGAAGTCGCCGAAACCCACTTGCGCGTTCGGCAGAAGCGCCCAGAGCGCGAGACCGGCGCCGAGGACGTCGACGACCGCGAGCGCGGCCTGCGCGACGAAGTCGCGGCGCGCCGGCACGGTGAACGCGAGCCACTTCCAGCGCGAGCGCAACGTGCGAGGCTCGCGGCCGCACACGATGACCATCGCCGCGAACACGGCGAGAAGCAGCGCGCCGGTCACGCGCAGCGCGGACGGCGAAAGATGCATCATGCCGGAGAGCGTGCCCGCGCCGAACAGCATGCCGGCGGCGGCCATGAACGCGAGGGAGAGCGCGAGCGTGACGCTCGTGAAAATCGTCAGCCGGCCGACCTGCGCCGGCGTCACTTCGGCCGCGCCGTACACGCGGCAGCGCACGGCGCCGCCCGTCAGCGCGCCGAAGCCTGTCACGTTGCCGAGCGCCGAACCAACCGTCGCGCCGACCCACAGCAGAGAACGCGGCATCGTCACGCCGATATGACGCAGCCCGACCGCGTCGCGCCCGACCAGCGCCGCGAAGGAGAGCGCGGTCGCGAACAGCGCGGCGACCCAGGCCTGCGGCGTCATCACGCGCAGCGAGTGGATCACCGACTTGTAGTCGACCGAGCGGGAAAGGTGCTGGAAGACCACCAGCAGCAGCACGCAGATCACGATGGTGAGCGCGGGCGCGGCGAGCCGCTGAAGATCGAAGCCACCGGACGGGCGTCCGACGGGGGAAATGGCGCGAAGCCGGGCAAGCAACTTTGTGCGAGACATGCGTTCTATCAAACTGGCTCACGCTGCAAACCGGCCGCGAACGGTCGATGGCAACGCAACATCACGGTTATCGGGGACCCGCGCACCACACGCGGTCGGAGAGCGCCACTTCGGCTCCCGCCGCCCGCGCTCGCGCCATACAAACGGCTTCTAAGCGTGAAACGCCTATATAACGGCGCCGGTTGACCCGACTTGACTAATATTGGGAAAACTACGGATCGAAAGCTTGCAATCAGCTCTGGCGCGGCTTTCCGGGGCGCTCGTTCGGCACGAACGAACGGTCGCGTTCGCCTTACGGTTTGTCAGCGGAAGGGTTACGATCGACGATCTGTGGCGTCGACGAGGACACAGGGCGCAAGCTTAAGCGGATACTGCAAAAAAAGGATAGGAACCATGAGAAAAAACAACGCAATCTTGTTCGCTGCCATCGGCGCATGCCTTTTGAGCGCCTGCGCCGCGACGGACGACGCGCTGCTCAGGACCGTGCCCGTCGGGTCGGGCACGTCGCAGTTCAAGCCGTACGATTTCGTGCGGTGCGTGAAGGAAAAATGGACCCCGATCGCCGGCCGCGTGCGCGAATACTCGCCGAGCACCGATACGCAGGCCGTTTCCGTGCCGAGCGGCGGATATACGAGTCAATCGGTGGTTTTGGTGATCGCGCAGGCATCGGCGAGCGGGACGGGCTACACGATTTACGGCGATGTCGCGGTCGCGAACCGCTATGTCACCGCGACCCACGCCTGCGACTAGGAAGGCTTGCCGTTTTTCATGTCGGCGCCAGCCAGATGCGTCCCGATGACGCGCCCGATGAGATAGCCGTCCGACGAGCACGCATTCACGCGTTCCTTGCCGTCCCACTGGATCTTGTACTGATCGTCCTGGGAGTGGACCGTGGATGCATCGAACTTGCGCTTCGGCTTGCCGCCATTGCGCACTTCTTCGCCGACGAGACGATTCCAGGTCAGCGCGTAACCGTAGCGCACGCCATCGGCGAAGGCGTCGCTGTCGCAGACTTGCGACGGCGGCGTCGTCTTGACCATCAGATGGTAGCCATTCGCGGTGCCGACCATGATGCGCCGCTCACCTTGCTGCGCGGGCGGCACGGGCGGTTTGGGCGCGGCCTGCGCCACCTGCGGGGCTGACGCGGCCGACGCCCCGGCGGCGGCATCCGTGCCGTTCTGCTGCGGAAGCGGCGCGCACGCGCCGAGAAGCAGCGCCGCTGTCACCGTGAATGCCGTGCCGGCGCCTTGCATTTTCATGAACGTCATCCTGCGAATCACCTACGCTGACCCCATCTCGAATATAGTCCGGGCTATACCTTACCATCCCGCAGCGTATTCCTCGGAACGATAAGAAAAAGGTCGCGCGCACGCGACGACGCGGGCGCCCTTCCGGTTGCGCCCGCGTCGAAAAAAGAGAGTGGAACGGCTGCTCAGGACGCCGACGAGGTATTGCTCATCGGCATCTCGATCCCGCGCCGCGCCATTTCGACGATCAGGAACGTTCGGCGTGTGACGTGAAAGCGCGCCAGCAGATCGCTCGAATATTCCTTGGCGGTGTTTTCGCTGATATTCATCTTGCGCGCGATCGCCTTGTTCGAGAGTCCCTGCAACAAGTAACGCAGCGTTTCGGTGAGCCGTGGCGGCAGATCGAGCGATTCGACCGTCACGCCCGCGTGCGGCGAAACCGGCTTCGGGCTATGACCGCCCTTGCCCAGCACGGTGTTCGGCAGGTAGACGCGCCCGTTGAGGATCGTCTTCAGCGCCTCCCGAAACACGCCCGCGCCCTGCTCGCTGCCCTTGGAGATGAACCCGCACGCGCCGTTCTTGATGCAGTCGAGCACCGTATCGCGGTCGTCCTGCGCGGACAGCATGATCGTCTGGATCTCGCGTTCTTCCTCGCGGATCCAGTTGAGCAGGTCCATGCCGGTGGCCTGGCCGCGCAAGTGGTAGTCGAGAAACATCAGATCGTAGGTATTGGCGGAAAGCTTCGCTTTCGCCTGCTCGAATCCATCGGCTTCGTCGATTTCGAGCAAAGGCTCGTTCGCCAGGATGAGGCTTTTCATGGCGCTCCTGGTGAGCCCTTCGTCCTCTACTAGCAACACGGTTTTGAAATAGCCATTTTCCATTGCGACGCTCCGAGAACGGTTCCGATATTACGCGCGCCTTGCCCGACTACTACCCCCCTTTCGCAGGGATACATTCGGCAGTCTCCCAAAATCCTCCGCAGCCCCCTCCCGTGCCGGGTTCAGCGATAAGCACATTCGGTCGAAACTGGTCGCAGTCGAATCAACCACGTAACCCAATACGAGCACGGAGGATGAGATGTCAAGCCGTCTGGCCGACAACGAAAGCGAATTCGCCTTGTGGCGCATCAAGCGGGCACGCGCCGGGGACGCATCGCGCCGTGTGCTGATCGCGCACAAGGACAAGTCGATCGGCGATTCGCTCGCCGTGCAACTCCGGCTCAAAGGCTTGCAGGTCATCCATTCGCAGGAACTGAGATCCGTGCGCGCGCTGGTGCATAGCTGGCAGCCGCACGCGCTTTTACTCGATACGAGCCTCGACAACGAATCCGGCTACGTCTTTCTGCGCACGCTGCGCATGGACGCCGACGTCACCGGGCGGCTGCTCGTCGCGATGAGCAACGTCTGGCCCGCCGATCCGGTGCAGACGCTGAAGGAAGCCGGCTTCGACGCCCATTGCCGCCGGCCTTGCGCGACCTGGCGCATCGTCGATCTGGTCGAGTCGTTTTTTTCCATGCCGCTCACGCGCTGATACACGAACCGGGAGATGCCGCCATGAACACGGATACTTGCCTCGTCGGGGGTGTGTTGCCGGCGAATGCATCGCGGCTTCCCGCGGCCCGCGAACGCGCCTGCGTGGAAGCGCGCGTCAGGCGGCGTCGCCGTCGCGCGGGGCCGGGTTCGCGCCGGCTGCCATCACGAGCGACACCTGTATTTCACTACCTGGCTCGATGACGGCGACACCCGCGCCGTCCAGCCCGCGCGCCGCGAGATTGAAGCCGTCGCTCACGTGCGAGACCGGCTCGACGCACAGATAACCCGCTCCGGCCGGACAATGCACGACGACGTGGCTCAGGGCGCCGTCGGCGTGCAGTTCGAGCGCGCGGCCGTCGGCGTAATGCAACGTCGCGCGGCCGTCCCAGCCGCTCAGATAGCGCGTGTAACCCTCCGCTTCCCGCACATGCCGATACACCGGCCGCTCGACAGTCGGCTCGATCGCGATTTCCGCTTCGTGACGCCAGTGCGTCGTCGTGTGCAATTCGGCTTCCTGCGCGCCGAAATAGGGATGAAAGCCGAGGCCGACCGGCATCGGGCGTGACGAGCGGTTCGCGACGCGCATCGACAGCCGCGCGCCATCCGCGTTCGCCTCGATCAGTTGCACGGCCTCGAACGCCCACGGCCAGCCGTGCTCGCCCTCGCCGTGCAGATACCGCAGCACGACGCAATCCGCCTCCTGCAATTCGACGCTCCACGCCGCAAACTGGCCGAAGCCGTGCAGCGCGTGCGCCATGCCGGGAAACGTCGCGAGTTCGACGATCGCGCCGTCCGGTGCGGCAAAGCGCGCATCGCGCACGCGATTGGAAAACGGCACCAGCGGATAGCTGCCGCCCTTGGGCCACGCATCGCACGGCCAGCTCGACGCGCTCACGGGCGCGAGCCATTCGTGCCATCCGCGCTCGTCCTCGGTGGCAAAGCGCGTGATGCGCCCGCCCGCCTCCGGTGCGATCTCGACGAGATGCGGCCCGCTCGAAATGCTCAGGCGCGGCCCGGCGTCCAGTTCTACGACTTCACGAAAATTGGTCACGACACGACTTCGGTATGAAAAGCGCCCGCGCGCGGCCGCGCGGGCAAACATCACTGCTTCTGTTCCTTCACGCGCGACACGAGCTGCGTCGGGCTGACGAACTGCAGCGCGATCAGCACCCAGATCATCGTGATGGCCATGTAGATCATCGCCATCGCGTCGATGGATTGCGGCGCGCGCACGCCTGTGGAGAACACCGCGTAGTACAGCGCGACGACGAGCGTCTGGGTCGTCGGCCCGGCGGTGAAGAACGTCAGCTCGAACATGCCGATGGTGCGCACCAGCACGAGCAGGCCCGCCGCGAGCATCCCCGGCACGAGCAGCGGCAGCAGCACGTAGCGGAAATAGCGGAACGTGTTCGCCCCAAAAATGCGTGCGGCCGATTCCAGATTCGGATCGATCTGCTCGATGAACGGCGTCATCACGAGAATGACGAACGGCAGCGCAGGCACCAGATTCGCGAGAATCACGCCGGTCAGCGTGCCCGCGAGGTGGAACTTGTACATGACCGTCGCCATCGGAATGCCGTAGGTCACGGGCGGCACCATCAGCGGCAGCAGGAACACGAGCATCGCGAAACGCTTGCCGGGAAACTGCACGCGGGCGAGCGCATATGCGGCCGGCACGCCGAGCACGATGGACAGCAGCACCACCGCGCCCACCACTTCGAGCGTCACGAGCAGCACGCTGGAGAGCTGGAAATCGCTCCACGCCTGCGCGTACCAGTGCAGCGTGAAGCCTTGCGGCAAGAGCGTGCCGAACCAGCGCGTCGCCACCGAGTTCACGGCGACGGTCGCGATCAGCAGCAATACGTTGACGAGAAAGAAGCCCATCGTCGTCCAGACGAAGAACTTCCACAGTCTGTCGCGCAAGCTCGCTTGCTGTTTCATCTGTTTGCCGGTGCGTTGATTGAGCGTGCCGGCCCGCCAGCCGGACGCCGCGCGGTTATCGGTCGTCATTATCCCTTGCCTCCCGTCACCGGACCCGTGTAGAAGAAGCGGCGCGCGCCGAGCATCCCGCCCACCACCAGCAACTGCACGAAGCCCATCACGATCGCAATGGTCGATGCAAGCGCGTAGTCGTAGCTCTCGAACGCGGCTTCCGATGCGGCGATCGAAATCACACGCGTCGGACCGGCCGGCGCGCCGAGCAGCACCGCCGACGGAAACACCGAGAACGCCTGCACGAACGAGAGGCACGCGGTCATCGTGAGACCGGGCAACAGCAGCGGCAGATAAATCTGGCGAAACTGCTGCCACGGGCTCGCGCCGAGCGTCGCGGCGGCGCGCGCGAGCGTCGGATCGATGCCCGTCACGTACGACAAGGTCAACAGGAACGCGAACGGAAAACCCGACACGATCAGCGAAATCAGCACGCCCCAGTAGTTGTGCGTGAGGCGCACTTCATCGCCGTAGAGATGCAGCGCCTGCAATGCCTGCGGAAACCAGCCGTTCGGGCTGAAGTACGTCAGCATGCCGTCGGCGATCAGCACGGTGCCAAGCGTGACCGGCACGACGAGCAGCGTCGTGACGAACTTCTGCCACGGTGACGTGCGGCGCAGCGCGAACGCGACCGGCACCGACACGCCCACATTGATGACGGTCGCGGGCACGGCGAGCTTCAGCGTGACGATGATCGTCGGCCACATCGACGAGTCGGTGAAGAACGTGACGTAGTTCGCCCAGATGCCGCCGCCGTTCATCGGATTGAACGACAGCATCAGCCCGTAGGCAAACGGATAGATGAACAGCGCGAGAATGAAGATGAGCGCAGGAGCGACGAGCCAGCCCTTCGGATCGCGCTGCGCGGGAAGCGCGATCATTTGTCTTCTCCGTAGACCAGCGTCTTCGAAGGCGCGACGCGCAGCGTGATGCGCTCGCCCTCGCTGCATTCGCCCGCGATGCGCGCCCACAGCTTGCCGAACGCCGTGTTGACGATGATGAGCGAATCGCGGCCGCCGTACTCCACGACTTCGACATGCGCGTCGAACGCGTTTTCGGCGCCGGGCGACGCGCGTTCCATGTCTTCCGGACGCAGCGCGACGCTGACATTCTTGCTGTCGAAGCCTTCCATCGGCGTGCCGACGATGCGCACGCCGCTGGCGTTCACCACGACGGCTTCACCCTGCGTACCTTCGAGGGTCGCCTGCACGACGTTGCGAAAGCCCATGAATCGCGCGACGTGCAGGTTCTTCGGCCGCGAATAGACTTCCTTCGGCGACGCTACCTGCTGCACGACGCCCTCCCTCATCACGACGATGCGATCGGCCATCGACAGCGCTTCGTCCTGATCGTGCGTGACATAGATGGTCGCGCGCTCCAGCTTGCCGTGGATGCGGCGGATTTCGGCGCGCATCTCGATGCGCAGCTTGGTGTCGAGGTTCGAAAGCGGCTCGTCCATCAGAACGAGCGGCGGCTCGATGACGATCGCGCGCGCAATGGCGACGCGCTGCTGCTGGCCGCCCGAAAGCTGGCCCGGAAGCTTGGCGTCGTGGCCGATCAACTGCACGAGTTGCAAGGCGGCCTTCGCGCGCTTCATCGCTTCGGCTTTCGGCGTGCCGCGCATCTTCAGACCGAAGCCGACGTTGTCCAGCACCGACATGTGCGGAAACAGCGCGTAGTTCTGAAAGACCATGCCGAAGCCGCGCTTTTCGGGCGGCAGCACGTCGATGCGCTTGTCGTCGAGCCAGATGCCGCCGCCCGTCAGGGGCTGCAATCCGGCGATGCAGTTCAGCGCGGTCGACTTGCCGCAGCCCGACGGCCCGAGCAGCGCGATGAACTCGCCGCGCTGAATATTCAGATCGAGTCCCTTCAACGCCGCGAGCTGCTGCCCTTCCGCGTTGGTGAAGCTGCGCGAGACCGAGTCGAGGCGCAACTGCTCAAAAGTGTGCTTCATGACGATTTCCTGCGCTTATCTTGTGCAAGCGGCGACGTCCCTCGCAGGGAACGTCGCCGTCTGATGACAGAGATCTGTCGCCTTACTTGGTCTTGGCCGCGCCGATTTCGCGGTCCCATTTCTGGAACGCGGCGACCATCGCCTGTGCATTGAGCGGCAGCACGTGCGGACGATCGGCGAGCAGCTTCGCGTATTCGGGCCGGCCGAACTTCTGGATGACTTCCTGGCTCTTCGCGGGCGCCATCGAGAGCGGCACGTCCTTCACCGCCGGGCCCGGATAGAAGTAACCATCGTCATAGGTCAGCGCCTGCTGAGCCGGCTCGAGCATGAAGTTCATCAGCTTGTAGAGCACGTCGAGCTTTTCCTTCGGCACGCCCTTCGGAATCACCATGTAGTGCGCGTCGTTAACCCACGTCATGTTGTCGAACGCGGCGACCTTGAATTCCGCCGGCACGATGCCCAGCGCGCGCGGGTTGATGTCCCAGCCCGTCACCGTGACGGTCATGTCGCGCGTGCCCTCACCCAGTTCCTTCATCACGGCGGAGGTGCCGCCCGGGTAGTAAGGGATGCAGTCGTTGAGCTGCTTGAGGAACGCCCAGGTCTTGTCCCAGCCGTTGATCGGGTCCATCGGGTCCTTGTCGCCGAGCACGTACGGCAGGCCCATCAGGAAAGTGCGGCCGGGGCCAGAGTTGGCCGGGCGCGCGTAGATCAGCTTGTTCGGATGCGCCTTGCACCACGCGAGCAGTTGATCAGGCGTCTTCGGGACATCGGTGACCTTGGCCGGGTTGTATTCGAGCAGCGGCCCCGCGGGCATGTACGTGACTTCGAGACCGTAGCCTTGCGCGATGTCCTGCATCTTGCGCGGGCCGGGCGCGTATTTGTCGAGCACGCCGGGGAAGGCCTTCGCGTTCTCGGGCAGCAGCTTTTCCCACAGGCCTTGCTGGATGCCGGCCGCGAGCGCATCGGTGCCGGTCACGACGAGGTCGATGTCCGAGCGGCCCGCCGCCTGCATCGCCTTGATCTTGCCCGGCAGTTGCGGCGCGGGCGCGTTCGTGAAGGTGATGCTGGAAACGAGATCGGGATACTTGGCCTTGAACGCCTCGAAACCCTTTTGCGTCAGTTGCAGATTGCCTGCGACGTCGACGATGTTGATCGATACGGGATCAGCCGCGTGTGCCGCGCTGATGCCGAATACCGCGCTGACGGCGACGCAAACCGCCGCCAGTTTCACTGACAGTCCTGCCTTGAAAGCCATTTTGTCTCCTCACTTCTCTCGCAACCACGGGTCGGGAAGAGGTCCGGTCGTATCGTCGATACTGTCGATTGTGTCGATCGCCGGCCTGTTTCTGCTGATTCTGATTCTCGCCTGTCTTTGTGCGCGTGCGCCCTCGTTGCGACTGGATGCTGAAAAATAGCTAACGAGGTTATAGGATGTCAAGCAAATTGGTCGGGGCGCATGCTGTTACCGAAGCCGTTCAAGGCACTTTTTCCTCTGGCGACAGCGCTTTGCAAGCTTGCCTCGGGAGATACCCCGAGGGTCTGTTACCTTGTGGTTTTACCTGGTTTTAACCAGTGTTTCCTATAGATTTCCGGCGAGTTTCCTTGACTGCTTGCGCGGCGCTTCATCGCATGGAAAAGCAAGCTTCCGCAAAGTTGTCAAACAACTTTGTGACGATTCGACAGTTTTGGCGCGCTTCCGTCGAGGTTGTGTGACAACTGTCGCACTGGTCGGTTTAGCTACCGAACATGCGGTCCACCGCGTTTTCCAGATGCGCTCGCATCGCCCGTCCCGCGCGGACGGGATCGTGTGCGCGGATAGCTTCGATCACATCGAGATGTTCGCGCTGCACGAGGCGCTGCCGTTCGAGCGTCTTCACGAACGACAGATTGCGCGACAGGTTCATGCTGAACGCGATCTGTTCCTCGATGAACGACAGCACGGTGATGAAGAACTGATTCTTCGAAGCCCGCGCGATCGCGAGATGAAACGCGTAGTCATCTTTTGCGCCGATGCCCTGCTGCGATTCGACGACGCGTTCGAGGCGATCCCAGGCGTCCTGAATCGCGCGGATATCGTCGTCATCGGCCTTGATGGCGGCGAGTTCCGCTGCGCCGGATTCCGTCACGATGCGAAATTCGTAGCAACGGCGAATGTCCGACAGCGTTTCGAGCGGCGCGAAACGGCGCACGTCCGGATCGGGGCGGCGTCCGATGGTCGTGCCCGAACCGCGCCGCGTCACGATGATGCCGTCGGCGCGCAAGCGCGCGAGTGCCTCGCGCACAGTCGGACGTGAGGTCGCGAAGCGTTCGGCGAGCGCGTGTTCGGTCAGGAGCCGGTCGCCCTCCTTGAACTCGCCTTCCATGATGCTGTTGAGGATGTCGTTGTAGATCCGGTCGGCGAGTCCGGATGACTTACGCTCGTTCATGTTCGCGCGTGACGTGCTTGTCAGGGTAGAGAACGATTGTAAGGCAGATTTTTTGGAGGAGGATGAGCGCCGTGCCTGAACATGCGCTCGAAAAAAATCGGTCGACACAAAGCTGTGTCGACCGATTTTGACGCCCGGATGCTACGTCAGGCGCTTACCACTGGTGACCCGCGCCGATGGTGAACCCGACATTACCGGAACTGCTGGTGTTGCCCGACGCCTTCACGACCCAGCGCTCGTCCTGCGTCACGTACGAGATACCGATGGCCGCACCGGAGGCGCTCGCATACCGCGCACCGGCGACGGACACCATGGTCTTGCCCGGAGCCGTCGGCTGCGGCAACCCCGCGGCGGCCATTGCGGCCGCGATACCGCCGTAGGCCGTGCTCGCCACGTTGTTGATCTGGCCTTGCACGCCGGCGATGCGCGAATCGGTATAGCTTTGCGACTGCGCGGCCGACAGATTCAACTGACGAACATTGACTGCGTCGGTGTCTTGCGTGCCGTTGGCGACGTTGGTGATCTGACGCTCGTTGCCTGCCGAACCGACCGACACCGTATTCGCCCGATCCGCGATCGAATTCGCGCCCAGCGCCACCGAGTTGTCGGCGCTCGCGTTCGCATTCGCGCCCATCGCAGTGGCATGGGTACCGGACGCGCTGGCGACCTCGGTGTTGCGATCGCCCGCCGCCGCGAACAACGGATTGCCACCGCTCTCGGCGATGTTCGTCACGCGATCCAGCGCGGCGTTCATTTGATCGACGTTCACGGCATCCGTACCTCCAATGCCTGCCGCGACGTTGTGAATCGTCGTGGTGCCGCTGCCGTTGCCGAGACTGATGCTTGAGTAGTCGGGCTTGCCGTCCGCGCCGTTGTCGTAGCTCACGGCCGTCTTCGAGTTGCCGTTGCCATCGATGAGCCCGGCCTGCTTCAACTGCGACACGTTGACGGCGTCGGTGTCCTCGGTGCCGGCCGCGACGTTCGTGATCTGGCGTTCCGCACCTTTCGCGCCCACAGACACCGTTTCTGCGCGATCGGCCACCGAGTTCGAGCCGATCGCAACGGAGTTAGCGCCCTTCGCTTGCGCGTTACCGCCGATCGCGACCGATTCAACGCCCTCCGCCGCCGAATCCGCCAGTGTCGAATTCGCGTGGAAGTATTTGATGCCCCCACCGGTGGTGATGTCGTTGAGCGTGCTATTGATGCTGGTGATGTCGGTCGTGTTTTGCGTCGTGCGGCTATCGAGGTTGGTGATCGCGTCGCCGACGGTGATCGCCGTGGTCGTCGAACCATCGAGATTGTGCACTGCGTAGTTCGGCGTAGAGATCGTGCCGTCCTCGTTCACCTTCGACTCGCCGCCCAGCGCGTCTGCTGCGCTTTGCGCGGTTGCGAAGAGTTGCGAGCCGTTGATCGCTTCCTTGCTCTGATCGTTCACCTTGCCTGCTGCGACACCATCCAGCACGCGCGCGCCCGCCGTGCCCGTGAAGTCCACCTTCGTGCCGTCGGTGTCCTTCGCCACGGTGATGTCGCGGGTCGTCGCGTCCTGCTGCACCAAGCCGATCACGCCTTTGTTGATCTGGTTGTTCAGGTCGCTGATGTCGGTGGTGTTTTGCGTCGTGCGGCCGTCGAGGTTCGTAATCGCGTCGCCGACGGTGATCGCCGTGGTCGTCGAACCATCGAGATTGCGCACTGCGTAGTTCGGCGTGGAGATCGTGCCGTCCTCGTTCACCTTCGACTCGCCGCCCAGCGCGTCTGCTGCGCTTTGCGCGGTTGCGAAGAGTTGCGAGCCGTTGATCGCCTCAAGGCTGATAGCACTGACCTCTCCAGGCGCGACATTCTTGAGCGTAACGGCCGCTTTGGCCGGGTCGCCGAACGTCACACTCGTGTGATTATCCGGATCATCGTACTGGACCGTGTTGTCCATCGCGACCGACAGCGAAGTGAATCCCGTCGACAAAGAAACGATGCCGGAGGTCACCGTGCTGAGGCCGGTCGAAAGCGATGCGACGCCTGACGTCACGGTGCTCAAACCCGTCGACGTCGATGTCGAGAGCGAGTCGAGGCCTGACGTTACAGTGCTGAGGCCGGTGGAAAGAGAGTCAACATTCGATACAACGGTGCTCAAACCCGTCGAGGTGGATGTCGAAAGTGAATCCAGGCCCGACGTTACCGTGCTCAGTCCCGTGGACAAGGAACTTACGTTTGACGTCACCGTACTCATGCCGGTCGACAACGAACTCACATCGGACGTCACGGTGCTCAGGCCCGTTGAGAGCGAGTCAACGTTCGACGTGACCGTGCTCAAGCCCGTCGAGAGTGAATTGACACCTGACGTTACGGTGCTCAAACCCGCGGAGGTCGACGTTGACAGCGAATCGACGCTCGACGAGACCGTGCTCAAACCCGAGGACAAGGAACTTACGTTCGACGTCACCGTACTCATGCCGGTCGACAACGAACTCACATCGGATGTCACGGTGCTCAGCCCGGTCGAGAGCGAGTCAACGTTCGACGTCACCGTGCTCAAACCCGTCGAAAGCGAATTGACGCCCGAGGTGACGGTACTCAAACCCGTCGAGGTGGATGTCGAAAGTGAATCCAGGCCCGACGTTACCGTGCTCAGTCCCGTGGACAAGGAACTTACGTTCGACGTCACCGTACTTATGCCGGTCGACAACGAACCCACATCGGATGTCACGGTGCTCAGGCCCGTTGAGAGCGAGTCAACGTTCGACGTGACCGTGCTCAGTCCCGTCGACAAAGAACTTACGTTCGACGTGACCGTGCTCAAACCGGTCGAGAGAGAATTGACACCTGACGTTACGGTGCTCAAACCCGTGGAGGTCGACGTTGACAGCGAATCGACGCTCGACGACACCGTGCTCAAGCCCGAGGACAAAGAACTTACGTTCGACGTCACCGTACTCATGCCGGTCGACAACGAACTCACATCGGATGTCACGGTGCTCAGCCCGGTCGAGAGCGAGTCAACGTTCGACGTGACCGTGCTCAAACTCGTGGAGGTCGACGTTGACAGCGAATCGACGCTCGACGTGACCGTGCTAAGTCCCGTGGACAAAGAACTTACGTTCGACGTCACCGTACTCATGCCCGTCGACAACGAACCTACATCGGATGTCACGGTGCTCAGCCCGGTCGAGAGCGAGTCAACGCCCGACGTGACCGTGCTCAAACCCGTGGAGGTGGACGTCGAAAGTGAATCCAGGCCTGACGTTACCGTGCTTAGCCCCGTGGACAAAGAACTGACGTTCGACGTCACCGTACTCATGCCGGTCGACAACGAACTCACATCGGATGTCACGGTGCTCAGCCCGGTCGAGAGCGAGCCCACGTTTGATTCGACGGTGCTCAAGCCCGTCGAGAGAGAGTTGACTCCTGAGGTCACGGTGCTCAAGCCCGTCGACGTGGACGTCGAAAGCGAATCGACGTTCGACGTGACCGTGCTCAGCCCCGTGGACAACGAACTCACGTTGGACGTCACCGTACTCACGCTCGCGGACAACGAGCCGACGACCGTCGACAGCGAATTGACTCGGCTTCCTACTGTACTTAACGAACCGGACACAATGTAGAGCTGTGAACCATTGATCGCATCCGTGCTTCCAGTAGTGACCGCTCCGGCAGGCAAACCTGTGAGATTGCGCCCGTTCATGTTCAGGGTCGCGTAGGCGTTGATCATCGGACCCATGCCAGGAACCATGCTAATGGTCAACCGGTCCTGTCCTCCGACGCCTATCTGAATCGTGTTTTCGTCGGGCGCGATCGCGTACGCGCCCGCGGTACCGAGCCCATCGAATGCTATGAAGCCCGAGCCCGACTTACCTCCGCCATCGCAAGCAGACCCGTTGGACGCCCCATCTGCAAGCGACGTAAAGCAATTGATGAAACCGTTCGAATCAAACACGCCACTGGCAAAACTATTCGCTTCCGCAGCATGTGCACTCCCTGCCGCCAACGTTACAACCGCAGAAGCTGCAACAACCACCGACCGACTCGTACCCTTCCCTCTCGTCCTGGCAACTTCAGACACTGCAACCCACTTCCCCTGCGCCTGACTCCAAACCACCTTGTACGTTCTGTTCACTCAAAACCTCGTAGATTCAATCGCTCAAAATTCGATGGCGCAGCACGGGACGCCCACCAGAACTGGGGTGGTAAATTAGGATGACGAAATCAATACATGGCGACACGAAAGATCCCGGACAACTCTAAAAACGCGATTGTCGAGTGGAAACGCGACATGTCGTTCCCTTGCCCAGCCTGCTAAAAATTCAGGCGCCCCTTACCAATCGTCCATTCCGGTATAGCAATGGAGCACGATTTTTCGTTTTATTTGGTGAACTTTCAATTCAACAATTCTTAAAAGCATGTTTTTTGCGTTTGTTTTGCAAATAACTCACGAATCATCGCGTTAAGCGTCAAGAAGCCGACGCATAAGAATGCCTTTCAGCAGAAGTTATTTGTTTTTAATTGCCATTAGGCATGCATATTCTCTTTGTCGATTGATGCGTAAAAGCAGTCGAATATCAAGGTCATGTCGGCGTGCGATCAAAACGCCGTCGAATCAAGGCATGCGAGTGAAAGAAGAAAAGGGCTACGTTTTTTTTTGGAGTAACCCGAGGGAAAGGAGGCTCTTGAACAGCCCCCCGAAGAACATCCATTTACCACCGCGACTACAAAAAAAAGCGCGCCGCGGTTTCCCACCGGCGCGCTCCACAACCACAACCCACAACCCACAACCCACAACCCTCAAATCGACAACAACTTCCTCGCCTCCTGCGCCGTCGCGACCGGCCTTCCATACTCCGCACACAAAGCCGCCACCCGACTCACCAACTGCGCATTACTCTTCGCGAGCGTGTCTTTATCCCATCGCACATTGTCTTCAAGTCCCGTACGACAATGCCCGCCCAGTTGCAACGTCCAGTGATTCACCTCCAGCTGATGCCGTCCGATACCCGCCGCAGTCCAAGTCGCATCCGGCAGATGCTTCTTCAACTGCTCGACCTCGAACTCGAGAATCTCGCGTCGCGCCGGCAGCGCATTCTTCACGCCGAGCACGAACTGCACGTGCACGGGCGACTTCAGCAAGCCCTGGCCCACCAGATCGACGGTGCTGTAAAGCATCGCCAGATCGAAGATCTCGATCTCGGGCTTCACATTGTGATCGAGCATCATCTGCGCGAGCGAGCGCACGAAGTCGGGCGGATTCTCGTACACGATCGTCGGAAAATTGACCGATCCCGTCGCGAGCGACGCCATGTCGGGCTTCAGGTCGAGCATCGCGCCGCGCTGCTCGAACGAGCGCCCGCGCCCGCCCGTCGAGAACTGGATGATGATGTCCGGGCAATGCTTGCGGATGCCCTCCTGCAATTCCGCGAAGCGATGTCGATCCGAACTCGAGCGTTCATCTTCGTCGCGCACGTGCAGATGCACAAGCGTCGCGCCCGCTTCGTACGCCTCGTGCGTGCTCTCGATCTGCTCCGCGATCGTGATCGGCACAGCGGGATTGTCCTTCTTCTTCGGCACCGATCCGGTGATCGCAACAGCTATGACGCAGGGTTCTTTCGTAGGGGATTGGGTCACGCTTCGCTCCTTGACGGCGCCATCCGTCCGGAAACACCGTGAGGATCGGGAATGGCGCTCAAATTTGAACTAACTAGTACGTTTGTCATGATGAGACATTGTCCGGCCCGCTGCAAGCCACACAAACCCTAATCGTGTTGGTACGACGAATCGGCGCTTCTCCGGCTACTGGCGCTCCGCGTATTCAGCCAGCATTTTTCCGACCTGTTCGTCGGTGATCGCGGGCTTGATGTCGAACATGAACAAGTCGGCCCACTCGTGCGCCCAGCGCGCGAGCGGCTCGAGGCTGTCGCATTCGCACACGGCGATGCCCCAGATCGAGCCGATCGCATGCCAGCGGCCCAGCAGATGGATGCCGTCGGGCGGCGCGCCCCGGGTTTGCAGAAATCGCTCGGCCGCCTGCCGTTCGACATCGGGCTGCGCAGTCCAGTTGACGATGAATAGCATGGCTCGATCCTCCTGTTGGAACGCCATGAACCGGCGCGCGGCGCCGGGCTCGCCGTCGCAGCGGCACGCACGCGCGGCCGATACGGTTCATCCAGTATAGAAGGCGGCCGCGCATTGCATCGCTGCGTCATGCAGTACGCATTCGATGCGTCGGAATGCACTATGCTCTCAACGCACCACGACGATGGGCGCCGCGAGCACCGGTTGCGCATAGGTCACCCTGACGGCCGGCGCGACCGCATATGGCGACACGACCACGGTCGGTCTCGGCATCGGAGGCGGTGGCACCATGACCGCCACGGGCGGCGCGAGCGGCGCGACGACCACCGTGCGTACGGGCATGGAGTAATAGATCGGCGTCGGCGGCGGCGCGTAGTAGTACACGGGACGCGGCGGCGGCGCATAGACGACGGCAGGCGCCACGTAGGAAACCTGCACGCTCGTTCCAGCCGACGCGGTCTCCGTGCAGGTCAGGCTGATGGCGGCAACGGCGGAAACGCTTAACAAACGGAAGTTCATGATCGAGTCCTCATGCATCGCAAGACATTGAATTCGGCAGCGCGAACAAGCGGCAGCCGGCGATGAGAACGATAGCGAAGCGCCGCGCACAGCACGAGGCATAACTTGTGTCACGGAATGTCGGCGAATGCGCCGGGCATCGCGCATGAAATACGGCGACACGAATCGAAGCGTTGGCGAGATTGCGTTCGCCGCGCGGCTCAATAGAATGGCATCACCGTTCACGTTCAAATCGCATCCGAACCAGGAGAGCGCCATGCGAAAGATCCTCGTCATCCTCGCCGCATGCGCGGCGTGCGCCACTTCGGGCGTGGCGTTCGCCCAGACCGCCACGCAGCCGATGGGCGCGAGCCCGCGCGTCGAACGCGCGCTCGGCCAGTTGCAGACCCGCTTCTCGAGCGCCAACACCACGCATGACGGCAAGCTCACCCGCGAGCAGGCATCCACCGGCATGCCGATGGTGGCGAAACATTTCGACGAAATCGACACGCACAAAAACGGCTACGTGACCCTGCCGCAGATCGAAGCCTTCATGCGCGAGCACGCCACGCAACGCTGATCCGGAGCATCCATGGAAACCCTGCCGAAGATCATCGTGCTCGACGACGAAGCCGAGCTGCGCAACATGCTGCAGCGCTTCCTGAGTTCTCAGGGTTTCGAGGTGCGCGTCGTCGAGAACGGCAAGCGGCTCGACCGCTACCTGCAGCGTGAGCCGTACGACCTGCTCGTGCTCGACTGGATGATGGAGCCCGAGGACGGCCTTTCGGTTTGCAGACGCCTGCGCGCCGAAGGCCAGACGCTGCCCATCCTGATGCTGACCGCGAAAGGCGATCCGGTCGACAAGGTGGTGGGTCTGGAAACCGGCGCCGACGACTACCTCGCCAAGCCCTTTCTGCCGCAGGAACTCGTCGCTCGCGTGCGCGCGCTGCTGCGCCGTCAGAAGATCGCGGCCGGGGACCCGACGCTCACGCAGCAGATCATCCGCTTCGGCGATTTCCGCCTCGACCTCGGCAAGCAGAAGCTCTATCGCAACGGCGAGCCGTTCGACATCCACTCCGCGCAGATGCAGTTGCTCAATGCGCTCGGCTCGTCGCCGAATCGCGCGGTGAGCCGCGACAATCTCATCGCCCGCACGCGCGGCCGCGAGCACGACGCGCTCGACCGCAGCATCGACGTGCAGGTGTTGCGCTTGCGGCAGATCATCGAGGAAGACCCGGGCAAGCCGCGCTTCATCAAAACCGTCTGGGGCGTCGGCTACATGCTGCTCGCCGAGCTGGAATCGTGACGCTCGTGCCGCGCTCGCTCTTCGCGCGCAACATCCTGCTGCTCGTCGCGCTGGTCGCGGTGAGTCAGGTGTGCGCGTTCGCCGTGCTGCTGCATTTCATCCAGACGCCGCGCATCGAGCGCGCGGCAGCCACGTTCGCGAGCTATATCGTCACGCTCGACACCCTTCTGAAGACGCCGCCGCCCGACGCCGCGCGTCTCGACCTTCGCGCGGAACTGCCAGCCGGCGCGCGCGAAACCGCGCCCGGATCGCGTCTGCGCTTCTATCAAACCTATCAGCGGCAGACCTTCGTCGAAAGCCTGCGGCGGCATCTTCCTGCGGACATGCTGGTGCGCTGGCAAGGCGTCGACAGCAGCGACGACGGTCAGCAGCGATTGTGGATCCGCGTGCATCCGTCGGGCGAGCCGCGCTGGCTCGCGCTGCCCGTGCCGGAAGCCGCCCACGACGACGGCCTGACCACCGCGCTCCTGCTTTCGCTCGGACTCGGCGCGCTCGCGTTTGCGACGGCCTATCTGATCCAGCGGCATCTGAATCGCCCGCTCGCGCATCTCGCCGATGCCGCGCGGCAACTGTCGGCGGGCGGCGAACCCGGCGTCCTGCCGACCGACGGCCCGACCGAAATCGCGCAGGTCAGCAGCGCCTTCAACCGCATGACGGCCGCGCTGAAGGAAGCCGACGCCACGCGCGCGCTCATGCTCGCGGGCATCTCGCACGACATCCGCACGCCGATGACCAAGCTGCGCCTCGCCATGGCGATGTCGTCGGTGCCGTCGACGGACGCGGCCTTCGCGGCATCGGCGGAAGGGTATCTCGACACCATTGACACGATTCTTCAGCAGTTCATGGATTACGCGGGGAGCGGCGCGAAGGAGACGCCCGTCGTCGGCGATCTCAACGCGCTGATCGCGAACCTCGCCGCCGATTTCGCCGGGCTCGGACACGAGTTCGCGCTCGATCTCGGCGACATCGAGCCGTTTGCGTTTCGGCCGATCAGCATGATGCGTTTGCTGATGAACCTGATGCAGAACGCGGTGCTATACGGCGTCGTCGGGCTGGAAGTCCGCACCTGGACCGACCGGCAGGCAAACGCGGCGTGCGTGCTGATCGCGGATCGCGGCAAGGGACTCGGCGGTCAGGACCCGGAAGCGCTCAAGCAGCCCTTCAAACGCGGCGGCGGCGAAGGCCAGCCGAAGGGCACGGGGCTGGGACTCGCGATCGTCGAGCGCATCGCGCGGCTGCATGGCGGCACGCTGGCGTTGCGCGCGCGCGAAGGCGGCGGCGCGCAATGCTGCATCGTGCTGCCGCTTTCGGGCGACGCGACGCGCTAGCGGCATCGCATCGAAGCGCACACGCGACGAATTTTCCTTTCCTCCATCCGTGAACCATACTGGTCTGTAGGAGGAAACCGTCATGGAACCGTCGATTGACCCGGGAGCATCGCTTAATCGGACAGCGCACGGCGTCGCGCCCAGTCTGCACGTGCGCCTCTCGGACGCCGACGCCATCCCGTTTCCGACCCGTACCGTCGAGCGCGGCGACGCGCTCTATTGCGCGGGCGAGCCGCTGCGCAGTCTCTACACGGTGCAAAGCGGCTGCTTCAAAACCGTCTCGACCTACCCCGGTTCGGACGACGACACCGCCCTGCACACGCAGGTCACCGGTTTTCACTTCGCGAACGAAACGCTCGGTCTCGACGGCGTGTGCACGGGCCGCCACGAAAGCGACGCCGTCGCACTCGAGCCGAGCATCGTGCGGATCATGCCTGTCGGCATACTAGAGCCGTTGTGCCGCGAATATGCGGCGATGCAGCACGCGCTTCTCGCGATCATGAGCGCGGAGATCGTGCGCGCGTCGCGCCTCGCGCTGATGCTCGGAACCATGCCCGCCCGCGAGCGCGTGGCCGCTTTCCTGCTCGATCTCTCGGAACGACTCGACGCGAGCGCGGCGCCTTCCGGCGAACACGCAGCGGAATTGTCCCTACCGATGACGCGCGCGGATATCGGCAGCTATCTCGGGCTCGAACTGGAAACCGTGAGCCGCATGCTTTCGAAGTTGCAGCGTGAAGGCGCGATCGGTCTCAACGGGCGGCAGGTGCGTATCGTCGATCGGACGATGCTCGCGCATCACTGACGAACGTTCGGCGCGCACGCACGGACTATTAGTACCGCCGCGCCCGTGAGCCTGCCTTCACGCAGATCGGCGAGCGCGCGATTCGCTTCGTCGAGCGGATACGGCGTCGTATGCAGATCCAGTTGAAACTGCCCGGCGATACGCATGAACGCGCGTCCATCCTCACGCGTGAGATTCGCAACCGATACGACGCGCCGCTCGCCCCAAAGCAGATCATAGGGAAACGAAGGAATATCGCTCATGTGGATGCCGCCGCACACCACCACGCCGCCCTTCGCGACCGCCTTCAGCGCCGCGGGCACCAGCGCGCCCGCCGGCGCGAAGATGAGCGCGGCATCGAGCGCGTCGGGCGGCGCCTCGTCGCTGCCGCCCGCCCAATGCGCTTTCAGGCCGAGCGCGAAACGCTGCGCGGCGATATCGCCGGGACGCGTGAACGCATAGACCGCGCGCCCCTGATGCCGCGCCACCTGCGCGACGATATGCGCCGCCGCGCCGAAGCCATAGATGCCGATGCGCTTCGCATCGCCCGCCATCGCGAGCGTGCGATAGCCGATGAGTCCCGCGCAGAGCAGCGGCGCCGCTTCCACGTCCGAATAACGCGGCGGCAGATGCAGGCAGTAGCGCGCATCCGCGACCACGCGCTCCGCGTAGCCGCCATCGATCGTGTAGCCCGTGAAGCCGGGCGTATCGCAGAGATTCTCACGGCCCGCCGCGCAGAAGCGGCAATGTCCGCACGTATGCCCGAGCCACGGCACGCCCACGCGATCGCCGGGCGCGAAGTCCGTCACGCCCGCGCCGAGCTGCGCGACGGTTCCGACGATCTCGTGCCCCGGAATCACCGGCCGTTTCGGATGCGCCAGCTCGCCGTCGACGACATGGAGATCGGTACGGCACACGCCGCACGCATGCACGTCGATGAGCAGTTCGCCCGCGCGCGGCAGCGGATCGGGCAAATCGTGTGGCTGCAGCCGGGGCGTATTGCCGTCGAAGACCATTGCGCGCATCGAGATGTCTCTCCGGTTCGATGTTGCAGTGCGGCGCGGACTGTCGGCGGGATCGCGCGCGTTGGCGACGTCGTGGGGCGGCGACGCCCGCAGTGGTGCACGTGTGCACGCGCGACGAGCGTGCGCACTACGTGGCATCGCCCGATGATGCGCCGCATCCGTCGAACATGCGCCACCCGTCCGTGCGGCGATATGCCTCCGACGCTTGTCGCTGAACAGTCAGATTGTCGTACTAAACTTGAGTCATGCAGTCACGAGGCAAACATGTATTGCGGATGATTTCGGCATCGGTCTTGCTTGTGTGATTCGAACGTCGTCGCTGTTGCGTTGCGGCAAGTCCTGCAACGCGTCGTCGATGGAACCCATTACATATGGTGCGATTAAACTTATCTGTCGCACACTGTTCGAATCTCTGATCGCGGCCTTAACGGGCCGCGCCGTAACGCCTTAACAATACGCGTGGCGAAAGCCGCCATTCATCGAGAACGCTCATGGCCGGTGCGAAAGTGCTGAGCGTCTCGTCCATCGAATCGTTTCATGGAGGATGACATGCGTATCACAGTCAAGCTGGATGGCTTCGAAGACGCTCAGTCGGCGGCCTACGCCATCCTGTGGCTCGACAAGGAAACCCGCCGCTGGTCGCGCGAGGGCCACCAGGCCGTCGAAGTGCCGGACTGGGGCGGCCTGCGCTCAGGATCGAACGGAACGATGATCTGCGGCCAGCACGTCGAAGATCCGATCTGCGTGCTGGAACGCCTCGATTTCGACGCGCCGGACGGCCCGTGCGAAGGTCTCGCGGGACGCGTGCTCTGGTATGCGGACGGGGCGGGTCTGAAGAGCACCGGACGCTGGCACGTGCAGTGCATCGACCGCGAACAGACCAAGGCGGAGCACAGCGTCTTCGCCGGAGAGACGGACAGTTGATCGGCCCGAGGAATCGTCAGGGCTCGTCGCTCGGCAGTGGTGTGAGCATCACGACGAACGACGCGGCCCCGATGAGAATCGCGAGCACGCCGTAGTACATCACCGCCGTCTCGTCGAAGAGCAGGCCGCGCAGCGCCGCATGAATGCCGCCCAGCGAGACGAACACGGCGCCCAAGGCCGCGACGATGCGCCCTTCACCCCTGATCATGATGTTCTCCCGCGCGCGTGCCGATAGTGCGCCGCCATGATTCATGGTCGCCCGCGTGGCGGAGTCCGACTTGACCTGCATCAACCAGAACGAGCGCGCGTTCTGGTGTTTTCCCTTGCCCCATCTCCACGGCTTATATTGGTAGTATCAGGTGCCGGCCGCGCGTTGGCATGATTGCGCGCGACGGTACATGCTGCCCGGGCCATTCCTCGCCTTTTGCCCGCAAGAGTGGCTCTTATTCGACCGCAAGAACCCCTGGGGAGGCACGATGAATCAAAATTTCAGCGATCCGTTCAGCCAGTTCGCCGCCATGTTCCAGCAGTACCAGCTTCCGGGGTTCGACGTCACGTCCATCATGGAATCGCGGCGCAAGGATGTCGAAGCGCTCGCGGCGACCAATCGCGTCGCGTTCGGCGGCATGGAAGCGTTGCGCGACAAACAAGTCGAAATCCTGCGCCGGACCTTGAGCGACCTCGAATCCATCGCCAAACAATTCGCCACCACGTCCACTCAGCCGCCGTTCAACGCCAATGAAGTCGTGCAACGCGCGCTGCACAACGCTCTCACCGACATGCAGGACATCGCGCGCACGACCCAGCAAACTCAGGCCGAAGCCTATGCGCTCGTCAGCAAGCGCATGGAAGACGCCCTGAGAGAGCTGAAAGCTTCCATCGAGAAGCCCAAGACCTAGTCTCGCGCGTCTTTCGCGAGACCCGGCCTCCGGCTTTGGCCCAAGCCGCGCGAAGCGGCGAGCGGAGGTACGTCATGCAATTCGACGAATTCGCGGCGTTCGAGAAGAACGGCTGGGAGCATGCTGCCCAGTTCTACGAGGATTATTTCGGAAGGCTTACTGTCCAGTCGCATCCGGCGTTGCTGGATGCGCTCGGCATCGTTCCCGGCACGCGCATGCTCGATGTCGCGGCCGGGCCCGGCAATCTCGCCGCGGCGGCGATCGAGCGCGGCGCGACCGCGACGGCCGTCGATTTCTCCACGTCGATGATCGCGCATGCGCGCCAGTTCCATCCCGAGATCGAGTTTCAGATCGCGAGCGCCGATCGTTTGCCCTTCGACGCCGAAAGTTTCGATGCCGTCGGGATCAGTTTCGGCATGCTGCATTTTCCCGAGCCGGAACGGGCGCTCGAAGAAGCGGCGCGCGTGCTGCGCCAGGGCGGACGCATCGCGTTCACCGCGTGGGCGCGGCCCGAGCGTGCGGTCGGCTTCGGCATGGTGCTCGACGCGATCCAGCTTCACGGCAAGCCCGATGTCGGTCTGCCGCCCTCGCCGCCCTTCTTCCGCTTCAGCGATCCCGAAGAATGCGTGCGCGTGCTGACGGAAGCGGGCTTTGCCGCCGCGCGCGCCGATGAAGTCGAGCAGATTTGGCATCTCGTATTGCCGGAAACGCCGCTCGACGGGCTGACGCATGGCGGCGTGCGGATGGCGGCGCTACTGCGCGCGCAATCGAGAAGCGCGCTCGCGTTGATCGAGCAGGAAGTGAAAACGCGCGTGAAGGCTTATTCGCAACATGGCGAGTTGCTCGTACCGATGCCTTGCGTGCTCGCCTGCGGCGTCAAGCCTTGAGCGCCCTTACTTCTTGCCCTGCGTGGTGATCTGGAAGATATCGACGGCCACGTGGTCGCGGCCGTATTTGCCCGCGAGCGCCGCAAGGCGCTTCTCGACGGCGCGCAGATATTCCGGCTTGGCCTCGCTGTCCGGACGCGGCGCATCGAAGAGCGGCGCGGGCGCGACCGTCAGCACGATCATCTCCGAGCCGAACGGCTTGCCGACGACCCAATCGCCCATCGTCCCGATGGTCGCCGTGTAGTTCGCCGGCGCCTGGTTGTCGCGCGAGCGCGCATTGGGCACGAGATGCACCACGCTGCCGTCGAGCATGTAGTAATCGACGTAGACGTAGGACTCGAACGCGGGCGTCATCAGATCGACGATCAGCGGATCGCCGTCCGTGAGGTGCGTCGCGCGCGAACGCGTGTGCACCGACGCAGGCCTGCCCGACTGCCGGTTGGCCGTCCAGAACGGGCCGAACACCTTGAGCAGATCGCATTTGTCGTCGGCGACCTGCTGCACGCCGAAGTTCGTCGTTTTCACGCCGGGCACGCGGCCGAGCGCATCCTTCAGCCGCGCGAGACCATATTTCTGCGATACGAAACCCTGCACGTCGACGGTCTGATCATGCACCGACGCGACGAGCGCCGAGCACGGCACGCTCGCGAGCACGGGCGTGACGGCGGCGGTCGTGAGTTCGGGAACAGGCGTGGCGGGCACCGCGGGCGTAACGGCCACCGTGGAAACGGGTGCCGCAGGGGCGCCGGGCGTATGCGGCGTGACCGCGCCCGTGGCGCTTCCTTCAGACGGCCGGGGCGGCGCCTCGCGCGCGGTTTCCTCGCCGCCTTTCGACTGGTCGTAGAAGTAGTAGCCGCCGCCCGCGATCAATAGCGCCGCGATCACCGCTGCACCGATCGCGATCTTCGGCCCGGCGCTCTTCTTCGCCTTGCGGCCGGCCGGCGACGCGGCGTTCTCCTCGCTGATCTCGTCGAGAAATTGCGCGACGGCCGGCGTGCGCGCCTCGCGCTCGAACGCGAGCGCCGCCTTCAGCGCTTTCCACTGCTTGCTGCCGAGATGTTCCGGGCGCTGCGGCTTCATGCCCGCGGCCTTCGCCTGCAGCGCGGGCACGCGGTCGAACGGGTGTTTGCCCGTCAGCAGTTCATAAGTGATGCAGGCGAGCGCGTAGATGTCGTCGCGCGGATCGGGCTCGCGATGCTCCATCATTTCCGGGCTTGCGTAGGCGGGCGTCATCGCGCCGAGGCTGCCGGGATCGAACACGGTCGCCTCGGACTCCTCCTCGGGACGCTGAATCACGCGCGAAATGCCGAAATCGATCACCTTCACTTCCGACGTGTCGGTCAGAAACACGTTGGCGGGCTTGAAATCGCAGTGTACGAAGCCGCGCTCGTGCGCGTAGGCGAGCGCGTTGGCCATGCCCTTGAAGATCGGGAAGACTTCCGGAAACGGCATGCCCTTGAAATTCGGGTTCCGAAGCAATCGCGAGAGCGGCTGTCCGGACAAATATTCCATCGTCAGATAGACGACCTGACCGTCGCGATCGAAATCGTAGACAGTGACGATGTTCCGGTGCGCGAGCTGCTGCGCCTTGCGCGCCTCGCGCTGCAACGCAATCAGCGAGTTCGGATTGCCGCGGAACTGAAGATTGAGCACCTTGATGGCGACGTACGGACGTCGATCCGACGCTTCCAGCTTGCGCAGGTCGAGCGCCTTGTACACCGTGCCCATGCCGCCGATGCCGAGACACTCTTCCAGCACGAAGCGGCTGTTGAGCGTGTCGCCGACGCCCTTCATCTTCTGATTGTGATCGACGATCACCTGCGTCGCCTGGCTGCCGGTGCCGCTGCTCGGATCGCGCGAAGCCGGCGGCGAGAAGCCCGGCGAGGTTTGCAGGCGCGTTTCGTCGAGGTTCACGGGGCCGGTGGCTGAATCGGCTTCGGAACGCATGCGCGCCCCATGCTCGATGCGGCGGCGCACGGCCGCATAGATGTCCGGCGGCAATGGTCGCGCCGCGTGCTCCTCTTCGAGGATCTCCATGAGTCGCTTGGCCGGAGTCTGCTCGGTCGCCAATGCGCCGTCCACTCCCGCAAAGAACTCGTCGCGCGACCCGCCGTCGCCCCTATATGTACGAATCGCTTGCGCAAAACTTGTCATCTGTGCGACGCGACGCGGCTCCAAATCGATCGACAACTCACTTGTCGTAACAAAACCCCGGTGCTCGTTCGATACTAGCCTCCGCATGAAGCTTTCGCAAATGGCGTTTTCGATCATGAGCGGTATCGCGCACATGTCGTTCGGAGACCGACACATCGATTCGATGTGTTGGCGAAACAACGGCGCAGTCATTCGCCGACGCGCGCTCGCGATCGGATAAAACCCAGACAAATCATCGCGTTACGGCGCTTCTTCAAATGCGCGCGGCGGCTGGCACGCGTTTCGCATAATCAGACGCGAACGTCCTTGCGGCAGAAGGCATGCGCCTTTTGCCGCCATTGGCGTTTTCCGACCGTTGCATGGGTCTATACTCAACCGCGACTCCCCACTCTGGAGGAAGCACTCATGGCCGTCATCAAGATCAGGGACCTCGCCGACAGCGTCGAACTCGACCGGCAGGCGATGCATACGATAATCGGCGGCGCGCGCGATGGCTTGCGTGCCAGGTTTCGCATCCGTCCGGCTTCGGCCACGAACCGTGTCGTCGACTATCCCGGCGTGCCGGTGAAAGACGTGCCGGCCGCACCGACCGGACCCTTCACGACCAAAATCGTGAAATAACGCTCGCAGTTTCAATGGCGCGCCGGCACGCCGGCGCCCGTCATCCCGCCTGCCACCGAACTCCCGAGCGAACGCGCCGAGCGCTTGACGAGCGCGAGACGCACGCGCTCGCGCCCTTCCCCTTCGACATCGCCGAAATAACGCGTCTTGCCCGCGATCACCGCGCCAACCGGCACGCCATCGAGATACAGCACGCGATTGCCCGCGAGCGCCGGCACCTTCTCACCCGGCAGCAGCGTGCCGACGAGATTGAGCGGATCGACCGCCGAGAGCGCGACGAGCACGCCGTCCTTCGGCCGCTTGCGCATGTCGCGCAGTAGCGGCACCGCGTCGGGCAGCGCGAACTGCTCGCCCGCCAGTCCGGCGACGAAGCGCCCGCCGCGAATCTCGCCGCGCGCTTCCAGCCGGTGATACACGCGCAGCAGGTCGCGCCACGGCGGCAGCCATTGCGCTTCGCGCTCCAGCAGACGCCAGAACACGACGCCATAGCGCCGCAGCAACGTCAGCGCGACATGCTCGATGTCGCTTTCCCCGCGCGCGTCGTCGTGCTTCGCGCGGCGCAGAAGCGCCCAGCGCCCCGCGTCGTCCATTCCTCCGATGAAGAGGCCGCCGCGCCGTGGACGGCGCGCAAAGGCGTTGCGTTTCGCCGCCGGCGCGAGCAGCGCGCGCAGGCCCGCGAAACTATCCGCATTGACGAGCCCGAGCGATACCAGCTCGCCGAGCGCATCTTCGAGTTCCGTGCGCAGCAGACGCGCATCGGCGAGGAGTTCGTCGAAGAACATCGCGCCGTGGGTGTTCAGCGCGTCGAAGACGCGCTCGGCGCGCGATGAGAGACGTGGCGCTTCATCGGCGGACATGAGCGCGTTCCACGCTTCGAGATGACGGCGCGGCAGCAGCACGATCGGCGTGCCGCGCACCGGACCGCCCGCCGCGCGTGAACGTCCCGCGGGGCGCGTCCACACGAGCTTGCCTGCGCGGCAGAGCTCGTCGAGCCAGCTCCCCGAATAGTCGGCGATGCGCGCCGGCAGAATCTCGTCTTCCCACGCGACGGCCGGCGCCTCGAAGCCTTCGAGCTGTTCGAGCACGGCGCCGAGCGCATCGCGGCCTTCGCCGTGCGCGTCGGGCGCGACGCGCTGCCATTCGAGCAGGAAGCGCATGAAATCCTGCCGCTCGACCGGTTCGATCTCGCGACGCAGCCGCCGCACCGTATAGCGATGAATCCGCGCAAGCAAATGCCGCTCGCACCATTGCTCGACCTGCGCGCCCGGCGTGAACCGTCCGCGCATCACATAGCCCTGCGTTTCGAGCCGCGTCAACGCGAGCGCGATCGCCGATGCCGGCAGCGCGAGCGGCCGCGCGATCTCCGGCACCGTCAGCGGCCCGAAGCCCGATAGCCGCGCGCGCACGACTTCGACGAGCGCGTCGTCGGGCGCCCAGGCTTCGTCGAAGCCAGGCGGCGGGTGCAGCGGCGGATGCATCGGCGCGTGCTCGTAGACGGCGCGCGCGCAGGCGAGCCGCTCGACGGGCGTCCACAGCGCGTCGTGCTCCGCGATCTGCAATCGGGCTGCGCGGCCCGATTGCGCCAGGGCGTCGAGCCACGCCATCCATTGCGGGCTGCGCTGCGCTTCTGCTTCGGCGATGCAGGCGAGCGTCGTCAGCGCCTCGTGCATTTCATCGGCGCTCGTGACTTCGGGCCACGCTTCCTCGCGCACGCTCGCGATCGCTTCGAGATCGAGCGCGCCGAGATCGTCCGCCGATTGCGGATCGCTCCAGCGGCGCGCGAGCACGGCCTGCGTGCGGCGCTCTTCGAGCGGCGCATCGTCGAGGAATGCGTACGGCTTCGCCGACAGGATTTCGGCGGCGAGCGGCGACGGCGCGGGCAGTTCGCGCGTGACGAGCCGCACATCGCCCGCTTCGATGCGTCGCAGCAGTGCGAGCCAGCCGTCGCTGTCCATCGCGTCGTGCAGGCAATCGTCGATGGTCTGCTCGACGAGCGGATGCGCCGGCACGTCGCGCTCGCCCGCGAGATTCTCGGCGCATGCGACCTGATCCGGAAACACCGCCGCGAGCAGATCCTCGCTTTTCATGCGCTGCAGTTGCGGCGCGACCCTGCGCCCGCCCGTGTAGCGCGGCAGCGCGAGCGCATTGGTCGCGTTCCAGCGCCAGCGCACGCCGAACAACGGCGCGTCGAGCAAGGCCTGAATCAGCACATGTTCCGCCGTCGCCGATTTCAGATAGCGCCACACCTCGTCGAGCGCGAAGCTGTGGCTGCCCGTCAGCGACAGCACGATCGCGTCCTCGGTGGCGGCCGCCTGCAACTCGAAATTGAACGTGCGGCAAAAGCGCTTGCGCAGCGCGAGACCCCACGCGCGGTTCACGCGACTGCCGAACGGCGCATGGATGACGAGTTGCGTGCCGCCGGATTCGTCGAAGAAACGCTCCATGACGAGCGTGTCCTGTGTCGGCAGCACCGTCAGCGCAGCGCGTGAACGCGCCAGATAATCGACGATCTGCCGCGCCGCCTCCACGCCGATGCCGCACGCCTGCGCGAGCCACGCGATGGTTTCGTCGACGCTGCCTTGCGCGAGCCGCGCGTCCGTCTCGCCGCGCAGCCGTGCGATCGCGTGAGAAAGCTCGTCGCTGCGGCCCGGCGCTTCGCCGAGCCAGAACGGGATATTCGGCGGCTGGCCGTTGGCGTTCTCGACGCGCACGCGCCCGCCTTCCACGCGCATGATCCGGTACGACGTATTGCCGAGCTGGAAGATATCGCCCGCGAGGCTCTCGACGGCGAAATCCTCGTTCACCGTGCCGATCTGCAAGCCCTGCGGTTCGAGGATCACGGCGAAGTCGGCGTTGTCGGGGATTGCGCCGCCCGAGGTCACCGCCGTCAGCTTGCCGCCGCGCCGGCCGCGCAGCGTGCGCGAGACGGCATCGCGATGCACATACGCGGCGCGCACGCCCTGACGCCCCGTGTAGCCTTCCGCGAGCGTGCGCAGCACGGCGTCGTAATGCGCGCGGTCGAGCGTCGCGTACGGAAACGCGCGCGTGATGCGCTCGAAAAGCTCGTCCTCGCCCCACTCGCGGCACGCGACTTCGGCGGTGATCTGCTGCGCGAGCACGTCGAGCGGCGCGCGCGGGATCGTCAGTGCGTCGAGTTCGCCGCGCCGCACGCAGTCGAGCAGTGCCGCGCATTCGATCAGATCGTCGCGCGAGGTCGGAAAAAGCCGCCCTTTCGGCACGCCGCCGACCTGATGCCCCGAACGGCCGACGCGCTGCAAAAACCCGCCGATCGAGCCGGGCGAACCGATCTGGCAGACGAGATCGACATCGCCGATATCGATGCCCAGTTCCAGCGAAGCGGTGGCGATCAGCACCCGCAATTCGCCGCGCTTCAACCGCTGCTCCGCCTCCAGCCGATGCTCGCGCGCGAGGCTGCCGTGGTGCGCCGCGACCGCTTCCTTGCCGAGGCGCTCGGTCAGATGCCGCGCCGCGCGCTCGGCCATGCGGCGCGTGTTGACGAAGACGAGCGTCGTGCGATGCTGCGCGGACAGTTCGGCGAGCCGGTCGTAGACGCGCTCCCACATGTCGTTCGACATGATCGCTTCGAGCGGCATGGGCGGGATTTCGAGCGCGAGATCGCGCGCGCGGACATGGCCGACATCGACGATTTCGCACGATTCATGGTCGCCGACGAGAAACTTCGCGACGAGTTCGACAGGCTTTTGCGTCGCCGACAGTCCGACGCGCACCGGACGCCGCCCGCCCGCGTCCTCGCACAGCGCGTCGAGCCGCGCGAGCGACAGGCTCAGGTGCGAGCCGCGCTTGCTGCCCGCGACGGCGTGAATTTCGTCGACGATCACGGTACGCGTGGTCGAAAGCATCGCGCGGCCCGAATCGGAGCAAAGCAGCACGTAGAGCGATTCCGGCGTCGTCACGAGAATGTGCGGCGGCCGCTTTTTGACCGCGTTGCGTTCCTGCTGCGTCGTGTCGCCGGTACGCACGGCCGCCCGAATCTCGGGCGCGGCCACGCCGGCATCCCGCAGCGTCTGCGCGATGCCCGCGAGCGGCGCCTCCAGATTCACAGGAATGTCGTTCGACAGCGCCTTCAGCGGCGACACATACACCACGCGCGTCTCGTCCGGCAGCGCCCCGCCGAGCGCGATGCCGTCGCGCACGAGTTCGTCGATGGCCGCGAGAAACGCGGTGAGCGTCTTGCCCGAGCCCGTCGGCGCGGCAACGAGTGTCGAGCGGCGCGCGTGGACGAGCGGCCACGCGCGCGCCTGCGCGGCGGTCGGCGCGGCAAAGCGCGCACGGAACCAGCCGGCGACAGCGGGATGGAAGCCCTGCAGGGCGTCAGTCGCGGAAGCGGATTTTCGGGTCATTCGACATTCTATGAGCGCTTGAGAAACGGCGTATTGCATGCGGTTTTAGGACAGTTCCCATCTGAACAATGCGTTGTTCCGGCGATGCTTGGAGGTTCGCCTGTCTGGACGTGCCTCCGCGCGTCGATGCGGCATCCGCCGAAGCGCAATTTCCATTCACCCGCAGATTTCATGATCGTCATCAGCCTTCTGTTCGACCGCGCGCCCGCCGCGCTCATCAACCATCGCCACTACGCGCGCGAGCACGCTTACCGGCACGTCGAGATCGACCTTTCCGATCTGTCCGGCAGCAGCAACGAAATCCGCTGGGTCTACAAGTACGAAACGCTCCTGCGCCAACTCGAACAGGCCCAATCCAACGAAATCGTGATGCTGCTGAGCGAGAACGCAGCCATTCTGCGGTCGATGCCCTTGCCCGACCTCATGGCTGGCCGCGACTGGCTCCTTACTTGCAGCGATTCCGATTTGCCGCAAACCGACGTCCTCATGTTCCGCAACACGCAGACGGTCCGTGAGAAGGTCGCGGATCTCGTCAGCCGTTGCCGTTTCGGGGTCGTGCTGCCCGAACGCGAGGGGGAACTACTGCATGCTTTCGACGCATGCCCGCAACAGCATCGCATCGGCGATGCGTACGTCGTCATTCCGGCCGCGACCAACCTCGAAAGCGTCTGGGCATCGTGGCAGGTGTTCTCCATCAGCATTCGCGACGAAAAACAGCATCGGCGGTTTCGTACGGCGCTCGTCGAGCACATCAACGAATGCCAGGTGCGCCGCCTGCCCTATCTCACGCTGACCGACACCGGCGTGCGCGAAACTGAAACGCACAACGTCTACCAGCCGCACCGGCCGATCGCGATCGTCACGCTTTATACGCCGAACATCACGCGTTACGGACGTATCGCCGAGGCCAACTTGAGGCGCTACTGCGAGCGTCAGGGCTACACGCTTTACGTTCATCGCGACATTCCGGCGCGTCTGAACGACGGCAAGACCGCCGGCAACTGGTTCAAGGCCGCGCTGCTGCGCGAATATCTGCCGAATCATCAATGGGTGTTCTGGCTCGACGCAGACGTGCTCATCAACGACATGAACCAGCGGCTCGAACCATTCACGCACGGGCGCGAAACCGTCCTCGCGCGCGACATGGGAACGTGGGACTTCAACTCCGGCATCATGGGTTTTCAGTGCAATCAGCAAAACTATGACGCGTTTGCCCGCGTGATCGATGAGTGCGCGAAGCTGGAAGACAAGTCGAATGTCTACGCGAGCCGTGGCGATCAGCACTACTTCATCCGCGCGTTCGAGGAACGGCCGGACCTGAAAGTGTCGTCATTCATCGACATCAACACGCCGTGGATCTACCGCCGTCCGGACAGCTTCATGGTCCACTATGTCGGCATGTGGCAGGACAACCGCGCGCTGCTGATGGATTACGACCTCCGCCAAAGCGCGATGGAGTGACGCACCCGGCTCATTCATCGCAGGATCGCCGATAAGATATTCCGCTGCGCGTCGCGCGCGCCCTGCAACCAAAACGCCACAAACACCTCCGATCATTGACACACGCGCGGGATTCGATCCCGCGCACGACGCTCGACCAATCCTCTCACTCGAAGGAGAAGCAATTGAACGACGACGTCACCGCCACGACCGCCCCGCCGATGCCTCTCGACCCCGATCTGCTCGCAAGGATCGATGCCTACTGGCGTGCCTGCAACTATCTCTCGGTCGGCATGATCTACCTGCGCGCGAATCCGCTGCTGCGCGAGCCGCTCCAGCCCGGGCACATCAAGCGGCGTCTGCTCGGCCATTGGGGTTCGGACCCGGGCCAGTCGTTCGTGTGGGTGCATCTGAACCGCCTGATCCGGCGCGACGATCTCAACGTGCTGTTCGTTTCCGGTCCGGGCCACGGCGCGCCCGCGACGCTCGCCAACTCCTGGCTCGAAGGCCACTATTCGGAAATCTATCCCGACCGCAGCGCCGACGAGCGCGGCATGCTCAGGCTCTTTCGCGCGTTTTCGTCGCCGGGCGGCATCGGCTCGCATTGCACGCCGGAGACGCCGGGATCGATTCACGAAGGCGGCGAGCTCGGCTATAGCCTCTCGCATGCGTTCGGCGCGGCGTTCGACAATCCTGATCTGATCGTCGCGACGGTCGTCGGCGACGGCGAGGCGGAAACCGGCCCGCTCGCCACGTCGTGGCATTCGAACAAGTTCCTCAATCCCGCGACCGACGGCGCGGTGCTGCCGATCCTCCATCTGAACGGCTACAAGATCGCCAATCCGACGATCCTCGCGCGCATTCCGCACGACGAGCTCGAAGCGCTCTTCAAGGGCTACGGCTACGCGCCGCATTTCGTCGAAGGCGACGAGCCCGAAGCGATGCACCAGCGCATGGCCGCGACGCTCGAACGCTGCATCGCCGATATCCGCGCGATTCAGGCGGACGCGCGCGCGCATCCGGACAACGTGACGCGCCCGCGCTGGCCCATGATCGTCCTGCGCACGCCGAAAGGCTGGACCGGCCCGAAGGAAGTCGATGGTCACAAGGTCGAGGATTTCTGGCGTTCACATCAGGTGCCGATCGCCGATCCCGCCAGCAACCATCGCAACCTCGCGTTGCTGGAAAAGTGGCTGCGCAGCTACCAGCCCGAAACCCTGTTCGATGAAGACGGCCGCCTGGTCGAATCGTTGCGCGCGCTCGCGCCCGAGGGCACGCGACGCATCAGCGCGAATCCGCACGCGAACGGCGGCCTGTTGCGGCAATCGCTCGACATGCCGGACATCCGCGATTACGCGTTCGAGTTCAAGCGCGCCGCGAACGTCTATCAATCGCCGACCGCGGTGCTCGCCATCTTCCTGCGCGAGGTGATCCGCCGCAACATGACGAGCTTCCGTCTCTTCGGCCCGGACGAGACCGCGAGCAACAAGCTCGATGGCGTGTACGAAGCGTCGGGCAAACGCTGGCTCGCGCAGACGCTGCCCGAAGACGCGGACGGCGGCGCGTTGTCCATCGATGGCCGCGTGATGGAGATGCTCTCCGAACACACGCTCGAAGGCTGGTTCGAAGGTTACGTGCTGACGGGCCGCCACGGCCTCTTCGCGACCTACGAAGCCTTTGTGCACGTGATCGACTCGATGTTCAACCAGCACGCGAAATGGCTCGAAAAGGCCAAGACCGAGCTGGACTGGCGCAAGCCGGTGCCGTCGATCAACCTGCTCATCACGTCGCTCGTGTGGCGGCAGGATCACAACGGCTTCACGCATCAGGACCCCGGTTTTCTCGATGTGGTCACGAACAAGAGTCCGGGCGTCGTACGCATCTATCTGCCGCCGGATGCGAACTGCCTGCTGAGCGTGGCGGACCATTGCCTGCGTTCGCGTGATTACGTCAACGTGATCGTCGCGGACAAGCAGCCGCATTTGCAGTATCTGAGCATGCGCGACGCCATCGTGCATTGCGCGAAGGGCATCGGCATCTGGGACTGGGCGTCGACCGATCAGGGCCAGGAGCCGGACGTCGTGATCGCGTGCGCGGGCGATATCGCCACGATGGAAGCGCTCGCCGCCGTCGAAATCCTCAAGGCGAACTGCGCCGATCTGAAGATCCGTTTCGTCAACGTGGTGGACCTGTTCAGGCTATTGCCGGACACCGAACATCCGCATGGGCTTTCGCATCGCGATTTCGATTCGATCTTCACGCGCGACAAGCCGGTGATCTTCAACTTCCATTCGTATGCATCGCTCGTGCACAAGCTCACCTACAACCGCACGAACCACGCGAACATGCACGTGCACGGCTATCGCGAGCGCGGCAATATCAACACGCCGTTCGAGCTCGCGATCATCAATGGCGTGGACCGCTATACGCTCGCGATCGACGTGATCGACCGGGTGCCGCGCATCGCGGGCAGCAGCGCGCACACGAAGGAATGGCTCAAGAATCAGATTATCGAGAGCGTGCGGTACGCGCATGAGGAAGGCATCGACCGCGATGAGATTCGCGAGTGGACGTGGAAGGGTTGAAGCCCGACGCATGAGGTAAAAAGCGCACGGCGGAAGAAATTCCGCCGTGCGCTTTTACATTCGAAGCAGCCGTCGCGTCAGGCCTGATGCTCCGAATGATCGCGCTGCCTGAGCGATTGCGGCAGCCCGAACAGCAACAACAGCGCACACAGCACGCTCATCGCGCCGATCGCATACAGCGCGGGCGTCGTGCTGCCCATCGTGTCGCGAATCCGGCCCACCATCACCGGGCTGACGATGCCGCCCAGTTGCCCCAGCGTGTTGATCAACGCGATGCCGCCCGCCGCGCCAGCGCCGGTCAAAAGCTTCGGCGGCAGCGCCCAGAACGCCGGGATCGATGCGATCACGCCCGCGCCCATCACGCCGAGCGCGGCGATGAGCAGCGTCGTCTGCTTGTCGAAGATGCCCGCCGCGAAGAAGCCGACCGCCGCCATCACGAGCAGCGTCGCGACGAACTTGCGACGCTCGCCCGATCGGTCCGACATGCGGCCGACCACCACCATGCAGATCGCGCCGCAGATGTACGGCACCGCCGTCAGCAGACCGATGATCGTCGGATTCTGCGTGCCCGCCGCTCGGATCAGATGCGGCGCCCAGAAGTTCAGCCCGTACGACGCGATCTGAATCAGGAAGTAGATCAGGCCGAGCATCAGAAAGCCGGGCGTCTTGATCGCGCCGAACAGCGAATGGCCCGTGTCCGTGTGCTGGCTTTGCGTCGAAATCTGGCTCTTCAGGTACGTCTTCTCCGCGCCCGTGAGCCACGTGGCGTCATCGATGCGGTCCTTCAGCACCTTCAGCACCAGCACGCCGAGCAGTATGCACGGCAGGCCGCCGAGCAGGAACAGCCAGTGCCAGCCTGCAATGCCGAACACGCCGTCCATATGGCCGAGCACTAGGCCGGAAAGCGGCGCGCCCACGAGTCCCGAGAACGCCGACGCGAGAAACAGCAGCGACGTGATGCGTCCGCGATAGCTCGCCGGAAACCACAGCGTCAGGTAGTACAGCACTCCCGGCGCGAAGCCCGCTTCCATCGCGCCGATGATGAAGCGCAGCCCGTAGAACTGCCATTCCGTCTGCACGAAGACCATCAGCGCGGTCGCGATGCCCCACGAAATCATGATGCGCGCGATCCAGCGGCGCGCGCCCACCTTGTACAGCAGCATGTTGCTCGGCACTTCGAAGATCACATAGCCGATCACGAAAAGGCTCGCGCCGAGACCGTAGGCCGTGTCGGAAAAGCCGAGCGAGCTTTGTAGCTGAAATTTCGCGAAGCTGATGTTGATGCGGTCGAAGAACGCGAAGAGATAGCACAGCATGATGAGCGGCATCAGCCGCCACGCCACCTTGCGAATAATGTCCGCGGTGTTCTGGAAAGCCTGCGGCTTGTCTGCCGTGCCTACGCTTAGATCGCTCATGGTTGTCTCCAATAATTGTTCTGGTGTCGTGGTTCAGATGGCCCGCGCGTACTCGGGCACCGGATGCAGATCGCAATTGCGTCCCGCCTTCGCGACTTGTCCCGATACTTCATGTCCGACGAGCGCGGGCAACGTGCGCGACAGCGCGATCAGCTTCTGCAGATCGACGCCCGTCGGAATGCGCATCTCGTCGCACAGGTTCACGAGGTCTTCGGTGCAGATGTTTCCCGATGCGCCCGGCGCGAACGGACAGCCGCCGAGACCGCCGAGCGCGGCGTCGAAACGGCGCGCGCCCGCGTCGTAGGCGGCGAGCACGTTGGCGAGACCGAGGCCGCGCGTGTTGTGGAAATGCAGCGTCAGGTCAGCGGATGGCACGTATTCGAGCACGCGCGCGACGAGCCTCGCGACCTGACGCGGATTCGCCATGCCGGTCGTATCGGCGAGCGTGATGCCGGCGATGCCCATCTCGCGATAGGTCCGCGCGATCGACACCACGCGATCCTCGTCGATGCGCCCTTCGAACGGACAGCCGAACGCCGTGGCGACGGTTGCGTTCAGCGAAACCCGATAGGGCGCGTCCTGAACGAGCCGCACGATATCGCCGAAACCAGCCAGCGACGACTCGCAGCTCATCCGCATGTTGGCGCCGTTGTGCGTCTGGCTCGCGGACATCACGAGGTTCAGTTCGTCGGCGCTGGCGGCGAGCGCGCGTTCGGCGCCCTTCACGTTCGGCACGAGCGCAACATAGATCACGCCCTGGCCGCGCCGGATGCCGTTGAACACCGCATCGCCGTCGCGCAGCGCGGGAATCGCCTTGGGCGATACGAACGAGCCCGCCTCGATGCGCGTGAATCCGCACGCCGAGAGGCCGTCGATCAGCGCGATCTTGTCTTCCGTCTCGACCCATTGCTTTTCGATCTGCAAGCCGTCGCGCGGCGCGACTTCCTGAACGATCAGCGCTTCGCTGTATGCGTCATTCATTGCACGGCTCCTTCGGCGCGCAGCCGTTGCACGTCATCGGCGTTAAAGCCGAGGGATTCCAGCACCGCTTGCGTGTGCTCGCCGAGCGCCGGACCTTGCCAGCGCACTTCGCCGGGCGTATCGGAGAGTTTCGGCACGATGCCCGGCATCTTTACCGTCGCGCCGCCCGGCAAATCCGCCCGCAGCAGCATGTCGCGCGCTTGATAGTGCGCATCGTCGACGATGTCCGCGACCGAGTAGATGCGCCCCGCAGGCACTTCCTCGCGCTCGAGAATCGCGAGCACGTCGTCCATCGCGTGATGCGAAGTCCATGCGGTGATCGCTTCGTCGAGCATCGCGCTCTGCTTCACGCGGCCGTCGTTGTGGGCGAGCGCGGGATCGTCGGCGAGATCGGCGCGGCCGATCAGGTTCATCAGGCGTTTGTAGATCGGGTCGCTATTGCCCGCGATCACGACGAAACCGCCGTCTTCCGTGCGATACGTGTTCGATGGCGCGATGCCCGGCAGCGCCCCGCCGCTGCGCTCGCGCACGTGACCGAGCAGGTCGTATTCGGGCACGAGGCTTTCCATCAGATTGAAGACGCTTTCGACGAGCGACACGTCGACCACCTGGCCATCGCCCTGTCCGGTCTTCACGCGCAACACCGACATCAGCGCACCGATCACGCCATGCAGCGACGCCAGCGAATCGCCGAGACTCACGCCGACGCGCGCGGGCAGTCCTTCGGCGTCGCCGGTCGTGTAGCGGATGCCGCCCATCGCCTCGCCGATCGCGCCGAAGCCCGGACGATCGCGGTACGGGCCGGTCTGACCGTAACCGGAGATGCGGACCATCGTGAGCTTCGGATTGATCGCGTGCAGCACGTCCCAGCCGAGGCCGAGCTTTTCGAGCGCGCCGGGGCGCATGTTTTCGATGACGATGTCGGCGTCTGCGGCGAGACGCTTGATGACATCCGCGCCTTCGGGGGACTTGAGGTTCACGCAGACCGACTTCTTGTTGCGCGATTGCAGATACCACCAGAGCGAGGTGCCCTCGTGGAGCTTGCGCCATTTGCGCAACGGGTCGCCGCCGTTGGGCGTTTCGATCTTGATGACTTCCGCGCCGAACTCGGCCAGCATGCGCGCGGCGAAAGGCGCGGCGATGAGGGTGCCGATTTCGATCACGCGAATGCCCTGAAGGGGTCCGCTCATGTTGCTTGTCTCCGTCTGAATATCGTGGAAACAAGCTTATTGGCGAACGCTGGGGTGCGTCCAACCGCATTTCGGCAAGGATCGTTCGTGAAACGCGAACGCTCGTCGCACTGCTGAAAGCTAGGTGCGCGCTTCGATGGTCCGCAGATGATCGAACAACAGCCGGCTCACGGGCGAAAGCGCGCCCGAATCGCGCACCACGATCACGAGACTGCGCGCGGCCCATTCCTCATCGAGCGGCACGGCGGCAAGGCCCAACTGACGCCCCATCGCCTCGAACACCTGCTGCGGCAGCACTCCGACCCCCATCCCCGCCTGCACCATCCGGCAAACGGCATCGAATCCCGGCACATGGATGCGCAGCCGCAGCGCCCGCCCCGCCTGCCGCGCCGCGAGATGCGTACGCATGTTGATCGAGCTCGCCGAATGCAGACCGATATGATCGAATTCGAGCGTGTCCGCGAACGCCACACTGTCGCGATGCGCGAGCGGATGATCGCCCGGCGTCACGATGCAAAGCCGGTCGTGCCGATAGTGCGCAGTTTCGAGACCGCGCGTATCGGCATCGCCGGAGCAGATGCCGAGATCGACGAGACTGTCGGCCACGCCCTCCACGATGCCGCCGCTCGGCCGCTCCTCCAGATCGATCTTGATCAGATCGTGCACGGAGAGAAACGCGCGCAGGTCTTCCGGCAGGAATTCGACGATCGCCGACAGGTTCGCCATCATTCGCACATAGCCGCGCACGCCGCTCGCATGCTCCGCCAGTTCGATGCCGATGTTCTCGACGTCGCGCAACACGCGCCGCGCGTGATGCAGCAGCGTTTCGCCGGCCGGCGTCAAAGCCATGCCGCGCGCCTTGCGCTCGAACAGCACCGCGCCCACCGCCTGCTCCAGTTCGAGGAGCCGCTTGCTGGCCGCCGATACTGCGATCGCTTCGCGTTCCGCCGCGCGCGTCAGCGTGCCTTCCTCGAACACGGCGAGAAAGAGCTGCAGCGTCGTGAGATCGAGCCGTCTGAGGAGATTTCGCGTAGCCATCGTCGGGCGTGCCGCGCTCAGCGCGCGTACTTGAAGGTGCCCTGCGCGCTCGCGATCATCACGCGATCGTCGACCCACGCCTCGCCGCGCGCGAAGTATACGGAGCGTCCCTGCCGCTCCAGAAAACCTTTCGCGACGACCTTGTCGCCGATGCCGCGATCGAGATAGTTCACGGTGAGCGAGAGCGTGAAGCCGTGCACGGGCGTCGCGCCCGTCGTGAAAAGGCCCGCGTAGCCGCAGGCCGCGTCCAGCAGCGTGGCGATCGCGCCGCCTTGCAGGATGCGCTGGCGGTTGAGGTGCCCCGCGTGGATCGGCATCAGGAATTCGGCATAGCCCGCGCGCCATTCCGTGAAGGTCGCGCCGAGCGCTTCGAGAAACGGATTGTCCAGATCCAGATTCGCCACCTTTGCTCCTGATTTGCCTGCGTCAGCGAGCGATTGTGCCATCGGCGGGCGCGCGCCGCCGAGACGAGCAAAGACTGCGAAGCGCGCCACGCATGAAAAAACCCGCGCAGGGCGGGCTTGTTTTGCGGAATGCCGATTAACAACGCATTTCCGTTTGATAACGCACACAACATTTACAATGCCGATCCAAATCAACCGGCATTACGCGTTTCATGAAGTCTCGTCATGAATCGCGTAATGCGTATCCTGGTACGCGTTTTAAGTGCGCCGCGACAAACCGTGTCACGCGCGCAACACTACGTTAGTGCGTCAGTTATATCCGCGAATTACACAGGAGTTTTTTTCCTCCTCGGTTTTTCCAAAACGCCCGCAAATCTCGGCGACATATTCCGGCGCGGCGGATACCTGGCTGGAACGGTGCGATACATGCACGCTCGTGTCCGGCGGGATTTCACCGTCGTCGATCCAGGCGTAGAAGTGCGCGCTCGTACTGGCTTCCATGTTCGTCTCCTATCGGTTGAAGCGCGAAAAGCGTCTGATGGTTCCAGAATGCGCCTCTTAAGGGCGGCTGGCCCTAGTGGATTACATTGATGGACGCGGCCCGATTGCATGACGATGATGATAAGAATGCCCGTTCGAAACGCAAACCGGACCGGTATCAATCCGCTCATCTGTTTAGTAGCCAAAAAAATGCCCGGTACGGAACCGGGCTGACTTAAATGATCGATTATGGATTTGCTTTGTGCGGGTCTTCTAACAGTTATACGACATTCTTTTCGATGATCGGCCGCCCTTCCAATACGCGCGTCCAGTCCAGCGGCGATAAATCCAGCGTTTCGTAACGTCCACGCAAAATCAATTCGCTCACGCCGCGCCCCGTCGCCGGACCCTGTTGCAGGCCGTGACCGCTGAATCCATTCGCGAAAATGCAATTGTCGATGTCGGGATGACAGCCGATGATCGCGTTCTGGTCGAGCACGTTGTACTCGTAATAACCTGACCAGCAGCGCTCGACCCGCAGCGCCTCGAACGCCGGCACGCGATGCGCGAGCGTCGGCCAGATCACGTCGTCGAAGAGCGCATGGTCGACTTCGTCGAGCGGCAGGTCGTCGGGATCGTGATCCGCCGATGGCGACGTGCCGCACAGATACGTGCGCCCCTCGGGCCGGAAATAGACGCCGCTCGGATCGATCAGCAACGGCGCGCGCTCGAGCTTCGCCGGCGACGACACGTTGAAGATGCTGCGCCGCCGCGCATACACCGGGATGTCGATGCCGAGCATCGCCGCGACGCTGCGCGACCATGCGCCCGCCGCGTTCACGACGACATCGCACGAATAGGTTTCGCCGTTGGCCGCGCGCACGGCCGTCGCGCGATGCGCATCGCAATCGATGCCGACCACTTCCGTCGGCACATAGCGCGCTCCGAGCGACTGCGCCTTGCGGCGCAACGCCTGCACGAGACCGTAGCCATCGAACCAGCCTTCGCCGCTTTCGCCGAACGCGCCCGCCGCGAGGTCTTCCGTGTTGAGCCACGGAAAGCGCGCGCGCAGTTGAGCGGGATCGAGCAGGCTGATGTCCGCGCCGAGTTCGCGTTGCAGCGCGTGGTTGTCGCGCAGCGTGTCCGCGCCCGCCGCGGTTGCGAGGAACAGATAGCCGCCTTCATGCAGATCGATCGACGGCCGTTCGCCATTCACTTCGAGCCGCTCGCCGATCGAACGAAGAAAGTCGATGCCGAACAGCGACATACGCACGGAAAGCGGCGTGGAGAACTGCTGCCGGATCGACGCCGCCGACAGCGCCGACGACGAACGCGCATAAGTCGGATCGCGCTCGATCACCGTCACCTGCACTGTCGGATCCGACGCGCGCAGAAAATACGCGACCGAACTGCCGATTACCCCGCCACCGACGATGACAACGCTGGATGTCACGTCACCCTCAGCTCAGATTGAAGTCGATGCCCTGCGCCAGCGGCAATTCCGACGAATAGTTGATCGTATTGGTCGCGCGGCGCATATAGGCCTTCCACGCATCCGAGCCCGATTCGCGGCCGCCGCCCGTTTCCTTCTCGCCGCCGAACGCGCCGCCGATTTCCGCCCCGCTCGGCCCGATATTCACGTTGGCGATGCCGCAGTCGCTGCCCGACGCGGACAGAAAGCGCTCCGCTTCGCGCAGGTCGGTCGTGAACGCGCACGACGACAGGCCGTGCGCGCTGGCGTTGTTCGCGGCGATGGCTTCATCGAAATCGGCGTAGCGCATCACGTAGAGGATCGGCGCGAACGTCTCCTTCAGCACCACTTCCGTTTGCGACGGCATTTCGACCAGCGCCGGGCGCACGTAGTAGCCGTTTTCATGGCCCTTCACGGCAACGCGCTCGCCGCCGGACACCTTGCCGCCCTCGCCCTTCGCCTGCTCCAGCGCGTCCTGCATGCGCGCAAAGGCCTGCACGTCGATGAGCGGGCCCATCAGCACGCCCTGCTCCAGCGGATTGCCGACGGGCACTTTCGCGTAAAGATCTTTCAGGCGCGCGACGGTTTCGTCGTAGATGCTTTCGTGCACGAACAGACGCCGCAGCGACGTGCAGCGCTGCCCCGCCGTGCCGACCGCCGAGAACAGAATGCCGCGCAGCGCGAGATCGCGATTGGCCGTCTGCGAGACGATGCCCGCGTTGTTGCCGCCGAGTTCGAGAATCGAGCGGCCGAACCGCTGCGCGACCGCGACGCCGACCTTGCGGCCCATTTCCGTGCTGCCCGTCGCGCTGACGATATCGGAGCGCTTGTCCGCGACGAGCGCCGCGCCGACATCGCGCCCGCCGATGATCACCGACGCGAGGCCCGCAGGCGCGGAACCGAATTCATCGATGACGTCGCGCAAAATGCGATCGACCGCGAGCGCGGTGAGCGGCGTTTTCTCGGAAGGCTTCCACACGACCGCATTGCCGCAGACGAGCGCGAGCGCCGCGTTCCACGACCATACCGCGACCGGGAAATTGAACGCCGAGATGATCGTGCATACGCCGTACGGATGCCACGTTTCCGCCATGCGATGGCCCGGGCGTTCGGACGCGATCGTCAGACCATACAACTGACGCGAGAGGCCGACGGCGAAATCGCAGATATCGATCATTTCCTGCACTTCGCCGAGGCCTTCCTGAAGAATCTTGCCCGCTTCGAGCGACACCAGGCGGCCGAGCGCCTCCTTCTTCTCGCGCAGCCGATTGCCGAGCAGGCGCACGAGCTCGCCACGGCGCGGCGCGGGCACGTTGCGCCACTCGGCAATCGCGGTGCGCGCGGCGCCGAGCGCGGCGTCGACATCTTCGGTGGTGTTTTGCTTTACCCGGCCGATGACTTCGCCGGTGATCGGGGATGTGACGGCCATGTCGCCGTCGGACACGAGGCTCGCGATGCCGAGGTCGGTAAGAATCGATTGTGCGTTCACGGTGATGTCCTTCGAAACGGGTTCGTTCTACGGATCGAAGTTTCTTATAAGAAACTTTCGTAAGTCTGGAGACTATACGCGCAGCCGTCGCCGGCCACAACAGTGGACGATATCGGGGTTGTCACCAATGCGTTCGTCCTTTTCCGGCGGTAGATTCGCCTTGTTTTGAGCCTGTTTTGCGATGCCGGTCCTCGGTTCGCGCGATGTTATGATCGGAAACAAAAAAGCTTCCTCCGACACTTTCCTATGTCCAGTCTCAGCACGAAACAGCCGCCCGATCAGTCCGCCGCCGATCTCGGCCGCCGGGTGAAACGCGCGCGCCTCGCGCACGATCTGACGCTCGAAACCGCGAGCCGCATGTGCGGCGTGTCGCGCTCGGCGTTGTCGAAGATCGAGAACGGGTTGATGTCGCCGACCTTCGACGTGCTGCAGAAAATCGTCCGCGGCTTGCAGATCGATCTGGCCGAGCTGTTCGGCACCGCGCCCGCGCCCAGCGCGAGCGGACGGCGCGCGCTCACGCGCCGCGACGAGGGTCAGCGGCACGCCTATCGCGGCTATCAGATGGAACTGCTCGCCACTGAACTCGCGCACAAGGCGATGCTGCCGTTTCGCATCCGCATCTCCGCACACACGCTCGACGCGTTCGATGACTGGGGCCGCCACGAAGGCGAAGAATTTCTCTACGTGATCAGCGGCAGTGTGTGCCTTTATTCGGAACTCTACGCGCCGACGCATCTGAACGCTGGCGACAGCATCTACTTCGACAGCCGCACCGGTCACGCGGCCATCTCGACGAGCGTGGAAGACGCCGAAGTGCTGTGGATGGCGACGGGCGGCGACGTGCCGGCGGCCTGAACGCGGCTATCGCAAGGCCAGGCGCATCGGCATTTCGCTCGGCACGGCGGTGAACGTGCAGATTTCGTGGATATCGGCGGGGTTCGTCGCGAGTTGCGCGGTGAAGTTGGCCGTGAGCATCGACACGACGAGCCGCATTTCGACCGCCGCCAGATGCCGCCCCGGACACACGCGCGGACCCGCGCCGAATTGCAGATAGGCGCGCGGCTCGTGCGCGCCACGCTGCGCCGTGCCTTCGGGCGGCGCAGCCTGCGCTTGCCGATGCTCGTGCAGCCATCGATCCGGATCGTAGCGTTGCGGATCGGCATAATTGTCCGGGTCCATCATCGCGGGCCGGTTCAGCATGAACATCTTCGTGCCGGCGGGCAAACGCACGTTCTGAAGCCGTACTTCCTCGAGCGGCTCGAACGACAGATACGGCGCGACAGGATGCAGACGGCTCGCTTCGGTGCAGACCGCTTCGCACAGGTCCAGTTCGCGCATTGCGGCGTAGTTCGGGCACACGGCCGAAGCGCCGAGCACGCGCCGCGCATCGGCTGCGACGCGCGTCTGCAATGCGTCGTCGGTGCCGAGAAAGAGCAGCGCCCATGCGATGCTCGTCGCCGTCGTCTCCTCGCCCGCGACGAGCATCGTCAGTACGTTGGCGGCGACTTCGTCGTCGGTGATGCCGGAGCCGGGGGCATCGCGCAGGGCGAGCATCGCTTCGAGCAGGTTGCGCGGCGGCGTTTCGCAGGCTTCGATCGCGGCTTCCTCACGCATGCGTGCCCGCGCGCGCGACATCAACTCGCGGATGTGACGATGCACATCGTTCATCGCCTCGTCGAACTTGCGGTCGCGCGGAAACTTCACGTAATGCCAGTACGCGAACGGCGCGTTCACGCGCGTCATCAGCATCGGCAGAAGCATGGCCAGTTGCTCCTGGATCAGCACGCGCTCGTTTTCCAGCGTGTTCGGATCTTCGCCGAAGGCGAGCGCGCTCGTCACGTCGACGGTGAAGCGCTTCAGATCATCGGTCATGTCGACGACGCGCCCGTTGCGCGCCGCGCGTTCCCAGCGCATGCGCAGACGTTCGGTGATCGCGGCGAGCGTCGGATAGAACGCCTTGATATGAGGAATCGAAAGCGCCTGCATCACGAGACGGCGCTGCGGCTCCCACGCGGCCCCTTCGATCGAGAAGAGTCCATTGCAACCGAATTCCTTCAGGATGTTTTCGATGGGCGCATAGCGGCGATAGCGATACGGCCGCTCGCGCATCACCGCGTGCGACAGCTCGACGTCGCTCCAGACCGTGACGGGCGTCGTCGCGAAGCGGAAAACGTAGGGCGTGCCGAGCTCGGCGGCCCAGCGTTCGAGCGTCAGATGGTGCGTGGCGGGCGGCAACTGATGCAGATTGCCGAGCAAAGGCAGACCGCGCGGCGACGGTAGGTCACCGACCTCGCGCAAAGCTGCGCCGACGGACGCTGCGTTCATGATCGGCCTCGTGAAGGCTTGATCTTTGGAGGATAGTGCAGGAGGGGCAAGCCCGGACGACTCCTGATTTCCTTGCGCCGTGAATCATGGCGCAAGGAAATCGAATCTCAGCGAATTATCTCGGATACTGCCGTCGCGCATGAACGACGCCCATGACCTGAACCCAGCCATCGACGATTTCATAGACGACGATGTAGTTGGGATGGGCGACGATCTCCCGCGTTCCCGCGACGCGCCCCGGACGAAAGAGGTAAGGATGAGTTGCGGCGGGGATGACACAGTTTTGAATCAGCTCGAAGATGTCGACGGCCGCCCATAGACTGTCTTCGGCGATGTGTTCGGTCAGTTCTTCCAGGTTGTCGAGCGCTTTCGTGGTCCAACGAATAGGCAGCATTACTTCCGCCTGTTTTCGTGCTCTCGGATTTTGGCCTGGAGCTTGTTGCGAATGCGGGCCATCGCTTCATCGTGCGGGATAAGCGGACCGGGGTTATCGCGTGCGGCCTGAATTTTTGCCCGAAACCACTTGTCATAAGCTTCCGCTTCTTCGACAGTGGCGAACTCGGACACGATGGGATCGAGCGGTGTAGGCATGTCAATGTCTCGTTTCATGATGAAAACGATGATAACGCAGGCGTTTCCACCGCGTCATCTCGGCCATTCGGCCAACTCCGTGCAGCGCTAAACGGCCTTTACGTCGCTTCCGCCACCTTCACCACCGACCGCTTGAAATAAGGCGAACTCAACGTCGCCGCCCCCATATCCGACGCCGCTTCGAGCAGCGCCGGCGCAAGCGCCTCCAGCCGCGCCTCGGGCAAGCGGCTCGTCGGTCCTGCGAGACTCACCACGCCCACGACGACACCCGTCACCGGATGATGGATCGGCGCGGCCATCGACGTCATACCGGCCTCATAAGTCTCGCTCGCGATTCCGTAGCCACGCTTGCGCGCCGCCTGCAGATCCGCGAGAAACTGCTGGATCGTCTTCGGCGCCTTCGGCCCGCCCGCGCCGGGCTTGCCGAGACCGCCCTGCTTCGACACGAGTTCGAGCGCTTCCTCGTCCGTCAGCGACGACAACCACGCCTGCCCGCTCGCCGTGCAATGCAAGGGCGGCTGACTGCCCATGTCCGGGTCGTAGCGCAACCCCGATTTCGCGCCCTGCGCCTTGCCGACGAACGTAATGTGATCGTCCTCGACGACGCCCAGCCGCGCCAGCTCGCCCGACTGCGCTGCGAGCCGGTCGAGGACCGGCTGCGACACGTCGAGCACGCCGCCCGTCGACAAATAGATGAGCGCGAGCGACACGAGTTTCAGCGCGAGCATGTACTCGCCGTGATCCTCGTCCTGACGGACATAGCCCTCGTCGATCAGCATCGCGAGCAGGCGGTGCGTGCCGCTGCGCGGAATGTTCAGCGTATCGGCGATGGCGGCGAGCTGCATGCGCCCGCCGTTTTTCGCCAGCAGCTCGATGATCGACAACGCGCGCTCAAGATTTCCTGCCATCTTTCATTCTCTGGAAGTTCCGATTCGGAATGAGAACACGATTCCACCTCGGAATTCAACTCTCTGCGTCAATGTTCGGCGTAAGTCTCCTGAACGACCGCGAGCGTCGCCTCGCGCAGCCGCTTCGCGCGCGTCAGCGCGCTGGCAGTCCTGGCCCATTCGTTCATCGGCACTTCGATCGACAACGGCAGATCGTCCGGCAACGCGCGCAGGATGCCCGCGAGATCGAGCCCGCCCTCGCCCGGAATCATGCGTTCGGCGCGCGCCTGATAAAGGAGTGTGTCGAGATCGGCGGGACGCGCGGCGGATGCGTCGCAGAACTGCACGTAGCCGAACCACTCGCGCGGCAACGCGCGCAGCGTCTCCGTCGACGAACCCGCGCGGTCGAAATGAATCGGATCGACGATCAGGCCCGTGTTCGCGCGCCCCGCCGCCGTCACGATGCGCGCGCCCTGCACGATGTCCTTCGCATCGGTCCACGGCATCGGTTCGAGCGACGGCGACAGGCCATACGGCTGCGCGATATCGCAGAGCGCCGCGAGCCGGTCCGCGGTGCGCGATTCATCAGGATCGTTGCCCGCGACGAGCACATAGCGCGCGCCCAGTTCGGCGGCGGTTTCCAGCATCGGCTCGTAATCGGCCACGTTCGTGTCGGGCTTCAGGCGCAGGATTTCGGCATCGAGCACGCCGATGCCGGTGTCCTTCAGCGCCGCGAGCGTCTCGCGCTTCAGTGACGTCGCGCCGACGATCTCGTGGCGCACTTCCGTGTCGGTCGCGGGCAACAGCCTCAGGCCGACGAAATCGTAGCCCGCCTGCGCCGCGCACTCGACCATCTGCGGGGGGGTCAGTTCGAGGACCGTCAGAGCGGACAGGGACAGCTTGCGTCGTGACATCGATTCGTCTCCGGTTAGCGCAGCGGCGAGAACGGCGCGGGCACGTAGATGGTCGATTCCATCGTCGTCAGATGGGCCGGTCCGCCCTTCGGCGGCCAGATGCCGTCCTTCACGGCTTCGGCGCGAATGCGCGAGCGTTCGTCGACGCTCTGGTACGGCCAAATGTTGAGAAAGCGCGGCACGGTGCCGTCGAGCGCGTACATCGCGCCGATGAGCGGCGAGCGCTTCGTGCGCTCCGGCACGGCGTTCTGCCACGCGTCGATCGTATGTTGCAGGCTCGCGAGCTTCGTGCCGTAGACGCGCATCTCGTAGATGCCGCCGTGCACGGCCGGTTCGATCGGCGGCAGGAACGGGAAAAGTGCGTAGCTGTTCACTTCGACATCGGTGATGAATTCGCCGCAGCCGAACGGATTGCCTTCCAGCAGCAGACGCCGGCGCTCGCCGATCAGCGCCGCTTCCGATTCGAAGCCGCGCAGCACCATCACGCGGCCGAGCGCGCCGATGTCCGAATACCAGCAGCCGAGCAGCTTCGAGCCGGCCGCGTCGCCGCTCGCCTTGATGTTCTCGAAGACCTGCGCGTTCGCGCCGATCTTCACCGTCAACGTGACTGTGTCGTACAGAGTCATTGCAGAGTCCTTGCCTGTTTGAAGTTGGAGAGATTCGTAATGCTGCTTTCGCGCGGCGGTTCAGCCAGTTCGAGACCCGCGAGATAGCCGAAGGTCATCGCGGGGCCGAGCGTGATGCCGCCGGCGGGGTAATGTCCGCCCATCATGCTCGCGCCGTCGTTGCCGACCGCGAAGAGGCCGGGAATCGGCGCGCGCGATGCGTCGAGCACGCGGGCGCGCGCATCCGTCGACAAACCGGCGAACGTGCCGAGGCTGCCAGGCACGACCTTCACCGCGTGAAACGGACCGTCGGCGATCGGCGCGAGGCACGGATTCGGCCCGTGCGATGCATCGCCCTGCACGCGGTTGTAGGGCGTCGAGCCTTTGTGGAATTGCGGATCGAAGCCGTCTTTCGCATAGGTGTTGTACGCGGCGACGGTATCGGCGAGGCCGCGCGCATCGATGCCGCATTGCTGCGCCAGCGCTTCGAGCGTCGGCGCGGATTTCAGATAGCCCGAACGTTCATAAGGCCCGAGCGGAAACGGAAACGGCTTTGCGAAGCCGAGCCCATAGCGCCGCTGAAACCGGTGATCGCAGACGAGCCACGCGCACGCTTCCTCGCCCTTCGCCGTCGTGCCGATCAGCGCGGAGATGAAGTCGTAATACGACGACGCCTCGTTGGTGAAGCGCCGGCCCGCGCGCGTCACGGCGATCACGCCCGGCTTCGCGCGCTCGATCAGATGCGGAAACGCGACCGGCGCGCCGTCGCTCTTCGGCACGAGCGATACCGGCGCCCACGCGGCGGGCGCTTCGAGCGCGGCATCGAAATGCCCGCCGGCCGCTTCGCCGAGGCGAATGCCATCGCCGGTATTGCTCTTCGGCGCTGCCGACCAGTGCGGCGTGTAGGGAAAGGTTTCAGCCTGGCGCGCCGCGTCGTGCGGATAGCCGCCGCACGCGAGCACGACGCCGCGCCGCGCGCGCACCACATGCATCACGCCGTCGATCTCGACGCGCGCGCCCGTCACGCGATCCGCCTCGCGCGTGAGCGACACCGCGCGCGCGCCGGTACGCAGATCGACGCCGCGATCCGCCGCCGACTTGAGCAAACGCGCGACGAGCGCGTTGCCGTTCACGAGATGCATCGAGCGTCGATAACGCAGCAGATGCCACGCGAACGCGGCGAAGCGCTTCGTCACGTGCCACGCCGATTTCGCGCTGCGCGTCGCGTTCAGGAAATGCGCGAGGTCCTGTCCCGACGCGATCGCCATGCCCTTGACGGTCACTTCGGCCAGCGGCGGGCGCAATTTGCCGATCAGCGGACCGAGCGCGCGCCCGTCGAACGGCATCGCGCAGACGGAGCGGCCGCCCGTCGCCGCGCCTTGCGTCGTGTGGAAATCGGGAACGCGGTTGCCGTCGATGAAGCGCATCGACGTATTGCGCTCGAAGAATTCGATCATGCGCGGACCCTGCTCGATGAGCGCATCGGCCTTCGCGGCGTCGAAGTGCGCGCCGAGTTCGCTCTTCAGATACGTGCGCGGCACGCTTTCATCTTCGACGATGCCCGCGCGCGTCGCGAGCGGATTGCGCGGAATCCACATCCAGCCGCCCGACCACGCGGTCGTGCCGCCGAACACGTCTTCCTTCTCGCAGACGAGCACGGACAAGCCCTGCGTCGCGGCCGTCACGGCCGTCGACAGACCGCCCGCGCCGGAACCCAGCACGAGGACATCGCATTCGAGAATCGGTTCGTGCTTCATCGGGCGTGCTCGGGCGTATGAAGATCGACGGGCAGCGTGAACGCTTCGTGAGATGTCTGGCCACGCGCCACCGCATGCCGCGCCGCCAGATAGCCGAACGCGAGACCCGGACCCAGCGTGATGCCCGGACCCGGATAGACGCCGCCCATCACCGACTGCATGTCGTTGCCGCAGGCGTAGAGACCGGCGATCGGCTGATCGTCGCGATCGAGCACGCGTGCATCGGTGTCGGTGACGAGGCCGGTTGCCGCGCCGATATCGCCCGGATAGAGTCGCACCGCGTAAAACGGCGCCTGGCCGATCGGACCGAGGCACTTGTTCGGGCCGGTCCAGTTGGCATCGCCGTTGGCATTCTGATAGTCGGTCGTGCCGCGCTGAAAATCCGCATCGACGCCAGTTTGCGCATAACGATTGATGCGCGCGACGCTATCGGCGAGACCGGTCTTGTCGATGCCGAGCCTGGCCGCCAGTTCGTCGAGCGTGCGGCCTTCGACGAGATAGCCATCGGCGAGGAACGGCGCGAGGCCACGGCCGCCCGGCCGCACCATGCCGAGGCCGTACTTGCGCAATCCTTCGGCATCCGTAACGAGATATGCGGGCACCGAAGGCGTCGATTCGTTCGCCCGCTGCATCGCGATGCCGAACAGGTGATATGAGGTGTTCTCGTTCAGAAAGCGCTTGCCCGTCTTATCGACGGTGATCATGCCCGGCTTGCCGCGATCCATGATGAAGTGCGGAAATACGGCAGTGGTGCCGTCGGCGCGCTTGCGCACCGAGACCGGCGCCCAGAATGCGTTCGACAGCGCGCCCTCGCCGAAACGCGCGCCCACACCCAGCGCGAGATCCTGCGCGCTGCCGGTGTGGCCGGGCGCGCCGGGGCACCAGGCCGGATCGGCGCCGGGCAACATCGCCGCGCGACGCTGCGGATGCCGATTGAAGCCGCCGCTCGCGAGAATCACGCCGCCGTTCACGCCGATGCGCCGTCGCGTGTTGACGTGGCTGAGCGTCACGGCTTCGATTCCGTTCGCGCCACGATGCAGCGCTTCGACCTTCGTGCCCGTCAGAATCGTGACGCCGCGCTGCAGCAGCGTGTACAGCAACCGTCCGATCAGCGCGTTTCCCATCACGAGCCGGGTGCCGCGCGGCGAATTCATGCGGTCGCGCGCGTGACGCGCGAGCAGTTTCATCGCGTGAGCGAACGACCCGAACGACTTCGTCATGTTGAGCAGGTGCCCTACGTCGTCACGGTCCACCATCATGCCGCCAAGCACCGTGAATTCGGGAAGCGGCGGACGGATCAGCGCGAATTCGCGGCCGAGCTTGCGGCCGTCGAACGGCAGCGGCTCGAGCGCGCGGCCACGCAACGTCGAGCCTTCGACTTCCGACAAATAATCCGGATGAAACGGCCGCGCGCGGTATTTCACATCGGAATTCGCTTCGATATGCGCGACCGCTTTCGGACCCGCATCGAGGAACGCGCGGCGCATCGCGGCGCTGCTGCGCTCGCCGACCGCGCGATTCAGAAAACCTTCGGCGTTCGCGGCGGTATCGTCGCGATTGACGCCCGCCGCGTGCATCGATCCGGGAATCCATGTCGTGCCCGCCGAAAACGCCGTCGTGCCGCCGACGTATTCGGTGGCTTCGACCAGCAACACGCGCGCGCCGTCGATCGCCGCGACGAGCGCCGCCGACATGCCCGCGCCGCCCGCGCCGACCACCACGACATCGAAAATTTCGTTCTGCCCTAGATTGTCCAGTGTCTCCACCATTCGTCCGCTCCGTGCCGCTTCGTTCCGTCTCGCTCCGCCGTTCCTCCGACGATTCGAAACTCGTGTTTGCTGTAGAACTTGCTTTGATATTGGAATAGTATTCCAGAAATGCAGCGTGGATCAACTATTTTCGAGACGAACGGAGGAAAGGACATGCGAGTGCTGGTGACAGGTGGAAGCGGTTTTCTGGCGGCGTGGGTGATGCGGCGTCTGCTCGCACGCGGCATGCAGATACGCGCATTCGACGTGCGCGAGGACGTGCGGCTCCTGCGCGCGCTCGCGCCCGAGCATGCCGATAACGTGCAATGGCGCGTCGGCGATATCGGAGAAGCGCGCGATGTCGCGAGCGCGCTCGATGGCTGCGACGCCGTCATCCATCTCGCCGGGATTCTCACGCCGGCCTGCGCCGCCGATCCGGTGCGCGGCGCGCGCATCAACCTGATGGGCACGCTGAACGTGTTCGATGCGGCCATCGCGTGCGGTTTGCGCTCGGTGCTGTATGCGAGCAGCGCCGGCGTCTTCGGCCCCGACGATGGCGCGACGCCTCATCCCGTGACGCACTACGGCGCGTTCAAGCTGGCGTGCGAGGGGTCGGCGCGCGCGTACTGGCACGATCGCGGGATCGCGAGCATCGGCTTTCGGCCGCTCGTCGTGTATGGCGCGGGGCGCGAAACCGGTTCGAGCGCGGGGCCGAGCCTTGCATGCCGCGCGGCCGCGCGCGGCGAGCCGTACACGATTCCGTTCACCGGCGCGACCGGCCTCGTCTACGCCGATGACGTCGCCGCGGCCTACGAACTCGCGCTCGCACGCGATTTCGACGGCGCGCACGCGTTCACGCTCGCGGGCGACATCACGCCGATGCACAGCGTCATCGACACGCTGAAGACGATCGCGCCCGCCGCGCGCATCGATGCGGCGGGCGCGCCCTTGCCCATCGCGACATCCTTCCCCGACGATCCCGCGCTCGCCCGCATGCTTCCGGATCTGCCGAGGACGCCGCTCATCGACGGATTGCGGCAAACCGTGGCGTTCTATCGATAGATAGGGCACGATGCGCTTTGTCCAGGGACACGGCGCCACGCATGCAAGACTCGACTCGAAGCCCGTCGGCGAGCACACGATTTCTCAAAGGCATCCTGCCGATCAACCGGCGAGCGGCCCTGCGCGATGCGCTCGCCGGCATCTCGCTCGCGTCGATGGATATTCCGCAAGTGCTCGGCTATGCGCGCATCGCCGGCATGCCCGCGGTCACGGGGCTGTACACCGCGTTCCTGCCGCTCCTCGCGTTCGCGCTGTTCGGCGCGTCGCGGCATCTCGTCGTCGCCGCCGATTCCGCGACGGCGACCATCTTCGCGAGCAAGGTCTCGTCGATGGCCGCGATGGGCAGCCCCGAGTACGTCGCGCTCGCGGGCATGGTCGCGTTGCAGACCGCCGCGCTCCTGCTGCTCGCGCGCCTTTTCAAGCTCGGTTTTCTGGCCGACTTTCTGTCGCGCACGGTGCTGACGGGTTTTCTCGCGGGCGTCGGCGTGCAGGTGTCGATCGCGATGCTCGGCGATCTGTTCGGCATGACCGTGCCCTATCCATCGTCGCGCAGCGTCGCCCAGTTCGTGTATGTGATCGGGCATGTGACGCGCGCGCATGGACTGACGCTCGGGCTCGCGTTGCTCGTGATCGTCGCCATTCTGGCCTGCAAGCGCTTCGCGCCTCGCCTGCCGATGCCGCTCGTCGCTGTCATCGGCAGCATCGCCGCGAGCAAGGCTTTCGATTTCGCCGCGCACGGGATTTCGGTGCTGGGTCCAATCGATGGCGGCCTGCCCGCGATCCGCTTCCCCGATGTCACCTGGCAGCAGTGTCTCGATCTCATGCCGGTGGCGGCGTCGTGCTTCGTGATGATCATCGCGCAGAGCGCGGCGGCAGCGCGCGTGTTCGCGCAGCAATATCACGAGGATGTGGATACCAACAGCGACATTCTCGGCCTCGCGGCGGCGAACGCGGCGGCTGCGGTAAGCGGCACGTTCGTCGTCAACGGCAGCCCGACGCAGACCGCGATGGCCGAGCGCGCCGGTACGCGCAGCCAGTTCGGACAGATCGTTTTCGCCGCGGTCGTCGCGATCGTGCTGTTGTTTCTGAGCGGCTATCTGCGCTATCTGCCACATTGCGTGCTGGCGGCCATCGTGTTCACGATCGCGATCGGCCTCGTGAATGTGCAAAGCCTGAAGGACATCCGCGCCGAAAGTCCGGGCGAGTTCACGCTCGCGCTCGTCACGGCCGGCGCGGTCGTGCTGATGGGCGTGGAGCACGGTATTCTGCTCGCGGTCGCGCTGTCGCTGCTGCGGCACGTGCGCCACAGCTATCATCCGCACACGATGGTGCTCACGCCCGTCGCGCCCGGCAAACCCTGGCGCTTCATGCCGACGCAGCCAGGTGCGATGACCGCGCCGGACCTGATCGTCTACCGCTTCGGCGCGGATCTGTTCTATGCGAACGACCATCTGTTCGTCGCGGAAGTGCAGCAACTCGTCGATACGGCTTCTGATGGACTGCGCCATGTCGTCGTCGATGCGGGCGCGATCACCGATCTGGATTACTCCGCCGCGCGTACGATCGGCGAGCTGATCGAGTCACTGCGTGGGCGCGGCGTCGCGGTGCTGTTCGGTCGCGTCAATCGTTTTCTGCGCAGCGATATGGACCGGCACGGGCTGACCCGCGTGCTCGGTGCGCAAAACGTGTTCGACACGCTCCACGAAGCGCTCGCGGCGGCGGGCGTGAATCCGGCCGCGCACGAATCTGAACCGCTGTGAGACCTGGAGGCGCTCCTTGCTGACGCTTTTTTCGGTTTTGCTGTTCGTGTACGCTAAATAAATCGACGGTTAGTTGCCTCTTAAACAAGGAATCAATTTTCTTGAATGCTGTTCCATTTTCAATTAGCATTCATTAAATCGACATTCACGGAGGCAATCGAAGCATGGCGCAGGACACTTCCTTTTCCGCATCGCTGGATGCGGGCTTGAGCGGCGCAACCCGCGTGTACTTCATCGTCGGCGATCCGATCGCGCAGGTGCGCTCGCCAGCCGGCGTCACGGCGGCGCTGCGCGCGGCGGGCCGCGACGCGATTGTGATTCCGGCGCACGTCGCGCCCGGCAATCTGGATGCGTTCTTCGCGGGCATCGCGCCCCTGCAGAACTGCGACGGCGTGATCATCACCGTGCCGCACAAATTCAGCGCGACTGCGCACTGCAAGTCGCTGACCGACGAAGGCGCGTTTCTCGGCGCGGTCAACATGCTCAAGCGCAACGCCGACGGCACGTGGCACGGCGGCGCATCGGACGGCATCGGCATGGTCGCGGCGTTGCGCGACGCGGGCTGCGAGCCGAAGGGCAAGCGCGCACTGCTGATCGGCGCGGGCGGCGCGGGATCGGCGATCGGTCACGCGCTCGTCGATGCGGGCGTCGCGTCGCTCGCGATCGCCGATTTCGATGCCGCGCGCACCGGCGCCCTCGCCTCGCGTCTGGCTGCGCTCGGCCGCGGCGCGGTGAGCGTCGCCGACGATGCGCCTGCGGAAAGCTACGACCTCATCGTGAATGCGTCGCCGGCGGGCATGCGTTCCGGCGATCCGTTGCCGATAGACGTCTCGCGCCTGCCCGCGACGACTTTCGTCGGCGACGTGGTGACCAAGCCGCCGCTCACGCCGTTCATCGAAGCGGCCCGCGCGCGCGGCTGTACGACGGTCACCGGCACGCAGATGTTCGGCCGCGTCTGCGACGCGATCGTCGCGTATCTGCTGAAGGACTGACGGCGCTGTGCCATACGTCGCGGAATGAATCAGACCAATCTGGTTCAATCCCGACGCGCGTTCGTTCATGATTCCGGCCGCGCATTTGCATCCCTCGTGAAGCGCGCCGGACCGCAGGTTTCAAAGCGTATCGCCGACAAGCGCCGTCCTTTTCAGGGCGGCGTTTTTTCGCCACGGTGGCGACCGCGCCGGCGTGAGCGCGCTCGATAATCGTCGCGCTCGCTTAGAGGGCCCATGAAACGCGTGCAGGCGCACGCAAGAGGCCTGGAATGAAATCGGATCAAAAAACAATTCAACGCGCGGCGCGAGCAGGCGTCGCCGCCATCGCACTGGCCATGCTCGCGGCATGCGCGACCGGACCGGGCGCACCGGCGCCATTGCCGGCGGACGGCACGCTCGCGTCCGGGCGCATCGTCGGCAAGCAATATCTGACAACGGTGTCGACCCCGGCGGCGGCGTCTTCCGGACCGACGCTCGGCGTGGGCGGCGGCGGGATCGGCGGCAATGGCTGGAATGGCGGCGGCGCCGGCGTGGGCCTCGGCTTCGATCTGACGAGCCTGTTCCAGAAAAGTCCGGAGCAGATGACGAAGATCTACCGCTACAGCGTGCAGATGAAAGACGGCTCGAAGCGCGACATCGACAGTCCGCTCGAACTGAGCGACGGCGCGTGCGTGACGACGATCGATTCGAGCCAGCCCGGTTATCCGCGACTGACGGGCTCGGACGCCTGCTGATCTTCTTGCGCGGCGCGTCCGACGAGCCACCCGGACAGCGCCGCGCCGACGCGGTCCACCACCGGCGCCCAATCGCCCGGCGCGCGCTGGCGCACGAGCCGCACCGAGTCGTACCACGGCTGCGTTTCGTCTTCGCCCCAGCACCAGTGCGACGCGCAATCGATCATCGCGAGCACTGGCTTGCCGAGCGCGCCCCCGAGATGCAACGGCGAGCTGTCGATGGTCACCAGCACGTCGAGCGCGCTGACGAACGCCGCCGAATCATGAAACTGCTCGCGGTATTCCGGAATGTTGGCGATGCGTGCGCCGGCCGAGCGCATCGCGGCGATGTCGGCTTCGCGGCCCGGCGCGACCGGATAAAACGCGACGTTCGGCAAATGCCAGAGCGGCGCAAGTGCATCGATGGGCATGCTGCGCTGTGAATCGCGACGATGCGTCGGGCTGCCTGCCCACACGAGGCCGACACGCAGCGCATTCCCGCCATCCGACGCCAGCACGCGCCGCCACATGTCGACGCGCTCCGGCGCGGCGTCGAGATACGCGCGGCCTTCCACCTGATGCGGCAACAGCCCGATCCACAGCGGCATGCTCATCATGCCCACGGTGTAATCGACCGTGCCGAAATCATATCCTTCGAGCGCGACGCAATCCGGCACGAAACGCCGGATCAGCGGATACAGATCCGCGCGCACCGCCAGCCGCGCCTCGCCGCCGTTTCTCCGCACGCTTTCCGCGAACCGCGGAAAGTAGCGCACGAACTGAATATCGTCGCCGAGGCCAAGTTCGCTGTAGACCACGACACGCTTGCCATCGAGCGGCTGACCGCGCCAGCGCGGCCCGACCCGTTCCATGCGCGCGACGACGCCGTTCTCGCCATGCGCCGAGCCGCCCAGCCGGCGATCGAAACGCGCCCAGCCCGTGCGCCACATGCCCCGGCGCAGCTCCAGATCGGCGAGATCGACAGCGAGCCACTTTTCATCCGGCGACTGTGCGAGCGCCGCGTGATACATCGCGTCAGCCTCGTCGAAACGCGATTGCTCCATCAGATACATCGCGATTGCGCCGGTCACGCGGCCGTCGTCGGGATGATGCAAGGCGGCCTCGCGCATGACGGTTTCAGACGCCACGCTGTCATGACGTCGCCAAAGGCAATGGCTCAATTGCCAGCGCAGTTCGTAATCGCGCGGGAAGCGCTGCAATGCTTCGCGGCAGAAACGTTCGAGCGCAGGCCAGTCGGCTGAGCGGCGAAGTTCGAGTGCGAAGGACAGGGCTCGATCCGCATTCGACAAGCTCATGTCCGCCTGCGCGGCCGGCCGCGACGCGGATGGCTCGAAAGACATGGATGATTCGGGCAACCGATATATGAAGTGTTCGCTGAGTTTATAGCAATAAGGCGCAGAGGAGACTCGACCAACGGTAAGACCCTTCCGAAAAGCGAAGCACTCCGGAGGAAATTGATTGTTGAGAATATTCGCTCTTCTCGCATTCCGTACTACTCACCCAAATCGAATCCGCGATTGCATATGGCACCGGTCTCCTTATCGTTTGCCGGCAAAGTCGATCTTATCAGCGCCATTCGGCAACCCCCTCCTTTACCTCCGACGTAATTGTCCCGCTCACATCCTCCTGCGACGATGCAGTCACACTGTTCATCGACAAGGAGACGGACATGCCCGTGAATCGACAACGCCCCAACGCAGAGATCGCCCGCCCGGGTTTCATCGCAACCACCGACGGCGTCGAGCTGTTTTATCGCGACTGGCAACCGGAAGGAGCAACCGGCAATGGCAACACCATCGTGTTCGTCCCCAGCTATTCGCTGCCGGGCGACATGTGGGCGTATCAGATGCTGCCGCTCACGCGCGCGGGCTTTCGTTGCATCGCGTACGACCGGCGCGGCCACGGCCGGTCGAGCGATCCGGGCGGCGGCTACGACTACGACACCCTCGCCGGCGATCTCGCCGCCCTCATCGACGCGCTCGAACTGTCCGACATCACGCTGGTCGGCTATTCGATGGGCGGCGCCGAAGCCGTGCGCTATATGACGCGTCACGGCAGCACGCGCGTCGCGCGCCTCGTGCTGGTCGCGTCGACCTTGCCGATGCTCGCGAAGACGCCGGACAATCCCGATGGCATCGACCGCGTCTATGCCGACTCCTTTCAACAGGATTTGCTGACGGACTATCCGCAATGGCTCGCCGAGAATGCGCGGCCGTTTGCCGGGCCAGGTGCGTCGCAGGCGATGATCGACTGGATCCGGGAAATGGCCTTGCGCACGTCGCATCAGGCGCTATTTGCATGCAACGAAACGGTGAACCACGGCGATTTCCGCAATGAATTGCGCGATATCGACGTGCCGACGCTCATCGTGCAAGGCGACCGCGATGTGTCCAATCCGCTGGAACTGACCTCGCAACGCACCGCGCGCCTGATTCCGAACGCGCGGCTGCTCGTCTACGAAGGCGCGCCGCACGGCATCTTTCTGAGCGATGCGACGCGGTTGACGGCGGATATCGGCGCGTTCGCGTCGGCGCGCTGAGTCGGAGCCGTCGAGGTTTGTCGGATTAGCGCTGACTCCTGACGCGTTTGAAAACACTCATATCAATACACTCTGGAAGAATCCGGGCACACAATAGCACTGCGAATCGACATCGACGCACCGCCCTCCCACGTCCACCGGAGCATACAGCGATGATCTTCCACGCCTCCATCCCCGCCAACGATCCGAAGCATGTCGCGCATGTGCTGGCCGAACTGTGGGACGGCTTCGCCGCGCCCTTCTCTCCGTTCCCCGACGCGTGGATGGCCGTCGCGGGCGACGATCGCGGCAGCATCATCGAGGTGTATCCGAGCGACCAGGTGATCACGCCGGGCGGCGGTCACGAAGACAGCGTGAGCTACGGCGCGGACACGTTCAAGCGCCCGCAGTACAGCGCGTTCCACATGGCCATCGCGACGAGGCTGAGCAGCGAGGAAGTCATCGCGATCGGCGAACGCGAGGGCTGGCGCGCGGTGCGCTGCATGCGCGGCGCCAACTTCTTTCACGTGATCGAGTTCTGGATCGAAAACTCGACCATGCTCGAATTCCTCACACCCGAAATGCAGGCCGAATATCTCGCCTTCGCGACACCCGAAAACTTCAAGGCGATGGCGGCCGCCGCCGCCGTGCCTCAGTGAGCGCTTGCCGTTGACGAAGGATCGCCGCGCAACCCGAACATCAGCGCGGCGCCGCTCGCGAAGAGCAGCAACGAAAGCAGGTGCACGGCGAGATCCATGCTGCCCGTCGCGGTGCGAATCTGGCCGATCACCCAAGGACTCACGATGCCGCTCGTGATCCCGATACTGCTGATGAACGCGATGCCCGCCGCCGCCGTCTTGCCCGGCAGATGGCTCGCGGGCACGGCCCAGAAGATCGGCAGCGCGGCGAAAATCAGCGTCGCGGCAAGCGAGAGAATCGCGAGCATCAGCGGAAAGCTCGGGAAATGCAGCGTGAGCGCCGCGAGCGCGATTCCGCCGCCGAACGTGCAGCACGCGAAGTGCTTGCGCCGCTCGGCGACGCGATCCGAATGGCGCGCGATCAGAATCAGCCCGACCGCGCCGATCGCGTTCGGCACGACGGTATAGAGGCTGACGGACATCACGTCGGTGATGCCGAAGTCGCGGATCATCAGCGGCATCCAGAAGCTCAGCGTCAGCGATGCGCAAGTCAGCGAAAAATAGATGAACGCGAAGAGATAGACGCGCGGGTTGCGCAGTGCGTCGAGCAGGCCGCGGCGATCGTGCGAACTGGCGTTATCGCCCGTTTGCACGCACAGCGCGACGAGCCGGTCCTGTTCGGCTTGCGTGAGCCAGCGGGCATCGCGCGGCGCATCGACGAGCAGGCGCAACGCGATCAGGCCGAGCAGCACAGCCGGCGCGCCTTCGATCGCGAACATCCACTGCCAGCCGAACAGGCCCATGACGCCCGCCATGTCGCGCATGATCCAGCCGGACACCAGTCCGCCGAACACGCCCGCCACGGCGACGCCCGCGAAGAACACCGACATCACCCCTGCGCGCCGTTGCGCCGGAAACCAGTAGGTCAGATACAGCACGATGCCGGGAAAGAACCCCGCCTCGAACACGCCGAGCAGAAAGCGCAGCAGATAGAAATGCCCCGGCGTCGAAACGAACATCATGCCCACCGACGCCGCGCCCCACAGCAGCATGATGCGCGTGAACGTGCGGCGCGCGCCGAACTTCGCCAGCAGCAGATTGCTCGGCACCTCGAACAGCACGTAGCCGACATAGAACACGGCGGCGCCCAGACCGTACATGGCGTCGGAAAAGCCGAGATCGTGCTTCATCTGCAATTGCGCGAAACCGATATTGATCCGGTCGAGAAACGACACCACGTAACACAGGAACAGAAACGGAATGATGCGCCACGCGACTTTGCGCAGCAGCGCATCGTCGGACAAGGCGTGCGCTTCCCCGACGGCGCTCGGGCTGAGCGCCGCCGTGCTGATCGACTTCGACATGTCTCGCTCCAGATGGGCGTGAGAAGGCCGGCGTCTTGAGCGCGCCTTTTTGCCTGAAGAGATGAAGGAGCGGCGCGTTTCAGCACGCGCCGCGAGAGATGAGCGTCAGTCCTGCAATGCGGCCCACATGTCCTTGTCGCGCTCGGCCGTCCAGATGCGCGGATGGCTGATGCCGCTCGCCTCGTCATAGGCGCGCGACACGTCGAACGGCAGGCAGTGTTCGTAGATGAAGACGTGGCCGAACTTCGGGTCCATCGACTTGCGCGTGAGCGCCATCGAGCCCTTCAGATCGAGCTTTTCGGCGACGGCGTCCTTGCCTGCCTGAAGCAGCGTCGTGACGAAGTCCTTCGTGTAGTCGAGACCCTTGTCCACTTCCTCAGGCGAAAGCAGCGCGGGGCCACGGCCCGGCACGAGCTTGTCGGCCTTCAGCGCGCGCAGCGCTTCGAGCGTCGCGGGCCATTGCGCGAGTTGCGCATCGCCGCAGTAGCAGGCGGCGTCGTATTCGACGAGATCGCCCGAGAACAGCACCTTCTGCGACGGCAGCCACACGACCGTGTCGCCCTTCGTGTGACCCGCGCCGAGATGCGCGATCTTCACTTCGAGCTTGCCGAGAAAGAGCGTGATTTCCTTTTCGAAGACGAGCGTCGGCCACGTGAGGCCCGGCACCGTCTCGACGCCGGCGAACAGGCGCGGAAAGCGCTCGATCTCCGATTTCATGTCCTGCTCGCCGCGCTCGACGATCATTTCATACGTGCCGCGGCTCGCGATGACCTGCTGCGCGCCTTCCGCGAAATACGCCGACGCGCCGAGCACGCGCACCGCGTGGTAATGCGACAGCACGACGTATTTGATCGGCTTGTCGGTGACGCTGCGGATTTTCGCGATGAGATCCTGCGCCATCGCGGGCGTGGCGGTCGTATCGACGATCAGCACGCCGTCGTCGCCGATGATCACGCCGGAGTTCGGGTCTCCCTCCGCCGTGTACGCGTAGGCGTTCTCGGAGAGTTGCGTGAAAGTGATCTTCTTCTCTTCCAGATCGGCCTGCGATGCAAATGCCTTTGCCATGGTCGTGTCTCGCTTCCATTCTCGTGGGGATGGGTGGATGATCGGCTTGAGGCTGATTTTTGTCAACAGCAAGCTCGCTTGCTATTTGCAAATTACGGGTAAATACCGAATCGCTTCATCTGATGATTCCTGCTCGGCTAACATTCACTTTTTTCGTTCGCGGAGTCCTCTTGGCTCGTCCCGTTCCTGCCACGCCAGAAGAGAAAAAGCAGCGCGGCATTCAGAGCGTCGAAGTCGGCGCGCGGCTGCTCGATGCGCTCGCCGCGCGCCGCGAGCCGCTCGCGTTGAGCGCGCTCGCCGATGCGGCCAGCCTGTCGACGGCGCAGGCGCACACCTATCTCGTGAGCCTCACGCGTCTCGGGCTCGTCAAGCGCGACGCGCTCACCGGCAATTACGAACCGGGTCCGCTTTCGCTCAGGCTCGGTCTATTGAATCTAGAACATCAGCCCGCGTATCGTGCGGCTGCGCCGCGTGTTTCGGCGCTGGCGCTCGCGACGGGCATGAGCGTCGCGGTCAGCGTCGCCGGGCCGCAGGGGCCGACCATCGTGCGCTACGAGCGCGGCGGGCATCCGCTGCATGTGAATCTGCACGTGGGCACGGTGATGTCGCTCTCCGCGACCTCGACGGGACGCGTGTTCCGCGCGTTCGACGATGCATCGCGCGTCGCCGCGATGCTCGCGCATCAGCAGGAAGCCGACGCGCCCGGCATGGCCGCGCGCATCGACGAGATCCGTGCGCGCGGCATCGAACGCAGCGTCGATGCGCCGAGCCCCGGCGTCAGCAGCATGTGCGTGCCGGTGTTCGACGGCGCGCGCCGCATGCAGCTCGCGCTGACCGCCATCGGCCCGACGGGCCTGTGCGCCGTCGACTGGGACGGCCCGCTCGCCCGGGCGTTGCAAGACGCCGCGCGCGATATCACCGGACTGCTTTCATGACGATGTTCGAGGAAGACGCCAAGCCGCAGCGCGGCATCAATGCGCTCGACGCGACCGGTGATCTGTTGCGCGCGCTGGTCGCGGCGGGCGAGCCGCTCACGCTGCGCGATCTCGCGGCCGCGGCCGGCATGCCGCCGGCGAAAGCGTTCGCGCATCTGGTGAGTCTCGTGAAGGTCGGGCTGCTCGCGCGCGACGACGCAGGCCTGTTCCACGCAGGCCCGCTGAGCCGCGAGCTCGGGCTCATCGCACTGCAACGCCTTTCGCCGATTCGCGACGCCGAAGCGGAAATCGTCGCGCTGGCTGCGAGCACGTCGATGACGGTCGCCGCGGCCGCGCTCGGACCGCTCGGCCCGACCGTGATCCGGCTGGAGGAATCGGCGCGGCCGCAGCACGTGAGCTTGCGCATCGGCACGGCGATGTCGCTCGTCAATACCGCCATAGGGCGTGTGTACGCCGCGTATCTTCCCGCCGAGATGCTAGCGAGCCTGATGGCGCAGGACGGCATCCGGCTCGCGGGCGCGCAGCCGGACGCGGCAGCCGACACCGTGTTCCGCGAACGGCTCGATGAAATCAGGGCGCACGGTCTCGATACGGCGCTCGGCGCGCCGGTGCCCGGCATCCACACGCTGGCCGCGCCGGTGTTCGATCACACCGGCAGCGTGTGCCTCGTGATCGCGCTGATCGGTTCGGCGGGCGGCTTCGACAGCGCCGCCGATGGCCCGCTCGCCCGCGCGCTGCTCGCGGCGACGCGGCGTCTGTCCTGGCGCTTCGGCCTGATGGAAGCGGACGAGCAGACGGAGGCGGGTTAGCCGCCCCTGACGATCTCCGTGCCGGTCACGCGGATCGCGGGGAAACGGTCGGTCGGCTTCGCGATCTCGTCCTGCGACGCGACGATTTCCAGCTCGTAGCGTCCGGCGTCATAAGTCGCCTTGACTACGGCATTGACCGCCGCGAGCGTATGCTCGAGCGCGTTGCGCATCGAGTCGCCCAACAGCGTGCGCGCGACGAACACGGCGCTCGTCAGGTCGCCGACGCCGACCGGCTGCCGCGCGAACGGATACAGCGGACGTTGCGCGAACCACGCCTCATTGGGCGACACGGCGAGCATGTTGAAGGTGTCGGCGCGGCTGTTGCGATCGAGCAGATGCTTCACGAGCACCGTGCGTGGGCCGCGCCCGATCACTTCGCGGCACGCATCGACGGCTTCCTCCACCGTTTCGATCGGGCGTCCGACGAGCTTTTCCAGTTCGACGTGATTGGGCATCAATGCGTCGGCGACTTCGGGCATCGTTGTGACGAGGAAATCCTCGATGCCGGACGCGACCGTGCAGCCGCCCGTCTGACCCATGACCGGATCGCAGAAAAACAGCGCGCGCGGGTTCACGGCCTTCACCATCTTCACGATCTCGACGACCGCGCGGCCCTGCTCCGGCGCACCGAGATAACCCGAAAGCACCGCATTGCAGCGCCCGAGCACACCGATCGCGCCGATGCCCTCGATCACGTTCTGCAACTCGTCGGCGTCGAACGCGCTTCCGGTCCAGCGGCCGTACTGCGTGTGATTGGAGAACTGCACCGTGTTGAGCGGCCAGACATTGACGCCGAGACGCCGCATCGGAAAAACCGCTGCGCTGTTGCCCGCATGGCCGAACACCACATGCGACTGAATGCTCAGGACGTTGTTCATCTTCTGATTCCCGATTGATCGTGTCCGGTCAGGTGAAACGTTTGTCGCGCGCTTGTCGTGCGAGAAGGTCGTGCAGCGCAGCGCGGCGGCCGCCCGGCGAAGAACGCCGGTGGACGCCGCGCGCGGGCGCGCTGGTGCTGCGCCTGCCTCGTATTGTGCCGTGCCTCGACGCACTGCGGCATGGGCCGTTCGATATAAATTGCGGGAACGCGCTGAATCGCGCCGCGAGATCGACAGAAGTCCGAAAAGGTCGCGCGAGCGCAACACCCGCGATGCCATCACACCGTGTGCGCAGCACGCTCGTGCGCGATCGGCACGCGGCTTGCTCACGTTGTCATCCACAAAAAAACGGCCGACTTCAGCACACGGATTCGAATACGCGCCGGATAATGCTCCAGTCACGCATACATGGAAGGCATACGAGGACGAATACACGGCAAGACATCAATAGTCGCAGGTCAAATCAGGAGGCTGACATGGAGACGCTTAAGAATCGCACCGATTTGCAAAAGTCGACCCTCGCAATCGTTCTCGCCGGCGGGCGCGGCACCCGTCTCGGCCCGCTCACCGACAAGCGCGTCAAGCCGGCCGTCCACTTCGGCGGCAAGTACCGCATCATCGATTTCGCGCTGTCCAACTGCCTCAATTCCGGCATCCGCCGCATCGCCGTCGTCACGCAATACAAGGCGCACTCGCTCATCCGCCATCTGCAGCGCGGCTGGGGCTTCCTGCGCGGCGAGTTCAACGAGTTCATCGATATCTGGCCGGCGCAGCAGCGCGTCGATTCGAGCTGGTATCGCGGCACCGCCGACGCCGTGTATCAGAACCTCGACATCGTCCGCTCGATCGGCGCGGAGTTCGTCGTCGTGCTGGCGGGCGATCACATCTACAAGATGGACTACACGCGCATGGTGCTCGACCACGTCGAGAGCGGCGCGGACTGCACGGTCGGCTGCATCGAGGTGCCGCGCATGGACGCGGTGGCGTTCGGCGTCATGCACGTCGATGAAAACCGCCGCGTGACCGACTTCCTCGAAAAGCCCGCCGATCCGCCCGCGATGCCCGGCAAGCCGGACGTGGCGCTCGCGAGCATGGGCATCTACGTGTTCAGCGCGAAGTATCTCTACGAGATGCTGCAGGAGAACATCGAGACGTCGAACACGGATCACGACTTCGGCAAGGACATCATTCCGCGCGTCGTCACGACGGGCAAGGCCATCGCGCATCCGTTCGGCATGTCGTGCGTGACCTCGAGCAGCGATCCGGACGCGCCCGCGTACTGGCGCGACGTCGGCACCGTCGACGCGTACTGGTCCGCGAATCTCGATCTGGCCTCGACGATTCCGGAACTCGATCTCTACGACCGCAAATGGCCGATCTGGACGAATCAGGAGCAATTGCCGCCCGGCAAGTTCGTGCGCGACCTGAACGGCCAGCAAGGTGCGATCACCAATCTGCTGGTCTGCGGCGGCTGCGTGATTTCGGGATCGCAGGTGTCGAAGTCGGTGTTTTCGTCGGCGGTGCGGGTGCACTCGTTCTGTAACATCAATGAGGCAGTCTTGTTGCCTCAGGTGACCGTCGGGCCGAGTTGCCGCCTGCAACGCGTCGTGATCGACCGGGGCTGCACGGTGCCCGAAGGGCTCGTGGTGGGCGAGGACCCGGACGACGACGCCGCGCGCTTCTTCCGCACGGAGTCGGGCGTGACGCTCATCACGCGCGACGCCCTGGCGCGTCTGTCCCAGCGTTAGACGCGCCGGCCCCACAAAACCAGTCGACGGGAGCGCCGATGACCGTATGCGTGCTGCATGCCGCAGCAGAAATGTTTCCGCTGTTGAAAACCGGCGGCCTCGCCGATGTAGTCGGCGCGCTGCCGCCCGCGCAATCGCAACTGGGCACGGACGCGCGCGTCGTGCTGCCGGGCTTTCCCGCCGTGCTGGCGGGGCTCACGGACCTCGAACCCGTCGCCGATCTGGGCGGCGCGTTCGGCGCGGGGACCGTGAGACTCGAACGCGGTGTGTTGCAGCCGCACGGCGTGGTGGTCTACGTGGTGCGCGCGGACGTGTTCTACGACCGTCCCGGCAATCCCTATCTCGATGCCGCGCATCGCCCCTATGCCGATAACGACCGCCGCTTCGCGCTGCTCGGGTGGGCCGCGGCGCGCATCGCCACGGGCGCCGATCCGGCGTGGAAGCCGCATATCGTGCACGCGCACGACTGGCACGCGGGACTCGCGCCCGCGTATCTGCGCGCGTTCGAGCGCGGCGGCACGCCGCGCATCGCCAGCGTGATGACCGTGCATAACCTCGCGTATCAGGGCACCTTCGCGGCGTCGGAGTTCGGTGCGCTGCAATTGCCGGGCGACTTCTACGCGGTCGAAGGCGTGGAGTTCTACGGTCATGTGTCGTTCCTCAAGGCGGGCCTCTACTACGCCGACCGCATCACGACGGTAAGTCCGACCTACGCGCGCGAGATCCAGACGCAGGCGCACGGCGCGGGGCTGCATGGCCTGCTGCAGACGCGCACCCACGAAATCACCGGCATTCTGAACGGCGTCGATTATTCGATCTGGAGCCCGTCGGTCGATGAATCCATCCCGGCGACATACACCGCGTCGAAAGTCGCGGGCAAGTCGAAGTGCAAGGCCGCGCTGCAGGAGCGCATGGGACTCGCGCGCGACGACGACGCCCTGCTCTTCGGCGTCGTCAGCCGGCTGACCGAACAGAAAGGGCTCGATCTGCTGCTGTCGGTCGTGCCCGATATCGTCCAGCGCGGCGGACAGCTCGTCGTGCTCGGCACCGGTGATCCGGCGCTCGAAACCGGCATGAAGAACGCGGCGGCGGCGCATCCGGGCGCGGTCGCGGTCGAACTCGGGTTTGACGAGACGCTGTCGCATTCGATCATCGCCGGCAGCGATATCGTGATGGTGCCGTCGCGCTTCGAGCCATGCGGGCTCACGCAACTCTACGCGCTCGCGTACGGCGCGCTGCCGCTCGTGCATCGCGTGGGCGGGCTGGCCGATACCGTCGTCGACAGCTCGCTCGAAAATCTCGCCGACGAACTCGCGACCGGCTTCGTGTTCGATACCTTCGACCGCGCGGGCATCGTCGGCGCGATCCGGCGCGCGTTCGCCCTGAAGGCGCGGCGCACCGACTGGAAGGCCGTCGTCAAACGCGCGATGAATCAGCGCTTCAGCTGGGAAGCCGCGGCCCTCAGATACGCGGAGGTGTATCAAGGGCTGACGGGCCGCTGAGGCGATCGAATGAACGAACTCAAGGTGGACGTTGCCGTGATCGGCGCGGGCACGGCCGGCATGGCCGCGTTTCGCGCGGCGCGGCTCGCGGGCGCGAATGCGGTGCTGATCGAGGGCGGCGAACTGGGCACGACCTGCGCGCGCGTCGGCTGCATGCCGTCGAAGTTGCTGCTCGCGGCAGCCAATGGCTTGCACGATGCCCGCGCGCTCGGGCCGCGCGGCATCGAAGGCACGCACGCGCTCGAAGCGAATTACGCGCATGTGCTCGACTACGTGCGGCGCGAACGCGATCACTTCGTCAAGGGCGTGCTCGAAGAAGTCGAAGCGCTTCCCGCCGGCTTGATTCTGCGCGGACAGGCGCGCTTCGAAGCGCCGACGCGGCTCGTCGTCGGCGAGGATACGCGCATCGAAGCGAAGCGCGTCGTGATCGCGACGGGCGCGGCGCCGGCCGTGCCCGATCAACTGAAAGTGTTCGGCGACAGGCTCATCACGAGCGACGAACTGTTCGAGCTGCGCACGCTGCCCAGACGCATCGCCGTGTTCGGCGCGGGGCCGATCGCGCTGGAACTCGGACAAGCGCTCGCGCGCCTCGATGTCGAGATCTTCATGTTCGGCAAAGGCGGCCATGTCGCGTCGCTCACCGACAAACCCGTGCGCGATGCGCTCGCCGCCGCGCTGGCCGACGAGTTCTATTTCGATCCCGACGCGAAGTTCGACGAAATGTCGCTCGAGGACGGCCAGCCGACGCTGCGCTTCACGTCGCCGGATGGCCGGAAGCACGTCGAACGCGTCGATCTCGTGCTCGCCGCGACGGGCCGCGCGCCGAATCTGGAGCCGCTCGCGCTCGACAAGGCCGGCATCGAACTGAACGAAAAGGGTGTGCCGCTCTTCGACGAAACCACGATGCAATGCGGCCATAGCGCGGTTTTCATCGCCGGCGATTGCGACGGCACGCGGCCCTGGCTGCACGACGCCGCCGACGAAGGCAAGCTCGCCGGCGACAACGCCGCGCGCTTTCCCGACGTGCAGGCGGTCAAGCGCAAGGTGCCCTTCGCGATCGTGTTCAGCGAGCCGCAGGTGGTGATGGTCGGCGCGTCCTACGACGATCTCGACAAGCAGATGACGGTGACGGGCGAAGCATCATTCGAGAATCAGGGACGCAGCCGCGTGATGCGGCAGAATCGCGGGCTGCTGCATGTCTATGCGGACGCGAAAACCGGCAAGCTGCGCGGTGCGCAAGGTTGCGGCCCGGCGATGGAGCATATCGGCCATCTGCTCGCCTGGGCGGTGCAACTCGAACTCACGCTGGACGAAACGCTCAAGCTGCCTTTCTATCATCCGGTGGTGGAAGAAGGCTTGCGCAGCGCGTTGAAGGACGCGGACAGAAAAAGCTACGAAGAGCGGTCTGAGACGCCGCCCGCTCTGGCGAGTGCAGCGGGTTGCTAGAAAAAAGAAAACGCCGGTTTCGCAACCGGCGTTTCATCTTTCGAATCAGATAAGCAAACCGTTACTGATCAGCTTCCGCTCAATCCATATTGCAGTGCAAGGTCGAAACCCAGCACCACCATCGAACAGAACAGACCCAGCGACAGATTCGCCAGCCTGTGGCCGACGTCCTTGTGCTTCGTCAGCACAGCGCCTGCGAGGAATGCGATTTCCACGATGATCTGCATGCAGAACACGGCGATCATCAATGCGAACTCATAACCCATCGCATTAAAGTTCATGAAGTTGAAGCCGTTCACCGCAACCCATGACCCCACTCGCCAGACTTCGTATGCCAATAGGAGCAACGGGAAGAAATAGCTGGCGATATAAGTCGGCACCGTGGCGTGCCGCAGTTCCATATTTAAGTGACGTGTTACTTGCATCGCGTACTCCTCATCTGATTGCCCGAAGACGACGGGCGTTCTACCAGCACGGTGGCGCAACCGGGAGCGTTCTTTTTTTGAACGACAGACGGGCGTCGTGCTTTCAGAATAGGACAATTTTCGGGAAAGCGAATCATCGTATTCCCGATGATCACGCCCATTAAGGATTGCCGCGACGCGTTGTGCAGTGCAACTGAATAAAGCAGTTATTACGGCCCTCAATTCGGCACGCGCGTGCGTGCCGAATGATTATGTCGTTCGATTCCTTATTGGCCGGATTGTTGCTTTGCGTACAGCTTGATAATGCCAGAAAAATCGAGTTCGCCGAGGCCCTGCTGACTCATCGACTGATACAACTGCTGTGCCAGCGCGCCCATGAAAACCGGCTGTTTCGCGCCGCGCGCGGCATCGACGGCGAGACCCAGATCCTTCAACATAAGATCCGCGCCGAAGCCACCCGAATAACCGCGCGACGCAGGCGCGGTTTCGACAATACCCGGATAGGGATTACACGTATCCGAACTCCAGCAACGTCCAGTGGAGGTATTGACGATGCTCGCGAGTTTCGTCGGATCGATGCCGAGCGTTTCGCCGAGTTTCATCGCTTCGGCGACGCCGATCATGGAAATCCCCAATAACAGGTTATTGCAGATCTTCGCGATCTGGCCTGTGCCGGTTTCGCCGCATCGCACCATATTCTTGCCCATGCCGGACAGCACCGGGCGCAACGTTTCGAAGAGCGCTTCGTCCGCGCCGACCATGAAGGTCAGCGTGCCCGCCTGCGCGCCGACGACGCCGCCCGAGACCGGCGCATCCGCGAACGGATTGCCCTGCTTTCCCGCCGCTTCGCCGATGAGCCTCGCCGTGGCGGGATCGATCGTGCTGCTGTCGACGAGCGGAATGCCCTTCGCGACGCCCGCGAGCACGCCGTCATCGTTCAAATAAACCGCCTTCACGTGTTGCGCCGCGGGCAGCATCGTGATAACGACTTCCGCGCCCTCCGCCGCCGCGCGCGGCGACGCGGCGAGCGTCGCGCCCGCCGCCTTCGCCGCGTCGAGCGCGGCGGGCACGAGATCGAACGCCGTGACCGCGTGCCCCGCCTTCAGCAGATTGGCGGCCATCGGACCGCCCATGTGACCCAGGCCGACAAAACCTATTTTCATCGCCGTCTCCTTGTTCTTATCTCAGCGAGATGGTCGTGTTCACGCCGTCGTTTACGGTGGCGTCGTCGAACCAGCGCGCGGTGACTGTTTTCGTCTGCGTGTAGAACTGCACGACCTGCTTGCCGTACGGGCCGAGATCGCCGAGCTTCGAGCCGCGCGAACCCGTGAAGCTGAACGCGGGCACCGGCACCGGAATCGGAATGTTGATGCCCACCTGACCGATATCGATTTCGCTCTGAAACTTGCGCGCCGCCGCGCCGCTCTGCGTGAAGAGGCCGACGCCGTTGCCCATCGGATTGCGGTTGACGAGCGCGATGGCGTCGTCGAGCGTGTCGGCTTCGACCACGCACAGCACCGGGCCGAAGATCTCCGTTTTGTAGACCGACATGTCGGTATTCACGTTCGTGAAGATCGTCGGGCCGATGAAGTTGCCGCTTTCGTAGCCCTTTACGTCGATATCGCGGCCATCGAGCGCGAGCGTCGCGCCCTCTTCCACGCCCCGGCCGATCATGCCGAGAATCCGCTCCTTCGCCGCTTTCGATACGACCGGGCCGACATCCGTATTCGGTTCGACGCCCGCGTTGACCTTGAGCGTCTTCGCGCGTTCGACGAGTTCCGGCACCCAGTCCTTCGACGCGCCCACGAACACCGCCACCGAGGTCGCCATGCAGCGCTGTCCCGCCGCGCCGAAACCCGCGCCCGCGAGCGCGTTGAGCGTCTGCTCCTTGTTCGCGTCGGGCAGCACGACGGCGTGATTCTTCGCGCCCATCATCGACTGCACGCGCTTGCCGTGCTGGCTCGCGAGGTTGTAGACATGCGTGCCGACGGCCGTCGAGCCGACGAACGAGATCGCCTTGATATCGGGATGCGTGCAGATAGCGTCGACGACTTCCTTGCCGCCATGCACGACGTTCAGCACGCCCGGCGGCACGCCCGCTTCGAGCGCGAGTTCCACGAGCTCCATGGTCGAAAGCGGGTCCTGCTCGGACGGCTTCAGCACGAAGGTGTTGCCGCAGACGATCGCCATCGGGAACATCCACAGCGGGATCATCGCGGGGAAGTTGAACGGCGTGATGCCCGCGCAGACGCCGATCGGCTGACGCAGCGTGTAGGTATCCACACCGCCCGCGACGTTTTCGGAGAATTCGCCTTGCTGCAAGGTGCTGATCGAGCACGCATGCTCGACGACTTCGAGGCCGCGAAAGATGTCGCCTTCGGCATCGGCGAGCGTCTTGCCCTGCTCGGCCGTCAGCGTCTGCGCGATGCGCTTCTGGTTCTGGCGCACCAGATCCTGAAACTTGAGCATCAGCCGCATGCGCGCGCCGAGCGGCGTCGTGCGCCAGGTCTGAAACGCCTTGTGTGCGGCGGCGACTGCGGCGTTCACTTCGTCCGCCGTCGCGAACGGCACGCGGCCGACCACTTCCTGCGTCGCGGGATTGACGATGTCGCGCCATTCGGTCGTCTTCGAATCGACAAACTGGCCGTCGATGAGCAGTTTGGCCGTACGGACGGACGCACTCTGCGCCGGATGTTCAGCAGCGATATTCACGAGTCACTCCTTGTGTGGAAAGTTGCAACGTCAAGATCGGGATGAAAGGCGAAGACGCGCAGACGGGACACCGGTTCGGTGCCGTGGGGAAAGGGCATGTCGTCTCCGTTTATAGAAATCCGCCTGCATTGCTGCACGCTCGTTCCCTTGAGTATAGTTATGCAAAAGTCCATCATGGCACTATAAAAACACCCGATCGATATGCAAAAAAAGGCCATGCCAACCGGCAAGTTCGATCTCTCCCGGCTCAACTGGGACGATCTGCGCTTCTTCCTCGAAGTCGCCCGCACGCAGCGCGCGAGCGGCGCGGCCAAGCGCCTGGGCGTCGATTACACGACGGTCGCGCGGCGCGTGCGCGCGCTCGAGGACGCGCTCGGCACGCTTCTGTTCGACAAGTCGCGCAGCGGCGGATTCATTCTGACCGCCGAAGGCCAGCGGCTGCTCGGCTTCGTCGATTCGATCGAGACCACGGTGCAGTCCGCGACCGAACAGATCGCCAATACGGGACACGCGCTGTCCGGGCATGTGCGCGTCGGTTCGACGGAAGGGTTCGGCTGCTTCTTTCTCGCGCCGCAGCTCGCGCGCTTTCAGGACGCGCACCCGAACATTTCCATCGACCTGTTGCCGGTGCCGCATTTCGTGAGCCTCTCCAAGCGCGAGGCGGATATCGCGGTGACGCTCGAGCGACCCGAACAAGGCCAGTATGTCTATACGAAGCTGTGCGAATACCGGCTCAAGCTCTACGCGACCACCGAATATCTCGACGCGCACGAACCGATCCGCACGAGCGACGATCTGCGGCATCATCGCTTCGCGAGTTATATCGACGATCTCGCGTTCAGCTACGAACTGCTGTATCTCGAACGCGCGGTGCCGGGCGCGGTGTCGCGCTGGCGCAGCACGAGCGCGATCGCGCAATACTTCGCGGCGCTGCAGGGCCGCGCGCTCGCGATCCTGCCGTGCTTCATGACGTCGCCCGATCCGCGCTTCGTGGCGGTGTTGCCGGAAGAGATCGTCGTGACGCGCGCCTTTTATCTCTCCTGCCGCGAGGATCTGCGCAAGCTGAAGCGCATCACGGCGGTATGGGACTATCTGCGCGCAGCGGCCGAAGCGAACCGCGCCTTTCTGATGGGCAACGATACACATATGGCGTGGGTCGACGTAAAGTCATCCTGATTAACAGGCAATTTTTGACACTGACGATGACGCGAACGTGTTAAGCGCGAACGCGCATTCGCGCGACACAAAATTTGACCCGAATAATTCGTGGAATTTTGCTTCGATGTCCTCGTGAAACATCAAAAGCGCGCCAAGCATCCGGCATAATCGCCGGCCAGTTTCATTGCTTTGCCGTGGAGAGCGCGGCGCACTCCATCCCCGTGATTTTTCTTATTCTTTTTTCCGTCGGCCTGACACGCCGCCGCGCGCGCTGATGGCTTTCGTCATCTGGTCACGGCGGACCATGTCCCGCCAGCGCATCCGTTTCGTCGAAGCGCGCACCGCGCGTGCGATCGCCATCATCGGCGCCATCACCCTGCTGGTGGCGGCGCTTGCGCTCGGCATCGCGATCGGCACGATGTTCGCACGCAGCCATCTCGGCGAGGAACAGGCGCTGATTTCGCGCCGCTCGTACGAGATCGAAGAGCTCGGGCGTCTCCAGGCCGCGCTGATCGAGCTGACGCCGCGCGTCGAAGGGCTGTCCGCGCAGGTGAACGAGCTGCACAATTTCGACGACCGTCTGAAGGCCGCTCGCGGCACGGGGGGCACCCCGGGCGTGCACGACGTGCCGCCGCTGCCCGACACCGAGGAGCCGGCGGCGTCGCTCGACGGCGCCGGCGGCCCGGCGCTGCCGCCCCGGCTATGCGATATCGAGCGTGCTGGCCACGGCACGCCTCGCCAGCGTCTGAAGGGCACGCAACGGATCATCGACTGCCTGAACGACGAAGTGTCCCAACTGCAGACGCAGACGCTTGCGCACTATGCCGCGTACATGGCGTTTCCCGGCCGCAATCCCGCGCCCGGCGCGCGCAGCGGCTCGCCCTACGGCAACCGTCTCGATCCGTTCACCGGGCATCTCAGCTTTCATCCCGGCCTCGATCTCGTCGCGCCCACCGGCACGCCGATTCTCGCCAGCGCGGGTGGACGCGTCATTCAGGCTGGCGAGCGCAACGGCTACGGCTTCGCGGTAGATGTTCGTCACAGCAACGGCATGGTGACGCGCTACGGGCATGCATCGCGCATCCTCGTGAAAGCCGGCGATTACGTGATGCCCGGACAGGAGATCGCGGAAGTCGGTTCGACCGGGCGCTCCACGGGCCCGCATCTGCATTTCGAAGTGATCGTCGACGGCGCGCAGATCAATCCATCGTCCTATCTCGCGCTCTTCAAGCGCAAGCCCAATGCGCAAAGTTGACTCGAAGCGGCTGTCGCTGCAACTCACTCGCCAGTCCTATTCGCTCACGCCCAAGCGCGGCGCAAGCGTCTGGCTCGGTTTGATCGCCGCCGCATGCGCCGTCGCCGCGCTCGGCGCTGCGGGTTTCGCGCTCAAGCGCTCGCATGAGGATGTGCGCAAGTTCGACGCGCTCTGCGCGCCGCCCGCCTCGGAACAGACGCTGCGCGACCAGCTCGCGCACGCGCAACTCGCGCTCGAACAGGAAGCGGCGAGCCGCGCATCGCTCGAACAGCGCGTGGCGGACAGCACCGCCGAGATCCAGCGCCTGAAGACCGATCTCGCCTTCCTCACGAAACAGCACAAACCCGATTGAGCGCACGCTCTTCGCGCAACCCTTTACCGCATCGCAAGGACTCGACATGTTTTCATCGAAGAAAGGCACATCCAACGGCATCAAGATGGCCAAGCTCGCGACGCTCGTCGCGCATAACGTCCATATTTCGGGCGATCTCGAGTTCAGCGAGGGCCTGCGCATGGACGGACAGGTCACGGGCAATGTCTCCGGACGCCCCGGCGAAGAGACACTGCTCGTCGTCAGCGATCAGGGCGCGATTCGCGGTAATGTGAACGCGTACAACGTCATCATCAACGGCTGCGTGACCGGCGACGTCACCGTCTCGCATTTCGTCGAACTTCAGTCCAACGCGCGCGTGCTCGGCAACATCTACTACCAGCAGTTGCGCATGGATATCGGTGCGACGGTCGAAGGCAAGCTCACCCGGATCGATACGCAGTCCACGCATATCCCGACGCTGCCCGCGCCGCCCGAATACGGCGTCGATCTCGCCGCGAGCTGAGCATAAGCAGCGAGCAACGGGTGATCGACGCTCGTTGGCAACACCGCGCATGTCCAGCTAAGATTCGATAGATGGAGGCCACGCGCTCGCGCCCCGAGCGAATCGCGACTTCGAGCGCCCATCGACGCGTGGCCGGTGACATCGAAATACATAACAAGGGCGCCCCCATGCTGGTCAATTGCGCGGCTTATCAGAACGGCCGAAAGCTCGCGGACGTGCATATCGACGAGATCAACGCGTATCGCGACATGCCCGACTCTTTCATTTGGGTTGCATTGAAGGAGCCTGGTCCCGGCGAACTCGCGCACATGACGCAGCAGTTCGGTCTGCACGAGCTGGCCGTCGAGGATGCGCAGCACGGTCATCAGCGGCCGAAGATCGAGGAATATGGCGATTCGCTGTTCGCGGTCTTTCACACCGTGGAGTTCGATGAAGAAGGCGAAGTGCTCGTCGGCGAGGTGAACGTGTTCGTCGGCCGGAACTATGTTCTCTCGGTGCGCAACCGCACGACACAAGGCTTTCAGGAAGTGCGCAAGCGCTGCGAGCGCGAACCGCATCTGCTCAAGCACGGGCCGGCGTTCGTGATGTATGCACTGCTCGATGCCGTCGTCGACCGATACTTTCCCGTGCTTGAGACCCTCGGCGCGGAAGTGGACGAAGTGGAAGAGCGCATCTTCGAGCAGAAGGGCTCGGTGGAGTCGCGCGAGATCATCGAGGATCTGTATTCGCTCAAGCGCCGCATGACGATTCTGCAACACCATACGGCGCCGCTGCTCGAAGCCGTCAGCAAACTGTATGGCGGGCGCTCGCCTGGTGTGTGTTCGGGCATGCAGGAATACTTCCGCGACGTGTATGACCATTTGCTGCGCATCGTGAAGACCATCGAGGGACGGCGTGAAATGATCGTCACGGCGATTCAGGTGAATCTCGGCCTGATCGCGCTGGCGGAAAGCGAAGTGACCAAGCGCCTCGGCTCGTTCGCCGCCCTGTTCGCCGTGCCGACGATGATCGCCGGCATCTACGGGATGAACTTCAAATCGATTCCGGAGCTCGACTGGGTATATGGCTATCCGACCTGTCTAGCGGTGATGGTTGTCGTCGATCTGGTGCTTTACTGGCGCTTCAGGAAGGCGGGATGGCTGTAGCGCTGCCCGCATTTACGGAACCTTAGGGCGAAATTAGTTGTCTAATCAATCGATTTGCGCGAGAATAGCGCTTTGGCCTTGCAAAATCGGCCATCGACCGCACATGACGTTAGCACGCCAGGCGCGCTAACTTCCGCAGCTTCAACGCAGAACACGTTTCAACCCGCACGTCGGCTTTGCTGCTCGCCGATGTCGCCGTCCCGGACATGCCGGCCACGGCGCGCCGCAATTGCGGTTCGCCCTGTCTTTCCGGCCTATGCCGTCAAGCTCACAGTGAGCCTGAAAGAGAGACGCGGCGCGCTCGCATCACGTTCAGTCGTGCAGGGCGCGTCAGGCCACGCGTTACATCGCCTCTCGTGCCGCGCAGCGACGATGCCTTCGTGCAACGCTGCGCGGCTCCTCTTTGGTGCGAATGCGCGGCGGGACCTATTATCAATCACAACAGGAGCTCCATATGGCGAAAGAAGAACTGATCGAACTCGACGGTATCGTTGACGAAGTGCTTCCCGACAGCCGCTATCGCGTCACGCTGGACAACGGCGTCGTCGTGGGCGCGTACGCCTCGGGCCGCATGCGCAAGAATCACATCCGCATTCTCGCTGGCGATCGCGTCACGCTGGAACTGTCGGTGTATGACCTGACCAAAGGCCGTATCAATTTCCGTCACAAGGACGAGCGTGCAAGCGGTGGTGGCCCGCGCCCGCCGATGCGCCGCCGTTAAGCGCCGCGCAACACTCTGACGTCCTGACCGCAGCAACGAGCGTGAGCCCGATCCGCAGCACGCGCTTCTGAATTCACTCGCGGATCATCCTGCACTTCGACGCGGCCGCTTGGCCATCTGGCTGTGCCACGCGTCGATGCCCCCTCTCTCCTCAAGCCGCGCCGCGCGCCGCCAGCAGCGCATTGATACCGATCGCGAAGCCGTCTTCGTCGTTGCTCTTCGAGACGAGGCTCGCGTGACGCTGCACGGTGTCCGATGCCTGTCCCATCGCGATCGACACGCCCGCGATCTCGAACATCGCCATGTCGTTGCCCATGTCGCCGAGCACGGCCACGCGTTCGAGCGGCACGTTCGCGATCCGCGCGAGTTCGCGCACCGCCGTGCCCTTGTTGGCTTCGAGACTCGTGACATCGAGATAATAGGTCTGCGAGCGCGCCGCGTGACCGCGCCCTTCCAGTTGCTTCTGCAAGCCGCTTTCGACGCGCGCGAGCAGCACCGTATCGGCCGTCGAGCCGACGATCTTGTCGACCGCAGCGAGATCGATGTCGTCGAAGCGCGCGACGCGTACCCCCTCGTAGCCGACAGTGCGCGTCTCCAGGGGCACGTAGGTCGCGTCGGGATTGGTCAGATACCACGCATCGTCGATGAACACCCACGCGTCGACATTCGCGGCGGCGAGCGCTTCGAGCGAGGTCTGCACGACATCGCGCGGCAGCTTGTGCGATGACAGCACTTCCCACGTGCGCGGCCGAACCAGACTGCCGCCGTTGTACGACGCGTAAGGCATATCGACCGAAAGCGCCTCGACGATATGCCGCATGCCCTTGCCCGGCCGGCTGCTCGCCACCGTGAAGCGCACGCCCGCGTCCTGAAGACGCCGCACGGCGTCCTTCGCGGGCTCGCCGAGCGCCTTGTCGGTGTAGAGCAGCGTGCCGTCGCAATCGGTGACAACGAGTTCCACTTTGGCGAGCGCCTCGAAGGCCGCCGCGCCGTCGCCGGTCGCGCTGTGCAGGCCGTACTTGCCTTGCGCGTTCATCAGTTCGTCTCCTCACGACGATTGAAGTGCGGCAACTGGCGCGTCTCGCGCACCGAGCGCGGATGCCACAGCCGCGCGCCGCCTTCGATGCCCGCCGCGTTCGACACGATCGCCACGTTGTCCGGCAGCTTGAACTTGATGTGCGCCGCGTTGCCGCCGCCGATCCACAGACGGTCATAGTTCACGAGCGTCGCCAGAATGCCGATGATCTTTTCCACCCGACGGCTCCAGCGCTTCTTGCCCGCCTTTTCGCGCGCCGCGTTGCCGACGTATTCGTCGTAGGTCTTGTCCTTCGCGACCGGATGATGCGCGAGTTCGAGATGCGGCATCAGCTCGCCATCGCGAAAGAGCGCCGTGCCCGCGCCGGTGCCGAGCGTCAACACCATCTCGATGCCGCGCCCTTCGATCGCCGCGAGTCCTTGCATTTCCGCATCGTTGATCATGCGCGCGGGCATGCCGCCAAGACGCGCGGAGATCAGTTGCGCGAGCGGCACGCCGCGCCAGGCCGGCGTGCCGAGATTCGGCGCGGTCAGCACGACGTTGTCGCGCACGACGCCCGGAAAGCCGATGGAAATATGCGTCGGCGGTTCGGTGACGATCGGCGTCACCAGCTCGATCAGCGTTTCGACGACCACATCCGGCTTCGCCGGATGCGGCGTCGCCACGCGCACACGATCGCTCTTCATCTGGCCGTCCTCGGAAATGACGGCCGCTTTCAGCCCCGTCCCGCCGATATCGATCGCGAGAATGCGCTCGGCCTTGATCGCGAGTTTGTCCGCCGTGACGTGCGTTTTCTGCTTGGTTCTGGATTCTGTGCTCACGCTCGTTGTCCTTGTTGGATGAGTTCAGTCCTGCTTGCGCGTATCGGTCAGTGCGCGCCACTTGCGGCCGTCCTGCGCCAGCAGTTCATCGGCCTCTTCCGGTCCCGCGCTGCCCGCCGCATAGCCGTGGACGGCGAGCGGGCTGTCCGGATGCAGCACGCGATCCACCGCAGCCCATGCCGTCTCGATGCTGTCCGCGCGCTGAAACAGCGTTGCGTCGCCGAGCATGCAGTCGTAGAGCAGCGTCTCATAGCCGACGTTCGCGCGCTCCGCGAAGAAGTCGGCGTAGTTGAAGGTCGAACGCACCTTGCCGATCTGCATCAGCGGGCCGGGCACCTTCACGTTGAAGTCGAAACTTGTGCCGTGCGCGGGATCGATGCGCAGCGTGAACACGTTCGGCGTGAGCGCATCGACGGGAGTGTCGCGGAACAGCAGGAACGGCACGGCCTTCAGTTGCACCGAAATTTCCGTGCGCCGTTCGGTCAGGCGCTTGCCCGTGCGCAGATAGAACGGCACGCCCGCCCAGCGCCAGTTCTCGACGTACACGCGCGCCGCCGCATAGGTTTCGGTGCGGCTGTCCTTCGCCACACCCTCTTCTTCCCGGTAGCCCGGCCCCGCCGGTCCGGCTTCGTACTGGCCGAGCACGACATCGTTCGCCGTCAGCGGGCGGATCGCATCGAACACTTCGGCCTTGCGGTCGCGCACGGATTCGGCATCGAACGAATTGGGCGGCTCCATCGCCACCATGCCGAGCAACTGGAACAGATGGTTCGGCAGCATGTCGCGAAACGCGCCGGTCTGCTCGTAGAACTTGCCGCGCCCTTCCACGCCGATCGTCTCCGCCGCCGTGATCTGCACGTTGTCGATGTACTCGCGCCGCCAGACAGGCTCGAACATCGCATTGGCGAAGCGCACGGCGAGAATGCTCTGCACCGTGTCCTTGCCGAGAAAATGGTCGATCCGATACACCTGCGACTCGTCCGCGTACTTGAGAATGCAGCCGTTGAGTTCCCGCGCGGACGCGAGATCGGTCCCGAACGGCTTCTCGATGACGAGCCGCCGGAAATTGCCGTCCTTCTCTTCCAGCATGCCCGCTGCGCCGAGATGCTCGATGATCGGCTGGAAAAAGCGCGCGCCCACCGCGAGGTAGAACATGACGTTGCCGGACTTCGCCCTCGCGAGCCGCGCCTTGAGCCGCGCGAAGGTCTCGTCTTCTTCGAACTCGCCCGGAAAGTATTCCAGCCTGCCGACGACCCAGTTCCACGCGTCTTCGTTCAGTTGCGACAAGTGGAAAGTCGCGGCCTTGTCCGCGGCGAACTTGCGCAGCGACTGCGTGAGCTCGTCGCGCCATTCGGAGGTTTCGCGCTCGCCGTGATTCACGCCGATGATTTCCATGCCGTCGTCGAGCAGCTTGTCGGCCGACAGGTTGTAGAGCGACGGCATCAGCAACCGCTTGGTGAGATCGCCGCCCGCGCCGAAGATCACGAGTGTGCACGGCGGCGCGGGATGTTTGCCGGCGCACGTTGCGCTCGCCGGCTTCGCTTCATTCGATTGGTTCGTTTCGTTCGCTTCGTTCGCTTCTTTCGGCATGGCGTATCGCCCCTTGTCAGTTGCGCGTGAATCTGGAAAGACCTTCATCGATGCGGCACAGTTCATTCGAACAATGCGTCACAGGCACTTGCATCGAAAAACGTATACGTTTTGTAATTTATAACCTTTCGTGTCGTAAAATATGCGCGCTTGCGTCTGCGCTCGCGCACCCTGCGACATCGAACGAATCAAAGGCCGACACTCCGCATGAACGCACACGACACTTCCATCGACCTTACCGCGTACTTCGAACGCATCGGCTTCGGCGGACCCACGCGGCCCGCGCCGACGCTCGACACCTTGCGGGCGCTGCATCTGCTGCATCCCCAGGCGATTCCTTTCGAAAACCTCGACGTGCTGCTCGGCCAGCCAGTCAGGCTCGATCTGGCGTCGATCCAGCAGAAGCTGGTCGCGAACCGGCGCGGCGGCTATTGCTACGAACACAACCTGCTGTTTCGCAGCGTACTGCAGACGCTGGGTTTTCGCGTGCGCAGCTTCGCGGGCCGCGTCCTGTGGGGCCGCGATGCAGCGGCGGACATGCCGGCGCGCACGCACATGCTGCTGCTCGCTGACCTCGACGAAGGCACCTTCCTCACCGATGTCGGCTTCGGCGGCATGACGCTCTCGGCGCCGCTGCCGCTTCAGACGGGCATCGAGCAGATCACGCCGCACGGCGCGTTCCGTCTGGACGATGCCGGTAACGAGCCACCCGCCTTCATTCTGCAGGCGCTCGTGAACGGCGCGTGGACGCCCGTCTATCGCTTCGACCTCGACGCGCAGTATGACGCCGACTACGAAATGGCGAACCATTTCGTGTCCACCTACCCGCAGTCGGTTTTCGTGCACAACCTGCTTGCCGCGCGTCTTGCGCCGGGCAAACGTTTCGGCCTGTTCAACCGGCGCTTTTCCGCGCACGACGAACACGCTGGCAGCGAGCATCGCGAACTGGAGAGCGTGGCCGAGCTGCGCCGCGTGCTCGAAAGCGAAATCGGCATTCGTCTGCCCGCTAGCGACGGTCTCGATGCCGCGCTCGCACGGCTTCCCTGACCCACCAAGCTTAATCACACAACGACGATGTTCAAGAAGAAGACGCGCGGCGGCAGCGATTTCCAGACGCATCACCGCAGCACGGTGCTCGTGAACCGGCTGCCCGCATGGCGCTCGCGCTTCGTGCTGATCGGCGTGACGGCGGCCTTTCTGACGCTCGCCGGACGCGCGCTGTGGGTGCAGGTGATCGATCACAAGTTCTACATCGGCGAAGGACAGAAGCGCTATCAGCGCACGCTGGCGCTTTCGGCGACGCGCGGGCGCATCGTCGATCGCAACGGCGCGATGCTCGCCGTGAGTCTCGCCACCTACGAAGTGTGGGCGACGCCGAAGCTCTTCGACGGCGACCACGGCAACGAGATCGCCCGCCTGCTCGACATGCCGCCGAAAGACCTGCAGCGGCGCATCGACGGGAACCGCGCGTTCGTGTTGCTCAAGCGTCAGGTGGAAGCGGAAACGGCCGAGCGCATCGCGCAGATCGGCCGCGCGGGCATCACGCTCGCGCCGGATACGAAGCGCTTTTATCCCGAAGGCGAATCGGCGGCGCACGTGGTCGGCTTTACCAATAACGAGGATCACGGGCAGGAAGGCGTCGAACTCGCCGCCGACGCGCGCCTGACGGGCGAAGCCGGCCAGCGCGAAGTGATCCGCGACCGGCTCGGGCGCGTGATCTCGCAGATCGGCGAGCCGGCTCTGCCGCAGAACGGCGAGACCATTCAACTGACGATCGACCGGCGCATCCAGCAGCTCGCGCATACGCAACTGAAGGCGGCGATCGTGAAGCACAAGGCGCGCGCGGGCAGCGTCGTCGTGCTCGATGCGAAGAACGGCGAAGTGCTCGCGCTCGCGAACTATCCGAGCTTCGATCCGAACGATCGCGCACGGCTCACCGGCGAGCAGTTGCGCAACCGCGCGCTCACCGACACCTTCGAACCCGGCTCGACGATCAAGCCGCTCGTCGCCGCGCTGTCGATCGACCTCGGCAAGGTCCGCCCGGACACGCGCATCGACACGGGGCCGGGCACCTTCAAGCTCGGTCCGAACGTGATTCACGACACCTCGAATCACGGCGTCATCACCGTGGCCGAAGCGGTGCAGATGTCCAGCAACGTCGCGCTGACGAAGCTCGCGCTGCAGCTTCCCGCGCAGACGATCTGGGACAAGTACCGCGAATACGGCATCGGCCGCGCGCCCGAGCTGACCTTCCCGGGCGCCGCAACCGGCCGTCTGCGCTCGCCCGAGCGCTGGAAGCCGATCGAGCAGGCGACCATGGCCTACGGTTACGGGCTGTCGCTTTCGCTCGTGCAGATCGCGCAGATCTACACCGCCTATGCCGGCGACGGACGCTTTCACCCGGCCACGCTGATCCAGGGCGAAACGCGCCGCGACTCGCCGCAGGTGACCAAGCCCGCGACCGCGAAGGCCGTGCGCAGCATGCTCGAACTGGCGACGGGCGACCACGGCACGGGTCGCGCGGCGGCGGTCGAAGGCTATCGCGTGGGCGGCAAGACCGGCACGGCGCGCAAGCAGGTCGGGCGCTCGTATGCGGCGAACAAATACCGCGCGTCCTTCGTCGGCATCGCGCCGATGAGCGATCCGCGCGTGATCGTCGCCGTCATGATCGACGAGCCGACGGGCGGCACCTACTACGGCGGGACGGTCGCCGGACCGGTGTTCTCGGGCATCGTCGGCGCGGCGCTGCCGCTGCTCGGCGTGCCGCCCGACGCATGATCGCAGGCAGACGGGCGCGGCCCTTGCTGCATCGAACCTGACCGGACCGTAAAGAGCCTGTGCTCTAATATCGTGTTCGGCACCCAGCGATCAAACGGGATAGACCATGAAAAAACTCGCCGCGGCGCTCGCGCTGCCAGTGCTCTTCGCCGCCTGCGCCCAGTTTCACAACGAAGATGCGGGACAGCCCGAAGTCGAAAAGTCGTCGACCGAGAACAAGGTGAACGGCATCGTGCAGTGCATCGCCGGCGAAGCGAAGAAGCATGACGCCAAGTATCAGCAGACCGCGATTCCGCAAGGCGTGATGCTCGAATTCGGCGATTCGAACGTGATCAAGGTCCGCTACGACAACGGCGAGACCACGTATCGCTTTTATCCGGGCCAGCGCCATCCGTCGAATCTGTGGATCGAGGGCGCGGGCAAGAAATGCGCGCCGGCCGATCCGACGAGCCAGGACGCCCCGCAGAAATAACCCACGCACATCGAAAGCAATCATGCGCTCGACCAAAGCCATCAGCGCCGTCGAACGGCTCAAGACGCGCACCGGCAACGCCAGCTACGCGGCCATCTCGATGCCCGGCGGCTACTTCTATCTCGTCGAACGCTCGGCCGAAGGCGCGAAAAAGCTCTCCGAACCGATGCCGATGGACGATTTCGTCGCGTTCGTCAACGCGCGCGAGCCGGGCAAGCCGCGCAAGGTCAGCAAGCTCGATCTCGCGATGGAAGAGCAGATCGGCCGCAGCGGCAAACGCACATCGGGCACCTCCACAACGCCCGCCGGCGGCGACGAGTAACGCCTCCTCTCTGCCGCCGTGCTGCCCTTGGCGCGGCGCAACATCGGAAACCCCACAGTCCCCTCACATGAATGTGCGATGACAGACGGAGCCAGCAGGCTCGCGTTGCGTACATTTTTGTTAACGATCGAGTCCGCTGAGACGGGCAACGATCGGTCATCCGAAGAAAAGAGCAAAGGCCACCCGCAACGGTACAAAAAAATGCGCGGGTGAACGGGGTGCCTGAACGGCGCGCATATCCGAAGTCGGGGATGGCGCGTCGCATGGCCGAGAGGAAGACCACAGATGAAAAAGAAGAATAGTGAGGCCAAGGGCAGCCTTTTGCCCTCGGCAATGGCTGATGTCGAGCTTCAGCATATCGAACGCGCGCTCGCGCAGCTTCGCACGATGCACAAACAATCGTCGGGCACGCTCAACGTCGAATACTGGCGCGAGCGTCTCACCGCCGTGTTGAAAGGCTATGCGCTCGTGCCCGCGCAGAAGCAGCGCATTGAAGCGCTGCGCATCGCGCTCGATACGGTCGACAGCGGTCCACGCGACGGCTCCGGCAGCCGCAGGAAGTCGACCAACAGGCTTTGGGCGAAAGCGGCCTGACGACCGCTTTCGCCACTCGCGCGTCAGCGCGATCCCTTCGTTCGCGCCCGCGTCTCGCATCGAGCCGGGCGCAACGTCAGTTGCACCTGCGACTCATGCAGGCACCCTTCCTGCTCGAATATAAGTCTTTCGATCACGCCGGGAGCCGCCATGTCCATTCATCGTCACCAGCACGCGCGCAGCTCGCGCCAGCCCTGGGGCGCGCTTGCGAATGCGCTCGTCGCCAGCCTCATCGCCACGTTCAGCACATACGGTGTCGCGCAGATCACCAACGACGGCGGCTCCGGGCGCAATGAAGGCCGTCAGTCGGATTCGACATCGCGCGCCGAGCCGTCCGGCGCTACGGTGCACGAATCGCACAAGCCGCAATCGAAGGATGCCGCGAAGGGCCGCGCCGCGACCGCAGGCAAAGGCCAGAAGGCCGACGGCAGCGGCGGCTTCGGCGATGGCCTCTACGGAACGGGCGCGGGCAGCAACAAGTGATGCCGCGTTTGCGATCAGTCGTCGCGTTTATGCGGCAAGTCCATGATCTCCGGCGCGATCGCCGCATGATTGACGATTGCGACCAGCGACACGCCCCCGATCACGTTGCCGATGAACGTCGGCACGAGGAATACCAGGAAATAGTCCGAGAGGCTGGCGGCGTCGATCATCACCGCGTACGCCGCCTCGACCGATCCGGCGACCACATGTGTGAGCTCGCTCACGGCGACGGTGTAAGTCACGATCAGGATCGTCAGCAGACGCCCGGAGCGCGCGCTCGGCAGCAGCCACACCATCAGCGCGATGAGCCAGCCGGAGAACACCCCGCGCACGACAGTCACGCCAAACTCGGCGGAGAGCGGCGTCTTCGCGAGCGTGGCGAGCGACTCGCTCACTTCCGGCGAGAACACGCCGCGAATCTGCAACATGGCCGCGAAGATCGCCGTGCCGACCAGGTTGAAGAACAGCACGATCGCCCACAGACGCAGCGCCTTCAGCAAAGTTGCGACGTCGCGCCGTGTAAGCACGGGCAGCACCGCCGTCAACGTGCTTTCGGTGAAAAGCTGCTGGCGGGCAAGGATCGCGAACACGAAGCCGACGGTGTAGCCGAGGCTCGAAACCAGCCCGCGCCAGGCGGTGTCGGGCAAGGAGCTTTCGAGGATCCCCTGGACCAGGAACGAGAAGCCCATTGAGAGGCCCGCGGCGAGCGCTGACCACATCAGCGCGGCGAAGGTGCGCTCCATGGCGACTTCGCCCTCCTCCCGCACGATTTCATGAATCACGAGCGGATGCGGCGCGGAATGTTCGGCGGCCTGCTCCTGTTCGGCGCTATCCAGGTGCGGAGAGTCCGCTCCGGCGGAATTCCCCTTGTCGGGGGCCGCGGCGTGCGGCTCGTTCATGATCGTTCTCCCTGAACGCCGCTCGATTACGGAAGGTGGATGAGCGGCAGGCGCATCCAAGAAGCAGGAAGAATGCCAGTAAGGCTAGCGTGCGATGGTGCCGTCCGCAGCGTCATATCCTCGCCATTTGTAAATGAGCGCGGAAACGAGCCAGCAGGCGACGAAAATCGCGACGATCCCGTAACCGAGCATGCCGAAGTGCTCGGAGAGCGACGCGGCCACATCCCACAGTCCGCCTTTCAGTTGCAGCCGGTCCGCGATCAGACCGAGCGCCTCGATGCCACCGACCAGCACCGCGATCAGCACCGACACCAGCGTGACCGTGAGGTTGTAATACAGCTTGCGGATCGGCTTCATGAACGCCCAGCCGTACGCGCCCGCCATCAGCAAGCTGTCGGCGGTGTCGATGAGCGACATGCCCGCCGTGAACAGGACCGGGAACACGAGAATCGACCACACCGGCATGCCGCGCGCCGCTTCGGCCGCCGCGATGCCCATCAGGCCGATTTCGGTGGCCGTGTCGAAGCCGAGGCCGAACAGGAAGCCGAGCGGATACATGTGCCAGCTCCTGCCGATTAGCCTGAAAAGTGGCCGTGCGAGCCGCGCGAGCGGACCGCCGCCGACCGCGAGCATGTCGATGTCTTCGTCACGGCACGTCTCGCCGCGGCGCACGCGCCGGAATGCGCGCCAGACGCCGCGCAGCACGAAGAGGTTCATCGCCGCGATGGCGAACAGAAAAAGCGACGACACCGACGTGCCGATGATCCCGCCGATCTCGCGAAATTCGGCGAAACGGCCCTGCACGGCCATCGCGGTCGCGGCGATCAGCGCGGTGGCCGCGACGACGATCGTCGAATGCCCGAGCGAAAAGAAAAAACCGACGAAAATCGGCCGCTTGCCTTCCTGCATCAGCTTGCGCGTGACGTTGTCGATGGCGGCGATGTGATCGGCATCGACGGCATGGCGCAGCCCGAGCGAATACGCGAGGAGAGACGTGCCGAGCAACAGCGGATAGTGCCGGAACGCGATCAGCGCCCAGAGCCAGGCGAGCACGTTGAAGGCGATCAGCCCGGCGATGAGATGCGCGGATTTGCGCGGCAGTGCGCGGCGCACCGGATGCGACGTGCAGGCGGGCTCGAGCGGTTCAGACATATGCGCGCAAGTGGGGTCGGAGGGACCAAGCATACCAAGCCGGCCCTCGTTGCCAATATTCGGCCGGTGCGCGAATGCTTATAGCGCCGAGCGCGAAATCGATAGCGGGATTCCTTGGTTGGGACGCGCGCGCCGCGCCGCTAGGATGGCCCTTCGTCTTTCACGAAGTCCGCCATGCCCCGCTATCTCGACGACGCGCAACGCCACGAACTCCAGAACGAACGCAACACATGGCGCTGGCGCTGCGAATGGCCGACCTGGGCGGTCATCGTCGCGGTCTACGGCGGCTGGTTCGGCGTCGCGTTGAACGCGCGCACGCTCGGCCTCGCTCCGACCATCGCGCTGCTCGCGCTGCTGTCGTGCTGGTATATGTCGCTCCAGCACGAACTGATTCACGGGCATCCGACGCGCTGGCCGCTGGTCAACATGCTCATCGGGCTCGCCCCGCTCGCGGTGTGGTTTCCGTACGCGGTGTATCGCGAGTCGCATCTGCGTCATCACGACGACGAACATCTGACCGAGCCTGGCCGCGATCCCGAAAGCTATTACGTGACGTCCGCACAGTGGGCGAACGCGGGCCCCGTATTGCGCGCCGCGCTCGCCGCACGCAATACGTTCGTCGGGCGCATGCTCATCGGTCCGTGGTTCTCGATCGCGGCGTCGTGGCGTGAGGCGGCGCAGGCCGTCGTCGAGCGGCGCTGGCGCATCGTCGCGAGCTGGGCCGTGCATCTCGGAACGCTCGTGCTGCTCGCAAGCTGGCTCGAAGCGAAATGCGGCATTCCGTGGCGCGCGTTCGTGTTCGGCGTCGGTTACGCGTCGCTCGCGCTGGCGTCGGTGCGCTCGTTCCAGGAGCATCGCGCGGCGGGACACGAGCGCGAACGCACGGTCGTCAACGAAGCTGCGTGGCCGTGGCGTCTGCTTTTTCTCAACAATAACTTTCACGCGGTGCATCACGATCTGCCCGGCGTGCCGTGGTTCGCGCTCGGACAGATCTACACGCGCCGGCGCGACGCCTATCGCGCGAGCAACGGCGGCTTCGTCGTGCGCGGCTATGGCGAATGGGCGCGTCGTCACGCGTTCGCGCAGGCCGCCGAGCCGGTGCATCCGGCCGCTGCGGGGACATCGTTCGTTCCGGCTGGCCGCGCTAGCGATACCGCCAGTCTCGCGGGCTGACGCGGCGCGCTGTACGATTCGGCATCTTCATTCGCCATCTCTTCGCGATGCGCTGGCTCGCCGCCCTGCCGATGTACAACGTCACACCCGCGCTCGCGGCCGACTGGCGCACGCTGCTCGCGCGCGTCCACGATCGTCTCGCGGACTGGCTGAAGGCGCCCGGCGATACGCTCGCGATCGTCGATCCGGGTGAGGATCTCACCGCGTTCTGGCTGCGTGACGACGTCCTGCTCACGCAGACCTGCGGCTATCCGCTCGTCCATGCGCTCGCGCAGCGCGTGCGCCTCGTCGCGGCGCCTGATTTCGACGTGCCCGGCTGCGACGGCGGCACGTATCGCAGCGTGATCGTCGCGGGTGAGCACGTCGCGGCGCAGTCGATCGAAGCTTGCCGCGGCCTGCGCGCCGCCTATAACGACGACGACTCCAACAGCGGCATGAACCTCTTGCGGCACGCGGTGGCCCCGTTCGCGCAAAGCGGACGGTTTTTCGGCTCGGTGACGAAAACCGGCGCGCATCTCGCGTCGCTGCGCGCGCTGGCCGAACAACGGGCCGACGTCGCCGCGATCGATTGCGTCACGTTCTCATTCGTGCAATCGCAGCTACCGGAACTCGCGGCGCGCGTGCACGTGATCGGCATGACTGCGAGCGCGGGGGCGCTGCCGTTCATCGCGTCGACACGCGTGCCGCAGGACGCTACCGATACAATTTTTCACGCACTCGCCGATGCGCTCCGTCAGGACGACGCGCTCGCCCGGCGGCTCCGGCTCAAAGGCGTCGTGAGGCGCACCCAGGCGGACTACGCGCCGATCCTCGACTACGAACGCGACGCCATCGCGCGGGGTTATCCGCAGCTTGCCTGAGCGAAATCACGCCAGCCCGATCCGGCAGATTTCCGGGAGTTTCGGCACAATCGGCTTTTTCAGCGCGTGAACCGCGACGCGCACGCAGCGCGAGCGGCCACGCTATCGGAACGCCGCAATGATCCCCTTCTCGCTACTCGACCTTTCTCCGGTTCCGCTCGGCTCGACGCCGGCCGCCGCCTTCGCCCATTCACTCGATCTCGCGCAACACGCCGAGCGCTGGGGTTATCAGCGCTACTGGCTCGCCGAGCATCACAACATGACCGGAATCGCCAGTGCGGCGACGGCCGTCGTGATCGGCCATATCGCGGCGGGCACGAGCACGATCCGCGTCGGCTCGGGCGGCATCATGCTGCCGAATCACGCGCCGCTCGTGATCGCGGAGCAGTTCGGCACGCTCGCCTCGCTGTTCCCGGGCCGGATCGATCTCGGCCTCGGACGCGCGCCCGGCACCGATCAGACCACGGCGCGCGCACTGCGCCGCGACCTGCACGGCAGCGCCGAATCCTTTCCCGACGATGTCGTCGAACTGCAACGTTATTTCGCCGATCCGGTCGAAGGCCAGCGCGTGCGCGCGGTGCCCGGCGCGGGCCTGCATGTGCCGATCTGGCTGCTCGGCTCGTCGCTCTTTTCCGCGCAGCTCGCGGCGGCGCTCGGGCTGCCGTTCGCGTTCGCGTCCCATTTCGCGCCGGATTATCTGCTGAGCGCGCTGGAGGTCTATCGCGCGCAGTTCCGCCCGTCGGCGACGCTGCAAAAGCCCTACGCGATGGTCGGCGTCAATGTCTTCGCCGCCGATACCGTCGATGAAGCGCGCTTTCTCTTCACGTCGCTGCAGCAGCAGTTCATCAATCTGCGTCGCGGCACGCCCGGCCAGTTGCCGCCCCCAGTCGAATCGATTGCGTGGAACGACGCCGAACGCGCGGGCGTCGAGCATTCGCTCGCGTGCTCCGTCGTCGGCGCGCCAGCCGATGTCGAAGCCGGACTGCGCTCCGTGATCGCCCAGACCCAGGCCGATGAACTCATCGTCACGGCGCAGATCTTCGATCACCGGGCGCGCCTGCGTTCGTTCGAGATCGCAAGCCAGGCCCGCGACGCGATCGGCGCTGGCGTCTGAAAGGCCTTGCGCTGGACGCGCGCACTTTTGACAGGCAATAATGAGATAACCGGAGGGCGGCGCAGGCCGCGGCGCGCTCCGCGTCCGCCTCATTCGCCAAGCTGACTCCCATGTAACGCGCCCGAATTTCGTGCACGCGGGTGAACGGCGCGGCGAAACAACAACAATGACGTCGCAAGACGGGAGGAAGAATGTCGATGCCGAGAAGCGCCGCCACTGGCGCCATGACGCTCCTGACGGAATACGACGAAGCCAGCGGACAGGAAGTGCGTTCGCTGCGCCTCGAACCCGCGGCGGATGGCAAAGCCGTACTGCTGATTGAAATCGACGAGCGCAAACCCGGCATTCACCGCGAAGTGCGTTATGAGATTACGCCGGCGGAACTGATTGCCGCCATTCGCGCGCACGGTGCGGAATTACCGGGAGAACAACATAGTCGTTAAAACGTTTTAACAGTTGCCATAAGCAGCATACAATAGAGACAGCGAGGTTCGGCCGCTATGCTGCATGGGCGGCCGTGGCCTGGTTCCCGGTTCGTGGCTCCCCGGCTTGACTTTCCGTGCGCATCCGTTGCGCGCTTCCGTCACGGCGATGCCCGGCCGGGCGAACGTTCGCATTTGGGGCATAGCAGGCATTAAAAGACGAAGCGCCGAGCAGTTAATAGACGTGCGGTAAATACACTAATTGACGCGAGGCAGGCGCTGCGTCACGCTTCATAAAACACCTAAATTCAATTGATCGAACCGCTCCGGTCCGCGCGGGGTATCGGTTCGCCCTTTGAAAATCACAAAGCTGAATCAGGAAAGCCGTGGACGAAAGAAAGCGAGACAGCATCATTGCGTATTTGCGCAGCCGAATGGCTGAGTTCGGCATTACCGAGAGAGCGTTGGCCGAAGCATTGGCCGAAGCGCCGCCGGTGGTGGCACCACCGCCGTCCTTCACCAGGACCAACGGGGCTCATGGCGCGTCGAAGACCAAGCGGCCGATGCCGCAATTGCCGTTAGTGCCGCAATCGGCCGCCGGCGCAGCGCCGATATTCCGCAACGCCAGTGGCGACACGTGGGACGGCCTCGGCGACATGCCCGAGTGGCTCAAGCGCGCGGTGCACGCCGGACAGGACATCGAGTTCTATCGGGTCTGAGACGCCATTGCTGATTCGCCGGACCAGCCGGCGGAACGCCCGTGGCGCGCGAATACCTTGTCAATCATGCCCGCGCTTTGGCGCGTGGATGAGCGCGCGCGTCGAAACGGACGCGTGCGCCATTGCGCGCCGCGTATCGTATGGGCATCGCCGCCCGCTCCTTCGCTGCCATTTGGTAGCTTTCATAGTCAATTCATTGCGATTTATCAAGCTCAAAAAATTTCGCCGATGGTCGCCCATTGAGCCTGAAAACGTTTATTGATACTTCCCTGTAAGTCGGCTCGCACAGAAAGCCGCGCATCGACCAGACGTCAAGCCCGCCCGATCAAGTCCCGCCGTCTCCATTCGACAAGGGGGCATGCATGAACGCACACGGACGCCGCAACGTTGCACCCATTGCCCACGCACATCGGCCGGCACACGGACGAGGACCGTACACCGGCTCCGGTTCGCGCAGCCGCGTCTGACGCGCCGGGCAAATCGCACGCATTCCGAACGATCGAGCGGCGCACGCCATGCTTTCCCGCCCCGAGACACTGCCGAGCGTCGTGCGACGAATGACGGCTGGCCGCATGCTGCTGGAAGGCGTGCCGGTCGAAACGGTCGCCGAGCAGTTGCACCTGTCCGTGCAGACCGTGCGGCGCTACAAGGCGCTCGTCTCCGAGGGCGGTCTCGACGCACTCGCGAAGATGGGCGTCGGCGGGCGCGCGTCGGTGCTCGATCGGGAGGCGCTCGACTGGATCGCCGCTGCGTTGCAGGGATCGGCGCGCGAGCACGGCTTCGAGAGCGACACATGGACTAATGCGCGCCTGCGCGAGGTGATCGAGCGGCGCTACGGCGTGCGTTACTCGCGCGTCTATATCTGGCAGATCGCGACCAATCTCGGGCTCGGTCATCTGCTTTCGAAGTCGCGTCGATGAGGGCGCGGTCATCATCAATACAAAGGAGACAACCCATGATTCTTTCGACAACCAAGCGGGTGCATCGCTCGATCAGCCTCGTCGCGACGTGCGCGGCGCTTTCCCTCACTGCAATCGGCAGCGCGCGGGCTCAGGACGACGCGTCGGCGCCGATGGCGCGCGGCGCGGCGGCCATCGCGGAAATCCAGGCGCGTGTCGTCGGCATCGATCCGGTGACCAACAGCGTGTCGTTGCAGGGGCCGCAGGGGCGTGTCGCCGAAGTGGCGGTCAATCCGGAAATCGGCGATGTCAAGAAGCTGCAGCTCGGCGATATCGTCAACATCCAGTACCGCAGCGCGCTGCTCGTCCGGGCGACCAAAGTCAAATCGGATGGCATACGCCAGCGTATCGATACGGAGGCGGCGATCCCGGCGTCGGGCGGCGTGATGGCGCAGGCGCGGGTCGTCGAAGTGATCGGAACGATCGAGCGTGTCGATGCGAAGAAGCGTCGCGTTACCTTGCGCGGTCCGAGCCGCACGGTGACGCTCGATGTGGCGCCGGATGTGTCGCTCGCGGGGCTTAAGGCTGGCGATACGGTGCAGGCGCAGTTCGAGTCGGCGACGGCGGTGCAGGTGTTGAGGAGTGGGCAGGCGGTGAAGTGAAGTGAAGTGACGGCGATGGTGTCCACTTTTTTGTGGACACGCTTGCGCGGTTCGCCGACGTGACAGTGTCGAAGGTTGTTTGTTTTCAGTGCCTCGATCCTTGTGATCGAGGTACGGTCAAGCTCGTCTCATAAGCCCATAGAAGGTTGTCAAATTTTGCACGTCCTCTTCGACATCAGCTATTTTTTGCGAAACTAATTTCGTATCTCTAATTAACTTTGCCGATAAGCAGTTACGAGAAACGAAATGTCAAATATCTGGCTGAAGATGCCGGGCATCGCCGGTGATTCGATGGACCACGGACACGAGGGAAAAATCGACGTACTAAGCTACCGATGGGGTCTGTCAAAGGTCGAGCGAAACCCAACAGGCAAGGCGACTGCGATTCAGAACTTGACCATCGTACATGTCGCGTGTGCTTTCTCATCGAGTCTGATCGGCTTCACGGCCTCGAACAAGGTCACTGATAAAGCAGTGTTCTCGTGGCGTAAGCCTGATGCGCAGGCCATTCCAGGCGGACAGGGAAAAGCTATTTCCCGCCATACTTCCTGAGCCTCACGATGGAGAACGTCATGGTCATTGCCTTTTGGCTTTGAGATGGGACATTATCAGGAAGTGACGCTGTCCTTCGACGCATTCAAGCACGAATGCACCAGGCTGAGCGCGGCAGGGATTCGCGCTGGAACTGCCACGGCGCAATATATCTGCCGCCCCGGGAATTTACTATGATCGAACATTGAATATTATGGCGAGTAACGCATGAAGCTCGACAAGAGCAGAATAAATTGGTTGTCGGTGGTCATCGGTGTGAGCATTTCACTGTTCCAACTCCAATTTCTGCCTTCCACTCTCGAATTTGTCAGAAATTCACAAGTCACTTCGGGTGAAGTCATCAATCCCAGTTCGGGCCATCATCCTGAAGTGACGTTCAGGTCCGTGAACGGCCAAGCAGTCATATTCTCTGGCAGCAGCTTGTTCATCGTCGACGCAGGTGATCGAGTAGAAGTCCGATATGTACCAGGAGACGAACGGCACGCACGTTTGAATCAAATTTTTAGTATCTGGGGTGTTCATATCATTTTGACTGCGGTCGGACTTGGGTTTGTGCTGGCAGGAATAGGTGGACAGTTATTTCGTGGCATGCGATAACAGGTGTTCAGTATGTTTAGAGAAAGTGATTGGACGTTCAAAACCGCCGCGAGCGGAGGGATCGGTCTCGGCTCGCTAGCCGCATCGGGTGGAATGATCGTCCTGACCGACGCCGCAGGAAAGACGCATCAGTTCAAGTACGGAGGCATCGGAGGCAGCACTGGAATTTCCCGATTGCCTTCGCGCTTCCGGCTCCCCGATATCCCCATACCGAAGTTTCTTTCCAAAAGCGGTACGATTGTCGGTTCCGGCGCAACTACGGATTTCGACGGTGGTGGCTGGGTCTTTCAAACCAGTGACCGAAAATTGTCCCCTGAAGATTTTGAAGGACCAACACTCTATTTCGAGTTCAGCGGCGGAGTGTTGATAGCAGGCGGAGTCTCCGTGTTGCTAGTCGGGCTGAAGGAAGAAATTGTTGTTCCTTTCATTTTCAACCCGGCTCTATTTTCGAACTTGCTTTTTGGTCACGCGAGCGCTTTGATTGTCGCGGTTGGAGTAAGCGAAGGATTTATAGATGGCATCGGCGCGGGGATGATGTTTGGGAGTATTTCATATGGTGGACTTTACGACGACTAGCGATACCCCTGCTCGTCGTGAACGTTACAGTAAGACCCAAAGAACGAAACGCCCCGAAGGGCGTTTCGTTCTTCTCTCAGGCTCCCACCACTCAAAAATTGAAGTTATCGATATTCGCCGCATCAAAAGTCGTCGGCGGCCCGAGAATCACTTCCCCGCTCTTGCCCACCGTCCGCTTGCCCAGTTTCCCCGCATCGAACGAATCGCCTTCCTTGCCCGTGATCGTACCCGACGCGAGATTGGCCGCCGCGAACGCCGCGAGATAACCCAACTGACCCGGATCCCACAACTGGAACGCCTTGACAGTACCGTTCTTCACGAACGCGCGCATCTGGTTCGGCGTGCCCAGACCCGTCACCACGACCTTGCCCTTCGCCGGCGAACTCGAGATATAACGCGCCGCCGCCGCGATCCCGACCGACGTCGGCGCAACGATGCCCTTCAGGTTCGGATACGCCTGCAACAGCCCCTGCGTCTCGACGAACGACTTCTGATCGTCGTCATTGCCGTAGGCGATCTTCACGAGCTTCATCTTCGAATACTCGGGCTTCTTGAGTTCCTCCTGCATCCACTTGATCCAGGTGTTCTGATTGGTCGCGTTGGGCGTCGCCGAGAGAATCGCGAACTCGCCCTCGCCGCCGATCAGCTTCGACAACAATTGAATCTGCCCGCGCCCGATCGCCTCGGAATCGGCCTGATTCACGAAGATCTGCCGGCCATCCGGCGCCGTGTCGGAATCGAAGGTCACGACCTTGATGCCCTGCGACATCGCCTTCTTCAGATACGGCACGACCGCGTTCGCATCGTTGGCCGCGATCACGATCGCGTTCTGCCGCTGCGTGATGAGCGTGTTGATATAACTCACCTGCGACGACGCGCCCGCGTCCGACGGTCCCACGACCTTGCCGTCGCCCTTCATCTCCTTGATGGCGGCCATGCCGCCGTCGTCGGCGATCACCTCGTAGGGGTTATTGATCTGCTTCGGCAGAAAGGCGATCTTCAGGCCGCTCTTGATGTCGGCGGCGCTTGCGGAGAGCGCGACGGTCGCGGCGAGAAAGGCCGCCGCCAGCGCCGGGCCGCGCAGGAATCGAATGGGCTTGTTCATGTCGTAAAAGTCTCCTGTCATTGCGCATGAGTGCGCTGATTAATAGTGAATACCCGATAACGAATACCCGCAACGGACACCAACCGGATCAAAGCGCCTGCGCCATCAGACGCTTTTCGCGCGCCGCCCGCCAGCGCGCGACGAGATTCGGGATCAACACCGACGAGAGCAGCAGCGCGCCCGTCACGATCGTGAGCGTTTCGCTCGATACGTCCGCGAGCGTCAGCGCATTGCGCAGCACGCCGATGATCACGAGCGACAACAGCACGCCGATCATCGAGCCGCGCCCGCCGAAGATGCTCACGCCGCCGAACAGCACCGCCGCGATCACGGAAAGCTCGAAGCCCTCGCCGTTGTCGCCGCGCGCGCTCGTGAAGCGCAGCGTATAGACGATGCCCGCGAGCGCAGCCATCGCGCCCGACATCATGAAGAGCTTCAGCTTCGTCTTCGCGACGTCGATGCCGGAGAACTGCGCGGCCACTGGATTCGCGCCGATCGCAAAGAGGCTGCGCCCGAAAGGTGTCGCCTGCAACAGCACCGTGAAGATAATGGCGCCCGCAATCACCAGGACGAAGGGCATCGGCAGGAAGGTATTCGCGATCGTGTCGATGCCGAAGGCCGTGTACGACGCCGGAAAATCCGCGATGGCCTGATCGCCGAGCAGCACGTACGCGAGACCGCGAAAGAGCGCGAGCGTGCCGATCGTCACCGCGAGCGACGGCAGACTGAAACGCACGATCACGAGGCCGTTGAGCAGGCCCGCGAGCGTGCCGAACAGAAGCACGAGGACGATCACGAGCGGCATCGGCAGGCCCATGTGCCACAGCACGCCCATCAGCGCGCTGGACGCGCCCAGCACCGACGCCACCGATAGATCGATCTCCGCCGCGACGATGACGAGCGTCATCGGCAGCGCGATCAGCGCGATTTCGGTGAAGTCCGCGAGCATGTTCGAGATATTCGCCGCCGACAGAAAGAGCGGCGACAGCACGCGCCCCGCGACCAGCGAGACAACCAGCACGATCGCGAGCATCGCTTCCCATTGCAGGTGGCGGCGTCTGGTGGTGGCGAGTGCGGAATCGGGTTTAGCCATGATCGCGTTTCCTCATCATGCGGCGCGCGACGGAACGCGCCAGCAACGTATCGAGCGCGATCGCCGCAACGATCAGCGCGCCTTGAATCGCCTGCTGCCAGAACGGCGACACGCGCAACACAACGAGGGCGATGTTGATGACGCCGAGCACGAGCGCGCCGAGTGTCGCGCCCGCGATCGTGCCAACGCCGCCCGTGATCGCGACGCTGCCGACCACCGCCGCCGCGACCACCTGCAACTCGATGCCCTTCGCCGTACTGGCATCGACGGTGCCGAAGCGCGCGAGCCACAGCACGCCCGCGAGCCCCGCGATCGCGCCCGAGAGCAGAAAGCCGATCATCACGCGCCGGTCCACGCGGATGCCCGCGAGCCGCGCGGCTTCGGGATTCGAGCCGATCGCATAATGCTCGCGCCCGCCGCGATACTGCTTCAGATACACCGACAACGCGATCAGCACCACCAGCGCGATCAACACGAGATTCGGCACGCCGAGGAGCGAGCCCGTCGCGATGGAGGCGAACGCATCGGGCAGACTCGTTGCGTTGATCTGACCGCCGTGAACCCACGCGTAGTCCGCGCCGCGCACGATATAAAGCGTCGAAAGCGTGGCGACGAGCGAAGGCACGCGCCCGAACGTGACGAGCGCGCCGTTCACCGCGCCGATCGCCAGCCCGACGCCGATGCCCGCGAACATCGCGACGAGCACCGGCATCTGCGGAAACATCACGAAGAGGCTGCCGACCGCATACGCCGATACGCCGACCACCGACGCCACGGACAGATCGATATGCCGCATCAGCATCACGATCGTCATGCCCGCCGTCAGCAGACCGATGATCGATACATTGAGCAGCACGTCGCGCAGATTCTGCAGATTGAGGAAGTCGGGCTTGACCGCCGCCGTCGCGCCGATCAGCACGAGCAGCACGATGAAGAGCGTCAGCTCGCGGCTCTTCGCGATCGAGACCGCGAGGCTTTCGCGTTTCGTTTCGGCAGGCGGCATCGCGGGTAGCGTGGGAGAGTGTCGTGTCATCATGCTGCACGTCCTAGTGTTTGCGCGGACGCGCCCAGAGCTGCGCTCATCACACGTTCCTCGTTCGCGTCGGCGCGGGCGATATCCGCGCTGATGCGGCCTTCGTGCATCACGAGCACGCGATCCGCCATGCCGAGCACTTCAGGCAATTCGCTCGATATCATCAGCACCGCCATGCCCTCCTTCACGAGTTCCGCCAGCGTGCGATACACCTCCGCTTTCGCGCCCACGTCGATACCGCGCGTCGGCTCGTCGATGATCAGCACCCTCGGGTTCGTCGCCAGCCATTTGCCGAGCACGACCTTCTGCTGATTGCCGCCCGACAGCGTGCCGACGGGCGCGTCGAGATCGCCGGCCTTGAGGCGCAGACGCTTGCCCCAGTCGGCTGCGAGCGCCGATTCGCTCTTCGCCGTGATGAGTCCGTGCCGCATCAGCCGTCCGAGCACCGTCAGCGACGCATTGCGCGCGATGCTCAACTCCAGCGCGAGCCCTTGCGCGCGACGATCTTCCGGCACGAGCGCGAGGCCCGCGCGCACGGCGGCCGCCGGATGTCCCAGCGCGAGCTTTTTGCCCGCGATCTTCACTTCACCGCCATCGACCGGATCGATGCCGAAGATCGCGCGCGCGACTTCGCTTCTTCCCGCGCCGACCAGTCCGGCCAGCGCGACGATCTCGCCCGCCCGCACATCGAACGAGACGTTCCTGAACACGCCTTCGCGCGTGAGATTGCGCACCGAAAGACGCACGTCTCCAAGCGTTACGTCGGCTTTCGGATAGAACGTGTCGAGATCGCGGCCGACCATCCGGCTCACGATCGCATCGATGTTCATGTCCTGCGTGAGTGCGTCGTAGACTTTCATGCCGTCGCGCATGATCGTCATGCGCTGCGTCAGCGCGAACACTTCATCGAGACGATGCGTGATGAAAAGAATCGCGACATCGCGCTCGCGCAAGGCGCGCACGATCGCGAAGAGCCGTTCCACTTCGGGCAGCGAGAGCGCGGCGGTCGGCTCGTCCATGATCAGCACGTTCGCATCGAGCGACAGCGCCTTCGCGATCTCGACGACCTGCTGATCCGCTATCGACAGGCCGCGCACGAGCCGTTGCGCGCGCAGATTCACGCCGAGCGACGCCAGCAGCGCATCGACTTCGCGATGCATCTCGTCGTAGCGAATGCGGCCGAAGCGATCGCGCGGCTGCCGGCCCATATAGATGTTCTCCGCGATGGAAAGATCGGCGAAGAGCGTCGGCTCCTGATAGATCACGGCGATGCCCGCATCGCGCGCTTCGGCGGGATTCGCGAAGCGACACGCGACGCCATCCACGAGCAGCTCGCCCGCATCGGGCTGATAGACGCCCGCGAGCAGTTTCACGAGCGTCGACTTGCCCGCGCCGTTCTCGCCCAGCAACGCGTGCACTTCGCCGGGAAAGAGTTGCAGGCTGCCGTCGCCGAGCGCGCGCACGCGTCCGAACGATTTGCCTGCATGCCTCAGTTCGAGTCTTGGCGTCATGTTTCCCTCTAGATCCGATAGATGCGTTCGGCGTTGCGCACGAACAGCGCGTCCTTCTCGCTGTCGCTGGCATCGCCGACGATCTGCGCGTAGGCGTTCCAGATCGCCGTGTACGAACCGAACAGGCGATCCACCGGAAAGTTCGATGCGAACATCGCGCGGTCGGGGCCGAATGTATCGATGGTCTCGTGCACGTAAGGGCGCAGGCTCTCGACGGTCCACGCGTGATCGAACATGGCGAAGCCGCTCAGCTTCACCGCGACGTTCGGGCAGGCGGCCAGCATCCGAATGCCTTCACGCCACGCGCGATAGCCCTGCGTCGAATTGCGGTCCACGAACATCCCCGCGTGATTGACGATGAATTGCGTATCCGCATGCTCGCGCGCGAGTTGCGCGGCCTCTTCCATCTGCGATGGATACAGTTGCAGATCGAACGACATGCCGAAGCGCTTCAGTAAGCCGAAATGCCTGCGCCATTGCGGCTCGCGCATGAAATGACGGCCGACATAGTCGTAGAGCCTGTTCTCATGCACGTTGAGAATCTGGCGGATGCCGCGCGTATTGGCGAACGCCGCGTGCGCTTCGAGCACCTGTTCGGCGTTGTCCGCCGACAGGTCCGCGCCCGCGACGATGCCGTTCGGCATGCCGTCCTTGTCCGCGATCGATTGCAGCCAGCGCGTTTCCTCGACGGGATCGGCGGGATCGTGATTCGCATCGACATGCACGAGCTTCAGGATTTCGATGTCCTGTGCATCGCACAGCAGATCCGCGAGCAGATAGTCGTGCTTCAGGTCGCGCGCATCGCCGACGAACGACGTCTGCGGATTCGCGAGCCAGGGGTAATGATGCGTGGACAACTCCCACAGATGAATATGCGGATCGACGACCTGCATGTTGCTTTCCTCGCGAGAGAGGCGAACGTTTCAGGGAAGATGAAACACCGGCACGAGCGGCACCGCGACAGGCGCGCTGTCTCCACGCTCCGCGTGTGTCTCCATCAGTTCGGCCATGCTGTCCCACCACTTGCGCATGACGGGCAGCGTCGCCAGCGCATGGGTGGTATGCGTGTCCGTACGCTGCTGGATGGCGAACAGATGTCCGGTCGATTCGTCGAGAAAGATCCGGTAATCGCGGATGCCCGCCGCGTGCAGCGCGTCGGCCAGTTCCGGCCAGAGCTCGCGATGGCGCTTCTCGTACTCCTCGCGCATGCCCGGCTTCAGGGTCATGCGAAATGCCACTGTCTCCATGGCGGGCCGCCTTCTTTTGATTGGTGAATCCCTGTGTGCGGGAGTCGTTGTGCTGCGACTATAATTCGCCGACCGATAACACGACAATCCGATTGCAGGATTGGCCGATCGCAAAAACGTATCGCTGCGCCGTATCATCGCGCGGTTCAACGCGAACTGTCGAATGAATCAGAACGTGTCCCAAAGTGTGTCGCCCGGCATTTCAACCAGCGCGCTGGTGAATCGGCTGAAGTTCAAGCATCTGGCGCTGCTCGTCGCGCTCGATGACGCGCGCAATCTCCATCAGGCCGCCGAGACGATCAACGTCGCGCAGCCGAGCGCGAGCCGCATGCTCGCGGATATCGAGGAGGCGTTCGGCTTTCTGCTGTTCGAGCGCAACGCGCGCGGCATGCAGCCGACCCCGCTCGGCACCGCCGCGCTGGCCTACGCGCGCCGCTCGCTCGCTGACCTGACGCGCTTCGCCGACGATCTCGACGCCAAGCGTCGCGGCGGGCACGGCCAGCTGACCGTGGGCGCGATCATGGGCGCCGCGCCCGACGTGCTCGCGATGGCCGTCACCGAACTGAAATCCGAGCGGCCGCTGCTGAACGTTCGCATCCTCGGCGAGACGAGCGATCAGGTCGTGCAGTTGCTGCATCGCCGCGAAGTCGATCTCGCGCTCGGGCGGCTGACCACGCCCCTGCAACACAACGATTTCGACTTCGAGCCGCTCGCGCGCGAAGCGATGCGGCTCGTCGTGCGCGCGGGGCATCCGCTCGCCGGAAAGACCGAACTCGCGCTGGACACGCTGGTCGGCTGGCCGTGGATCCTGCAGCCGATCGCGAGCCCCGCGCGTGGTCTGTTCGAAGACGAACTCGCGCGCGCAGGACTGACGACGCCGGCCGATATCGTCGAATGCGCGTCGATCTTCGCGACGCTGCAATTGCTGCAGAACAGCGAAGCCGTCGCGATGCTGCCGGAGTCGGTCGTGCGCGACTATCTGCGGGCGCAGTTGCTGATCGAACTGCCGATCGAAATCGGCAAGAGCCTGTCGGGTTTCGGGCTGTTGCGTCGAAAGTTCGAAACCTTGAGCGAACCGGCCGAATACTTCATCGCGTTGTTGCGCAAGTACTCGGCCGTGTCACCTCACTGAGTCACTGAAGATTGACGAACAGGCCGCCATCCACGAGCAAAGAAGCGCCCGTCACATAGCGCGCGCGGTCCGAGGCGAGAAAGACGACGCATTGCGCGACGTCATCGGGCGCGCCGAGACGCCCAAGCGGAATGCGCTTCTCCATATAGGCGCGCTTGTCCGTGTCCGAAAGGTCATCGGCGTTGAGATCGGTCGCGATGGTGCCCGGCATCACCGAATTGCAGCGGATGCCATACGGTCCGAGCGCGATCGCGCACGATTGCATCAGCGAATGGACGCCCGCCTTGGTCGGCGTGTAGTGCGTCTGCATGCCACCGCCGACGAGCGCGCTGATCGAACTCGTCGCGACGATCGCGCCGCCCGTGCCTTGCGCCTTCATCTGGTTCGCGGCGGCCTGCGTCACGTAGAACGCGCCGTTCAGGTTCACCGCGACCGTGGTCTCGTAGACGGAGGCGGGCATGTCGAGAAACGCGTGGAACGGGCAGATGCCCGCATTGCTCGACAGCACGTCGACGTGGCCGAACGCATCCACCGTGCGCGCGATGAGTTCGATGCCCGTGTCGCGCTCGGCGACGTTGCCCTCGACGGCGATCGCGCGCCGCCCGAGCGCTTCGATCTCGGCGACGATCGATTCCACCGCCGATGCCTTGCCGTACGACTTGTCGTTGTCGCCCCAGTAGTTGATGGCGACATCCGCGCCTTCACGCGCGCTCGCGAGCGCGATCGCCCGGCCGATGCCACGCGATCCGCCCGTCACCACGACGACCTTGTTCTGCAAAAGCATGAATGTCTCCCCTTGTCGCATCGTTGAGGATGACGGCGCATGCCGTCATCCACGTTACATCGCCGCGTGAACGCCTTCCTTACTGTCACGCCAAACGGATGACGCTCGACGCGTATCAATGCGTGTAAGGCCGCGTCAGCGCGCACTCCGGATTCAGCCGCACGCCGAAGCCCGGCGTCTCCGGCACCTTCATGCGGCCGTTCACCGGCACGGGCTCGTCGAGCAGCAAGGGCGTGAACATCGGCACGACCTGATCGGCCTTGGGCGCCATCATCAGGAACTCGGCGAACGGCGAGTTGTGGCGCGTCACGACGAAGTGATAGCTGTACACCGACGAGCCATGCGGCACGACGAGCACGTTGTGCGCGTCCGCCAGCGCGGAAATCTTGATCAACTCCGTGATGCCGCCGCACCAGCCGACATCCGGCTGCACGAGGTCCGCGCAGCCCATCTCGAACAGCATGCGAAAGCCCCAGCGCGTCGCTTCGTGCTCGCCGGTCGTGACCATCATCCCGTTCGGCACCGAGCGGCGCAGTTCGGCATAGCCCCAGTAATCATCCGGCGGCAACGCTTCCTCGATCCACTTAAGCCCGTGTTCGCGCGCCGCGTTCGCGAGGCGCTTCGCGTAGTTGAGGTCGAGACTCATCCAGCAGTCGAACATCAGCCAGAAATCGTCGCCGACTTTCGCGCGCATGTCCGCGAGCTTCGCGATGTTCTTCGCGAGCCCTTCCTCGCCTTCGGCCGGGCCGTGCTGCAAGGGCATCTTGCCGCCGATGAAGCCCATCTGCTTCGCGAGATCGGGGCGCGCGCCCGTCGCGTAGAACTGCAGTTCGTCGCGAACCGGACCGCCCAGCAGATGAAACACCGGTTCCTTGCGCACTTTCGCGAGCAGGTCCCACAGCGCGAGATCGACGCCCGAAATCGCGTTGAGCACGATGCCCTTGCGCCCGTAATAGAGCGTTGCGTTGTACATCTGATCCCACATCTTTTCGATGTCGGTGACGCGCTGACCTTCGAGAAAGCGCGCGAGATGCTTCTCGACGATGAACGCGCCGATCTCGCCGCCCGTCGTCACCGCGAAGCCCACGGTGCCGTCGCTCGCCTCGATCTCCACGACGAGCGAGCCGAGCACGTTCAGCCCGAACGACTGGCGGCTCTTGCGGTATTCGGGATAGCGCGCCATCGGCGTGGCGATGTGATCGTCGATCCAGTGATCGGCGCCCTGGTCGTGATAGTCGGCGCCGCCGCCGCGAACCGTGAAGGCGCGCACCTGGGCGATCGTAGGCATGGACATGATGTGGCTCCGTACGTGTGGTTTCGTTGTTCAGGACGCCTTGGCGGCGTCGGGAAGGTGTCCGTGATCGGCGCGCCCCGGTACGCGCACCAGCGCGACGATGACGAGCGCGGCAAGTACGCTCGCGCCCGCCAGCACCATGAGCCCGGCGCTCGTCGAATGGAACGCGGCTTCGGCGGCGGTGCGGGCCATCGGCGCAAAGAAACCGCCGAGTCCGCCGAGCGAATTGACGAGCGCGATGCCGGCTGCGGCGGCCGCGCCGGTCAGATAGCGCGTCGGGAAGGTCCAGAAGAGCGGCTGCGCGGCGATAAAGCCGCTCGCCGCGCAGCACAGCGCGATCAGCGAGACGACGGGCGAGCCCGCGACGCCCGACACTGCAATCGCCACACCCGACATCACGAGCAGCGCCACCGCGCAGACGCGATGCCTGCCGGTTCGATCGGCATAACGCGGCACGATCCACGTGACGATCACGGCGGCGATCCACGGCAGCGCCGTCACGAGCCCGACGCGCAAGCCCACCTTCGTTCCGAGCAGCGCGGAGACCTGTTGCGGCAGATAGAAGACGACGCCGTACACCGCCGCCTGAATCAGGAAGTACACGCAGCACAGCACCAGCACGCGCGGATCGACGAGCGCCGCGAGCACGCTGTGCGGACCGTGCGACGACGCGGCGCGGGCATCCTCGTCGAGGCGGCCGACGAGCAGCGCGCGTTGTTCCTGCGTGAGCCAGCGCGCCTTCGCGGGGTCATCGTCGAGATACCAGAATGCCCACACGCCGACGATCGACGCAAGCAGCCCTTCGACGAGAAAGAGCCACTGCCAGCCCTTGAAGCCGAGCGCGCCGTGCAGTTCGAGGAGCAGACCCGAAAGCGGCGCGCCGAAGATGAACGCGAGCGGCGCGCCGAAATAGAACACGCCGAGCGCGCGCGCCCGCGACGATTGCGGGAACCAGCGCGTCAGGTAATAGACGATGCCTGGAAAGAAGCCCGCCTCCGCCACGCCGAGCAGAAAGCGCAGCACGTAGAACGTGGTCGAATCATGCGCGAAGGACATCGCTGCGGAAACGAGGCCCCACGTCACCATGATGCGGCACATCCACAGCTTCGCACCGACGCGATGCAGCAACAGATTGCTTGGCACTTCGAAGATTGCATAGCCGACGAAGAACACGCCCGCGCCGAAGGCGAATGCGGCGTTGGTCAGGCCGGTGTCCTGCTGCAACGCCTTCTGCGCGAAGCCGATATTCGCGCGATCCAGAAACGCGAGCACATACATGAGCAGCAGAAACGGCAGCAGGCGGCGCATCACGCGGGACGTGACGGCGCCTTCCGCTGTAGCGGAGTAATTCATCGCGATTCTCCCGAGAACGCAATCAGTACGTCGCGCGTCCGCCCGACAGATCGAACACCGCGCCGGTGCTGAACGCGCAATCCTCGGACGAGAGCCACAGAATCAGCGACGCGGCTTCCTGCGGCATCAGGAAGCGGTTCATCGGAATTTTGGAGAGCATGTAGTCGATGTGTTGCTGCGACATCGAATCGAAGATTTCGGTCTTGGCGGCGGCGGGCGTGACGGCGTTCACGAGGATGTTCTTGCCCGCGAGTTCCTTGCCGAGCGATTTCGTGAGCCCGATCAATCCGGCTTTAGACGCGCTGTAGTGCGATGCGTTGGGATTGCCTTCCTTGCCCGCGATCGACGCGACATTGACGATGCGCCCGTAGCCCCCCTTCAACATGTGCGGCACGACAGCGCGGCAGGTCAGATACGGCCCGATGAGATTGACGTCGATGACGCGGCGCCACACGTCGGGCGCGAGTTCCCAGGTCGTGCCGTTGCCGCCGGTGATGCCCGCATTGTTGACGAGCACGTCGATCCGCCCATGCGCGGTGAGGGTTTTTTTCGCGGCGGCGTCGACGGACGATTCATCGGTCAGTTCGGCGAGGGCTTCACTGACCTTGCGGTCCTTGTGCTTTGCGGAGAGTTCAGCGCTGGTTCGTGCAAGGCGTTCGCCGTCGACGTCCCACAGCGAGACATCGGCGCCCGATTCGAGCGCGCGCTCCGCCACCGCGAGGCCGATGCCGCGCGCGCCGCCGGTGACGATCACGACGCGGTCCGCCAGGTCGATACGGTTCATGGGTCTTGTCTCCTTTCGTTGTTCGTTGCCGTGGGTTTTGGGTGCCGTGAGAGGCACTATAGTCCCGCTCCAATAGCGCAACAATTCGAAAGGGCGATCGTTCGATAGCAAAAGCGGATCGAACAGATCGGTCGAACGGCCAAAAATCAGGATTTCTCGATGAACTCGCCAGAAACGGGCGTAAAGTTATGATTTCTCGATAAACGTTAAGAAATCTCGATGACGCCCATCGGTTATGCCCGTCTCATCGCCATAGGGGAACTGCGCGTGACGCCGCCGGCAAGGCTCGCCTACGCGAGTTCGTCGGTCAACCGGCGGATCGACAGCGAGAGCCAGATTCTGTTTCCCAACAGCGTCGCTTTCGACGATACACCCGTCGGTCATCTCGAGTTCGCGCTCCGTCACGAAGGTGTCAACCTCGAAGTCATCGATGCCGCGTTCGAGCATATCGAGCCTGGCGAACTTATCGACCGGCTGCGCGCGACGCCGACCGGCGAGCAGATTCGCCGCGCGTGCTTTCTCTGGGAATGGCTTACCGGCAGGGAACTCGACGCCGGCGTGACCATCAAGGGCGGGTATGTCGACCTCTTTCCGGCTGAGCTTTATTACACAGCGCCGCAGCCGGTGCGCGCGCCGCGCTTTCGCGTGCGCAATAACGCGCTGGGCACGCCGTGGTTCTGTCCGATCGTCCATCGTGCTGCGATTCCCGATGATCCGCCGCTCTCCGGGTTGCTTCTCGAAGCGCAAAGTGCGCTCGACGCGATGCAGGACCCGGAGTTGTATAGACGCGCGCTGGCTTTTCTGTATTTGTCGGAGACGCGCGGCAGTTACGCGATCGAATCGGAGACGCCCAGTTCGGACAAGCAGGAACGCTTCGTTCAACTCCTGCGACGCGCCGGCGAACCGGCGAAAGTCGACGAAGAGTGGCTCGTGCAACTGCAGAACGTGATCGTGCGTGATGTCTACAGTCAGGAAGCGTCATATCGGAACAAACAGAACTGGCTGGAAGATGCCGCCGGCCGGGTCGACTTCTTTCCCGTGCCGATCAGCGACCTGCGGCGGGTGATGGCCGACTGGGAGCGCTTCGTCAACGACCAGAAACACTGCCCCGACGTGCTGGTGAAGGCCGCGTGCGCCGCGTTCGGGTTCGTCTATCTGCACCCGTTTTTCGACGGCAACGGCCGTCTCCATCGTTTTCTGATTCAGCACGTGCTGGCGCGTTCGGGTTTGCTGGGCGCGGATACCGTCATCCCGGTCTCCGCGGTGATGGAGCGCAACATCCCGGCCTATCACGCAGTGCTGACGGCGTTTTCCCGCCCGGTGACGAGACTATGGAATTACCGGCGGGTCGATACGGAGCCGCTCGTGCTGAGCGCGCCGTCGAGCCGCGCCTATCGGTTCTTCAACGCCGACCGCGAAGTGGCGTTCCTCTACGCGATGATCAAGGAAGCGGTGCGGGAGGAGATTCCCCGCGAGATCGCATGGCTGCAAGGCTACGATCACGCGTTCGCGTTACTGAATGACGAGTTCGATTTGCCGCGCAAGGACCTTTCGGTGCTGATTCGTATGACGCAGTCGAACAAGGGCACGCTGTCCACGCATCGCAGGAAGCAGTATCAGCATGTTCCTCGAGCGGTGCTCGATCGCATCGAAGAAGTCGTGCGCGACGCGTTCGCGAGCCAGGCACGGACTTCAGGAAATTAGGTTTTTTCGAGGAGAAGGCGAAAATCACACCGAAAATTAAAATTTCTCGATGAGAGTTAAAGAATTTCGAGCCCGGGACTGCTCAGAACGTTGATTTGTCCGGCGTAGCTTGACGAGGTCGCACCACCGGCCGCCTGTTTTCGGGGAAATGTCCGCGAGCATCTACGAGTGAGTCTTTGAAGTGTCTGTCCGCGATAAGCGCGAAGGCAAAAAGCGCGACGCCTATTGGGCAGAGAAAAAGAACAGCGACCAGCACGGCGACCTCCGATCAATGATGCAACGCAGTGTAGCGCGGCAAAACACGCCTATTGTCTTAAAAAAAGACAATACTGCGTTCAACAATCGCGAACTTTGATTCGGAATGCGCTGATGCAGAGGTCGCCGATCGATTACGAGCGTTCCAAGACCGGTTCCGCCGCCGGCCGCAGCGCCAGCCAGTAGATCAGGAACCGTCCCGCGAAGATGCCCGCCACCGCGCCCGAAACGAGACCATTCAGCACGATGAAGGTCGAATCCACGCCGATATAAGGCGTCGTTGCCATCTCAAAGCCGATCCAGAATTTCATCGCGAAGGTCAGCAGGATCAGCACGAGCGGCACCACCGAGCCAGGTAACGTGATCGTGCGCCGCACGCGGTCCACCGTCATGCCGCTACGCTTCGCAAGCGTAACGCCGAGCCCCGCGCCCAGCACGCCGCCCGCCGCCCACATCAGCGCCGTATCCCAACCGGTCGCCGGGTCCGACAGAAGATGCAGCAATCCCCAGCCGACGAACACCGCCGGCACGATGCCCAGCTTCGACAGCGGCGCGGTGCTGCCCTTCATCGCCTTCATGCCGCGAGAGACCAGCACGGCAAGCAGAACCCAAACCCAGGCGGGTGCACCCAGCAAGATTTCCTGGAAGGACATGATCGTTCTCCTGTGACTTGTGACGCGATTGACCGGAATGTCATCGGCGATTGCACTTCGATCCACATCGAGCTGCTTCTCGCCGTTAATCTTTACGATGGAAAGATTTTGACTTTCACGCGTGTTTGGGTCAAGATAATTTTCCATTGTAAAGATTGATCGACCGACGAGTCTCCATTCCTATGCAGAACAGTCCGCTCACCAGAAAACGCGGTCGTCCGGCGAAAGCACCCGAAACCGCGCCGCATCCCTACCATCACGGCTCGCTGCCGGACGCGCTGCTGCATGCCGCCGAAACCGTGCTTCGCCGCGACGGACTGCGCGGTCTCACACTGCGCGCGATCGCTCGGGAGGCAGGCGTGTCGCACACTGCGCCACAACATCATTTCGGCGACACCGCGGGCGTGCTTGCCGAACTCGCGGCGAGCGGACATCGGCGACTCGCTCACGCGATGCAAAAACGCGCAGCAGCCGCAGGCGCCGGCACGGATCGCGGCCGCGCGATCGCGCACGGCTACATCGACTTCGCGGTCGCCAATCCCGATCTCTTCCGGCTGATGTCCCGCAACGAACTGCTCGACACCGAAAGGCCGTCGCTCGTGGAAGCGCGGCGCATGTCCGCCGCCGGCCTCGCCGATGTGTTCGATGCCGTGCCCGAGATCGCGCCCGGCAGCAACAGCGCGTTTGGCGCGATGGGTTCGGAGCAGACCATCGCGATGGCATCGGCGTGGGCGCACGTGCACGGGCTCGCGTCGCTTCTGATCGACAACCGGCTCAACGGGCTCGCCGCCGTGCCCGGCACGTTCCGCACGCCGCGCGATCTGGTCGACGCCGTGATCGACACGATGTGAAGCCAAGTGCGCGCAAGCGAACGGCGGTTTCGCCACTTTTGTCCGTAAGATCAAGATGTTGAGCGCGTTCCAGCGATCCATTTTGAGTGCAAGGACGCGCGCCATTTACAATGTCGGATCGACTGCGCACGGCTTGCCCGGCCCACGCCGAACCACGCCTTCCGCGGTCCCACCCTTACGCATCCGACTGGCAGTATGGTCACTGAAACGTCTTCTTCGGAATCGCTCGCCGTCGCGGAGCGCGTGCGCGAGCTGATGGGCCGTCACGGCATCGGCAAGCGGCAGCAGACCGCCGAGTTGTGCCGCATTCTCGACCTGAGTTTTTCGCAGGGCCATCGCAAGTTGCGCGGCAACAGTCCGTGGACGATCGCGCAGATCCGCCGCGTCGCCGATGCCTTCGACGAGCCCGCGCTCAAGCTTTTCGATTCGATCAACACGCGCCCCGACGTCACCGAAGGCACCGCGCACGACGCCGTGCTCAAGCTTGGTTCGCTCGAGATTCCGTGCATGGCGTGGGTCGGGAATGCGCTCGAGGCGGGCAGCCGGCCGGATTTCATCGCGCAGAAGCTGAACAACCGCTGGATCGTCACGAAGCATGAAGGCGTCCTGTTGCAGGAAGCCTGCGACGTCCACAAGATCGAAATACAGCCGCGCCGCCCGGATATCGACAAGCCGATCATCGCCGTGGTCGACGACGATCACGCGTCCGCCGACAATCTGCATGACTATCTCGAAGCCACCGGCTTCACGGCGATGGCCTTCTACGGTCTCGACGCCTTCCTCGAAGCGCTGCAGGCGCAAGTGTTCGACGCCGTCGTGATGGACTGGCTGTTCGGCGTCCATACGTCGGCGGACGCGATCCGCGCGGTGCGCGAGTCGGACAACCCGGACGCGCCGGTGTTCGTGCTCACCGGCGAACTGACTACAGGCAAGGCGAGCGAGTCGGAAATCAGCCAGGTCATCCGCGACTACAACGTGACGTGTTTCGAGAAGCCCGCGCGGCTGGGCATACTCGTCGCGGATCTTTCCAAGCGGCTGATGCGCAGCTGAACGGCGAGACCTACGTGACTCGCCGGCGCACCGTCACCGCGCGGTGCACGGCGCCCTTCAGCACCTCGTAACGCACCGGCTTCAGCAGGTAGTCGAAGAACAGCACGGCCGCGGCCGGGTCCACCAGTTCGGGCGCGTAAGCGCTCACCGCGATGATCGGCACGCTCGCGCCCGGCGCACTGCGCGCGCGATATTCGTTCGCGAACGAGTAGCCGTCCTTGCCGGGCATGTGCAGGTCGGCAAGGATCACGTGGGCGTCATTGGCGCGCAGCCACGCAAGCGCGCTGTCGACATCCGGCAGCGCCACGGCCGAATAGCCCAGATGCGTGAGCATCTCGGTGAGCGAATCGCGGATCGCCTCATGATCGTCGATGACGAGCACGCGCGCTTTGCGCAGTTCGGGCGCATCGGCTTCCTGCTCGCCGCGCTCGGGCATATGTTCGGCCGACACCGCCGGCAGACTCACGCGAAACGCGGCGCCCTGTCCCACTTCGCTCGATACTTCGATCTTCCCGTCGAGCAGATCGACGAGCCCGCGCACGACCGCGAGGCCCATTCCCGCGCCGTCGAAGCGCCGCGTGCTGGACGAGTCGAGCTGCGTGAATTCCTGAAAAATCAGCGGCAACTGCTCGCGGGGGATGCCCGGTCCCGTGTCGATCACCGAAATGTCGAGACGTTTCTCCGTGCGCGCGAAATGCACGTCGATGGAACCGGCGTCGGTGTACTTGATGGCGTTGGTCACGAGATTCGTCACGATCTGCCGAACGCGATGCGGATCGGACTCGATCGGCCCGCGTTCGCCCGCGTAGTCGCCGCGCAACGCCAGCCCCTTCGCGCTCGCGGCGGGCGTGTTCGCATCGATGATGGATTCGAGCAGGTCCACCGGATCGAATACGGACATGCGCAATTCGAGCTTGCCCGCGCCCAGACGCGCGTAGTCGGTCAGATCGCGCATCTGCGCTTCGAGATGGCGCGCGCCCGCTTCCAGCCGCTGCATGATCTTGCGGTCGGCATCGCCGCGCGCGTTCAACCCGAGCAATTCGACCGACGAGACGATCGCGTGCAGCGGCGTGCGCAGTTCGTGGCTGATCATGCCGAGGAAGGTGTCTTTCGCGACGCCGGCCTCGCGCGCCGTGCGCGTCGCCTGATGCTCGGCCACGAGCGCCGCGCGCTGCTGCTCGATGAGACGCGTGCGCCGGTATCCATTCAGCAGCAGCAACGCCGTGGCGGCCGCGGACAGCACCCCGAGCAGAATCCCGCCGTAGATCAGATAGCGGCGCTTCGCCTCGAAGTCGCGCACGATCGCCTCGCGCTCGGCAACATCCATGAGCCGGCGTCCGCTCGCCAGTTCTGCCACGACCGGTGCGTTCTGGCGTAGCACGCCGATCACGCGCAACGTGTGCTGACGCTCCGTCTCGAGCCCGTCGACATTCGCCTCGATCGAATCCAGCGCGGTCTGCAATTGCCGCAGGATTTCGCGCTGCCGGTTCAGCAGGGCTTCGTGGCCGTCCGCCTGTCCCGTCGACTCCGACACCTGCGTGAGCCGCGCGCGCAGCAGGCGATAGCTCGCGCGCACGGCTTCGGCATCCTCGTCGATGCCGTTGCGGTACAGCAGCACGTGATTCTCGAAGCGCTCATAGGCGATCTGCAACTGCGCGGCGTCCCAGTAGACGTCGTAGGGCACGACGAGCCTGTGCGTCTCGCGCGCGAGCAGGCCCGAGTACAGCATGTAGCCGACCGCGCCGATCGGCGGCGCGACCGCGAGCGCGATCAGCGCCGCATACCAGAGGCGGCGAAACCAGGGGCGCGCGGCGTGCGCGCGCAGGGAGGGCTCGGTGCTGATGACGGCCATCGGTCACTGGAGCGCTTCGATGGCCCGGGCCGCACGCGCCGACGCGACCACGATCAGCTTCATCGTCGCCCGCGTGGCGCCGACGAAGATCTTGCGCGCCGCCTGTTCATCGAGCGCGTCGAAATCGACTTCGGTGAGAATCACGCACGGCGCGGATTGCCCCTTGAAGCGATAGATCGATTCGAGCAGCACATCGCCCTCGCGATACTCCGGGTTGCCGAACAGATCGTACGTGCCGGTGAAGGCGCGCAGCCGGTGCGGGCCGAGCTGGTCGACCGCCGTCAACGCCGAGCCCTCGCGGCCCCGGAACGACAGCACCGCGATGTCCTGTTTGCGAAAACCCAGCGACAGCGCGTTCGTGATGGCGCGCTTGGTCGCCTCGATGATTTCCTCCGGATGACCGTCCTCGTAGGTCGAGATGCTGACATCCGAGCCGTCGAACGGACTGCCCGCGTCGAGCCGCACCTCGGGCCCGACGATCTTGCGGATGAAGCCGAGCAGATCGCGCGGGCTGCGATAGTTGGTGCTTTCGCGCAGGATGGTCCAGCCCGGCAGCGGCACGGGTTCACGCAGATAGAGGTTCTGCATCGGATCTTCGAGCCACCACCACGCGCCGTCGGGATTGAGCAGGCGCTCGAGCGCATCGACCCACGCCGCCTGAAAATCCTGACCTTCGTCGACGATCAGGACATCGGTCTTCCAGTGCTCGGGCACGGGCACCGCCGCGAAGCGCTCTTCCAGCGTCGCGAACACATTCGGCTGACTGAAGTCGGGCGGGCTTCCGGCATCGCGCGAAACCGCCGCGCTCAGCTGATGATAGTTCGCGATCTTCGCCTCTTTCGGCGCGATCACGCGGATGTGGTCGGCGAGCGGCCGGTTGAAGCACACGTAGAGCACGCTCTTGCCCTGCGCCAGCGCATCGCGCATCACGCGCACCGCGAGCTGCGTCTTGCCCGCGCCCGCGGTCGCGATCACGCGTAGACGGAACGGCTCGAATTCGAGCCTGCGCGCCCACGTCGCGAGCCCGCCCGACAGACGCGTGACGAGCGTGTTGGCCGCGCCGACGAGTGCGTTGGTATCGGGCGTGAGCGAGAGTTCATCGGCGAGAAAGTGATGAATGCGCGCTGCTGCTTCGAAGCGCGGCTCGTCGGGCGGCAGGATGTCGAGCACGGCGCGCGCGAGTTGCGACTTGCGGCTCGCATCGACGATACGCGCCGGCGCGACACCAGCGATGGCGGCATTCTTCACCGTGTAGTCGGGGCAATACAGCAGTTCCTCGATCCGGTACGTGCCCGCGCCGAACGCGGCGGTGAAGCGCCGATGCAGATTCTCCAGCGTGCGCGCGAGCTGAATCGCGACGTTGCGTTCCTTCTGCAAATAGACCTTCACGAGTCCCGCGCTCGTTTCGCGCAGGAAGCCCGCCTTCATCTCGATCATCAGCACGCGGCCCGATGGCGCGACCACCACGAAATCCGCTTCGCCGAATACGGAAAAGCCTTCGTTGATGCGCGTCCAGTGCACGCCGTGATAGACCGTGTAGTCTTCAGGGAGCTTTTCGAGGAGCGCCAGCGTTTCGAGTTCGCGCGCAGCGGCGCCGGTCGCTTCGAGGTTCTTCCAGTCGTCGGGAACGATTCGGGCCATGCGTCGCCTGTGGGCTGAGTGTTTGCGTGCGAGTCATTGTACGCAACGCGCCGGGCGCGCCGGCAGTCGGCCGAATGGCTAGCTGGCGAAGTCGTAGCGGCCGCCGCGCTCCAGTGCGCGCTGGTAGGCAGGCCTCGCGTGAATACGTTCGAGAAACGCCCGGATATGCGGCAGCGACTTAGCCCCCGCTCGCTGGCTCCCGGTTTCGAGCGGAAAGCTCATCTGCACATCGGCGGCGCTGAAGGTATCGCCCACGAACCAAGTCGATTTCGTAAGCTCGGCGTCGATATAACCGAGATGCAGCCGCAATTGCGGATCGATGAAACTGCTTTGCATCGTCTGCGCGATGCGCCGCGCGATCGGCCTGGCGAAGAACGGCATCTTCGCGCTCTCCAGCCGTCGCGCGACGAGCTTGAGCAGAAGCGGTGGCATCGCCGAACCTTCCGCATAGTGCATCCAGTAGTTGTAGCGCACGCGTTCCGGCGACACACCCGGCGGCGGTGAGAAACGCCCTTGGCCGTAGCGATCCACGAGATATTCGATAACCGCACCCGACTCCGCGAGCGTGAGATCGCCATCGGTGACGACCGGTGATTTGCCGAGCGGATGCACCGCGCGCAATTCGGGCGGCGCGAGCATCGTGCGCGGGTCGCGCTGATAGCGTTTCAGTTCGTATTCGACTCCAAGCTCCTCGAGCATCCAGAGCACGCGCTGGGAGCGGGAATTGTTGAGGTGGTGGACGGTCAGCATGGCTCAGCTCTTTTTCATTTTGGACGATGCCGCCACGGTACACCGCTTGCATAAGGTGAACTTATCCGTGCGCGCGCGTCGAAAGGATAAGGCCCTTTCATGAAGGCCGCACAATGATTAACAAACACTCAACGAAATAAGGAGAATCCGATGACGCTGATCATCTACCTCGTCGGCTGGCTGATTCTGATCGGCGGCGTGTCGTGGGCGCTGGTTGCGATGCATGTCTCGCAGCACACGATCATGATCGTCGCCGTCATCATGCTGGGCATCGCCGTCATCACGGGCGCCACGCGGGCGCGCAATCGCGACAGGTCGTAAAGGTTCGGGGCCGCCTGTCATCGGCGGTCCCGGAACGCCTCGGGTCAGCTCACATCACCACTCGCGTGCCGACCGCATCCTGGATCAGCGTGACGAGTTCGTCGGGATGCACGGGTTTCACCATGAAATGCTGAAAGCCCTCGCCGATACTGCGCAATCGATACTCTTCGCTGCCATGGCCCGTCAGCGCGATCGCCACGGAAGGCGGCAGGTTGCCGCGTATTTCGTGATCCCGCAAACGTTGAATGAGATAGAAACCGTCCATCTCGGGTAAATCCAGATCGCAGATCACCGCATCGGGAAGATGCTCGATCGCCGCCTGCGCGCCGTCTTCGGCGTCGGCCAGGGCGAACACTTGCGCACCCTCTTCTTCCAGCAACATCTGCAGCGATGCCCTGCTTTCCGGATCGTCTTCGATGAGCACGATCCGCATGTGCCCCAGTCTTGCTACTTCGTCCATGATGTTCTTTTCTGCTGCCAAAAACGGAATTCACGCGCTGGTTTCGATCTCTCGCCGCCGCGCGCACGGTTGCGCGCATTGATTGACAGTAAAACGCGGCGCGAATTCCGAACGCACCGTTATTTACGCCGCGCGTGCGCCGGTGCGGAACGCCTCGCGGTTCTGACCGCGCCTTTGTGCAGTGTTGCCCCGGGCGCAGCGTGCCTTATCGAGCAAAAACCGGACCGAGACGGTTTCATAACCGTGAATGCCATATTGCGCGGGCGTTTGCGCCGATCCGCGCCGCCACCGTCCGATCCCGCGCGCACGACCGTGTAATTCCTGGATCAGCCGTACCCTGTTTTCCCGTCAGACGTTTGTATCGCGGGCGGAATCGGGGCGCGAGGCAGTCGAGGTTCCCGCCTGCAGCAGCGCGCGGTACTCGCTCGGCGTCAGGCCGACCGTCGCCTTGAACTGGCGCGTGAAGGCGCTGTGATCGGTGTAGCCGCACAGCGCGGCGACGTCGGTGACTTTCTCGCGCGAGACGAGCAGCGCGGTGGCGGCGTCGAGCCGCGTCTTGAGCAGCACCTGACGCGGCGTCAGATGAAAGACCTTGTGGAAGTAGCGCTCCAGTTGCGCGATCGACATGTTCGCCATCTGCGCAAGCTGCCGCATGTTGAGCGGCTGCACGTAGTTTTCCTGGATGTGCTGCACCACCGCCGCAAGCCGGCTGTAGGCCGGATGCGTCCCTTCGGCGGCCTGCAGATCGCGCGAGATGCCCGCCAGCCCGACGATATGCCCCTGCGTGTCATGCAGCGGCTGCTTGCACGTCATGCACCAGCCGGGTTCGCGTCCCGGATAGAGATGCAGTTCGAGCTGATCGATGAGCTGATGCCCCTGCGCGATGATCGCCTGATCCTGCGCCGTGTAGATGCGCCCGAAGCGGCGCGGAAACACGTCCTCGGCGGTCTTGCCGATGAGCGCAGACTTGTCGTCCTTGTGGCCGCAGCGGCGCGCGAGCGTGCGATTGACCATCGCGTAGCGCGCGTCGCGGTCCTTGACGAAGAACACGATATCCGGCATCGCGTCGAACACGGGCGCGAGCAGCGCGAAATGCGCGAGCATGTCGGAGAGCGTCGACGCTGGAGGATGGACGATCGGCGTCGTGTTAGTCATGCGTGGAGATGTCGGTTGCGCTCGATTGAATCGGTCGCTCGATTATAGAAGCGCTGGCCTCGCTATGGACGGAACGTGTCGGCGCGGTCGCGCGCGCCGATCAAGGTGTCGATGCGTACCGGCGCGAACGGCGGCCGCGCCGCCGCGCGCGGCCATCCGAAATACACTGAAGCCGCCTCGCCGCACACACGCCCCTGACACGGTCCCATGCCGCAACGCGTCTGCAGCTTGGCGTCGCGCCAGTTCGCATGCGCGGCGACGTCGCCGATCGACACGTCCTCGCAACGGCACAGCAAGGTCCCGGGCGATGGCATCGCCCGGGCCGCGTCGCCGAGCGCGAACGCCTGCGCCACGCGCCGCGCGAAGGCGCGCCACCGATCGCGTTCGCGCACGAGACGCGCATCGCCTGCGATGCCGAGCGCCGACTGCGCCGCGCACGCGCCTTCGACGCTCGCCAGTTCCATCCCGCCGATGCCCGTGCATTCGCCCGCCGCAAAAACATCTTCCTGCGACGTGCGCTGTGCCTCGTCGACGCGGATCGCGCCGTCGCGCTCGTCCAGCGCGCAGCCGAGCGCGAGCGCCAGCGTCGCGTTCGGCACGAGGCCATAGCCGCACGCGATGCGATCCGCTCCGAACGTTTCATCGCGGCCACGCGTGCGAATCGTGACGGCCTCCACGCGTGTGCTTCCATGCGCCTTCACGACGACACCGTCCATGCGATAACGCGTCGTGCCGAGCGCCACAGCCTGCGCCAGCTTGCCCGGCGTCAGCGCGAGCGACGCCACGAAGCGCGCGACCCGCGCAAGCGGCGCCTGTTCGACCACCGCGACGACGTGCGCGCCGTGACGCCGCGCGGTATCCGCGACGGCAAGCAACAGCGGCCCGCTGCCCGCCACGACGATGCGTTCGCCACGTACCGGCAGTCCGCCCTTGACGAGCGCCTGCAAGCCGCCCGCGCCCGTCACGCCGGGCAAGGTCCAGCCATCGAAAGGAAGAAGCCGCTCGCGCGCGCCGGTCGCGAGGATGAGTTTCGAGTATGCGAGCACGAGCGGCGCACCATCGCGTTCGAGCAGGAGCCGTTTGCCAGCAGGCGCGGCGGCGACCTTCGTTGCGCTCATGACGACGAGGTTCGGATGCACGCGCGTTTCATCGAACCATTGGCGAAGCTGCGCGGCGGGCGGGAGCGTCGGACCTTGCCGCCAGATCTGACCGCCGGGGCGCGGATTGTCGTCGATGAGCGCGACGCGCGCGCCGGCCTGCGCCACGATCCGCGCCGCCCGCAGACCCGCCGGCCCCGCGCCGACGATCGCGATATCGACCTGTTCGGCGTTCATCGCATCGTCTCGATCGAAAGGCCGTCGCGGCATGGCGTCTGACAGCCGAGGACATGCGCGCGGCCATCGACCGTCACGCGGCATTCCTGGCACACGCCCATGCCGCACCACGCGGCGCGCGGCTCGCCGGTGACGGAGCGCCGCGTGCCGCCGACGCCGCGCATTGCAATTGCAATCGCTGCCGCGACGGTCGTGAACGCAGGCACGGCGAGCGGCTCGCCATCGACGGTCACGGTGACGAGGTCAGCCATCGGCGTGCTCCGTGGCGAATCGTTGCGGAGAGAAGGCGTGAGCATCGGGCAGTTCGAACGGAACCGGCTCGCCGAGCATCTGCGCGGCGACGAGCTTCGCGGTGCCGAGCGAGGTCGTCACGCCGAGTCCCTCGTGACCCGTCGCGAGCCACAGACGATCGCCCGGATGACGCGCCGGGCCGATCAGCGGCAAGCCATCGGCCGTGGCGGCGCGAAAACCGGTCCACGCGCGCACGGCGTTGAGTGCGCCGATGCCCGGCAGATAACGCGTCGCGCGCGCGAGCATCGCCGCGAGCACGTCGATTTCGACGGCCGGATCGACGGTGCCGAACTGGCGCGATGAGCCGATCAGCAGTTGCCCCGTCGGACGCGGCTGCGCGTTGAACGCCACCGACGTGCCGCGCGCGTGATGCGCGCTCTTGATATAGCCGAGCTCCAGCACTTGATGATGAAGTGTGCCCGGATAGCGATCGGTGATCAGCAGATGCCCTTTCTTCGCTTCGAGCCGCACGCCCACGATCAGATCGGCCGCCGCCAGCCCGTTCGCGACGACCACATGCGCCGCCGTGCGCCGCTCGCCGTTCGCGAGCGTGACGCTCGCGTGCGTGTCGTCCGCATCGACGGCGCGGACCGCGCAATCAGTCGATACGCGAATGCGTCCCGAGCACGTCAGGAGCCATTGCGCGGCGGCGGGTGCGTAGACGATAGCGTCGTCATCGATCAGAAGGCCGCCTTGCATCGCGTGGCTCACCGCCGGTTCCGCTTCGCGCAGCGCGGCGCGGTCGAGCAGTTGCGCGCGCACGCCTGCCGTGGCGAACGCGTCGCGCATCGTGCGGGCGGCATCGAGTTCCTCTTCGTCTTCCGCGATCCAGAGCGTGCCGCAGCGCGAAAATGCATCGCGCTCGCGCAGTTCGGCGCCGAGCGCGAGCCACGCTTCACGCGATGCCCGCACCAGCGCGAATTCGGCCGGCGAATCGTTCATCACGACGATGTGGCCCATGCCCGCCGCCGTCGCACCGCCGCCGATGCCACGCGCTTCCAGCACCTCGACGGTCAGGCCACGCCCGGCGAATTCCGCCGCGCACGCCGCACCGACGATCCCCGCGCCGACGACGATCACATCCGCCGTCATGCGCGCGCGCCGGCTTCGATGCCTCGCATGAACGGATCGCGTTCGTCGAACACGAGCCGGCCTTCGCCCATGATGTGCGCGTAGCCCGTGATAGTCGGCACGAGCACGTCGCCGTCGAGCGCGTAGCTGCCCTCGAACACGCTACCGATGATGCTTTCCTGACGCCATACCGCGCCCGCTTCGAGCGCGCCGTCCGCCGCGAGACACGCGAGCTTGGCGCTGGTGCCGGTGCCGCACGGCGAGCGATCGTATGCGCTGCCCGGGCACAACACGAAATTGCGGCTGTCGACACCCGCGACGGGCGAATCGGCGAACAGCTCGATATGGTCGATGTATGCGCCGTCCGCGCCGGTGATGCGCTGTGCGTGCAGGGCATCGCGGATCGCCTCGGTGAACGCCGTCAGTTCGGCGATGCGCGCGGGCGTCAGTTCACGTCCGTGATCCGCGACGAGAAAGAACCAGTTGCCGCCCCACGCGACATCGCCGGTGAGCGGGCCGTGTCCGGGCACCTCGACCGTCACCGCGCGCCGGTACCGATACGCCGGCACGTTGCGCACGCTGACGCTGCCGTTCGCGTTGAGCGTGGCATCGACGGGGCCGACTGGCGTATCGATGCGATGGCTTCCCGGCGCGATCCTGCCCGCATGCGCGAGCGACGCGACGAGTCCGATCGTGCCGTGCCCGCACATGCCGAGATAGCCGACGTTGTTGAAGAAGATGACGCCGGCCGCGGCGGCTGGATCGTCGGGCTCGCACAGCAGCGCGCCGACCATCACGTCCGAGCCGCGCGGCTCCGTGACGATCGCGCGGCGCCAATCGTCGAAACGCGTGCGGAACGCGTCGAGACGTTGCGCGAGCGTGCCATTGCCCAGATCGGGGCCGCCCGCGATCACGAGGCGCGTCGGTTCGCCGCCCGTATGCGAGTCGATGATGTCGATGGTTTTCATGCCGCCTATCCTAGAAATGCACGCGGCGGGCGTCTTGACGCGGCTGAATCTTTTTGATGACGATATCGGCACAGTTCGGCATCGTCTCGGTGCGCCCCGCGACGCGCTGCTTTGGTGGCAAAACGGCTATGCCGAAATCGGCACGCGGTGCGCGCGAAATGCGCAAGACGCCCGATTTTTCGGTGCTTACACTGCCTACCGTTCAATCAATTTCGGAGCGCTGCCGTGACGCATATCTGGGAAGGCGTGATGCCCGCCGTGACTACCAAGTTCAACGCCGATTTCAGCATAGACCGGGCGTGGACCGCGAAGAACATCGACGCGCAGATAGAAGCCGGCGTCGATGGCATCATCGTGTGCGGATCGCTCGGCGAAGCCTCGACGCTGTCGCTCGACGAAAAGCTCGACGTGCTCGATATCGCCGTGGACGCCGCTCGCGGCCGCGTGCCGGTGCTGCTGACGATCGCGGAAAACAGCACGCTCGACGGCTGCCGCCAGGCCGAGCGCGCCGCGCGCCACGGCGCGGCGGGCTATATGGTGCTGCCGGGCTTGCGGTATCTGTCGGACCGGCGCGAGACGCTTAATCACTTCCGCATGGTCGCCGACGCGAGCCCGCTGCCGCTGATGGTCTACAACAACCCGCTCGCGTATGGCGTAGATGTCACGCCGAAGATGTTCGCCGAACTCGCGGAAGACAAAAAATTCGCGGCGATCAAGGAATCGAGCGGTGACGTGCGCCGCATCACCGATCTCATCAACGAAACGGGCGACCGCTACGCGCTGTTCTGCGGCGTCGACAATCTGGCGATGGAAGCGATTCTGATGGGCGCGCACGGCTGGGTCGCGGGGCTCGTGTGCGCGTTCCCGCGCGAGACGGTGGCCATCTACAAGCTGATTCGCGCGGGCCGGGTCGAGGAAGCGCGCGCGATCTACCGATGGTTCGCGCCGCTGCTCGCGCTGGATGTGTCGCACAAACTCGTGCAGAACATCAAGCTGGCCGAGGCGATCGTCGGTCTGGGCACGGAGCCGGTGCGCCCGCCGCGCCTGCCGCTCGCCGGCGACGAGCGCAACGAAGTCGAAACGCTGATTCGCCGCAGCATCGAGACGCGTCCGGCGCTGCCAGCGGTCTAAGCAGAGCACAAACAAAAATGCCGTCCTCGCGACGGCATTTTCTCGTGTAGCGGCTTCAGGCCGCGATCTGCGCAGGCGCAGGATCGGCGAGGCTTTCGCCGGAATCTTCGGCGCCATCATAGAGATGCAGCAGGCGGTAGCCGCTCTTGTACACCGGCTGCAAGCGGAAGTTGTTGACCGGCTCGATTTCGAGCGCGAGACGCAGACGCGACACGTGGCTGTCGATGGTGCGCGTGGTTTCGCGGAATTCGCGGCCCCAGACCATCGCGAAAATGTGATCGCGCGACAGCACGCGGCCGATGTTCGAGAAGAACAGTTGCGCGAGGCGGAATTGCGTGCCGCTCAGTTGCACCGGCTTGCCGCGCACGGTGACGGTTTGCTGGCGGGCGTCGAAGCGGTACGGGCCGACTTCGAGGCACGCGCTGGACGTCGCCGGAAACGCGCGGCGCAAGAGCGCTTCGACGCGCGCGCCGAACTCGCCCGGTCGGATCGGATAGACGACGTAATCGTCCGCGCCGGCGGTGAGTGCGCAGACCACGTTATGCTCGGCGCCGTCCGGCGTCGCGAACATGACCGGCACGCGCTCGCCGAAACTCGAACGCACGGATTTCAGCAGGTCGAGGCCGCACAGGCCCGAGGAATTCCAGTCGAGAATCAGCAGATCGACCGTCGAGCGGGACAGCGCTTTCGACAGCACGAGGCCATCGCCAAAGGTGACGCAGGTGTGGCCGAGCCGTTTGACGACGTCGCTGATGAGATTTCGATAACTTGGGTCGGTTTGCAAAACGGCGACGCGCATGGTGTCTTACCTGATGAGTCCAAGGGACATAGGGCGGATGCCGTAATTCCGGCGCCCGCCGGGCGTCTCGTCGCGGGATGAGACGGGGATATTCAAGCTGCGAATTCTGGGCAGCCAGGCGACCCTTTCCCATCGGACTCATCCGAATTGTCAACGCATGTGACGACGCACCCCGCCGACACGGCCGCGTCTCATGCGCGCAACCATCTCAAAAATAGAACGGCTTTTCTCTTTTGCGCCGACTTTCGTCCTGTAACATGCCGCGTCTGGCTCAAAAGTTCCCGCTTCCGCCGTTTTACCGAGACGTCGCGTAGCAAGCTGCGCCGCGACTGTCCGTCGCATCCCGCAGCGCGGACGACGGGCGGCGGCGCTCCAATCCGCGCCCGCCGCGACCTTCGATTCGCGTCCACCCGGCGCGTCTGTCGCTCCCGCAGGGCGAAGCCTCGTTCTACCGCGCGTCACGCGTGGTTTCTCCACTCACGGGTTCTCTTTTCGATGCAGGCAACACCTCTGTCCGACGCCCCGCGCGCGGCCGGCCGTGCGCTCACGCGCGGCGATTACAAGACGCTCACGCTCGCCGCGCTCGGCGGCGCGCTCGAGTTCTACGACTTCATCATTTTTGTGTTCTTCGCGCCGGTCATCGGCCAATTGTTCTTTCCGCCTTCGATTCCTGACTGGCTCCGTCAATTGCAGACTTTCGGCATCTTTGCGGCGGGCTACCTCGCGCGTCCGCTCGGCGGGATCATCATGGCGCACTTCGGCGACCTGCTCGGCCGCAAGCGCATGTTCACGCTTTCCGTGCTGCTGATGTCCGTGCCGACGCTCCTGATGGGCCTCTTGCCCACCTACGCGTCGATCGGCCTGATGGCGCCCGTGTTGCTGCTGCTGTTCCGCGTGATGCAAGGCGCGGCGGTCGGCGGCGAAGTGCCGGGCGCGTGGGTGTTCGTGTCGGAGCACGTGCCGGGGCGTCATGTCGGCTATGCGTGCGGCACGCTGACGGCCGGCCTGACGGCGGGCATTCTGCTCGGCTCGCTGATCGCGACCGCGATCAACAAGACGTTCGCGCCGGCCGAAGTCGCCGATTTCGCGTGGCGCCTGCCGTTCCTGCTCGGCGGCCTGTTCGGGCTGTGCTCGGTCTATCTGCGCCGCTGGCTGCACGAAACGCCGGTCTTCGCCGAACTGCAGAAGCGCAAGTCGCTGGCGGCGGAGATTCCGCTCAAGGCGGTGCTGCGCGACCACCGCCGCGCGGTCATCATTTCGATGCTGCTCACCTGGATGCTCTCGGCGGCGATCGTCGTCGTGATCCTGATGACGCCGACGCTCCTGCAGAAGCAGTTCCACATCGCGCCGGCGACGGTGCTGGTCGCGAACTGCGCGGCGACGCTGTGCCTCACGATCGGCTGCGTGCTGTCGGGCGCGATCGCGGGCCGGATCGGCGCGGGCAAGACGATTTTCATCGGCGGCGTGGCGCTCGCCGTGTCGTACTGGCTGATGTTCCAGCAAGTCTCGCTCGATGCCTCCGTGCTGCTGCCGTGGTACGCGCTGGCGGGCTTTTTCGTCGGCGTGATCGGCGCGATTCCCTTCGTGATGGTGAAAGCCTTCCCGCCTGCCGTGCGCTTCTCGGGCATCTCGTTCTCGTACAACGTCGCGTATGCGGTGTTCGGCGGACTCACGCCGATCGTCGTCTCGCTGATGATGAAATCGAGCCCGATGGCGCCCGCGATCTACGTCGGGGCGCTGTGCGCGATCGGCGCGCTGACGACGCTGTTCATCAGGGAAAATCGCTGATTTTCTTGTTCGATGACGGCGCGTCGCCTCACCGGCGCGCCGTTTTCATTCTGCTTTCACGTTTCAGTCCACGCCGAAACATCGAGCGCACGACGCGCCTACGATGAACGGCATGAACTCAAACCTTTCCTCATCCGAAACGCGTCTGTCCGTGCGGCAGATGCTCGTCGTGACGGCGACCAGCGTCGGTTTCGTCGTCTCTCAACTCGATGTCTCGATCGTCAATGTCGCGCTCGCGAGCATCGGCCATGATCTGCGCGCGAGCGTCGCGAGCCTGCAATGGACCATCGACAGCTACGCGCTCGCCTTCGCGGCGCTGATGCTGTCGGCGGGCTCGCTCGGCGACCGCTTCGGCGCGCGCCGCATGTTTCTCGGCGGCCTCGCGCTGTTCGCGCTGGCGTCGCTGGCCTGCGCGTTTTCGCGCGATGCGCCGCAACTGATCGCCGCGCGCGCCCTGCAAGGCGTCGGCGCCGCCGCGATGCTGCCGAACTCGCTCGCGCTCCTGAACGCCGCATGCGGCCACGACCGGCGCCTGCGCGCGCGTGCGGTCGGCCTGTGGACGGCGGCGGGCGCGGTATCGATCGCGGCGGGGCCGATCGTCGGCGGCGTGCTGATCGCGGCGTTCGGCTGGCGCAGCATCTTCTGGGTGAATCTGCCGATCTGCGCGGCGGGCATCGTCGCGACGCTCGTGTGGGTCGGCAAGCCGCGCGCGAACCGGGCGCCGCCGTCGCGCGGCATCGACCTGCCCGGCCAGGCGCTCGCGATCGTCGCGCTGGCGGCCCTGGTCGGTGCGGTGATCGAACTGCGTCCGCTCGGACCGACGCATCCACTCGTCTTCGGCGGCCTCGCTCTGGCGCTGGCGGCGGGCGGCGCATTCATCGCGATCGAGCGCAGAAGCCGCGCGCCGATGCTGCCGCTCACCCTCTTCTCCGAGCGCACGTTCAGCGCGGCGGTCGTCTTCGGTATCGGCGTGAATCTCACCTACTATGGAATGGTCTTCGTTCTGAGCCTGTATTTGCAGCGCGTGCTCGGGCACACGCCCCTGCAAACCGGCCTCGCGTTTCTGCCGCTCACGGGCGGCTTCCTGATCTCGAATCTGGCAAGCGGTCCCGTCGTCGCGCGCTTCGGCTCGCGTGCCCCGATGATTTTCGGCGCGCTGCTCGACGCCGCCGGTTTCGCCGCGCTCGCCTTCGTCGATGCGAGCACGCCCACCGCCGCGCTGCTCGTGCCGTTCCTGCTGATTCCATCGGGCATGGGCCTCGCGGTCCCGGCGATGACGACCGCGTTGCTCGGCACCGTCGATCCGCAGCGCGCGGGCACGGCCTCGGCGGTGCTCAACACCGCGCGGCAGGCGGCGGGCGCGATCGGCGTCGCCGCGTTCGGCGCGCTCGCGGCTCACGGCGACGGCGCGGCAAGCGCGGATCACATCGTCGACGCGGTGCGCTGGTCGGCGGGCGTATCGGTCGCGCTGTTGCTGTGCGCGGCACTGATCGCGCGTCAGGTGAGCAATCCACCAGGCGCAAGTCCGGACGCGGCGCGATGCCGGACAAAGCCGAATGAAGGTTGAACGGCAGCGGGAACGGCCGTTGCGAGTCTCAGGCGAAGCGCCCTGCCCATCGAACCGTTGAGGAGAACACCATGTCGACGATGCCCCGCTCCCCCGAGGAGCCGCTCGAACCGGACCCGGACAAGCTGCTTGACCCGGACGCCGCGCCCAACCCCGACGACCCGGACATGCCCGACGGCCCGGATTCCGCGACGCCGATGGTGCCCGCCGATCCGAAGAATGGCGAGCCACGCATGTAAGTCATCGCGCGACGCACAAAGCAATGCCCGCGCGACCGTCCTGGCCGCGCGGGCATTTTTCGTGGTAAGTCCGCCGCAGCGTCCGTCTACAGGCTCGTCGTCTGCACCGTACCGGTTTCCAGCGCGCGCTCGATCAGCGCTTCCTGCTGCGCCTTGCGCACTGCGTCGGCGACGAGCGTACTGGGCGCTTCCACTTCCGCCTTGATCGCGGCAATGATGCCGTCGGCCTCGACGATCACCAGCGACTCCGCCGAATCCGCGCGGCTGATGATGACCCGCGCCGGACCGCCGCCTTCCGCGATGCTCGCGCAGAACTGCATCTTTTGCCCGCCTATCACTTGCTCGAATGTTTGAATCATCGCTGTCTTCCGCGTTGGTTGGACAAAAGCTGACACGGGCCGCGCACGCTTACGCTCGCGGCCCGCTGTCTGATTGATTCACGCGCGTGCGCCAGGTTCAATTCTGTAAGCATGTGGGCAGCGACGCAAGCTCAACGTCTCGGATCCTCGAGTTCGCGAAGGATGGCGGCGGTGGCGTCGTCGGCGGGAAAAAATGCTTCGATCGCGAGTTCGGACAACGTGATATCGACCGGTGTGCCGAAAACCGTCGTCGTGCTGAAGAACGACAGCACGCCGTGTTGCGTCCGCATGCGCAGAGGCACGACGACCGGATCGGTTTCCCCGCGCGACGCGTGCCCGGCGTGCGCAGGCGCGGGATACGCGTCGAGTTCCGCGAGCAGCGCGACGAGCGTTGCATCGCCCGACACCTCGATCTGCCGACGCAGCCGCGCGAGCAGATGCGCGCGCCACTCGTGCCAGTTGTCGATGGCGGTCGCGAGCCCTCGCGGATGCATCGACAGGCGCAGCACGTTCACCGGCGGCGCGAGCAGTTCCGCATCCGCCGATGCGACGAGCGGCGCGAAAGCCGCGTTGGCCGCGACCATCGTCCAGTGACGATCGACCGCGAGCGCGGGATACGGCTCGTGGCCCTTCAACACCAGATCGACCGCGCGGCGCGCCGCCGCGAGTTGCGGATCAGCAAGCCCACGCTCGCGATACAGCGGCGCATAACCCGCCGCGACGAGCAGCGTATTGCGCTCGCGCAGCGGCACATCGAGCTGCTCGGCGAGGCGCATCAGCATCTCGCGGCTCGGCAGCGAGCGGCCCGATTCGACGAAGCTCAGATGGCGGGTGGAGACATCCGCCACGCCCGCGAGATCAAGCTGGCTCATGCGTCTGCGCTGGCGCCAGTCGCGCAGAAGCGTGCCGACGGTGGTTTGAGCGATGGTATGCGCGAGGGTCGAGTTCATGCCAGCGATGTTAGACGAAGCACGAGCGCGCAATCCATTACCTGCGACGTAACCACGTTTCGCCCCGACGAACGACCGTAAGATTTACTGCGCAAACATTTGCGCAGAAAAAGTTGCGCGCGTCACCCTAATGTCCGGGCATTAAAAGCCGATAAGCCACACAACAAGCGAACAATGCGTCGCGAGCCGTGCGCGCCTCAATCCCGAGCACGCACGGCCCGCGACGCCCCGGACATTGGCGGAGAAATCATGTTTGTCATCATCGGATGGGTCCTGGTCATCGGCTCGGTGATCGGAAGCTTCATCGGCGTCGGCGGCCACCTTGCCGCGCTCGTGCAGCCGTTCGAGCTGCTGTGTATTTTCGGCGCGGCGATCGGCGCGTTCGTCGTATCGAACCCGACCGCGACGCTGAAGAAAACGCTGCAATCGGTCCCGAAGGCCTTCAAGGGCGGCGGCTATACGAAGGAAAAGTATGTCGCGTTGATCGCGCTGCTCTATGAACTGCTGCAGAAGGCGCGCAAGGAAGGAATGATGGCGCTCGAAGCCGATGTCGACGCGCCCGAATCCAGCCCGCTCTTTCAGAAGTACGAGCACGTGATGGCCGATCACCATCTGCTCGATTTCATCGTCGACTATCTGCGCATGATGTCGGCGGGCAATGTCAACGCGCTCGAAATGCAGGATCTGATGGATGAAGAGCTGGAAACGCATCATGCCGAAAGCTCGGTCGCCGCGAACGCGATCCAGAAGATGGCCGATGGCCTGCCGGCATTCGGTATCGTCGCGGCGGTGATGGGCGTGGTGCACACGATGGGCTCGGTCGGCGCCGCGCCCGCGGTGCTCGGCGAGATGATCGCGGGCGCGCTGGTCGGCACGTTCCTCGGCATTTTGCTGGCGTATGGCTTTATCGGCCCGCTCGCCGATCTGCTCAACGCGAAGGGCGTCGCCGAAGCGAAACCGTTCCAGTGCGTGAAGTCCGTGCTGCTTGCATCGATGAACGGCTATGCGCCGACGGTGGCCGTCGAGTTCGGCCGCAAGGTGCTCTTCACCGCCGATCGTCCGAGCTTCAAGGAACTCGACGACGCGGTGCGCGCGACCAAGATGCCGAAGGCGGCTTCGTAACTTCACGACATAGACATCATGGCTGAGAAACCATCACGCGATCCGCTGCAGTCGGTGCTTGCGCCTACCGTCGTCGTGAAGCGCAAGAAAAAGGCGCACGGGCACGGTCATCACGGCGGCGCATGGAAGATCGCCTACGCCGACTTCGTCACCGCGATGATGGCGTTCTTTCTGCTGATGTGGCTGCTCGGATCGACGTCGAAGTACGACAAGGAAGGCATCGAGCAGTACTTCAACACGCCGCTCTCCGCGTTGTTCGGCAACGATGGCGGTGCGTCGGCGCATACCAGCGTCATCACGGGCGGCGGCAAGGATTTGTCGAGCACGCGTCCGGGGGAAGGCAACAAGAGTCAGACGCAGCCGGTACCGCAATCGATCGCGCGCGCGGCGGTGGCGATGGATGACTTGCAGAAGTTGCAGCAGCTCAAGCAGAAGCTGATGGCCTTGATCGAACAGATGCCGGCATTGCGCGCGTTCAAGGATCAGATTCGCATAGCGATCACCAGCGAGGGATTGCGCATCGAGATCGTCGATTCACTCAAGCGGCCGATGTTCGCTTCGGGTAGCTCGAAGCTCGAAGGCTATGTGACGACGATTCTGACCAACATCGGCGCATCGTTGAATGATGTCGACAATCGCGTGTCGATTGCGGGGCATACGGATGCTGTGCCCTATTCAGGCAATCAGGCCGGGTATTCGAACTGGGAACTGTCGAGTGAGCGCGCGAATGCGGCGCGGCGGGCGCTGGTTGCCGGGGGCATGAAGGAAAGCAAGGTGCTGCAGGTGCGGGGGCTTTCCGATGTGCTGCCGCTCAATAAGGATGTCGTCGATGAGCCGACCAATCGGCGTATCAGTATTCTCGTGCTCAATAAGGCGGCCGAGCAGGCGTTCTTTCGTGATGGCGGGCGCACGACGGTGGATCAGACGCAGCCTGTCGATGGTGCTATTCCTGCGGCCGTGGCGGCCAGGTCTAATGTGCCGGTTGCTGTGGTGAAGTAGGGGGTTTTGTTTGTTGCCGGATCCCGTATTCGTGTCGGTCTATTAGCGTTGCCCCTGTGCGGGGCGGCACCTACTTTCTTTGCTGCTGCAAAGAAAGTAGGCAAAGAAAGCAGGGGCGGATTCAACCGGTCGATGCAACACCTCTGATCTAATGATCGTGATACAGGTGGGGAGCATCGATGACTCGACAGAGAAAGCCTTGGTTGGGCAAAGCGCAGCGGCGGCGGCTCTGGGAGCTTTGGCGTAATGGGGAAAGCGTCAGTGCGATTGCGCGGGCGTTACAGCGGGATGTCGGCTCAACGCACCGGCATATCGCCAAACATGGCGGGATCGCGCCGGCGCCGCGCCAGCGCGCAGCGCGTGCTTTGAGCTTATGCGAGCGCGAAGAGATCTCGCGAGCGTTGAGCCAGAATGAGTCGTATGGGTCGATTGCAGCGCAGTTGGGGCGAAGCAAATCGACCATCAGCCGTGAAGTGAGCCGCAATGGAGGGCGCGAGAAGTATCGCGCGCATGCGGCCGATGAGTTGGCTTGGAGGCGCGCGTTGCGTCCGAAACAATGCGCGCTGGCGGGCAATGCGCGCTTGTGTAGGCAGGTCGCGCGAGGGCTGCGCCTACAATGGTCGCCTGCGCAGATCTCGGGCTGGCTCAAGAGGCGATACCCGCAACGCAAGGAGATGCACATTTCGCACGAAACGATCTATCGGACGCTGTTTATCCAGACGCGTGGAGCGCTGAAGAAGGAATTGATCAGTGAGCTTCGCACCAGGCGCGCAGTGCGTCGTCCGAAATGCGCCTCGAAGCGGGGTCAGAATCGCGGCACGATCATCGATGCGGTGCCGATCAGCGAACGCCCGGCCGAGGCCGAGGATCGCGCTGTGCCAGGGCATTGGGAAGGCGATTTGGTTGCAGGTTCAATCGACACGCACGTTGCTACGCTAGTGGAGCGGCATTCACGCTATTTGGTGCTGGTGAAGGTGCCGGGCAAAGACACGCAGAGCGTCACGCAGGCGCTGATCAAGCAGGTGCGCAAGCTTCCTGCGCAATTGAAGCGCTCGTTGACATGGGATCGGGGCACGGAGATGGCAGCTCACGCGCAGTTCACGATGGCGACAGATATGCAGGTGTACTTCTGCGAACCGCGAAAGCCGTGGCAAAGAGGGAGTAACGAGAATACCAATGGATTGCTGCGGCAGTACTTTCCAAAAGGCCAGCCGTTGGATCATTACTCACAGGCTGAGTTGAACGCAATTGCCAAGCGGCTCAATGAAAGGCCGCGGCAGACCTTGGGTTTTATGACGCCAGCGGAGAAATTGGCCGAGACGTTGGGCGTTGCGTTGACCGGTTGAATCCGCCGCTTTCCCCATCCAAAGCACTTCATGCCGGCCGCGGCGCAGGCGATCAGTCCTGGCACAGCAGTAGCGAGTGCCCTCGTAGGCCACATCGGGCTTGGACCGCGCACGGTCTGCCGCTTCGCACCACACGCGTGGCTGGTTCAGCACCAAATAGATCCGTCCCGCTTCGCGGCCGATGGGTACATCGGGTCTGCGTGCGCTTCTGCGTATCCTTTTTCTCGTCTGTTTCCCTTCCATACCCAACGGCAGCGCGCAGCGCTGTGCCGGAACTGTTTCGTGCTGAACCAGCGCGCTCAAACGACTAGCTTGTCAGACCGTGCGCGGTCCAAGCCCGGTTAGGCCTACGAGGGCACTCGCTACAGAGGCCACGAGCGAGGAGAAGGATACCCAAATTGCGTGTGACCGCGGGCGTATCGAGCTGCTTTCTTTGGTTACTTTCTTTGCAGCAGCAAAGAAAGTGACTGCCGCCCCGCACAGGGGCAACGCCAATAGACCGACACGAATACGGGATCCAGCGACAACACCCGAGCGCCACAACATTCACCCAAGCCATTCAGCAACCGTCTGCACCACCAGCCAGACATTCGCCGCACTGATCACCGCAAAGAGCGCCCAAACGACGATTCGCATAAACAGCGTGTTAGCAAACACCCCCATCAACCCACGATCATTCGTCATCCGAATCAGCGGATAAAGTGCAAACGGCAGTTGCAGACTCAAAACCACCTGACTCGCCACAAGCAGCTTGCCGACCGCCCCGTTCCCCAACACATACACCCCGATCAACGCCGGCACGAGTGCGAGCCCCCGCGTAATGAACCGCCGCTGATAACACGGAATCTTCAACCGCAGAAAGCCTTCCATGATCACCTGCCCCGCAATGGTCCCGGTGAACGTCGAGCTTTGGCCTGACGCAAACAACGTCACCGCGAAAAGAACCGCCGCCAGTCCCGTCCCGACAATCGGCGCAAGCAGCTTATAGGCATCCTCGATCTCGGTGACTTGCGTATGCCCCGTCGCATGAAACGCGGACGCAGCAAGAATCAGAATCGCCGCATTGATCAACAGCGCCAGAACGAGCGAAACGATCGTATCGATCCGCGAAAGACTGATCGCCGACGCAAGGCTCTGCGCATCGCGATTCACGACCCGCGTCTGCACGATCGACGAATGCAGATACAGGTTATGCGGCATCACGGTCGCGCCGAGAATCCCGATCGCGAGATAGAGCGGCTCCCGATCGCTCAATGCGTGAATCGAAGGCACGAGCCCCGCCGCAACCGAAGGCCAATGCGGCTTCACGAGCACGAGCTCGACGATATACCCCACACCGATCGTCGCGATGAGCCCGAGCATGATCGCTTCGAGATCGCGGAAATTCTTGCCCTTCAGGCCAAGCACGATCAGCGTATCGAACGCGGTAAGCACCACGCCCCAGATCAGCGACACCCCGAACAGCAAATGAAACGCAAGCGCGCCGCCCAGTACTTCCGCAAGATCGCACGCGATGATCGATAACTCCGCGAGCATCCATTGCACATTCGCGACCGGCTTCGCATAACGCTCACGCGATAACTGCGCGAGATCCTTTCCCGTGACGATGCCGAGCCGCATCGACAGACATTGCAGTACCATCGCCGCAAGGCTCGACAGCACGACGACAAAGAGCAGGCCATAGCCATATCGCGATCCGGCTTCGATATCCGTCGCCCAGTTGCCCGGGTCCATATAACCAATGGAGATGAGCAAGCCGGGGCCGGCAAACTGCAGAAGCTTCTTCCAGAGCGGCGCGCCTGGCGCAATGGCGACGGAGCCCTTGACTTCGGACGGGCAGAACGGCGCGGTGGCAGTGGTCGGCAGTTTGAACGGCAATTTATCGGTTCCTGATTTTGAAAGGCTTACAAACCGTCTCACGCGGGCGAGTCTATCACCGGCTGTCCGCGATGACAGATGCCCGTCGACGAGCTTTCACAGCTGATTCAGCAGACGCTCCAATCTGACCATAACGCCATCTGATCGCCAGCATCTCGTCACGGTCCGACGAATAGAATCCAGTGGTGGCTGTGGTAAGCGTGCCGACGCTGCACATCGCGCAACCCGCACGCCGCGTTCATCCTTCACTCGCTTGAGGAGTACGCCATGAAACTAGTCACACGCATCGCCGTCATCGCACTCGCCGCCGCACCGCTGGCCGCGTTTGCACAATCCGAAGGCCTCACGCGCGCCCAGGTCAAAGCGGACCTCCAACGCGTCGAACAAGCCGGCTATAACCCGTCCGAGCGCGATGCGTTCTATCCGGACAACATCCAGGCTGCAGAAGCGAAAGTGCAATCATCGACCGCCTATGGATCGTCGTCCGATGGCTCGTCCGCTTCCGGTCAACCGGCCACGCAGAACGCGCAATAAACATCTTCCGTTTCATCGAGACACGCGCGGCTACCGCCGGCTGCGAACGATCCCGCGCCGTCTCGCTCACCCTCTCCTCATTTCGCGCCAGCGCGTCCATCGCAAGTACCCGACGCACAGAGTTACTCGCACTGAAGCCGCGCTATTCCCGGTTTCAGTGACACAAGCACGCGGTCCTGACCACGTGCTTTCGCAAGCTTGCTTTCAAATCGCCTAATCTGACAGACGCGCCATATTCAAGCCATATTGTCGTTGGTACCCGGCCACTACCATAGCGACACTGATGGCGAATCGCCCGCCTCGTTCCGTCATTGCGTCTCGCGCGCCGCACCCGCTTCTCTCGCAGCGCCCTTCCCAAGCATCTTCCGAACGACTCAATGTGGATAGTCAACGTTGCGCTTAAGCGGCCTTATACGTTCATCGTGATGGCCATCATGATTCTGCTGGCGACGCCCTTCGTCCTCTTGACGACGCCAGTGGACGTGCTTCCCGAAATCGATATTCCCGTCGTCAGCATCATCTGGAATTACACGGGACTGTCCGCGCAGGACATGGCCAATCGCATCACGTCGGTCAACGAGCGCAGCCTCACGACGACCGTGAACAACATCGAGCACATCGAGTCGCAGTCGCTGCCCGGCATCGCGATCATCAAGCTCTTTCTGCAACCGACGGCGAATATCCAGACCGCCATCGCGCAAACCGTCGCTGTCGAGCAGGCGCAGTTGAAGCAGATGCCGCCGGGCGCGACGCCGCCGCTCGTCATCAGCTATTCGGCGTCGAGCATTCCGGTGATCCAGCTCGGCCTGTCGAGCCCGAAGCAATCCGAACAGGATCTGAACGACACCGCGCTCAACTTCCTGCGTCCGCAACTCGTGACGATTCCCGGCGCGGCGGTGCCCTACCCGTACGGCGGCAAGACGCGCCTCATCTCGGTCGATCTCGATACGCGCGCGCTGCTCGCCAAGGGCCTCACGCCGACCGATGTCGTGCAGGCCGTCAACGCGCAGAACCTGATCCTGCCGACCGGCACCGCCAAGATCGGCCCGAAGGAATACACGATCAACATGAACGGCTCGCCCGCGACGGTCGCGGGTCTGAACGACATCCCGGTACGCACGATCAACGGCGCGACCACTTACCTGCGCGAAGTGGCGCACGTGCGCGACGGCTTCTCGCCACAGACCAACATCGTGCGACAGGACGGTCATCGCGGCGTGCTGATCTCCGTGCTGAAGAACGGCAACGCCTCGACGCTTTCTATCGTCAACACGTTGCAGGATATCTTGCCGCAGGCGCGCGCCTCGCTGCCGCCGGACCTGAAGATCAGCGCGCTCTTCGATCAGTCCGTGTTCGTGAAGGCCGCCGTGCAGGGCGTGGTGCGCGAAGCGCTGATCGCCGCCGCGCTCACCGCCGCGATGATCCTGCTCTTTCTCGGCAACTGGCGCAGCACCTGCATCATTGCAATATCGATTCCGCTCTCGATTCTGTCGTCGCTGATCGTGCTGCATGCGCTCGGGCAGACCATCAACATCATGACGCTGGGCGGGCTCGCGCTGGCGGTCGGCATTCTCGTCGACGACGCGACGGTGACGATCGAAAACATCGAGCGCCATCTGCACATGGGCACGAATCTGCACGATGCGATTCTGGAAGGCGCGGGCGAAATCGCGGTGCCCGCGCTGGTTTCGACACTATGCATCTGCATCGTGTTCGTGCCGATGTTCTTCCTCACCGGCGTCGCCAAGTTCCTGTTCGTGCCGCTCGCGGAAGCCGTCGTTTTCGCGATGATCGCGTCTTACGTTCTTTCGCGCACGCTCGTTCCCACGCTCGCGATGCTCTTGATGGGCCACGCGCACGCGCCCGACGCGAAGTCGAAGCCGAATGTTTTCATGCGGCTGCATCGCCGTTTCGATCGTGGTTTCGAGCGCATGCGCGGCGCGTATATCGTCATTCTTTCGACGCTGCTCGTGAGAAGGCGTCTGTTCGCATCGCTCTTTCTCGGCTTCTGTGCGCTCTCGACCGCGCTCGTGTTCGTGCTCGGCGAAGACTTCTTTCCGAGCGTCGATGCGGGCGATATCCGCCTGCACATGCGTGCGCCGACCGGCACGCGCATCGAGGAAACCGCGCGTCTGGCGGATCAGGTCGAAAAGGTGGTGCGCCAGATCGTGCCGCAAGACGAGCTCGCGACCATACTCGATAATCTTGGCCTTCCTTATAGCGGCATCAACCTTTCGTACAGCAACGCGGGCACGATCGGCACGCTCGATGGCGAGATACAGGTCGCGCTGAAACCCGATCACGCACCGACGCAGACCTACATCGATGAATTGCGCGCGCTGCTGCCGCACCGCTTTCCCGGCGTCGAGTTCTTCTTTCAGCCCGCGGACATCGTCACGCAGATCCTGAACTTCGGCCTGCCCGCCGCCATCGACGTGCAGATTCAAGGACAGAACGCGCAGGCGAACTTCGAAGTCGCGAGCAAGCTGATGAAGCAGATCCGCATGATTCCCGGCAATGTCGATACGCACATCCAGCAAAAACTCGACGAGCCCGCCATCGACTTGCAGATGGATCGCACGCGCCTGCAGCAACTCAATCTTTCCGCCAGCAATGTCGCGCAGAACGTGCTGGTATCGCTATCCGGCAGCTCGCAAACTGCGCCGGGATTCTGGTTCAATCCGCGCAACGGCGTCGAATACAACCTCGCGGTGCAGACGCCGCAATACCAGGTCTCGTCGATCGACGAACTGCTGCGCACGCCGGTCTCCGCATCGCTCAACGGCCCCACGCAACTGCTCGGCAATCTCGTGCGCATCTCGCCGCAGACGCAGTTCGCGGTGGTCACGCACTACAACATCCGGCCGGTGATCGATCTTTTCGTGAGCGTCGAAGGGCGCGATCTCGGCGGCGTCGCCCGGCAGGTGAATCATCTCGTCGATGACGCGCGCCGCGCGCTTCCGCGCGGCAGCCAGATCATCGTGCGCGGCCAGGTCGAAACGATGCGTACGTCGTTCTTCGGCCTCGGCCTGGGCGTCGCGATGGCCATCGTGCTCGTGTATCTGCTGATCGTCGTGAACTTCCAGTCGTGGATCGATCCGCTCATCATCGTGAGCGCATTGCCCGCCGCGCTCGCGGGCATCGTCTGGATGCTCTTTCTCACCGGCACGCACCTGAGCGTGCCCGCGCTCACCGGCGCGATCATGACGATGGGCGTCGCGACCGCGAACAGCATCCTGATGGTCTCGTTCGCGCGGCAACGCCTGAACGCCGGCATGCCGCCGCTCACCGCCGCGCTCGAAGCGGGCGCGAGCCGCATCCGGCCCGTGTTGATGACCGCGTTCGCGATGATCATCGGCATGATTCCGATGGCGCTCGGCCTCGGCGAAGGCGCGGAACAGAACGCGCCGCTCGGCCGTGCGGTCATCGGCGGGCTTTTGTTCGCCACGGTTTCCACGCTCTTTTTCGTGCCGCTCGTCTTCGCGGGCATTCATGCGCGCCTCGTGCGCCGCGCTGCGCGCAAGGGTCGGGCGCAGCACGAAGACGCCAGCGACCAACACTGACATCACAGCACGTCCACGAACATGACCGAAAAGAACCACGCATCGCTTGCGATTCCCGCTCGCGACCCGAACGAAGGGCCCGCGCTGCCGCCACGCAACGTCGAATGGAGGCGCGCGAAAATCGCGCTCGTCATCGTGCTCGCGCTGCTCGCGATCGGCGCGGCGCGCACCGTCGTCACCGACATGCTGCATAGCCGCTCGATCGCAACCCGCACACAGCAGAACGCGCAGCAGTACGTGAATGTCGTCATGCCGACGCACACCGACGGCGGCGGCGAAACGACCTTGCCGGGGACGCTGCGCGGCTTCGTCGAATCGCCGATCTATGCGCGCGCAACGGGCTATCTGCTGCACTGGTACGTGGATATCGGCGCGCGCGTGAAGCAGGGCCAGTTGCTCGCCGATCTCGACACGCCCGAGATCGATCAGGAACTCGCGCAAGCCGTCGCGCAGCGCGATCAGACCGCATCCAGCCTCGGTCTCGCGAAAAGTTCGCTCGAACGCTGGCAGCAATTGCGTCAACGCGATGCCGTGTCTCAACAGGAACTCGACGAACGTCAGAGCACCTTCAATCAGGATGTCGCGAATCTCGCCGCCGCCGACGCCAACGTGAAGCGCCTGCGTCAGCTCGAATCGTTCAAGCGCATCGTCGCGCCGTTCGCGGGCGTCGTCACGCACCGCAACGTCGATGTGGGCGATCTCATCGATGCAGGCAGCGGCACGAGCCGCGCGCTGTTCGCGCTTGCGCAATCCGATCCGTTGCGCGTGTTCGTGCAGTTGCCGCAGGCGTATGCGCAAAACGTGACGGTGGGACAAGACGTGACCGTCACGCAAGCGGAACTGCCGGGCCAGCAATTTCACGGCAAGATCACGCACATCTCCGGCGCCATCGACGTGCCCACGCGCTCGCTGCAGGTCGAAGTGACGCTGCCGAATCCCGATGGACGTCTGCGTCCCGGCGCGTATGTGCAGGTCGCGCTGCCCGCGAACGCGCATGCGCGCATGCTGGTGCCCGGCAATACGCTGCTGTTTCGCGCCGAAGGCCCGCGTGTGGCTGTGGTCGATGCGAACGGCCACGTGCATCTGAACAAGATCGTGATCGCGCAGGATCTCGGCCAGTCGCTCGAAATCGAAAGCGGCATCGAGCCGAACGACAGGATCATCATCAATCCGAGCGATTCGGTCGCGGACGGCGATCATGTCGTGATCGCGCCGCAAGGGCCGCAACAGGCCGCGTCGGGCAGCAAGGCGGCATCATGAAGGCCGCGCTTTGCATCACGCTCGTCTCGATGCTCGCGGCATGCACCGTCGGGCCGGACTATCGCCGGCCCGTCGCCGAAACGCCGCCAACCTGGAAGACCGATTCGTACTGGCGCGTCGGCGAGCCGTCGCATGCGCCGCTCGCGCTCGACTGGTGGCAAGGCTTCGGCGACACCACGCTCAACGGCCTCGAAACCGAGGCGCTTGCGCAGAACCAGACGCTCGCCGCCGCGAGCGCGCATTACGCGCAGGCGCGCGCGACGCTCGCTCAAACGTCCTCGCTCGCGCTGCCCGAAGTCGATCTCGGCGCGAACGCGTCACGTTCGCGCGTCTCGAAGAATCGCCCCGTCACCAACTATGCGACGCCGAACAACTCGACCGTCCAGAACGATCTGAAGCTCGCGCCGACCGTCAATTACGACGTCGATCTGTTCGGCCGCATTCGACGTGAAGTGGAAGGCGCGCGCGCATCGGCCGACGAATCGCGCGACGATCTCGCCAATGCGCGGCTCGTGCTCACGACCGATCTCGCGAGCGACTACTTCTCGATGCGCGAGCTCGACGCGGAAATCGACGTGCTGAACCGCTCCGTCGTGCTGCAGAACAAGGCGCTCGATTACGTGAAGGCGCAACACGATCTGGGCGCGGTCTCCGGCCTCGACGTATTGCAGCAACAGGCGCTGCTCGACCAGACGCGCGTGCAGGCGCAGTTGCTGCTGAATCAGCGCGCGCAGTTCGAGCATGCGATCGCCGCGCTGGTCGGCACGCCCGCGCCGCAGTTCGCCATCGCGCCGGCGCTCGACGAACGCCCGCCGCCGCCGATCCCGCTCGGCATACCGAGCGACGTGCTGCAACGCAGGCCCGATGTTTCATCGGCCGAGCGCGCGATGGCCGCGGCCAATGCGCAGATCGGCGTCGCGAAGGCGGCGTTCTTCCCGAGCCTCACGCTGAACGGCACGATCGGCTGGGAGAGCACAGCGCTCTCCAGTCTGATTTCCGCGCCGAGCCTGTTGTGGACCATCGGCACGATGGCGAGCCAGGTCGTGTTCGATGGAGGACGGCGCGCGGCTGCTGTCGATTTCGCGAGCGAAGGGTATACCGCGGCCGTCGCGAACTATCGGCAGACGGTGCTCGGCGCATTTCAGCAGGTTCAGGACGGCATCGTCGGATTGTCGGTGCTCGATGGCGCGGCGAAACAGTCGCACGCAGCCGTCGACGATGCGCAACGCCTGCTGTCGCTCGCGAACGATCGCTATTCGGGCGGCCTCGTCGCGTATCTCGACGTGATCACCGCGCAGCAGCAACTGCTGACGAGCGAGCGTCAGGACGTGCAGATTCGCGGCCAGCAGCGCACCGTATCGGTCGCGCTCGTGAAAGCATTGGGCGGCGGCTGGGACGCGCATGACGCGGCGCACGATGGCGAAGAAGTCGCGGATGCGGCGCAGACAAAACATCAGCAGGATCACCGCGAGACTCGTATAGTGAGCGGTGAGACAATGCGGTAAACACACACTGAACGCGCACAGGTGCCAGGCATGAAAGTCCTGATAGTCGAAGACGAACACAAGGTGGTGGATTACCTGCGCTCGGGGTTGACCGAGCAAGGCTGGGTCGTCGATGTCGCGATGGACGGCGAGGAAGGCACGCATCTCGCCATCGAATACGACTACGACGTGATCGTGCTCGACGTGATGCTGCCACGACGCGACGGCTTCGCGGTATTGAAGGCGCTGCGCATGCAGAAGTCGACACCCGTCATCATGCTCACCGCGCGCGATCACATCAACGATCGCGTGCGCGGTCTGCGCGAAGGCGCGGACGATTACCTGACGAAGCCTTTCTCTTTCCTCGAACTCGTCGAGCGTCTGCATGCGCTCGCGCGCCGTACGCGCGCGCAGGAATCGACGCTCATTTCGGTCGGCGATCTGTACGTCGATCTGATCGGCCGCCGCGCGACGCGCGACGGCGTGCGGCTCGACCTCACCGCGAAAGAGTTCCAGTTGCTCTCCGTGCTCGCGCGCCGTCACGGCGACATACTGTCGAAGACCGCGATCACCGAGCTCGTCTGGGAAGTCGATTTCGAAAGTCACACGAATGTCGTGGAAACGGCCATCAAGCGCCTGCGCGCGAAACTCGACGGACCGTTCCGCACGAAACTGCTGCACACCGTGCGCGGCATGGGCTACGTGCTCGAAGTGCGCGAAGCCCGCGACACGCGCGAAACCAGGGAAGACGCGAGACCATCATGAACACGCCGTGGGCTGCATCGGTGCCGCACGAGTCATCCGAACCGCGCACGCAGCGCTCCATCGCGCGGCGTCTCGCCGTGATGTTCGCGCTCGTCGCGCTGTTCGTGTTCTCGCTGGTCGGCTCGGGACTGTTTCTCGTGCTGCGCGTGCAACTGGAGCAGCACTTGCGCGATTCGCTCGACAATCGCGCGGAAGTGGCGCGCCTCATCGTCACGCACGCATCGAATCCGGACAGATGGAAGATCGCGAAAGAGAAGCTCGCGGACATCACGCCGCGCGACGGCTCCACGCGCTTCGCGGTATCCAGCAACGATCCGCGCTTTGAATATGGCTCGCCGCCCCTGGGTAGCGTCACCAAGCGCCTGACGGGCGGCTACGCGCAGGTCCGCCCCGACGACCGCGCCTACGACATGCTGATGACCACGCTGACGATTCCGCCTAATGCGGACCGTCCGCCCTTGCAACTGTTCGTCGCGATCGACTGCTCGCCGAACGTCCACACGATGCGCGCCTTCGGTCTTGCGCTCGCGGCCTTCATGGCGCTCTCGACCATCGCGGTGCTGGTGCTGAGTTACTCGGTCGCGCGCCTCGGGCTCGCGCCGCTCACGCGTCTCACGCGCGATGCATCGAAACTGAGCCCGACCAACCGTTCGCAACGCCTGAACACCCGCGCCTTGCCGATGGAACTCGACGAACTCGCGAAGTCCTTCAACGGCGCGCTCGAACGGCTCGATCACGCATACGGACGGCTCGAATCCTTCAACGCCGATGTCGCCCACGAATTGCGCACACCGGTCACGATACTCATCGGTCAGACGGAAGTGGCCTTGACGCGCGATCGCTCGATCGACGAATTGCGCCACACGCTGCAATCGAATCTCGAAGAGTTCGAGCGCGTGCGCGCCATCATCAACGACATGCTGTTTCTCGCGCGCGCCGATCAGGGCGAACGCGCGACGGGCCTCGTCGAAGTGTCGCTCGCGGCCGAAGTCAATCGCACGCTCGAGTTTCTGGAAATTCCGCTGGAAGAGGCGCACGTCAGCGCGGTCGCGAGCGGCGATGCACGCGCTTACGTCAACACGTCGCTGTTCGGGCGCGCGATCTCCAATCTCGTGATGAACGCGATTCAGCACTGCACGCCCGGCGCGAAGATATCCGTGTCGATCACGCGTGAGCATGGGCGCGTGCGCGTTGCGGTGGCGAACCCGGGCGAGCCGATTCAGCCGCAAGTGATGCAGCATCTGTTCGACCGCTTCTATCGCGCGGAAAGTTCGCGCACCAATAGCCGCGAGAATCACGGCCTCGGGCTCGCCATCGTCAAGGCGGTGGCGGAGATGCATCGCGGCACGGTGTCCGCGACGAGTCAGAACGGCATCAACACGTTCTCGTTCTCGGTCGCGCGTTTCGGCAGCGAGGGCCGGCCAGCGGAGGACGTGGCCCTGGCCGCGCCGCCGGTCGTCGAACCCAGCAAATCTGCTGCGACGTAAAACGCGTGCGTCACTGACAGAAGTATTCGTCCGATGCCGCCACCGGCGCGTCGGCCGTCGCCGGCTTGAAATGACTGTACTTGCGATACGTCTTGCCGTTCACCGTCACGGCCTCGGCGGCTTCGGTCTCGCCCGAGCCCGATGCGATCGCGCTGCTGTGCGCTTCGACATTGCCGTTGCTCCAGCTGCTCGCGCGCGCGAAGGTTCCGCCCTTCGACGTGTCGGTCCTGCTCTGCTCCGAGATCGCGTTCGTCACGGGATTGCCGAAGCCCTTCGTATCGATCGACGATTTCGGCGGCTCGTAGCCCCACTTCGACGTGAGCGTGCTCATGTCGATCTCCTGTGGCTTCCAGCCGATGATCTTCGCGCCGATCGCAAGCGGCGTCAGTTCCACCGCGACGATCTGCGTGCCGCGCCGCGCCACGAGCAGACACTTGCCGCCCGAACTCTGCAACGCGACATAACCGCTCGACGGCAACAGGGCAAGCGCTTGCGCATCGGGCATCGCCTGCACGCCGACCGGATTCGCGGCCCACACAACACCGGCGCTCACGTCGGCGTGCGCAGCGAGCGGCGTCATCGCAACCATTGCACTCGCCGCGAGCGCGATGGCCGCCGTTTTCATCTGACTCTTCATCGCATGCCTCAGCGGGAAAACGAGGGTTGACTCTCCGGGACCAGTCTTTCCGAGCCAACCCTTGAAAGGGAGAGACGGCCCGATCGCTCAGACGCGTCTCTGCTGCTCCATGGCGATACGCTGCCGCTGGATCTGCTGCCTCCTCACTTCACCAGCGAGACCTCGATCTTTTCGCCGATGGGCGTGCTCGCCACCTCGACGCCATGCGCGCTTTCGCTCTGATCGTACACGCGGGACGCGACCGGCGTCGGCTGCGCGACCTGCTTCGCGGGCGCCGGTTTCGCCTGGGCGGGCTCCGCGGCCTTCAGATTGACTTCCGGATTGTTCGCCGCCGTCACCGGCAGGCCGAGACGCGCGCGCACCAGCGGATCGCGATACTTCTCGTCATCCGACAGCACCGCGTCCGCGCCCGACTTCGCGAGCGGCGTGGTCGTGCCCGGGCACAGATGGCCCGTCGCTTCGACCGCGCGGCGATTCGCTTCGCTCTGGCAGAGCAGCGCGAGCGCGACATCGGTCAGGCCCATCGCGCGGAATTCGCGCGCATCGAGACGGCGCACGCAAGCCTGGTCGACGAGCGTCGTGCCGCCGGTCGCGCCGAAGCCCGTGATCGACAGGCCGAAGCTCGCCGAGCCCATGCAGGTGTCGGAGAGCGTCGTCGTCAGCGCGGGCGCTGCGATCGACGGCGTCGTGCGTACAGAGTACGAACTCTGGTTGTAGTCGACCGTGGTGCGCGTGTCGAAGGCGCTCGTGCCCGGACCGGTCGATGCCTTGCCGGTCGCGTCGGTGCCGCTCGCGTCGTTGCCCGAATTCGTGAGCGACGGCATCGACAGCGAGATGTTGACGTTCGACGAGCCGCCCTGCGCCGTCGACCGGCCGCCGCTGGCCGTCGCGACGCCGAGACCGCCCACCGACGAGGAATTGGAACTGGTGTTGGCCGTCGAGTTAGCCGACGTGCCGATGTTGTTCAGGCTCGAACCGCCGCCCTGACCGATGCCCGTGGACGTCGAACCCGAAACCGAGCCCGACGAGGAATTGGCGGTGGTGTCAGCATGGGCAAATTGCGCGGCGCAAAACAGCACGGCGCATGCCAATTGCAAAGTGGTCTTGTTCATTATGGTTCTCCGGAATTAAAGGGGAACGCCACAGCGCATGACGGTCCCGGACGACCTGGATTCTTTTTATTTGGTTCGGCAAAGGCGGTGTCCCGCAAGCATACGGCTCGTCATGACGCCGCCTCTGCCTTGACTGACAGACTGGCTTAGCGCCAGCCGCCGCCCAGCTTGCTCCATGCGTTGGCCGCTGCGTCCGCGCCCGAGGTGCCGCCCGCTTGCGCGTTGCCGCGACCGAAGCCGTTCACGTTCGACGTGTTGGTGTGGCTCGTCGTCGCGTTGGTGGCGTTGCCCGTCACGCCGAACAGGTTGCCCGCGACCGATTGCGCGTTGCCGTTCGCCGTGCCGTAGTTGGTGGCGCTGAAGTGGCCGAAGCCCGAGACGGAAGCCGACGTCGTGCCGCCCGAGGTCGAGGACGAGCTGGAGGTTGTGGTCGTGGCCATCGCGGCGACGGAGACGAACGAGAGCAGTGCGGCAGCGATCAGAGTGCGTTTCATGATTTGCATTCCTTATCGAAAAAGTAAGATTGGATTTCGTTTTTTGTTCTTCGAACTGCGGTCACACGGTTGCGGGAAAGCGAACCCCGTTGCGGCGAAGTCCGCCGTCCGTCGCCGTGTGCTTAGCGCCAGCCGCCGCCGAGCTTGCTCCAGGCATTCGCAGCGGCGTCGGCGCCCGACACGCCCGTGGCCGTCGAACCGCCGAAGCCCTTGCCGCCGACCGACGACGTGTTGATGTGGCCGGTCGTCGCGTTGGTCGTGTTGCCGGTCGAGCCGAAGCCCTGACCTGCCGTCGACGAAGCGTGGCCGTTGGCGATGCCGGCGTTGGTCGCCGTGAACGAGCCGAAGCCGTGCACGGCTGCAGCGGTGGTGCCGCCCGACGTCGAGCTCGAGCTGGAGTTCGTGCCCGTTGCAAAAGCAGCGGCGGAAACGAGCGAGAGAGCGGCGGCAGCTGCGATCAGTTTGCGTTGCATGGTGAAGTCTCCAAGTGTTGGCGCACACGAGTTTCCAGCTACATTGGCGCCGGTATGTAGCGGGTACGGCAGATAATTAGTTAGTATTCCTTTTTCAAGCGCTTGTCCGAATTTCGTTTCGGTGAACCAGCGAGCGTTTTGAAACAGGAAGCGCCAGGGGCGCGGGTCGGTTCGATCAGGAAACGCCGCGCACGTCGATCGGGCGAAACCGTCGTTCGTGCATTGATTCGATGCTGGCGTGTGACGGGCGAGAGGTTCCCGTCGAGCGGATTGCGGCGCGCTGGCCTTCCACCCTGTCGATTTGTTTTGCGTTCTTCTTCATCGCAATCCCCGTATGACTTCTTGCTTTTTGCTTTCAGGCTGATTACTGCTTGCCTTGTTTTGATGTGACTTTACGGAAGATGGATCGCGTCATGCGTGGGAGACCGAACACTACATTTCACGTGGTAATAATTCGCGGAAAAGTTTGGTTGGGCAGCGCTCATATGATCGGGCGATACGCCGGAAACGACCTGTTCACGCGGGTTTGCGGGGATTTGTGTTGACGTCGTCAGGCCGCCGGAAACGAAAAAGCGGGCGACAAGCGCCCGCTTTCGTGCGTCAGACCACGCAGCGATCAAACCGTACTCAACCGCACCAACTCCGTCTCGACGATAAGCTTCTTCAACTCCGGCACGCACGATCCGCAGTTGCCGCCCGCCTTCAGACACGAGGTGATTTCCGCAGCGGTTTTCAGCCCCTTGTCGCGAATGGCATCGCAGATCGTATTGCGCCCGACACCGAAACACGAACACACGGTCGGCCCGGTGTCCTCGCCCTTGCCAATCGGCTGACCGAGCAGGAGACTCGCGCGATCCTCGTCGTCGAGCCGGTCCTTTTCGAAAAGCGTCGCGAGCCACGCGCGCGCCGGCAAGTCCGGACGCTCGGAGATGAACACGCAACTCTCGATGCGATCGTCGATCACATGCGCCGCGCGATACACGCCCGCGCTCTTGTCCTCGTATTCGATCCAGTCCGCGTGATGATCGTCGATGTGAAAGAGCGCGCGCGCCCAGTCGTGATGATCGCCGTGCGCGGCATCGAAGCGATTGCGGCCCGCCATCTCGTAGCGCACGAATCGCGCGCCATGCACGCGCGTCCAGTGCGTGACGCGCTCCAGATCGGGCACGCTGCGCGAAAGCGAAAAGCCGTGCCACGTCACGTGAAATTTCTCGATCGAAACGGGCGTGTGCTTGAACTCCGGCTCGCCCGACACCGGATCGACGACAGGATTCACCACCGCGCCCACGCGCGCATCGGAGGCCACCTGATCGTTCCAGTGAATCGGCACGAACACGCTGCCGCGCGGCATGCCGCCGCCATGCTGCACGCGCGCGATCATCGAGCCCCAGCGGCTCGCCACGCGCGCGAGTTCCCCTTCACGCACGCCGCATGCAAGTGCGTCCTGCGGATGCATGTCGATGAACGATTCGCTGATATGCCCCGCGAGTTTCGCTGACCGGCCCGTGCGCGTCATCGTGTGCCATTGATCGCGTACGCGCCCCGTGTTGAGCACGAGCGGATAGTCCTCGTCGGGTGCGTTGACCGGCGCACGCGATGCCGTCGCGACAAAGCGCGCGCGGCCATCCGCATGACTGAAGCGGCGCGCTTCGAAGAGCCTCGCGACGCCGGTTTGCGCCGTCGCGGGCAACGGCCACTGCACGGGTTTCAGCGCGTCGTATTGCGCGCGGCTCATGCCGGACAGGCCGCCGATATCGAACGCGCGATACACGCCCGCTGCTGCGTCGTTGCGATACGCGGAGAGTCGCGCGTGCTCGTCGAAGATCGCGTGCGGCCCTGCGAAGTCGAAGCCATCGAAACCCATCCATCGCGCGACATCGCAGATGATGCGCCAGTCCGCGCGCGCTTTGCCCGGCGCGGGAATGAACGCGCGCTGGCGCGAGATGCGCCGCTCCGAGTTGGTCACCGTGCCGTCCTTCTCGCCCCAGCCGAGCGCGGGCAGCAGCACATCGGCGCACGCGTTGGTATCGGTGCGCTCGATGATGTCGGAACTCACCACGAGTTCGCACTTGGCGAGCGCACGCTTCACGCGATCGCCATCGGGCATGCTCACGACCGGATTCGTGCCCATGATCCAGACGGCCTTCACGCGACCGGCTTCGATCGCTTCGAACAATTCGACGGCCTTCAGACCCGCGCGTTCGGCGATCGCGGGTGAACGCCAGAACGTCTGCACGATCTCGCCATGCAACGGATCGCCGAACTCCAGATGCGCGGCAAGCGTATTCGCGAGACCGCCGACTTCGCGGCCGCCCATCGCGTTCGGCTGACCCGTGAACGAGAACGGCCCCATGCCCGGCTTGCCGATGCGCCCCGTCAGCAGATGACAGTTGATGATGCTGTTGACCTTGTCCGTGCCCGCGCTCGACTGATTCACGCCTTGCGAGTACACCGTCACCACGCGCCCGGTGCGCGCGAACAGGCGATAGAACGTCATCAGATCATGCTGATCGAGCTTGCAGTCCTTCGCGGTCTGCGCGAGATCAGAGGGCCCCGCGGCGGCGAGCGCGGCATCGAAGCCATTGGTGTGCTCATCGACGAAAGGCGCATCCGTAGCGCCGTGTTCCGCGAGAAACGCGAGCAGGCCGTTGAAGAGCCGCACGTCGCTGCCGGGCTTGAGCGGCAGATGCAGGTCCGCCATCTCGCACGTCGCGGTATGACGCGGATCGATCACGACGATCTTCGCATCCGGCCGCGTCTCCTTCATCTTCACGATGCGCTGAAAGAGAATCGGATGACACCATGCCGTGTTCGAACCGACCAGGACGACGAGGTCCGCGAGTTCGAGGTCTTCGTAATTCATCGGCACGAGATCTTCGCCGAATGCACGCTTGTGCCCCGCCACCGACGACGACATGCAAAGACGCGAGTTCGTATCGATGTTCGCGCTGCCGATGTAGCCCTTCATCAGCTTGTTCGCGACGTAGTAGTCCTCGGTGAGCAACTGGCCCGATACATAGAACGCGACCGCATCCGGTCCGTGTTGCGCGATGATCCGCGAGAAGCCGGTCGCGACCGTGCCGAGCGCGTCGTTCCATGACACGTCGGTCAGCGACCCCGTCTGTCTGTCGCGCAGCTTCGGATTGAGCAGGCGGCCTTCGAGGCCCACCGTGTCGCCGAGCGCCGAGCCTTTCACACACAGACGACCGAAGTTCGATGGATGCGCTTCATCGCCGGCGATCGTCACTTCGGTCGCGCTCTTCGGGGTGGCTTGCACGCCGCAGCCGACGCCGCAATATGGGCACGTCGTTTTGACGGAGGCGGTTTGTATCGGGATGATGGGCATGCTCACGTTCGGTTTCCTTGGCCTTGTCTCAGGCTTCACACAACGTCTTGCCAAATAGAAGCTTGCCGCGCAGATGCGCCACATCCGTGCGGCTCTGAATCAGATCGAAATACCAGCCGCCGTCTTTCACATCGCCATACAGCACCGCGCCGATCAGACGTCCCGCCTGCAGCACGAGCCGCTTGTAGACACCCCGGCGAGGATCGCGCAACACGAGATCCTCGCTGCCTCCACCGCCGATGAAATCGCCTGCCGAATACAGATCGACGCCCGTCACCTTCAGCTTGGTCGCGGTCGCGCGCTGCACGTACCGCCGATGTCCCGCGCCCGCGAGATGCGCGCCCGCCACGCGCGCCTGATCCCAGATCGGCGCGACGAGGCCGAAAGTCGCCGAGCGATGCTGCACGCATTCACCGACCGCATAGACGCGCGGATCGAAGCTCTGCAGCGTGTCATCCACGACGATCGCGCGCTCGCAATGCAGACCCGAAGCCTGCGCCAGCGCGATATTCGGCCGCACGCCCGCCGTCATCACGACGAGGTCCGCATCGATCTGCGTGCCATCCGCGAAACGCACGGCGCGCACGCGGTCCTCGCCGATGATCGCGGTGGTCTGCGCGGCCATCGCGAAACGCAGACCCTTCGCTTCCAGCGAACGCTTGAGCAACGCCGACGCGCTCGCATCGAGTTGACGGTCCATCAGGCTGTCGGTGGCATGCACGACCGTCACCGACATGCCTTGCCGCTGCAAGCCATTCGCCGCTTCGAGCCCGAGCAGCCCACCGCCAATGATCACCGCGTGGCGATGATCGCGCGCGGCGTCGAGCATCGCTTCGACATCCTGTATATCGCGAAATGCGATCACCCCAGGCAGATCGCAGCCGGGCACCGGGATGATGAAAGGCTTCGATCCCGTCGCGATCAACAGGCGGTCGTAGCGCGCCTCGATGCCCTTTTCCGAGCGCACCACGCGCCGCACACGATCGATTTCGACGACGGCATCGCCCGCATGCAGCGTGATGCCGTTCGCGTCGTACCACTCGCGCGTGTTGAGAATGATGTCATCGACGCTCTTCTCGCCCGCCAGCACCGGAGACAGCAAAATGCGGTTGTAGTTGCCGTAGGGTTCGGCGCCGAACACCGTGATGTCGTACAGTTCGGGCGCGATCTTCAGCAGCTCCTCCACCGTACGCATGCCCGCCATGCCATTGCCGATCACGACGAGCCGCTGGCGCGGCGCGGCTGCCCTCAGCGATGCGATGCCCGCAACCGCATATTCGGTCTTCATGCGGCGACCCACACCTTGCCGCCCGCGACCTTCACGCGATACGCGCTCACCGAAAGCTCCGGCGTTTCGAGGCATTCGCCGGTGCGCAGATCGAAGTGCTGTTTATAGATCGGCGATGCGACGACCACGCGCTCTCCGAGACTCCCGACGATCCCGCGCGACAGCACCGCCGCCTGCGAATGCGGATCGTAGTTGTCGATCGCATACACGGTCTCGTCTTCGCCCGCGAGATGAAACACCGCGACTTGCGTGCCCTTCACGAGCGCGCAGACGCCCGTATCCGGCACGATATCGTCGAGTTCACACACGGCGGTCCAGTCCTGTTCGATGCGGTCGTTCATGATCTTTTTCTCCAGGGTTCAGACGGTTTCGACTATGACGGGAATGTCAGCGAGCTTCGACTTGCGTTCTTCGACCGTCGCGGGACGGATCTGACCTCGCTCCTCGACGAAGGTCACGTTCGCGTCGCCCGCATCGCTGTTGACGAAGTGACGGAAGCGCTTGCGCGTGTGCGGATCGGTGACGGCCTTCTTCCATTCGTCTTCGTAGGTATCGACGACGAGCTGCATTTCCGCTTCGAGTTCGACGGCGATATCGAGCTTGTCGTTGATGACCACGTCGATCAGATAATCGAGGCCGCCTTCGAGGTTGTCGCGCCACACGCTCGTGCGTTGCAGGCGATCGGCCGTGCGCACATAGAACATCAGAAAGCGGTCGATATAGCGCACCAGCGTGTCGTGATCGAGATCGGATGCGATGAGTTCGGCGTGACGCGGCTTCATGCCGCCGTTGCCGCACACGTAGAGGTTCCAGCCCTTTTCCGTCGCGATCACGCCGACGTCCTTGCCTTGCGCTTCGGCGCATTCACGCGTGCAGCCCGATACGCCGAACTTGATCTTGTGCGGCGTGCGCAGGCCCTTGTAGCGGTTCTCCAGTTCGATCGCGAGACCGACCGAATCGCCGACGCCATAGCGGCACCACGTAGAACCGACGCACGATTTGACCGTGCGCAGCGCCTTGCCATACGCATGACCCGATTCGAAGCCCGCCGCGATGAGCTCTTCCCAGATGAACGGCAATTGCTCGACGCGCGCGCCGAACATGTCGACACGCTGGCCGCCGGTGATCTTCGTATAGAGGCCGTACTTCTTCGCGACCTGGCCGACCGCGATCAGGCCATCGGGTGTGACTTCGCCGCCCGGCATGCGCGGCACGACGCTATACGTGCCGTCACGCTGAATGTTCGCGAGGTAGTAATCGTTCGAGTCCTGCAGGCTCGCGTGCTCCTTCTTCAGCACGAACTCGTTCCAGCACGAAGCGAGAATGCTCGCGACGGCGGGCTTGCAGATATCGCAGCCGCGTCCCTTGCCATGCTTCGCGAGCAGCGTCCCGAACGTGCGATGCCCTTCCACGCGCGCGATGTGATACAGCTCCTGACGCGAATACGGGAAGTGCTCGCACAGATGATTGTTCACCGCGAGACCTTGCCGCTTCATCTCCGACTTCATCACTTGCGTGACGAGCGGCACGCAGCCGCCACACGACGCGCCCGCCTTGCACGACGACTTGATCGCGCCGATGCTCGTCGCGCCCGCGCACACGGCCGCGCAGATTTCCGCCTTGCTCACGTTGTTGCATGAGCAGATCTGCGCGCCATCGGGCAATGCCTCGACGCCGAGCGCGGGTTTGGCCTTGCCATCGCTCGAAGGCAGGATCAGAAACTCGGGCGCTTCGGGCAACTCGATCCTGTTGAGCATCATCTGCAGGAGCGTGCCGTATTCGGTCGCATCGCCGACCATGACGCTGCCCAGCAGAAACTTGCCGCAATCGGACACGACGATCTTCTTGTAGACCTGCTTGCGCTCGTCGCTGTACTGATACGTGCGGCTGCCCGGCGTCTTGCCGTGCGCGTCGCCGATACTCGCGACATCGACGCCCATCAGCTTGAGCTTCGTGCTCATGTCGGCGCCCGCGAAAGCGGCTTCCTCGCCGATGATCTGCTTCGCGACGATGCGCGCCATGTCGTAACCCGGCGCGACGAGACCGAACAACTGGCCCTTCCACAACGCGCATTCGCCGATCGCGAAGATATCGGCATCGCTCGTGCGGCAGGTGTCGTCGATCACGATGCCGCCGCGCGCGCCGATCTCGAGTCCCGCAGCACGCGCGATGTCGTCGCGCGGACGGATGCCCGCGGAGAACACGATCATGTCGGTGTCGAGATGCGTGTCGTCGGCGAAATTCATGCGGTTGACCGCGCCTTCGCCTTCGACGATCGCAAGCGTGTTCTTGCCCGTATGCACCGTGACGCCGAGTTCCTCGATCTTGCCGCGCAGCACGCGCCCGCCGCCGTCATCGACCTGCACGGCCATCAGGCGCGGCGCGAACTCCACCACATGCGTTTCGAGGCCGAGATCGCGCAGCGCCTTCGCCGCTTCGAGACCGAGCAGACCGCCGCCGACCACCGTGCCCGTCTTCGCACGCGCGCCGAACGACTGCATCGCTTCGAGGTCTTCGATCGTGCGATACACGAAGCAGCCATCGCGATCGCGGCCCTCGACCGGCGGCACGAACGGGTATGAACCGGTCGCGAGCACGAGCCTGTCGTACGCGAGCACATCGCCGTTCGATGCGCTCACCGTGCGCGCCGTGCGATCGATCGCCACCGCGCGCGCGTTCAGCTTCAGCGCATAGCCCGAACGCTCGAAGAATCCCGCTTCGACGAGCGAAAGATCATCCGCGCTCTTGCCGCTGAAGAATTCGGTCAGATGCACGCGGTCGTATGCGGCGCGCGGTTCTTCGCACAGCACCGTCACTTCGAGCGATGAATGGCCACGCTCGGCGAGACATTCAAGGAACTTGTGGCCGACCATGCCGTGGCCGATGACGACGATTTTCATGTCAGGGACCTTTTTAGTTTGCAACGACGTTGTTGGCTGCGAGCGCGCTTTCGCGCAGCGCGGCTTCGCGTGCCTTGTGTTCGGGCGAGAAGCGCACCGCGAGCGCGCACAGCGCCGTGCCCGCGACGACCACGCCGAGCATCGAGAGCGTCGCCTGCGCGTTGCCGAGACCCTTCATCAGGAAACCCGCCGCGACCGCGCCGACATTGCCGCCCGCGCCGATCACACCGGCGACGCCGCCGAGCGCCTTGCGGTCGATGAACGGCACGAGCGCGTAGGTCGCGCCGCACGCCATGTGCGTGAAGAGACCGAAGACGAGCATCGAAACGATGGCGAGCACGACGCTCGGCGCATGCGCGAACGCATAGAGGCCGATGCCTTCGCCCGCGATCAGCGCAAACAGCAGCGTCGCGCGGACATCGAGGCCCTTCTTGGCGGCGGCTTTGTCGGAGAGCCAGCCGCCGAGCGCACGGGCGAACAGCGCGAGCAGGCCGAAGCTGCCCGCCGCCATGCCCGCCTGACCGAGCGTGAGACTGAAGTGATCGACGTAGTAGATCGCCGCCATGTTGTGGATGAACACTTCCACGCCGAAGCACGCGCCATACGTCACGAACAGCATCCACACGCGATAGTTCGAGCACGCGGTCACGAAGCTCTGCCAGCCACCCTTCTTGCCGCCGTCGATCGCGATGCCGGCGCGGCGCAGCGTCGCGAAGTCGCCTTGCGGGCAGTCCTGCGTGTAGCGCCAGTAGAAGAAGGCCATCACCGGCATCGCGAGGCCCGGCACGATCAGCGCGACGCGCCATGCCGATGCTTCACCGGCGCCGAGCGCGATCGCCGCCGCGACCAGCAGCGGAATGATCGCCTGCGCCGCGCCCGCGCCCGCATTGCCCCAGCCGGCCGTCGTCGCATTCGCGGTGCCGACGACGTTCGGCGCGAACATCACCGAGGTGTGGTACTGCGTGATGACGAAGCTCGCGCCGATCGCGCCGATCGCGAGACGGCACCACAGGAAGCTGTCGTAGCCCGTCGACAGCGCCGCGCCGAGCACCGGCACGGCGCCCGCGAGCAGCAGCGCGCTGTACACCTTGCGCGGGCCGAAGCGATCGCACATCGGACCGACGACCAGACGCACGAGAATCGTCACGGCCACTGCGGCGATGTTGATGTTGGCGACCTGGTCCGCCGTGAGTCCGTATTCGCGCTTGATGAGCGGCATCAGCGGCGCGCAGGCGAACCACGCGAAGAAGCACACGAAGAACGCCATCCACGTGAGATGGAAGGCGCGCATCGGCGCGCTGCGCATGCTGAAGAGATCGATCCGGGTGGCTTTGTCCATCGTCTTTCCGCCAAAAAGAAAGGCGTCCCGCGCATTCGACCGGTTGGCCGAATGCGGGGGACGCCGTTGTCCGATGCCCGCATGGCTGCAACCTGCCGGGCGCTGTATTCAGGACGGATCGCCGTTGATCCGATGGCAAGTCTTAAGGCAAGGGCTATGCCATGCGTGATGATTCGGCCGGAAAAGGCATGCTGGCAAAGGCTCGACGGGATGCGTGCAACGCGCGCGCACCGTCATGCGGCGGCGCGTTTCGATGCAGACGGGCACAGGGATGGTGCGACGCAGCACTGATGCCGTGCGAGCGTGCATCGACATTCAATGCGGGCCGGATGATTTTTGTACCATCCGGTTAGCCAGTGCGTTCACTCGAAGGAAGCACATGCGCGCCGAAGCGGTGCCGCGTGTGCGCCCCGCGCACAACGACAGTGCGATGAATCGCGTCGCAGCCTCGTTCCATCGCAATGGCCCGCTTATTGCATTGATGCAAGCGCTGCGGGCAACGGCGTTCACGGCACATCCATTCAGAAGAGCAAGGACAAAGGCGTCCCCATCGTGCAACGACACGAGCGGACGCTATCGGCGTTTGCCGCGCCGATGCGCCTCACATACGCAAGTACGCACGGACTCAGGAAGCAACGATGAGCACCATCAAAGGCAAAGTCACCCTGTTGAGCGCTGGCCCCGGCGATCTGGATCTGCTGACCCTGCGCGCCGCGAAGGCGCTCGCCGCCGCCGACATCCTGCTCGTCGACGATCTCGCCAACGCCGGGATCGTCACGCTTGCGCCGCATGCGCGCGTGATCCGCGTCGGCAAGCGCGGCGGCTGCAAGTCGACGCCGCAGGCGTTCATTCAGCGCCTCATGCAGCGTTATGCGAAGAAGGGACTGCACGTCGTGCGCGTGAAGGGCGGCGATGCGCTGCTGTTCGGCCGCGCGGGCGAAGAGATCGCCGCATTGCGTGAAGCGCATATTACGGTCGACATCATCAATGGCGTGTCGTCGGGATTCGCGGCGGCGGCCGGACTCGGCATCTCGCTCACGCATCGCGATCATTGCCAGGGCGTGACCTTCGTCACCGCGCACATGCAGGATCACAGTCAGCCGGATTGGGCCGCGCTCGCCGCCACGGGAACCACGCTCGCGATCTATATGGGCATGAGCCGCATCGCGAGTCTCAAGGCGGCGCTGCTCGAAGCGTTGCCCGCGAGCACGCCCGCGGCCGTCGTGCAGAACGCGGGATCGTCGCAGGAAAAGCGGCTCGTCACGACGCTCGACAGGCTCGCCGAAGAAGCTATCGCGGCGGGTCTCGGCAGTCCGGCGGTGATTCTCATCGGCGGCGCGATCGGCGAAGCGGCTGAATTCACGGCGCGCGCAGCAAGCGCCGAAGGTCTGGCCCATGCCGCGTGAAGCAGGTTCTCAAACGGCAGGCGGCGCGCTAAAGTCGTTAACGTCGTATCCGCCGCTTGTGCCGTTCTTCGCATGACCTCTTCCGCTGCCCGCATGCTGCGCGTTCTCCTCGTTACCGATACCGACAAGCCCATCGGCGATTTGCGCGAACAACTCGCGCGCATGGGCTATGAAATGCTCGCTGAAGTGGCCGCGCCTTCGGCGTTGCACGCGGCGGTTGAGAGCCAGAAACCCGATGTCGTCATCATCGATACCGAATCGCCCTCGCGCGATACGCTCGAACAACTCGCCGTGATGAACAAGGCCGCGCCGCGTCCCGTGCTGATGTTCAGCAACGACGCCGACCAGCAGTTAATCCGCGCGGCGGTCGGCGCGGGCGTGACCGCGTATTCCGTCGAAGGGCTCGCGCCGGCGCGTCTCGCGCCGATCATCGAAGTCGCGCTCGCGCGTTTCGCGCATGAAGCGCAGTTGCGTCAGCGTCTCGCGAAGGTCGAGGATGAGCTGGAGCAGCGCAAGGTCATCGACCGCGCGAAACGCCTGTTGATGGACAAGCGCGGCATGTCCGAAAACGAAGCCTATGCTGCGCTTCGCAAGCGCGCGATGGATCAGGGCGTGAAGGTCGCGGAGATCGCGCGTCAACTGCTCGCGCTGTCCGATCTGTTTTAGCGCCACGATACCCATGAACTCCCCCGACACGACTCTTCCCGCACCCGAACGCACGCATCTGCGGCTCGGCTTCGTCGCCCTGTCCGATGCCGCGCCGCTCGCCGTCGCCGCGCTGCGCAATCTCGGCGCACGCCACGGCATCACTATCGAATTGTGTCGACAGCCGTCGTGGGCGGCCGTGCGCGACAAGCTGCTGTCCGGCGAAATCGACGCCGCGCACGCGCTCTATGGGCTCGTGTATGGCGTGCAACTCGGCATCGGCGGGCCGCAGGCGGATATGGGCGTGCTGATGGTGCTGAACCGCAACGGCCAGGCGATCACGCTGTCGCGTCCGCTCGCCGATGCGGTCGAACGCGGCGTGAGCGTGAAAGAGGCGCTGCGTTCGCTCGGGCGGCCGCCTGTCATCGCGCAGACCTTTCCGACCGGCACGCACGCGATGTGGCTGTACTACTGGCTCGCGGCGCACGGCGTGCATCCGTTGCGCGACGTGCAGAGCATCGTGATTCCGCCGCCGCGCATGGCCGATGCGCTCGTCGAAGGCGCGCTCGACGGCTTCTGCGCGGGCGAGCCGTGGCACGCGGTGGCTGAAGCGCGCGGCGCGGGCAGGACGGTCGCCTATACGAGCGAGATCTGGCCGGATCATCCGGAGAAGGTGCTCGCGTGCCGGCGCGATTTCGCGGCGCTCTATCCGAACACGGCGCGCGCGCTCGTGCAGACGATGCTCGACGCGTGCGCATGGCTCGATGCGGGCGCGCATCGTGCGGAAGTCGCGGAGGCATTGGCCGCGCCGGAACTGCTCGGCGTGCCGCGCGGGCTGATCGAGCCGCGCCTCGTCGCAGCGAACGGCGGCGATGCGCGTGCATTGCCGGTGCGCTTCTTCGATGGCGGCGCGGTCAACTATCCGCGCGTGTCGGACGGGCTATGGTTCATCACGCAGTACCGGCGCTGGGGCATGCTCGATGCCGATATCGACGATACGGCGATTGCGGCGAGCGTCAACCAGACCGCGCTTTATCGCGAGGCGGCGCGGGCGGCGGGCGTCGCGCTGCCGGACGAACGGGCCGCCGCGACTTTCTGCGACGGCCGCGTGTGGGACGGCGGCGATGGGGCGAGGTATCTCGCGGGGTTCGACATGCGCGCGTAGAAAAGCGCCTACCATGAAATCTCCAGGGCGCACCGGAGATCCACCATGGAACTGCTCGCCATCGCCATCGACAAGCCCGAGGACACCAACTTCATCCTCGGCCAGTCGCATTTCATCAAGACCGTCGAGGATCTGCACGAGGCGCTCGTCGGCGCGGTGCCGGGCATCCGCTTCGGGCTCGCGTTCTGCGAGGCGTCGGGCAAGCGGCTCGTGCGCACCTCGGGCACGGAGGACGGGCTCGTCGAGCTGGCCGCGCGCAATGCGCAGAACATCGGCGCGGGGCACAGCTTCATCATCGTGCTCGGCGATGGCTTCTTTCCCGTGAACGTGCTCAATACCGTCAAGGCCGTGCCGGAGGTCTGCCGCATCTTCTGCGCGACCGCCAATCCGACCCAAGTGCTCGTCGCGCAGACGGATCAGGGGCGCGGGATCGTCGGCGTGGTGGATGGCCTGCCGCCGCTCGGCGTCGAAACGGCCGAGGACGTGAAGTGGCGCCACGACCTGCTGCGCAAGATCGGCTACAAGGCCTGAAACACGCCCGAAGGCCCGACGCGCCTTGACTTGATGGCGCAAATCGCGAGAATGAGGCCCGCCCGCCGCGCGCCCCGGCCGCGCTTTTTCCGGTCAGGGCGCGACATCATGGAAAATATCGGGATGCGGTATAAAGGCCGCTAGCGTCCTTTTGATCTTTCATGCCTTTCGGCGCGCCCGAGAGCCGCATGAACAGACGAATCCCGGCATCACACCCGCCGACACGGCACCGAACACCGGCCACCCGCGCCGCCCGAGGATGGGGTCGTCCTCGCGCGGCCTACAGGAGCATCACATGACCGACATGAATCCAGGCTTTTTCGGCAGGATAGGCATTGCCTTCGGCGCCTTCTTCGGCATTCTGGGCAATGCAGCGTTCGCGGGCCGCGTGCAGCGCCTGCGCGAAGCGCCCGAAGCGCCCGATTTCGCGACGGAAGCGCCCAGGCCCGCCGCCGCACCCGTTCAACCGGTTCAGCCCGTTCAGCCCGCGCCGTCCGTGCTGAAGGAAGCCAGTCCCATCGCCGCGCTGCAACTGCTCGGCCTTCTGCAGCGCGATGCGCGTTTCATCGATTTCGTCGAAGAGGACATCGCCAAATACAGTGATGCCGATATCGGCGCGGCCGCGCGTCTCGTGCACGACGGCTGTCGCGCCGTGCTGCGCGAGCATTTCTCCATCAAGCCGGTGCGCACGGAAGCCGAAGGCAGCCGCATCACGCTGCAGGAAGGCTTCGACGCCGCTGCGGTGCGCCTGACGGGCAATGTCGTCGGCAAGCCGCCTTTCAACGGCAGCATCAGCCATCGCGGCTGGAAGGTCGAGGACACGCGCCTGCCGAAGCTCGCGCCGTCCCATGATGCGAGCATCGTCGCGCCGGCGGAGGTGGAACTGTGAGCGACATCAACAGCAACGAAAACCGCGCGCGCTATTCGATCGGCGTCGATCTCGGCACGACGCATTGCGCGCTCTCCTACGTCGACATGAGCGCGAGCGACGGCGAAAAGACCGTGCAAGGCGTGCTGCCGGTCGCGCAACTGACCGCGCCCGGCGCCGCCGAAGAGCGCGAACTGCTGCCTTCGTTTCTCTATCTGCCGCACGAAAACGAACTCGCGCCCGGCGATCTCACGCTGCCGTGGACGCAGGAGCGCAAATTTATCGTCGGCGAACTGGCGCGAAGCCGCGGCGCGGGCACGCCGATCCGCCTCGTCTCCAGCGCGAAAAGCTGGCTGTGTCACCCGGGCGTCGATCGCCGCGCGGCGATCCTGCCCTCCGATGCGCCCGAGGAAGTCGAGCGCGTGTCGCCGCTGGAAAGCTCGGTGCGCTATCTGACGCACTTGCGCGAGGCGTGGAATCACGCGCATCCGGATGCGCCGTTCGATCAGCAGGACGTCACCGTGACGATTCCCGCTTCCTTCGATCCCGCCGCCCGCGAACTCACCGCCGAAGCCGCCGCGGCCGCCGGCTACACGCGCATGACGCTGCTCGAAGAGCCGCAAGCCGCGCTCTATAGCTGGATCCAGAAGTCGACCGGCGGCTGGCGCAAGCAGGTCAAGGTGAGCGATGTGATTCTCGTCGTCGATGTCGGCGGCGGCACCACCGACCTGTCGCTGATCGCGGTCGTCGAACGCGAGGGGAATCTGGAACTGCATCGCGTGGCGGTCGGCGAGCATATTCTGCTCGGCGGCGACAACATGGACCTCGCGCTCGCGCACACGGTCGCGCGCAAGCTCGCGGCGTCCGGCACGCAGCCCGATCCGTGGCAGTTGCGCGCGCTGACCTACGCGTGCCGCTCGGCGAAGGAAGCGCTGCTCTCGGATCCCTCGGTCGATACCGTGCCGCTCGTCGTGCCGAGCCGCGGCTCGAAGCTGATCGGCGGCTCGCTGCGCACCGAACTCACGCGCGCCGAACTCACGCAGATCCTGCTCGAAGGCTTTTTCCCGCAAGTCGATGCAGCGGCGCGGCCGGTTTCGCGCGCGCGCGTCGGTCTCACGCAACTCGGCCTGCCCTATGCGCAGGACGCCGCCGTCACGCGCCATCTCGCCGCGTTCCTCGGCCGACAGGTCAATGCGCTCGCGGAGGTCGAAGGCCTTCAGCATCAGGCGCCGCAAGGCGCGACGCTGCTGCATCCGACCGCCGTGCTCTTCAACGGCGGCGTGTTCAAGTCGCCGCTGCTGGTTGAACGCGTGATGTCGACGCTGAACGCCTGGCTTGCCGCCGAGAGCGCGCCCGCCGCGCGCCTGCTCGAAGGCGCGGACCTCGATCTGGCGGTTGCGCGCGGCGCGGCCTATTACGGCTACGTGCGGCACGGCAAGGGCGTGCGGATCCGTGGCGGCACGGCACGCGCGTACTACGTCGCGGTCGAATCGGCGATGCCCGCCGTGCCCGGACTGGAGCCGCCGGTGCAGGCGCTGTGCGTCGCGCCGTTCGGCATGGAGGAAGGCACCGACGCGGCGTTGCCCGCGCAGGAATTCGGGCTGGTCGTCGGCGAGCCAGTGCATTTCCGCTTCTTCGGTTCGTCGGTGCGTCGTCAGGATCAGGTCGGCACGCTGCTCGATTACTGGCAGCCGGACGAATTGCAGGAGCTCGAAGAAATCGAGGCTTCACTGCCGCCCGAAGGCCGCACGCCCGGCGAAGTCGTGCCCGTCAAGCTGCATGCGCGCGTGACCGAAGCGGGCACGCTCGAACTGGAGGCGATTCCGCGCGGCTCGTCCGAGCGCTGGAAAGTGGAGTTCGACGTGCGCGGCGGTGTCAGCGCGGATCAGGGCATGGGCCTGTAAGTGTCCACGCGCAAGCACAAGGCGGTGGGCGCGCGGTACAGCGTCGGCATCGATCTGGGGACGAGCAATACCGTCGTCGCGTATGCGGAGGCCGGCTCGAACGATATCCGCGTGTTCGAGATCGAGCAGCTGGTCGGCGCGGGCGAAGTCGCAGCGCTTGCGCTGTTGCCGTCGCTGCGCTACCACTTCGCGCCGGGCGAGCTCAAGTCCGACGATCTGCAACTGCCGTGGGGCGAGATGGAAGCGCCCGCCGTCATCGGTGCATTCGCGCGCAAGCTCGGCGCGCAGGTGCCCGGACGGCTCGTGTCGAGCGCGAAAAGCTGGCTGTCGCATGCGGCGGTGGATCGCCTCGCGCCGATTCTCCCGTGGGGCGCGGGCGACGACGTCGAAAAAATCTCGCCCGTGATCGCCAGCGCGAGCTATCTGGCGCACGTGCACGCGGCGTGGAACGAGCGCTTTCCGGACGCGCCGCTCGACGCGCAGGACGTGGTGCTGACCGTGCCCGCCTCGTTCGACGAAGGCGCGCGCGCCCTCACGCTCGAAGCCGCGCGCATGGCTGGACTCGAAAAACTGCGGCTGCTCGAAGAACCGCAGGCCGCGTTCTACGACTGGCTGTTTCATCATCGCGAGACGCTCGCCGGCGAACTCGCTTCGACGCGGCTCGTGCTGATCGTCGACGTCGGCGGCGGCACCACCGACCTCACGCTCATCCAGGTCGCGATGCACAACGGCGAGCCGGCGCTCACGCGTATCGGCGTCGGCAACCATCTGATGCTCGGCGGCGACAACATGGACCTCGCGCTCGCGCATCTCGTCGAGAAGCGCCTCGCGGGCGACGATGCGCGGCTGTCGGCCGCGCGGCTCTCGCAGCTCGTCGAGCGCTGCCGCGCCGCGAAGGAACTGCTGCTCGGCGAGAACGCGCCCGAGTCCACGTCGATCACGCTGCTCGGCGCGGGCGCGAAGCTCATCGGCGGCGCGCGCTCGACCGAGGTCACGCGTGACGAGATCGGACAGATCATCGTCGAAGGCTTTTTTCCGAAGGTGCCGGTGGGCGATCGGCCTGGTCGCTCGCGTGGGGGCATCGTCGAATTCGGGCTGCCGTATGCGAGCGACGCGGCCATCACGCGCCATATCGCGGCCTTTCTCGGTCAGCACGCGGGCGAGGCGCGCAAAGCGCTCGACACGTCCGCCGACACGCTCGCCATTCCGGACACCCTGCTGCTGAACGGCGGCGTGTTCCGCGCCGATCCGCTCGCGCGGCGCATCGCCGATACGCTTTCCGGCTGGCGCGGCGCGCCTGTCAACGTGCTCGCGAACGGCAATCCCGATGTCGCGGTCGCGCGCGGCGCGGTCGCCTATGCGCTCGCGTGCGCGGGCCATGCGCCGAAGATCGGCGGCGGTTCCGCGCGCAGCTTTTTCCTGCTGCTCGACGACGATGCCAGCGCGACGCGCGGCGTGTGCGTGCTGCCGCGCGGCACCGAGGAAGGTCAGGCCATCCATCTCGCCGAGCGCACCTTCGCGCTCACGCTCGGCGCGCCGGTGCGCTTTCATTTGGCGTCGTCGGTGGCGGAGACGGCGTACCAGGCGGGAGAACTCGCGGACCTAGCGGCTGGATCGGGCGATTTCGTGCGCCTGCCGCCGATCGCGACGGTCGTCGATCCACACGCCGCGCATCACGGCCGGGCGCGCGAAACGCCCGTGCACCTGACGACCTCGCTCACCGAAGTCGGCACGCTGGAGATGCACTGCATCGCCGTCGACGATCCCGCGAAGCGCTGGCTGCTCGAATTCCAGCTTCGTCAGGAAGCGCCCGAGGCCGACGACGCCGCGAGCGAAGCTCATCCGGCGCTGCCGAAAGCCATCGAACTGATCGACCGTACCTTCGGCTCGCGCGCGCAGGATGTCGGCCCGAAGGAAGTCAAACGCCTGCGCGCGCAACTCGAACAGACGCTCGGCGCACGCGACACCTGGGACATCGCACTGCTGCGCGAACTGTTCGGCGCGCTGTTCGAGCGCGCGAAGAAGCGCCGGCGCAGCGCCGATCACGAGCGGCTGTGGCTCAATCTCGCGGGCTATTGCATGCGGCCGGGCTTCGGCCATCCGCTCGACGAATGGCGTGCCGAGCAGTTGTGGACGCTGTTCGATCAGGGCATCCAGTACAGCAACGAGAGCCAGATCTGGTCGGAATGGTGGACACTCTGGCGCCGCGCGGCGGGCGGGCTTCCCGAAGCGGCGCAGTTGCGGCTTCTCGATGACATGGCTTTCGTGCTCCAGCCGCCCGGCACGAGCCGCTATCGCCGTGCGGCAGGCGCGGCGCGCGCGGGTTACGAGGACATGGTGCGGCTCGCGGCATCGCTCGAGCATGTGCCGGTCGAACGCAAAGTCGAGGTCGGCGAGTGGTTGCTCACGCGCCTGAAGAAACCTTCGGAGAACGTGCAGAGCTGGTGGGCGCTCGGCCGCATCGGCGCGCGCGCGCCGTTCTACGGCAGCGCGCACGGCGTCGTGCCGCCGGAGGTCGCCGTCGCCTGGCTCGATGCGATCCTCGCGCTCGACTGGAAGAAGATCGATCCGGCCGCGTTCGCCGCCGTGCAGATCGCGCGCATGACCGGCGACCGTTCCCGCGACCTGCCCGACGAGGCGCGCGCCGCCGTCGTGCAGCGCCTCGAAGCGATGGGCGCGGCGCACGCGTGGACCGCGATGGTCCGCGAGACCGTCGAGCTGGATCGCGCGGACGTCGGCCGCGTGTTCGGCGAAACGCTGCCGGCCGGGCTGAAGCTGATCCGTTGATCGCCGGGCGCGCCGCGTGCACGTCGCATCGCATCGCATCGAAATGCTTCGTCCTCAGAAGTTTTTTGGCCGATGCGTTGCGCGCAAGTCCCGCCGGCGCTTGAATACCGGCTGAGCGCATCCTATGGTTATCAGTGTGTCGATATGGACACACACTGAAGGAGGTCAGCATGCCATCCCCACGCAAGGCTCAGGCGAGCCAACCCGCTGAAACCGAAATGTCGAGCCGCAAGAAAACGGCCGGCACCAAGGCGTCGCCCGCGAAGGCTACCGGCGCGAAGGAAATGCAGGTCACGAAGCGCACCACCAAGGCCAAACCGAAAAGCTGAGCAACCCGAAAAGCCGCCCTCGTCATCGTGCGGGGGGCATTCGATATGGCTGTCCTTCGAATCGGCGAGCGAAAACCAGACGCTCGCCGTTCGGCGCCCGGCACCGGCCCGGCCCAGTTCTCCTCCGCCTCCCTTCCGCCTCTTCGCATCCCGTCCGAACCCATCAAAAACACGCAATAATTTCCGGGTATAACGGCTGATTGCTAAAAAAAGGCGTATTTGTATGACCGCATTGGCCTAAAGTAGTTAACCCCGATTCCGTGAGCGAGCATGAAGATGGCCGTCCCCCAGCGCGCCGCCGGCGCGCGCAATCCAGGCATTCTCTTCGCTGCGGCCCGCGAGGCCGGCATGAGCCTGGTGCGCAATCTCTCGATTCCGGCGCCGTTCTCCGATCCCGCGCTCGAGGCGCAGTTTCTCGACGACCACAGCCAGCGCTTCTGCGCGTTCCGGCGTGCGTCGACGCTGCTCGCACTCGCCATCTGGACGTGCTTTCTCTGGTGGGACTTCAGCTTCGCGCGTGGCAATCAGGCGCTCGCCGCGCGCCTGCCCGACATCCTCGCGCTGCGCTTCGCGGGCATCGCGCTGTTGTTCTTCGTCGGCGTGCTGGTGCTGCGGCCGTCGTTCCGCTCGCACGCAACTGCCCAGCGCATCATTCTCACGGGCATCTACGGGCTGCTGTGCCTGATCCTCACGATGGTCGCGATCACGCCCGCGCCCTATAACTACACGCAGCATTTCATCGGACTTTGTCTCGCGCTGTTCTTCCAGTTCAGCTTCTTCTATCTGCGCTCGCGCGTCGCGCTGACCGCCGGCATCATCACAATGGCGTCGATCGTCCTGCTGCAGATCACCCTGCATCTGCTCAATCCCGAGGACTTCTTCGCCGGGCTGTTCTATATGTTCAACGTCGTGGTCGTGGGGCACGGCGTCTGCACGCACGCCGAGCGCGTGTCGCGCGAGCGTTATAGCTCCGAGCGCGCGCTCGCGTCGCTCAACGACGAATTGCGCGCTGCGAACGTCTCGCTCGGCCGCAAGAATCGCGAGCTCGAAGTCTCGAAGAAGGATCAGGAGAACAAGACTCACGCGCTGCTCGCGCTGCGCGAACAGCAGATGATCGCCGCGCAGACCGCGAGCCGCGAGAAATCCAACTTCCTCGCCGCCGCGACACACGACCTGCGTCAGCCGATGCACGCGCTCAACCTGTTCCTGCAGGCCGCCGCCGAGGCCATCCGCAACGGCGAGTTCGATCAGGCCGAGCGCCTCATCAACGAATGCGGGCGTTCGTCCGTGATCCTCGCGCGGCTTCTGAACGCGGTGCTCGATCTGTCGCGGCTGGAGTCGGGGCGCGTCGTGCCGCGCTATCACGTGTTCGACGTGCGGCAGATCGTCGAGGAAGCCGCCGAGCAGTTGCGGCCGTTCGCGATGAGCCGTGGCGTCGAATTGCGCCTGCGGCTGCCGAAGGAAGATGTCGTCTGCGTGCGCAGCGATTCGCACTGGCTCGGGCGCGCAGTGGCCAATCTCGTGTCGAACGGCATCAAGTACGCGGACCAGAACAAATCCTCAAAGCCGACGGTGATCGTCGGCGTGGTGCGCTCCGCGACGCGCGCGCGCATCGACGTGCTGGATAACGGCATCGGCATTCCGGCCGATTATTTCGACGCGATCTTCCAGCCGTTCTTTCAGGTCGACAATCCCGAGCAGGATCGCGACAAGGGACTGGGGCTAGGGCTGTCGATCGTCAACGCCGTGATCTCGATGCTGGATCAGCACCGCATCGAGCTGAAATCGACCGAGGGCCGCGGCTCGCGCTTTTCGCTCGAAATGCCGTTGTGCGGGCCATCGCCCGACAAGCCGTCGGCGCGCGCGCCGGCGCGCTCGGAAGCGGCGGATATGGCGCAGCTCAAGGGGCGTTATGTGCTGCTCGTCGAGGACGATGGCCTCGTGCGCGCGTCGACCGAAGCGCTGTTGTCGCAATGGGGCGTGCTTTACGATTCGGCGGCGAGCTTCGAGGAGTTTCAGTCGATTCTCGGCGATATCGAGCGTTTTCCCGATCTGATCATCACGGACTTCCGGTTGCGCGACGCGAAGACCGCGCGTGAGGTCGCGATGCTCGGCGCGGCGAGGCTCGGACGGCCGTGCCCTTGTCTCGTCGTGACGGGAGAGCCGGCGGCGAGCATCGTGCCGCTCGCGTGTGAGCAGGATGTGCTTTCCAAGCCGGTCAGCCCGGCGGAGTTGCGGCGTGGGATGCTGGCGTTGATTGATGGTCGCGCTTGCGAAACCGTCAGCGTTTGAAGGTTGTTCGCCGGATCCCGTGATCGAGATCCGGCGACAACGCCTAAGAAGCCAGCCGCGCTCCCAACCACCCCCGCAACGCCTCAACCTCCTCCATACACACGGAATGCGGCATCGGATACGCATGCCACTGAACCTCACACCCCTGCGCGCGCGCGAACTCACAAGCCTGCTCGCCAAGGCTCACATTGAGCACATCGTCGGCACTGCCATGCGCGGCGAAGATCGAAATCGAGCGATTCGCGTCTGAGAGCGATTCATCGATCAGCCCTTCCGACGGAATATAGCCCGACAGCACGATCAACCCGGCGAGCCTGTCGGGATGCGTAAGGCCCGCGTGATACGTCATCGCCCCGCCCTGCGAAAATCCCGCAATGAAAATGCGCTCGCTCGGAATACCCCGCGCGTTCTGCTCCGCGATCAGCGCGCGCACGCGTTCCACCGATTGCACGATGCCCGCCTCGTCCACGCGCCGGTTGATGCCCTCGAACGACAAAATGTCGTACCACGCGCGCATCACATAGCCGCCGTTGGCGGTGACGGCGATCTCGGGCGCGTTCGGAAACACGAAACGGATGGCGGGCGCATCGGCGATGCGCAGTTCAGGCACGAGCGGCACGAAGTCGTTCGCATCGGCGCCGAGGCCGTGCATCAGGATTACGGCGAATTCGGGATTCGGCCCGGTGTCGACCTCGATGGTCGAAGCTTGATCGGTCATTGCCCTTCACTCCTCTCGTCAGATGATGGGAACGAGAATCTGCACGATGCCGACGACCGACATCAGCCACACCAGCGAGCGCACGAACGGCACGCCCGCCGCATAAAGCGGTACATAGACGACGCGCGCAACGAAATAAGTAAGCGCACCCGAATGCGTGAGCGCGTTCTCGCGCCCCGCCACATGCACGATCAGCACTGCGATGGCGAAGATCGGCAGCGTCTCGAACAGATTGGCCTGCGCGCGCATCAGACGGCCGGACAGCTTTCCCGGCGGCGGCGTGGGGCCGTCGCGCGGTCCGGCGTTGTACTTCAGGCCGACCTCCCGATTGCGCACTACTGCGGGGAGCAACACTTGCACCAGCGCCAGCACGAGCGTCCAGGCCAGCATCGTCAGTTCGAAACTCATGGCATCTCCGGAAGATGAACCCGCCCAACGGATCGCGCCCATCATGCCATCATGGCCTCCGAGCGTGTAGTCTTCCACTCATGCATGCGATCACCCTCCGCCTCTCACCCGGCGATGACCTGCGCGCCGCGCTCGACCACGCGTTTCTCGCGCGCGGACTGTCGGCGGCGTTCGTGCTTCAGGGCATCGGCAGCCTGAGCGTCGCCCGGTTGCGCTACGCGGGTCGCGACGACGCAGCCGAACTGCGCGGCGACCTCGAAATCCTCACGCTCGCCGGCACGCTCTCCGCGCAAGGTCCGCACCTGCACATGAGCGTCTCCGATGCCGATGGCCGCGTCTTCGGCGGCCACGTCAGCCCGGGCTGCATCGTGCGTACGACCGTCGAGCTCGTCGTCGCGAATCTGCCTGGCGAACGTTACACGCGTGAGCACGATGCCGGGACGGGCTTCGCGGAACTCGTCATCCGGGAAGCGTGACGGCGACCGCGGGCTTCGCGCCGTCGAGCGCGAGTTCGTGGCGCGCGATCTGCTCGAATGCCTCGCTCGTCTCCGAATAGTCCCAGCGCTCGACCGTCGTTTGCCGCGCGCCGCCGCCACTGGCGTCGCTGCCGTCGTGGCGGATCACATTCACCGAATTGTCGATGGTGCCGCGCGTGCGCCACGACAGCGCCGTGCCCGCCTGCACCGCCCACATGCGGCGGCCCAGACCCGCGAAGGTATCGTGCAGCGGCAGCACGTACGGCAGATGAATATGCCCGCCGAGAATCAGGTCCGCGCCCGCGCGCGCCCAGCGCTGCACCGCGCGCTCGCGTCCGTGCAGCAGGTTCTGCTCGTCCTGCGCGCGTGTGACGGCCACCGGCTGATGCGTCACCACGACGCGCAACTGCGCCGCGCTCGCCGCCTCCAGGCGCGCGGCGACGCGTCGGATCTGCTGCATCGACACTTCGCCGTCCTTGTGCCGGTACGCGCGTGTCGTGTTCACGCCGAGCACGAGCAATTCCGCCGATTCGAATGAAGGCTCCAGATCGGCGCCGAACGCGCGCTGATGATTCGCATACGGATAGCAGAGCCGCGCGAGCGGATTGAAGAGCGGAATGTCGTGATTGCCGGGCACGACGAGGGTCGGCGTCGCGCCGAACGCATCGACGAACGCACGCGCCGCCGCGAACTGCCGCCTGCGCGCGCGCTGCGTGATGTCGCCCGACAGCACGACGAGATCGGGTGTGAGCGCCGCGGCGAGACGCAACAACGCCGCGACCACCTGCGGCCGTTCCGTGCCGAAATGCGTATCGGAAATCTGCAACAGCAAGGTCATGAGCGATTCGCTTCGGCCACCTTCGGTTCGGGCTTGAGCAGGAGAAGCGGCTTGTCGGATACGCGGAATTCCAGCGGCATTCGCAGCTTCGCGATCTCGCCATCCGTCGCGATCTTGATCGATTTGCGCTTTTTCGACGGATGCATCACCGTGATGCGCTCGAACGTGAAACTCACGACGTGATCCGAATCCGACAGCCGTCCCGCCGCGCCATGCAGCGAGAGCCACAGATGCATGAGCCGTCCCACCGGCCGCGGCGCTATCGCGACGAGCAAACCCTGTTCCAGCGCCTGCGCTTCGTCCGGCATGCCGATCTGCTCCATCTGCAGCCGGTTGTTGCCGACGAAAAGCGTCGACGAGCGGATTTCCGTCGTGCTGCCGTCGTGATCGATATGCAAGCGCAAATGGCGATGCGGCTTCAGCAGCGTCAAGAGCGCCGACCAAAGCGCGACGAGCCGGCTGCGGCCGAATTGCCGCTTGTAGATTTCGCGGTCTTCGAGCAGCCGGGGATAAAGCCCGAGGCTCGCATTGACGAGAAACATGCGGCCGTTGACGAATCCCGCCTGCACCGGATAGACGCGCGCGTCGAGCAACAGCCTGGTCGATTGTTCGAGGTCGGCGGGAATGCCGTGGTCGCGGCTGAAGTAGTTGAACGTGCCGCGCGGCAGCACCGCGAACGGGCAGCCGGCATCGTACGCCGCATGCGCGACGGTGCAGAGCGTGCCGTCGCCGCCCGCACCGACGAGCACGCCGTCCTGCGCGCACGCGGCCGCGGCGGTTTCCCGCGCGACGCTCGCCAGGCGGCGCGGATCGTCGACGACGCGCAATACGAAGCGCCGGCCCGCCGCGCCGAGTTCGCGTTCGAGCACCTCGCGTGTCGCGTCGGCCTGCTGGCGGCCCGAGCCCGCGTTCATCACGATGAAGAACGGCGCGTCGGCGGCGAGGCTTTCTCCGATTTCGGCGGATGCGGCGGATAGGACTGTCGGCGTCATCGGCGCTCCTCGATTGCTCGCGTGCGGATACACGTCGAGCGTGGCCCGCGCGCGTGCGCAGGCCTGCCGATTATAACGAAAGCCTTACAGCCCGGACCGCCGGTCCTTACGTGTGTTCGCCGCGAATGTAGTATTCGAGCTGCTGAATGGTGAACTGCTGCTCTGAGATGATGTTCTTCACCAGATCGCCGATGGAAATCATGCCGACGAGCTTGCCGTTGTCGATCACCGGCAAGTGGCGCATGCGCTTGTCGGTCATGAGCGCCATGCAGTCGTCGGTGCTTTGATCCGGGCGCACGTAGCGCACGTGCGAGGTCATGATGTCGCGCACGGGCGTCTGCTTCGAGGCGCGGTCCATCAGGACGACTTTGCGCGCGTAGTCGCGCTCGGTCATGATGCCCACGATCTCGTCGCCTTCGGTGACGATCACCGCGCCGATATGCTTGTCGGCCATCAGCTTGATTGCATCGAAGACCGACGTCGTTGCGGCCACCGTAAAGACCGTCTGGTCGGGTTTCGAATTCAGAACCTGTGCGACTGTTGCCATCGAGCGCCTCCGTTGTATGCGGGGAACGTTGTTGCGCCTGGGCGACGGGTTGAACTTGCGCCTTCTGCCAGCCTAAAGCCTTGCGCCCGATGCCTTCATAGGCATTAACCCGACCATTCGAAAAAGTATAGATCAACGGCGTCGCGCGCACGTGCGGCGCGCCGCGCCTTTTGCACATCGTCAAACGCGCGTGCTTCTTTGCGCGTGCCTTCAGTTTCGTCGATTAATGCCGCTAATCAGGCATCCGGCGGAAAGTCACCGCCATGGCTCAGAGGGAGAACGAGGTGAGCAGTTCACAACAGGATATCGAGCAGCGCGTGCGGCTCGCCGGCAGCAACATGTTCGAGTTGCTTCTGTTCAGGCTCGGCGAGGCGCCGAACTCGGAACAGCGGGAGCTTTACGGCATCAACGTGTTCAAGGTGCGCGAAATTCTCGCGATGCCGACGATCACCGCGGTGGCCGGATCGAGCGAGGAGATTCTCGGCGTCGCGGATATTCGCGGACAGATCATTCCGGTGATCGATCTCGCGCGCATCACCGGCTGCCGGCCGAAGAACGGGCCGAAGATCCTGCTCGTCACGGAATTCGCACGCACGACGCAGGGTTTCGCGGTCGAGGAAGTCGACGACATCGTGCGGCTCGAATGGAATCAGGTGCTGTCGGCGGAATCGCATTCGGGCGGCACGACCGTGACGAGCTTCGCGCGGCTGGACGGCAACGTCGACGGCTCGCGGCTCGCGCAGGTGCTCGATGTCGAGCGCATCGTGCGCGACGTGCTGCCGTCGCGGGAAGCGGACATCACCGAGGCGAATACCGGGCGGCTCAATCTCAAGCCGGGCGCGCGCGTGCTCGCGGCGGACGATTCGGGCGTCGCGCGGGCGCTCATCGAACAGAGCCTCACGGCGATGGGCGTGCCTTTCGTGATGACCAAGACCGGTCAGGAAGCGTGGGACGTGCTGGAAGCGGCGTTGCACAAGGCGCAGAAGGACGGCACCGAGGTCGCGGATCATATCGCGCTCGTGCTGACCGATCTGGAAATGCCGGAAATGGATGGCTTCACGCTCACCCGCCGCATCAAGGCCGAAACCGGGCTGATGCATATTCCGGTGGTGATTCACTCGTCGCTGTCGGGGTCGGCGAACGAGCAGCACGTTCGCAAGGTCGGCGCGAACGCGTATGTATCGAAGTTCGAGGCGTCGGAACTCGCCAACGTGATGCGCGGCGCGCTGGCGCACGCGGCCTGAAAACGGCTGGCGCCCGGTCGACGCAGACCTTTTGAGTCTGGGTCGCCGGGCGCCTGAACGATTCTTCAGCCGGCCAGCCCGGCGGATAAGCCGGGCCTGCCGGTTCGATCAGTGACCGAAGAAGACCGATTGCGGGTTGTTGCCCGATTGCGTCGCACGGTTGCCGGATTGAGCCAGCGTGTCACGCGAGCCGCCGAAAGCGGTCGAATTCACGCCGTTGGCGTTTTCCTGAGCGGCGATCGCTTGTGCGCTCGGGCCTTGTTGCGAAGCCGGCGCGCCGACGGCCGGACGGTAGAACGGAGCCGGACCGTAGCCGCTAGCGAAAGCGGGCGCGGCGATGGTGGCGGATGCGGCGATCAGGAGAGTAGCGAGAAGATTGCGTTTCATGGTGTGCTCCAGAGACGGTTGACGTTCATTCAGAAAGCGCCGCAGCGGTCTTGCGAGAAACTGTCTGCTACGTCGATGAAGCGCAGTGTATACCCCTACTATCGCTTTTTTATCTCCATAAATTTCAATTCACTTTTCGCTCAGCGCCAACAATCGCGCGCTGCACGATCGTGCAGTTTAATTGCGAAGCCTTGATGGACAAGGGATTGAGCGCGCCGACGGGCAGGCGCGTCTTTTGGTCCGTTTAGCGGGGGCAGAACAATTATTTAGCGAACGCGCGTTCGCATCAATGAACCAGACGTTCGATCAGACGAACGATCGCGCCCGGCGGATTGCCCTTCTGACAATAGCCGTCGAAGCCGGAGGGGACACCCTCGGAACGCACGGTTTCCTCGCCCAGCGCGGTAAACGCGATGATCACCGCGTCGCGCGTGCGGGCGATGCGGCGCAGCACGCGCGCGGTTGCGTAGCCGTCGTGCTCCGGCATCGTGATATCGAGGATGACGACATGCGGCACCCAGCCATCGACCGCATGAAGCGCATCGACGCCGGACAGCGCAAAGCGCGTGTCGAAACCATCCGATGCGAGCGCGGCCGACAGGGCTTCGGCGCTGAAGACGTTGTCGTCGACGACGAGGATCCGCCACTGGTCGCGGTGCGCGTAGACGCTACGGTTGCTCCACAGCGCGCACTGTTGGGAATGCAGGGATAAAGACATGAGCATTGGCCGGAAACACACGCCTGCATTGCAGCATGTTTCGCGCCCGATGCTCGCCGCCGGATCAGGCGTCGCTGCCCTTTTCGCCGTCTTTCTTGCCCTTGCGACGCTTGCCCGCGCCGCCTTCGGTCTCGCGCAGGCGCGCATTCGCTTCGACGAGCGACGCCGCGTCGTGCTGGCGCAACGCGAGATCGAGTTCACCGAGTGCGCCGAACAGCGCCGCCTGCTCCGCTTCGTCGAGCGGCACGGCGCCGCCCGTGGAGACGCGCCGCGCCTCCTTGTCGAGGCGTTTCGAAAGCTTCGCCGCGAAGCGCGTATCGATCACGCCCTCGCGCGCGAGTCCCGCGATCAACGACGCGAGCCGCATGAGCCCGCTCGCCGTGCTTTGCGTCGCCCCGTCCAGATCATCATGGTCTTCCACTGCTTTTCCCCAGGTTGGCACGCGGCGCCGCCTTGGCAGCGGGCTCGATGCGGGCGCCGCGTGTGCGCCCGTCTTGCGTGGCGTGATGATACGCCGACAATATGACGGTCATATTCGCAGGCTCGCGAAACACGCGAGGCCATCGTTTCGTTCCCGCTGACGCGCTACCATCGCGATTCGGGGCGCGACCGGTGGCACACTAGCGCGTGGCGGCGCGAACGCCCGAAGCGTCCCATCAGAATGCAACCGACTTTTCGCATGAATCCCGCTACCCTGCAAAGACCGCCCTACGGCTCCGATTTCTCCGGCCTCGTCTGCGGCTTTCGATTTCACGTCGATCACCCCGGCGAGCCGATCGATGCCGAAGCCGCGAGTCAATGGCTCGCGCGCGACGACACGACGAAGGAATTCGTCTGGCTGCACTTCGATCTCGCGAACAGCGCGTGCGAGCGCTGGATGCGTACCCGCCTGGGCCTGCCCGATGCCTTCTTCGACACGCTCAACGAAGGCTCGCCCTCGACGCGCATCGAGCATCAGGAAGGCGCGCTCTTCGCCGTCATCAACGACGTGATGTTCAATTTCGAGTTGACGCCCTCCGAGATCGCGACGCTGTGGGTCTATACGCATCAGAAGCTGATCGTCACGGCGCGCCTGAAGCCGTTGCGTTCCGTCGATACGCTGCGCGAGTCGGTCAGGCGCGGCGAAATCTTCCGCTCGCCCGCCGAACTGCTCGCGCATCTGCTGCGCGATCAGGCGGATCTGCTCGTGCATATCGTGCGGCGCACGAGCGTCGAGGTCGACGGCATCGAGGATCGTTTTCTTTCGATGCGCGGCGCCTCGACCCGCACCGATCTCGGCGGCCTGCGGCGCGTGCTGGTGCGACTGCAACGGCTGCTCGCGCCCGAGCCCGGCTCCGTGTTCCGCCTGCTCGCGCGGCCGCCGCGCTGGCTACATTCGCAGGATGTGCAGGACCTGCGCGACGCGACCGAAGAGTTCTCGCTCGTGCTCAACGATCTCGCCGGCCTCGTCGAACGCATCAAGCTGCTGCAGGAAGAAGTCGCGACGCGCATGGGCGAGCAAAGCAACCGCACGCTCTTCACGCTGACGCTCGTGACCGTGCTCGCGCTGCCGATCAATATCGTGGCGGGTTTCTTCGGCATGAACGTGGGCGGCATTCCGCTCGCGGAAAACCATCATGGCTTCTGGCTGCTGGTGGCGATCGTCGCCACCTTCACCGCGCTCGCCGGATGGTGGGCCTTCCGGCGCCGCCGCGACATGTAGCGCGCCGCGCCGCCTATACTCAGAATCCCAGGTCGCTCAGGCTCGGATGATCATCGGGCCGGCGGCCGAGCGGCCAGTGATATTTGCGATCGGCTTCCTTGATCGGCAGATCGTTGATCGATGCATGGCGATGCGTCATCAAGCCTGCCTCGTTGAATTCCCAGTTCTCGTTGCCGAAGCTGCGATACCAGTTGTTGGCGTCGTCATGCCATTCGTACGCAAAGCGCACGGCGATGCGATTTTCCTTGTAAGCCCACAACTCCTTGATCAACCGATAGTCGAGTTCGCGCGCCCATTTGCGCCGCAGAAACGCGACCACTTCCTCGCGTCCGTTCGCAAACTCCGCGCGATTGCGCCAGCGCGTGTCCACGGTATAGGCGAGCGACACACGCTCGGGATCGCGCGTGTTCCACCCGTCTTCGGCGAGACGGACTTTCAGTTTGGCGGATTCTTCATCGAACGGCGGAAACGGCGGTTTGGATTCCATGGCGAGTCCTCTTCTTCAGCGATGAGATGTATTGGGTAGACAGATCTGTCTACCCGATGCACTCTAGCGCAGGTAGACGAACCTGTCTACAATCGATTGCATGAATACCTCAGCTTTCCCCGCCGATGTCGCCGAGCTCGCGCCGGACGCACGCATCCTGCATACCGCGCACGATCTCTTCTACCGCGACGGCATTCGCGCAACGGGCATCGATCGCGTGATCGCCGAATCGGGCGTCGCGAAGAAAACCTTCTATCGATACTTTCCGAGCAAGGACGATCTGATCGTTGCGTTTCTGGACTTTCGTCACGACAACTGGATGGCATGGTTCCATGATGCGCTCGCGCGTCACGGCGGCACGCTAAACGCGCTCGTGCCCGCGCTGGCGGAATGGTTCGGCAACGAAAGCTATCGCGGTTGCGCGTTCATCAATTCGGTCGTGGAAGTCGGCGCGACGCTGCCGCAGGCGGTCGATATCTCGCGGCGTCACAAGCGCGACATGACCGCGGCGATCCGCGCGCTCATGCCGGCATCGCGCACGGCCAAGGCCGACGCGCAGGCGCTCGCCCTGGCCGTGGACGGCGCGATCGTCGCCGCGCAGTTCGCGGACACGCCGGCGGATGCGTTGAAGGCGCTCGCGCGCGTGGTGCGGGCGGTCAAGCGCGGCGCGGCCGAACAACGATAGATGCACACAAGAAAACACCGGCGCGAGGCCGGTGCGAAGGGTTGAGTCGGGGATTTGACACAACCCGAGAGAACTTCAAGAGTGCGATAGAAATGCCCGTAAGGGAAATCAAGTATTTCAATCAATGCGATTGAATTCAAAGGCAGGCTTCATGCGTGGGCGACCTGCATGGGCATGAGCGCGCGCTCGATGACATCGGCGAGCTTCGCGAAATTGGGCGCGATATCGTCGTTCGGCACGCACGCGTAGCCGAGCATCAAGCCGCGCAGCGCGGTTTCGCGATCCATGAAGTAATTGACCAGCGGCCGCGTCACGACGCCGGCTGCGAGCGCGGCGGACGCGACCGCGCGATCATCGACGAAACGCGGCAATTCGAGCACGAAATGCAGCCCGGCTTCGTCGCCGCGCACCGCGAGCGTGTCGCCGAAGCGTGCGCGAATGGCGTTGATCAGCAATTCCCGGCGCTCGCCGTAGAGTCCGCGCATGCGCCGCACGTGTGTCGTGAGATGCCCGTCGAGAATGAACTCGGTCAGCACGGCCTGCTGCATCAGCTGCCCTTCCCGATACAGCTCCGCCACGCCCGTCCTGAACGTCTCCACGAGCGGCTCGGGCACGACCATGTAACCCATCCGCAAGCCGGGATACAGCATCTTGCCGAGACTGCCCACGTAGATGACCTGTCCGGCGTCGTCGAGTCCCTGCAGCGATGACAGCGGCCGGCTGCCGTAGCGAAACTCGCTGTCGTAATCGTCCTCTATGATCCACACCTTGTGCTGGCGCGCGAACTCCAGCAGCGCGCGACGCCGCGCGAGGCTCATCACCATGCCGAGCGGATATTGATGCGACGGCGTCACGAGCGCGATGCGCGGCGGGTCGGCCATGTCGCGCGCGTTCGGGTTGAGCCCTTCTTCGTCGACGGGAATCGGCACGAGCGTCAGCCCCGACGATTGCAGCACGCTGCGCACGCCCCAGTAGCACGGGTCCTCGACCCACGCGCGGTCGCCGAAATCGGTGAGCAGCCGCACGGCGAGATCGACCGACTGATGGATGCCCGTCGTGATGATGATCTGGTCCGGCTGGCACTTCACCGAGCGCGCGACGCGCAGGTAGTCCGACAGCGCGCGCCGCAGCGGCCGATAGCCGCCGCCGGGCGCATACGTGAGCAGATCGGGGCTCGCGCGCTTCCAGAGACGCGCCTGCAGCCGGCTCCATGTGCGCGCCGGAAATTCGGCGACGTCCGGCACGCCGGGCATGAACGCGCCCCACTGCTTCGGCGACACGCCCGCCTGCGCGATCAGACGCTCGCCGCGCCGCGAGATCGTGCATTGCGGCTGCGTTTCCGCCAGCTTCGCTTTCTTGACACCGCCGCCGTCACGCGGCGCGGTATCGGCGACATAGGTGCCGCTGCCGGTCGTCGAGGTCACGTAGCCTTCGGCCGTGAGCTGGTCGTACACATGCAGCACGGTATTGCGCGCGATGCCGAGATCGGTCGCGAGCGTGCGCGAGCTCGGGAGCTTGGTGCCCGGCGCGAGCTGGCTCGTCAGGATGGCCTCCTGCATGCCTTCCAGCATTTGCCGATACACCGGTTCGGCGGCCGTGCGATCGAGGCGCGCGCTCAGCCAGTCGGCGAGGATGATGGTATCCATGATTGTTTCCCGCGCTAGGAGCCACTCTCTTCCGACAGCCCGAAGTGGTTCCATTTTGAATATTGAAATGGCTCCCCATTGTAGAACCGTAACGGGCTATAGTTATCCCAAGCAGTGGAAAAAATTTCCGGGCGTCGGCCACGACGCCCGGCAGTACCAGGATTTTCCGAAGGAGACACGGAAGATGAAATCCGATCAGGTGATCGTCAGCTTTCGCGGCGTTCGAAAGACCTATGACGGCGAAACGCTCGTCGTCAAATCGCTCGATCTCGATATTTATCAGGGCGAGTTCCTCACCCTGCTCGGGCCGTCCGGTTCCGGCAAGACGACCTGCCTCATGATGCTCGCCGGCTTCGAGTTCCCGACCGGCGGCGAAATCTGGCTCGACGGCAAGCTGCTCAACAAGGTGCCGCCGCACAAGCGCGACATCGGCATGGTGTTTCAGAACTACGCGCTGTTTCCGCATCTGTCGGTGCAGCAGAACGTCGAATATCCGCTGACGGTGCGCAAGATGTCCGCCGAAGAACGCGCGCATCGGGTGAACAACGCGCTCAAGATGGTGCGCATGGAGAGCTTCGCGAAGCGCTATCCGGCGCAGCTTTCCGGCGGCCAGCAGCAGCGTATCGCGCTGGCGCGCGCGCTCGTGTTCGAGCCCAAGCTCGTGCTGATGGACGAGCCGCTCGGCGCGCTGGACAAGCAGTTGCGCGAGCACATGCAGATCGAGCTCAAGGCGCTGCACGAGAAGCTCGGCGTCACTTTCGTCTACGTCACGCACGATCAGGGCGAGGCGCTCACCATGTCCGACCGCGTCGCTGTGTTCGACAAGGGCATCGTGCAGCAGCTCGACACCGTCGATCATCTGTATGAAGCGCCGTGCAACGAGTTCGTCGCGAACTTCATCGGCGACAGCAACCGGCTGCGCGGCACCGTCGAACAGATTCAGGGCGACTTCTGCGAGATCCGTCTCGCCGACGGCACGCGCGTGTCGGGGCTCAATGTCGCGAACGCGAAACCGGGTGCATCGGCGATCGCGTGCATCCGGCCCGAGCGCATGAAGCTCACGTCGGGCAACGGCCACACGAATGGCAACGGCATCAACGCGCTCGCGGGCGAAGCGAAGAGCCTCATCTATTTCGGCGATCACGTGCGGATGCGCTGCGGCGTGCGCGAGCAGGACGAATGCTTCGTCAAGGTGCCGCTCGGCACCGCGGCGCTCGACGGCTTCACGCCCGGCGCGCCCATCGCGCTCGAATTCGCGCCCGAGCATCTGCGCGTGTTCGCCTGAATTCAGACGAAGCGTCTCGCTTCCGACTCCCGTAGCTCCACTGATAAAACCAAGCAGACAGAGGAAACCATCATGAAGAAGTTCGCACTGTGTTCCATGGCGGCGGCGCTCGCATGCGCGTCGGCGGTGTCAGGCGCGGCGGAAATCACCGTCGTCAACTTCGGCGGCGCGAACGGCGACGCGCAGAAGGTCGCGTTCAACCAGCCGTTCGAACAGTCGTCGAAGAACAAGGTCACCGCCGTCGAGTACAACGGCGAACAGGCCAAGGTCAAGGCGATGGTCGAAGCGAAGCACGTGAACTGGGACGTGGTTGAAGTGGAATCGGGCGATCTCGGACGCGGCTGCGACGAAGGTCTGTACGAAAAGCTCGACTGGTCGAAGATCGGCAAGAAGTCGGATCTCGTGCCCGAATCGCCGCAGACCTGCGGCGTCGGCTTCTTCGTGTGGTCGACGGCGCTCGCCTACAACGCCGACAAACTCAAAACCGGGCCGGCGAGCTGGGCGGACTTCTGGGACACGAAGAAATTCCCCGGCAAGCGCGGCATGCGCAAGGGCGCGCGCTACAACCTCGAATTCGCGCTGATGGCCGACGGCGTCGCGCCGAAGGACGTCTACAAGGTGCTCGGCACGAAGGCCGGCGCGGACCGCGCGTTCAAGAAGCTCGACGAACTCAAGCCGTCGATTCAATGGTGGGAGGCCGGCGCTCAACCGCCGCAGTTCCTCGTCGCGGGCGACGTCGTGATGTCCACCGCGTATAACGGCCGGATCGACGCGGCGCGCAAGGAAGGCAAGAACCTGAAGGTCGTGTGGAACGGCAGCATCTACGACCTCGACTACTGGGCGATTCCGAAGGGCTCGCCGAACAAGGACGTCGCGCAGCAGTTCATCGCGTATTCGGTGTCGCAGAAGCCGCAGGAAACCTATGCGAAGAACATCGCGTACGGCCCGGTGAACAAGGCCGCGATCTCCGCGCTCGACGCCAAGATCAAGGCCGACATGCCGAACTCGCCGGAAAACGCGAAGAACGCAGTGCTGCAGGACATGGCGTTCTGGACCGATCACGGCGACGAGCTGGAGCAGCGTTTCACCGCGTGGGCGTCGAAGTAAACGCGTCATAGGCAGCAAGACGGTCGCGCTTTCCGAAAGCGCGACCGCAAAGAAGGAGACACAAGCGTGAACACCATGACGATCCCCGCGGACGATTCGCGCGAATCGAGCGCGCGCCTGAAGCGCGAACTGAAGATCGCCGACGCGAAGAAGCGCGCCATGGCGCTCGCGCTCATCGCGCCGCTCGCCATTTTCCTGTTTCTGATTTTCGTGGTGCCGATCGGCGCGCTGCTCACGCGCGCGATCGAAAATCCCGAAGTGGCCAACGCGCTGCCGCACACCGGCGCCGCGCTCGCGAAATGGGACCGCAAGGCGCCGCCATCGGACGAAGCCTATGCCGCGCTCGCGCAGGACCTGACCACGATCTCGGAAGGCGAATCGATGGGCGCGCTCGCCCGGCGCCTGAATACGGAAATTCCGGGCTATCGCTCGCTGGTCGCGAAAACCGCCCGCGCGATGCCTTTGACCGGCGACGACGGCAAGCCGCTGCCCGCCGCGCAAATCAAGTCGAAGTTTCTGGAAATCGACGAACGCTGGAACGATCCCGCCTACTGGCAGGCGATCGCCAAGAACGCAGGCCGCTATTCACCGTTCTATCTGCTCGCATCGCTCGATCACAAGCAGGACGGCTTCGGCAATATCGTCCACGCCGATCCGGACCAGTCGATCTATCTGAACGTCTTTGGCCGAACGTTCGTGATCGGCGTTGGCGTGACTTTGTTCGCCCTGCTGCTTGGCTATCCCCTCGCCTACTGGATTTCAACGCTGCCCGAGCGCCGCGCGAATCTCGTGATGGTGCTCGTGCTGATTCCGTTCTGGACGTCGATACTGGTGCGCGTCGCCGCGTGGATCGTGCTGTTGCAGAGCGAAGGGCTGGTGAACACGGCGCTGATCGGCAGCGGATTGATCGGCTCGCCGCTGGCGTTGCTGTTCAATCGCGTCGGCGTTTATATCTCGATGACGCACATCCTGCTGCCTTTCATGATCCTGCCGCTATATAGCGTGATGAAATCCGTCCCGCCGACGTATCAGCGCGCGGCGGTGTCGCTCGGCAGCCATCCGTTCGCGGCGTTCTGGCGCGTGTACGTGCCGCAGACCTATCCGGGCATCGGCGCGGGCGTGCTGCTCGTGTTCATCCTCGCAATCGGCTACTACATCACGCCGGCGCTGCTCGGCGGGCCGAACGACCAGATGGTCAGCTATTACATCGCCTACTTCACCAACGTGACGATCAACTGGGGCATGGCGTGCGCGCTCGGCGCGCTGCTGCTCGCCGCGACGCTGCTGCTTTATGTCGTCTACGGACGCTTCACGCGCTCGAACGTGAGCCTGGGGTAAAGAAAGATGAAACTCGCCAAACCGATGTTCGCGCCGCATACCTCCGCCATCGAACGCATCTGGTATTTCGCGTTGCGCATCATTTGCGTGCTGACGCTGCTGTATCTGATCCTGCCGGTGCTCGCGATCGTGCCGCTATCGTTCTCGTCGAGCACGTTCCTGGTCTATCCGATTCCCGGCTGGTCGATGCGCTGGTATCACAATCTCGTCATGTCGCAGGAATGGCGCATGGCTGCAAAAAACAGCTTCATCGTCGCGCCTTCCGCGACGGTCGTCGCGACGATTCTCGGGACGCTCGCGGCGGTCGGGCTGACCAAGGCGAACTTCATGGGCAAGAGCGTGCTGATGGCCGTGCTCATCTCGCCGATGATCGTGCCGGTGATCGTCGTCGGCGTCGGCATGTATCTGTTTTTTGCGCCGCTCGGCATCGCGAATACGTATTTCGGGCTGATTCTGGCGCACGCGGCGCTCGGCGTGCCGTTCGTCGTGACGACCGTCGGCGCGACATTGCAGAACTTCAACTACAACCTCGTGCGGGCGAGTCAGTCGCTCGGCGCGAGCCCGCTCAGGACGTTTTTCCGCGTGACGCTGCCGGTCATCGCGCCGGGCGTGATATCGGGCGCGTTGTTCGCCTTCGCTACCTCGTTCGATGAAGTCGTGGTGACGCTCTTTCTCGCCGGCGCCGATCAGACGACGTTGCCGCGCCAGATGTTTACCGGCATCCGCGAGAACATCAGCCCGACCATCGCGGCACTGGCGACGATTCTCATCGTGTTCTCGACGAGTCTGCTGCTGGCGCTGGAATGGCTGCGCGGGCGTGCTGCGGCGCGGGCGGTTGCTTAGAACGCGCGACCGTTAGCGAATCGCGAACAATGCACGCACAGCGTGCGCGTCGACTATCGCGCGGTGATCTCGCCGTCGACCGGTCTTCGGTGGCAACCAAGGACTGACCGAAGGGCAATGCAGGCAAGGCTTCGACTGGGTCCACGCCTCGCGCGAAGGGCCATCGCAGTCGCTTTGGCCATACAAAAAGCGCGAATCGCGAACAAAACCCCTCGCAGATGCGGGCGATTGCGCCTGGTCGGCCATCCGCGCCGGTCCGAGCATGACCTTACGAATCGCTTGAGCGCACGCCAGTAAAGGCACGAGGCGGGCCCTCGACATCGGCTGCCCGATTATTCGTGACAACGGGATAGTGTATTCACTGATGCAGTATTTATCGGATTGTGCTTAATGACGTACGTTCTAGGTCGAGTCAAAGCCTGGAACAATGCCATGACAGCTTTTTCGAAAAGAGCGGACCCGTGGTCACAGACGGTTCACCTGCTCGAGGCGATGCCGAAGGATATCGCCCGCACTGCCCCATCTCAGAAAACGGCGCGCGCCGAAAGCGCGTTCCTCGAGCGCCTGACACGCGACTGGAATCGCACGCATACGCATCGTCCCGATGACCGGCTGCCTTTTCCGCAGGCCATCGTGCGCGTGATCGAGCGTCCGAGCAGCGCGACGGCGCTCGTGTACTGGTCGGATCCTGGAACGTGTCACTACGGCTATCAGGGATGGCGCGCGACCACGGCCAACGCCGAGGGCGTGTGCTCGCTCTCGGGTATGCCGATTCATCGCGGGGATCAGGTTTATCGGCCGTCGCAGCGCGATCCGAAGCCGCAGAACGCCGCCGCGATGATCCTCGCCGCCGCCATGCCGCAGAACAGCGAAGAAGTGGAAGTCGATTTCCACGGCTGACGCCAGCGGCAAAAGAAAACGGCAAGACCGGCATCGCTCGACGATGCCAGTCTTGCCGCGCGCGCCTTCAATATCCGACGGTGATGCGCTGTCTGATATGGGCGCCCTTCTGGAACTCGTCGAGGAAGGCGATCGCGTAGTCCTCGAATGAAATCCAGCTGCGGCCGTTGTTGTCGACGAGCAGTTCGTCGACACCGAGCCGGAATTTCTGCGTGCGCGCGCCCGGAACGAACTCGGCTGAAGGCGAGATGAATGTCCAGTCGACGTCGCGTTCCCGTCGCAACGCATCCAGGAAGGCCGCGCCCGCGGTGGCTTCCGGCTTGTACGCGGGCGGGAAGTTCGGCAGGTCCAGCACGCGCTGACCGGGCGCCGCGTAAAGGCTGCCCGCGCCGCCCACCACCAGCAGGCGCCGCACGCCAGCCCGCTTGACCGGCTCCAGAATCGCGCTTGCGGATACCGTGGCGAAGTGCGTCGCGCTGAACACCGCGTCGTGTCCCGCGATGGCAGCCGTTAGCGCGTCCGCATCGAGCACATCGACGTTCTGCGCGTCGACGCTGTCCCGCTTCTCGAGCGCGGACGTGTCGCGCGCGATGGCGGTGACCGTGTGTCCACGCCGCAACGCTTCCTCCAGCAAACGGCTGCCGACATTGCCCGTCGCGCCGACGATCGCGATTTTGCTCATTGCCGCTTTCTCCTTTCTTATTAGGGCGTCCGCACCGGCATCGTGCAACCGGTCGCTTCATGATAAAGGGAAACAAACGATGTCACAGTCGCCGCTTTCGATAGAATTTGTTTCCGCCAAGGACGGAATTGGAGAATCCATTCGCGCACCGTGATCATTAAAAGCCTACGTAGCATGCTTATGGTCATGCAATTTCCGGGCCGATTCCAGCCCTCTGGCGCAATATCGACACACCATCGTCATAATCCAATTGCGCATTCCGAACGGCACGCTGCCGTTACACTAGAGGCCCCGCACTCTCTCGAAATGCGCGACCGCGGCGATTACCGGCGCGCCGCGCGCAGCAGTTTCGGAGCGAGTTTTCAAATCGAAGTCGCCAAAATGTCATGACATTGGTTTATATTGCAGTTCCTCGCCGCTCCATTACCGGAAGGAGTTAATCGTGAAGAATCCGCAATTGCAGGGTGCCATCGAAGGACGCGACAATCCGGCAGGCGAAACCGCCTATGAAGCTATTCCGGTCCGTGCACTCCCAAAGGAGTCCGCCGACGAACCCGGCTACTCCGATTCGCTGGACATCCCGCTCAATTACGGCATCGTGATGGACGCAGTTCGGGACGCGGTACGCGCAAACCCCTGAGCGTTCAGAATTTCATGCGAAGCGCCCCACTCGGGGCGCTTTTTTTCGTCCGGCCGTATGTTGACCTGAAGCAGTCGCTTGCCAAGAAAATCAATCGGATCGCGCTCGTCGCTGCCTGTACGCCGGTTAAGTTAGACGAATCATCGACTTAGCGGGCCTTCGGCACGATTCTGCAGCACACGTCAATCCGTACGAATCAGAACGCACGCCGCTCGATCGACTGTATTAACGAGATGGTACACTTCGCCTCCGCTTGGGGCGGCGGGTCGCGCGCGGCGATCGAACCACGCGCCTGGGTGTCGATATTTCGTCCATGCCGATGGCTCCCGAATGCCTGAATTGGGCTCTCTGCCACGTCCTTTTCGCCCAATCCCACAAAACAATCCGCTGCTAGTCTTTCTACTGGCGAAAAAAATGACATTGAAGTAAGTTCAGACGTGTAATAGCGCCTGGACAAACGTCTGGATCAATGCTCGCGGGGTAAAGGGATTCCTGGCGAGGCCGTAAACAAGACCGATCAACCTCATGCTGTGGCTTGCGCCCTGCTGAACGAAAACATGGCCGCTATTTTCGATTACCTGTTGGACAGTCAGATTTCCAGGCAATGGCGTGGCCTTCTGGCCGCGCTTGCGGACGAGTTCGAAGCGCAGATCGGGCGCAACGAACTGCGTCAGTTGATGCATCGCGTAGGCAGCCGCTTCGCCGACGCCCGGCCCTTGCCGGCCTGCGACTCCACCGCGGCGCTCGCCGACGCCCTCAATGCGCTCTGGCGCGACACAGACTGGGGCTTCGTCGAACTTTCCGATGAACGCGACTACTTGAGGATCGTGCATTTTTGCGCGCCGCTGCCCGCTTTCGGCGAACGCGCGCTTGCCTGGACGCCCGCGTTTCTCGAAGGTGCGTATCAGCAGTGGCTCGCCGCGCTCGGCGCGCAAGGGCTCGCAATCCGCCAGGCGAGCGAGTTCGGCGACGACGCCGGCATCGAATTCAGGCTCGCGCGCGTCGCAGCCTGAAGCAGCTTCAGCGTCATCCGACCGCCGCCCCGATGCGGCGGCATCGACCGCCCCGACGGGCGGATCAAAACATGCAGCACCGGCCAGGCAGTAAGAATAGGCACGACGAGGAAGCGGCATCATGAATACTTCGCGCGACATCGAGAAGCTGTTCGATCATTTCGGCGGCAATGCAGGCGACTACCAGGAAATCGGACGGGAGAACGAGGCCAAGACGGCCCGGACCCGTTGGCCGCTGCTTGCCACGCTCGACTTCGCGCAGCCGGCGATTCCCGAGATCGCGCCGCGCCGCGACGCACAGTCGAGCACGGCGCGCGCGCGTCCGAGTGAGCCGTCGGTCGAACCGGCTGACAAGCCGACGCCGATCCATCGCGGCAAGCAGCAGCTTTTCACGCGGCCGCATCGCCGCACGATTCCGCCCGTCACGCCGCCTGCGGCCGAATCACTGAGCGCCTTGCGCTTTTCGGTGCTGGGCGAATCGGCGTCGAAGGAGACCGGAACGATTCCGGATTCGGCCACCGCTTCGGCGGTCGACGTGCCGCCGGTTCAGCCGCCCGCAGCGAAAGACGCCGGCACGGGTCACGCGGAAACGCCGCGCCCGGCGGCCACGGCCGGATCGGGCTTCCTCGCGCGCCGCGCGCCCGCCCATGTGCCGCCGGCGGCGCCCGCGCCGCGTGCGCCCGAGCCGGTGCCCGCCGAGCCACACTCGATCCTCGGCAAGCTCTTCAGGCCGCAGCAACAACACGCTCAGAGCGCGCCCACGGATTCGCTCGGCGCCATGTTCGAGCGCCTGCGCCACGCCAACGAACCCACGAACACGCAAGCAAGCGCAGGCCTCGACGCGCGCGCGGGCCGCCTCTCACGCTCATGAAAGTCATCACGGTAGTTTCCGCGAAGGGCGGCGTCGGCAAGACGACGCTCGCCGCCAATCTCGCCTCGGTGCTCGCCGCGCGCAACCGTCGCGTGATCGTGCTCGATCTCGATCCGCAGAACGCGCTACGCCTGCACTTCGGCATTCCGCTCGACAGCATCGACGGCATATCGCGCGCGACGCTCGCAGGCGATCCCTGGCAGACCGTGATGTTCGACGGCGTCGATGGCGTCACCGTGCTGCCCTACGGCGCCGTGATCGAGGACGACCGCCGCCGCTTCGAGGCACTCGTCGACAGCGATCCCGCCTGGCTCGCGCATGCGCTCGAATCGCTCGCGCTCGACCCCAACGACATCGTGATCGTCGATACGCCGCCCGGTTCCTCCGTCTACACGCGCACCGCGCTCACGGCGGCGAACTTCGCGCTGAATGTGGTGCTGGCGGATGCCGCATCATATGCTGCGATTCCCGGCATGGAGCGCATGATCGACGCCTACGCCGCGCCGCGCCAGAACTTCGCGGGCCAGGGCTACGTCGTGAATCAGGTCGATCAATCGCGCCAGCTGAGCAAGGACGTGCTCAAGGTGCTGCGCAACATGCTCGGCACGAAGCTGTTTCCGGGCGTGATCCATCAGGATGAAGGCGTCTCCGAATCGCTCGCGTGCGACACGACGCTCATCCACTACGACCCGCTTTCGCAAGCCGCCGCCGATCTGCGCGCGTGCGGCGAGTGGCTTCTCTCCGCGGTCGATGCGATGGCCGCCTCGTCGAGGAAACTCGCATGAGCGCCGACAAGCCGTCGCCGGAAACGGAAGTGAGCGTCGCGACCTCGCGTCTCGAACGTTTCGTCGATGCGCGCCTCTGGGGCAGCCGGATCATGGTGGTCCTGCTGACGATCTTCGCCGCGTTCGCGCTGTATTTCGTCGTGACGGTGCCGCTCGCGTTCGGCCAGCAGCTCGCGTTCGCGACCATCTGCTTCATCTGCGCGCTGGGATTCCGACGTCTGCAAGGCCAGTACGCGACGCTCGTCATGATCATGCTGTCGGTGGTCGCGTCGGGCCGCTACATGTTCTGGCGTCTCACCGAAACGACCTACTGGGAACGTCCGCTCGACGCCGCCTGGGGTCTTCTGCTCGTCGCGGCCGAAGTCTACGCGGCGCTGGTGCTGCTGCTCGGCTACTTCCAGACCGCGTGGCCGCTCAAGCGCAAGCCGTTGCCGCTGCCCGCCGACCGCAGCCAGTGGCCGACCGTCGACGTTTTCATCCCGACCTACAACGAGCCGCTCTCGGTCGTGAAGCCGACGATCTACGCGGCGCTCGCGCTCGACTACCCCAGCGACAAGCTCGCGATCCACGTCCTCGACGACGGCCGCCGTCCCGAGTTCAAGACCTTCTGCGAGGAAGTCGGCGTCAACTGGACGATCCGCACGCATAACCGCCATGCGAAGGCGGGCAACATCAACGAGGCGCTGAAGATCACCAAGGGCGAATTCCTCGCGATCTTCGACTGCGACCACATTCCGACGCGCTCCTTCCTGCAGATCTGCCTCGGCTGGTTCCTGCGCGACAAGCTGCTGTCGATGCTGCAGACGCCGCACCATTTCTTCTCGCCCGATCCGTTCGAGCGCAATCTCGGCACGTTCCGCAAGGTGCCGAACGAGGGCGAGCTGTTCTACGGTCTCGTGCAGGACGGCAACGATCTCTGGAACGCGACTTTCTTCTGCGGCTCGTGCGCGGTGCTGCGCCGCTCGATGGTCGAAGAGATCGGCGGCATCGCGGTCGAGACCGTGACGGAAGACGCGCATACGGCGCTCAAGCTGCATCGGCTCGGCTATACGACCGCGTATCTCGCGATTCCGCAGGCGGCGGGCCTCGCGACGGAGAGTCTCTCGGGGCATATCGGGCAGCGCATCCGCTGGGCGCGCGGCATGACGCAGATTTTCCGCATCGACAATCCGCTCACCGGCAAGGGCCTGAAGATCGGCCAGCGGCTGTGCTATCTCAACGGCATGCTGCACTTCTTCTATGGCGTGCCGCGTCTCGTGTTTCTCACCGCGCCCCTGTCGTATCTGTTTTTCGGCGCGCACGTGATCGAAGCGGCGGCGAGCACCATCGCGATCTTCGCGCTGCCGCACATGATGCACGCGAGCATCACCAACTCGCGCATGCAGCGCAGCTTCCGCCATTCGTTCTGGGCCGAAGTGTATGAGTCGGTGCTGGCGTCGTACATCACCGCGCCGACGCTGCTCGCGGTCATCAACCCGAAGCTCGGCAAGTTCAACGTGACGGCCAAGGGCGGCCAGATCGCGAAGGATTACTTCGACTGGTACATCTCGCGCCCGTATCTGTTCCTGCTGCTGCTGAACCTGCTCGGCTTCATCGCGGGCATCGTGCATATCGTCATGTACTGGCATGTCCGCAGCGAGGTGAACACGACCATCCTCAACCTTTGCTGGACGGTCTACAACATGCTGATTCTCGGCGCGTCGGTGGCGGCGGCGAGCGAGCGCAAGCAGGTGCGCGCGACGCATCGCGTGACGATGAAAATGCCCGTGATGCTCAAGTTCTCGACCGGCCGCACCCTCGCGTGCGAGACCATCGACTATTCGGAAGGCGGCGTCGGCGTCGCGCTGCCGAGCAAGATCGAAGTCCCGATGCACGAACGCGTGACCGTGTCGCTGTTTCGCGGCGACGAGGAATACGCGTTCCCGGCGACGGTCGGCTATACCGAGCCGGGGCGCGTCGGCCTGCGTTTCTCGCAGCTCACGCGCGAGCAGGAATACGACTTCGTGAAGACCACTTTCGCGCGCGCGGACGCCTGGACCGGCTGGTCGGAGGGACGCCGCCCGGATACGCCGCTGCGCGGCCTGTCGCACGTGCTGCTGGTGGGCACGCGCGGCATCGCAGGTTTGTTCGAGCATTTGTACAGCGACCTTCGTACCTGGATGAACAAGCGCCCAGTCGATGTGAAGAAGCTGAAAACCAAAGACCAATAATGGGCACGGGTATGTCGAAGTTGCGCGTTGAAAACGAAACGGGCGAGCGCGCGCCGCGTTTTTGCGAAAGACCTCTGGGCCGCGCGCTGGCCGTTTTCATGGCCTTGCAAACCGCCCTGGCCGCGCCGGTCGCGTCGGCGGCGGCCGCAGTGAACGCAGCGAACGCCGCATCGGCAAGCGTCGCGGCGGCGCCGCAGCAGGCGACCGGCGTCGGCGCCGTGCCCGCACCGAGTCCGGCGGCTGTCTTCAACCCCGCCACGCTCCCGCAACCCGCGCTCGCGATGCCGGTGCCCGCGTTCTCCGGCAAGCCGGACAAGCCGCTCACCTCGCGCATTCCGACTACCGCCGATCCCGGCACGCTGGTGCCCGGCGGACGCCGCCAGACGCTGACCTTCGCCGATTACGGCGCGCTCGATCCGCTGCAACTGCGTGGCACGGACGGTCAGAACGGCATCGCGTTCTCGGTGCGCGGCGACGAAGTCGTGACCGGCGCGATCCTGCATCTGATCTACAGCTATTCGCCGTCGCTGCTGCCGTCGATCTCGCAGCTCAAAGTGCTCATCAATGGCGAAGTGGCCGCGACGCTGCCGGTGCCGCGCGATCAGGCCGGCGTGCTGGTCGCGCGCGACGTCGCGATCGATCCGCGCTTCATCACCGAGTTCAATCACCTCAACGTTCAACTGATCGGCCACTACACGCAGCAGTGCGAGGACCCGTCGAATTCGACGCTGTGGGCGACCGTCAGCAACGCGAGCTCGCTCGATCTCACGTATGCGTCGATCACGAACAAGCCCGATCTCGCCGCGCTGCCGCAGCCGTTCTTCGACCGCCGCGACGTGCGCCGCCTCGAACTGCCCTTCGTGTTCGCGGGCAAGCCGAGCCTCGGCGAACTGGAATCGGCCGGCATGGTGGCGTCGTACTTCGGCTCGCTCGCGGGCTATCGCGGCGCGATCTTCCCGGCGCAGACCGATAACGTGCCGCTGTCGGGCAATGCCGTGGTATTTGCTGTCGGCGATGCGAAGATCGCGGGCGTCGACATTCCGCCGGTGAACGGCCCGACCATCGCGCTCGTCGAACGCGACGCCAGCGCGCGCGGCCGTCTCCTGCTCGTGCTCGGCCGCGACGACGCCGAACTGAAGACCGCCGCGAAGGCGCTCGGCGTCGGCCAGAACACGCTCTCCGGCACCAGCGCGACGATCACGCAGTTCACCGACCTGCAACCGCGCCGCCCCTACGATGCGCCGAACTGGCTGCCGACGGATCGTCCGGTGCGCTTCGGCGAACTCGCGGAGGCACGCGACCTGACCGCCCACGGCTACGACGCCGACGCCGTGCGCGTGAACCTGCGCGTGCCGCCCGACCTCTTCATGTGGCAGACGAAGGGCGTGCCCGTCGATCTCGGCTATCGCTACACGGTGCGTCCCGCGCCGGACCGCTCGTCGCTCAATATCAGCGTGAACGACGGCTTCGTGCAGTCGCTGCGCATTCCGGCCGTGTCGACCTCGACCTTCGATCTCGGCAGTTACTTCAGCCGCGTGCTGCCGGACAAGACCGTCGCCGCGCGCCGCGAGATCTATCTGCCGCCGCTGCTCATCACGCCGCGCGCGCAACTGCGCCTGCACTTCTACTACGACATCCCGAAGACCGGCGAATGCCAGGGCCGCGTGCTGGATAACGTCGTCGGCGCGGTCGATCCGAATTCGACCATCGATCTTTCGGGCTTCCCGCATTACATGGCGCTGCCCGATCTGGCCGCGTTCGCCAACGGCGGCTTCCCGTTCACGCGCATGGCCGATCTCTCGCAGACGGCGGTCGTGCTGCCGACCGAGCCGAATTCCGCCGACTACAGCCTGTATCTGCTGGAAATGGGCCGCATGGGCGCATCGACGGGCTATCCGGTGACGGGCGTCACGGTGACGAGCGCGAACGACGTCGACCGCTTTGCCGACAAGGACTTGCTGATTCTCGGCTCGCCGGGCCGCCAGCCGCTCCTGCAACGCTGGGCGAAGCAGATGCCCTTCTCCGGCGACGCCGACGCGCGCACCTTCCAGCTTTCCGATGTCGCGTTCAAGCTGGTCGACTGGTGGCATGGCGAGCAAGGCCCGGAACGCTCGCCGGCGCGCGCGGACCTCTCGCTCGTCAGCTCGAACGGCGACGCGCTCCTGACCGGCTTCGAATCGCCGTTGAAGAGCGGGCGCAGCGCGGTGGCGCTCATCAGTGCGGCGGGCCAGTCCGACGCCGATCTCTCCGCCGCCCTGCTCGACAACGACCTGCTGCCGTCCATCCAGGGCGCGATGGCCGTGATCCACGGCCGCACGGTGACGGTCACATCGAACGGCGAGGCGTATTACGTCGGCCATCTGTCGCCGATGCATTACATGCGCTGGGCGCTGTCGTCGCATCCGATTCTGCTGGTGCTCGGCGGCCTGTTCGCCGCGCTCATCATCGCCGCCCTGTTCTACCGTACGCTGCGCGCGATCGCCGCACGGCGCCTGAGGGATTGATATGCGGGTATCCACCGCTCAAGTTTTTGCCGGTGCAATGATCGCCGCTTCGGCGGCCAGCGCCGCCGCCGCGCCGCAATGCGACTGGCCCGCTTACCGCATCTTCGTGGAACGCGCCGTGCAGGCCGATGGCCGCGTGATCGACCGCTCGACCGAGGCGCAGCAGACGACCTCCGAAGGCCAGTCCTACGGCATGTTCTTCGCGCTCGTCGCGAACGACCGCGCGACGTTCGACCGTCTGCTGCACTGGACGCGCGTGAATCTGTCGGCGAATCAGTTCGATGCCAACACGCTGCGCCTGCCCGCGTGGCAATGGGGCAAAAAGCCGGACGGCTCGTTCGGCGTGATGGACCCGAACCCGGCTTCCGACGCCGATCTGTGGATCGCCTACGATCTGTTCCAGGCCGGCCGGCTGTGGAAGGAACCGATGTACACGAAGCTCGCCTACGCGCTCGCGACGCAGATCGTGAAGCAGGAAATCGTCGATCTGCCGGGCCTCGGCGCGATGCTCCTGCCCGGTCCGCAAGGTTTTCGCAGCGGCGACGTGACGCGGCTGAACCCGAGCTATCTGCCGCTGCCGCTGTTGCGCGGCCTCGCGCACGAAATGCCCGACGGTCCGTGGACGCCGCTCGCGCAGAACGCCGCGAAGATGATCAAGGTCACCGCGCCGCGCGGCTATGCGCCGGACTGGGCCGCATACCAGAACGGCCAGTTCGTCGTCGATCCGAAGAGCGGCGATGTCGGCAGCTATGATGCGATCCGCGTCTATCTGTGGGCCGGCATGGCGTCGAGCGCCGATCCGCTTGCGCGAGCGTGGCTCGATGCGCTCGGCGGCATGCGCCAGAGCGTCGCGCAGACGGGTTTTCCGCCGGAGAAGGTCGCGACCATCAGCGGCGCGACGAGTGGCGAAGGTCCGCTTTCCTACTGGGGCGCATTGGCACCCTACTTCAAGGCGCTGAACGACGAGCGAGGACTGGGACTCGCGCGCACGCATCTCGAAGCGCTCGTCGCGCCGCCTGTCGCGGGTCGCGAGCCGGTCTACTACGACCGCGTGCTCGGCCTGTTCGGCGGCGGTTTCGTCGACGGACGCTATCGCTTCGACGAGAACGGGCGGCTCGTGCCGAACTGGAGAAGCGCATGCTGATCCGGACCAGACAACGCGTGATCGCGGCGCTGCTTTGCGCTACGCCCGTGCTGGCGTTCGCGCAGGCCGCCACCGATCCGCTCTCGGTGCTCATCGATCAGGGCAAATACTGGCAGGCGCACCGGCGCGGCGACCTCGCGGAGCAGGCGTGGCAGAAAGTGCTGCGCATCAATCCGAAGCAGCCCGACGCGCTGTTCGGCATGGGCATGGTGCTCGCCGACCGCAAGGACGGCAGCGGCGCGCAGCAGTATCTGGCGCAATTGCGTCAGGTCGCGCCGAACTATCCGAACATCGACGAACTCGGCCGGCGTCTGGGCGAATCCAGCTCGCGCGACCAGACCGTGAACGACGCGCGACGTCTCGCGCAAAGCGGACAGAGCGCCTCGGCGGTGCAGGAATACCGTCGCGCGATCGACGGCAAGCCCGCGACGCCGCAGCTTCAGCTCGAGTACTACCAGGCGCTCGCGGCGACGCCGCAAGGCTGGGACGAAGCGCGCCGCGGACTCGAACAGCTCGCGCGCGAGAACCCCGACGAGCCGCGCTATCAGCTCGCCTACGCGCAGCATCTGACCTATCGCGATTCGACGCGGCGCGACGGCATCGCACGGCTCGCGAAGCTCGCGAACGACAGCGCCGTCGGCGCCGACGCGAAGAAAAGCTGGCGGCAGGCGCTCTTGTGGCTCGGCGCGCGTGCATCGGATGCGCCGCTCTATCAGGCGTATCTGCAGGTGTCGCCGGACGACGCCGCCGTGAAGGCGCGCTTCGATTCGATGGTGCAGCAGGACCGAACCGCGCGTGACCGCTCGCAGGCCGACGCCGCCGTCGATGCGCGCGGGCGCACCGTCGCGGAAGGCTTCACCGCGCTCGATCGCGGCGATCTCACGACCGCGCGCGCACGCTTCTCTTCCGTGCTCGCGAGCAATCCGAACGACGCCGACGCGCTCGGCGGCATGGGCGTCGCCGCGCTGAAGCAGGAACGCTTTTCGGAAGCGCGCACCTATCTCGAACGCGCATCGCGGGCCGGCAATGCGGCGCGCTGGAAAGACGCGCTCACGAGCGCGACGTACTGGACCTATACGAGCGACGCCATCGGCGCGCGCAGCAACGGGCAGATCGCGCAGGCGAAGGCGCTGTTCGAACGCGCGATCGCCGTCGATCCGTCCGATGTCACCGCGCAGGTTCTGCTCGGCGAAATGCTGCTCGCGAACGGCGATCCGCGCGGCGCGGAGCAGGCGTATCGCATGGCGCTGCGTCGTCAGGCCGACAATCCCGATGCGATTCGCGGGCTGGTCGGCGCGCTGGCCGCGCAAGGTCGCGGCGACGAGGCGCTCGAATTCGCGAATCGCCTGAACACGGAGCAGCAGGCGAAGGCCGGCGGCATCAACAAGCTGCGCGGCGAGGCGCAGGCCGCGCAGGCGCGCGCCGCCGAAGCGCGCGGCGATCTCGGCGCGGCGCGCAGTCTCTTCGAAGACGCGTTGCTCAATAATCCCGACGATCCGTGGCTGCGGCTCGACCTCGCGCGCATCTACGTGCGTCAGGGCGCGGTCGGCAACGCGCGCAGCATGATGGACGGCCTGCTCGCGACGCATCCCGACATGACCGACGCGCTCTACGCGAGCGCGCTCTTGTCGGCGGAAACGCAGGACTGGTCGGCTGGCCTCGCGCAACTCGACCGCATTCCCGCTGCGCAACGCACGCCGGCGATGACCGCGTTGCAGCATCGTCTGTGGGTGCAACAGCAAGCCGAACTCGCGACGCGCACGGCCGCCTCGGGCCAGCGCCAGCAGGCGTTCGCAATTCTGCGCCGCGCCGAACCCGTCGCGGCGGGCAATGCGGAACTGATGGGCGCGGTGGCTTCGGCGTATGTCAAGGCGGGCGATCCGGCGCGGGCGCTGTCGCTCGTGCGCGGCGCGATGGCCAATGCGCCGAACGACACCGGCTTGTTGCTGCAGTACGCGGGCATTCTGTCGGCCACGCAGCAGGACGCCGAACTCGGTTCCGTGATGCGCCGCCTCCAGTCGATGCCGCTCACCACGCAACAGCGCACCGACTTCAACAATCTGAACATCGGAATCGTGGTTGCGCGCGCGGATGTCGTGCGCAGGCAGGGCAATCTTGCGAGCGCCTACGACGTGATTTCACCGTGGCTCGCCGCGATGCCCGACAACGCCGATCTGCAAGCGGCGCTCGGCCGCATGTACACGTCGGCGGGCGACGACCGCAACGCGCTCGTGTGCTACCAGAACGCGCTGTCGCGCCGTCCCGACGATATCGGCCTGCAGACGGCGGCGATGTCGGCGGCGAGCGGCGTGCGCGATTTCAAGCTCGCCGAAACCTACGCGAATCAGGCCTATGAAGCCGCGCCGAACGATCCGGGCGTGCTCGCCGCGATCGGCCGGATGTATCGCGCGCAAGGCAAGCTCGATCTCGCCGCGCAGTTCCTGCAGCGCTCGCTCCTCGCGGCCAATACGCCAGCGCCGGCCGCGTCCGCGAACGCGCGCGGCAATGTCCCGCCGGGCTGGGAAACCGCGATGAGCCGCATCGGCTCGAATCCGCTGCCCGGCACCAATCCGTTCGAAGGCAAGACGGCCGTCGATACGGCGTCGAATCCGGCGCTCGCATCCGGCGCGTCTTATCGTCAGGTCCTTCCTCAGAGTTACTCGCAGCCCGTGCCGAACTATCTGCCGCCTCCCCAGCCCGCGCCCTACACGACGCCTTATGTGGCGCCGTCCGCGCCCGCGACGATGCCCAATGTCGCGCCGCGTCCGGTTTCGAACGGCGGTTACGGCCCCGATACCTACGGCTCCGGGCAATCGGGCGCGCCTTTGCAGGCTTATCCGGGACAGGATGCGGCTGCGTCAGGAGCGTATCCGCCGCCGCAGGCTTATCAGCAGCAGCCTGTTTATCAGCCGTATCCGCAGCAGCAGCCGTATCCGCAGCAGGCTTATCAGCAACAGCCGTATCCGCAGCAGCAAGACCCGTACGCCGCGCCCTGGCCGATGTCGCCCGGCGCGCGCGATGCGCAGTCGAATGCGTACGCGCCGCCGCCGGCCGCCAGCACGCAGAAGAAGAAGCAGACAACATCGCGCAAGACCACGGCGACGCGTCACGCCGATCCGTACGCGTATAGCGCGCCGCCGCAGCAGCAACAGTACGCGCAGGCGCCGTACGGCCAGCAGCAGCCGTATTACGCGCCGCTGCCGCAACAGTACGCGCCGCAGCCATACGCACAGCAGCAGTACATTCCGCAGCCGCCCGCGGGCTACGCGCAACCGTATTACCCGTCGCAGGCGCAACCGGCACAGCGCGCCGCCGCCGCCGCGACGATGAGCGCGGGCGGCGTGCCCGTCCCGGTGGCGAATTCGCAGACGGCGGGCGTCGCGGAAGAACTCGCGCAGATCAACCGCGAGCAGGCGAGCACGATCTCGGGCGGCCTCATCTTCCGCAGCCGCGACGGGGAAGACGGCCTGTCGAACCTGACCGACATCGAAGCGCCCATCGAAGGCCGCATCAAGGCGGGCAACGGCCACGTGATCGTGCGCGCGACGCCCGTTACGCTCGATGCCGGCACGGCCGCCAGCACGCAGAACACGCTCGCGCGCTTCGGCTCGGGCCTCGGCGCGGTCGCCAATCCGCCGACCAACAACTACGGCTCGCAGACGGCGACGGGCGTCGGCTTGTCGGTCGGCTACGAGAATCGCAACTTCAAGGGCGATATCGGCACGACGCCGCTTGGCTTCCGCGAAACCAACGTGGTCGGCGGCCTGCAGTATCAGAACGCGATCACCGACAAGGTTTCGTACTCGCTCGCCGTCGCACGGCGCGCCGTGACCGACAGCCTGTTGTCCTACGCCGGCGCGCGCGATCAGGGCGCGGGCCTCGAATGGGGCGGCGTGACATCGACGGGCGCGCGCGCCGACTTCGGCTGGGACGACAGCACGAGCGGCGTCTACGTGAACGCGGCGTACCAGTTCCTCGACGGCAAGAATGTCGCGACCAACAACGCGGTGAAGGGTGGCGGCGGCATCTATACGCGCATCATCAAGGATGCGGACCAGACGCTGACGGTCGGCGCGAACACCACGCTGATGCACTACGACAAGAACCTGTCGTACTTCAACTTCGGGCAAGGCGGTTACTTCAGCCCGCAGCAGTACGTGATCCTCAACTTCCCGGTCGAATACGCGGGGCGTTCGGGGCTCTTCACCTACGACCTGAAGGGGTCGATCGGCGTGCAGCACTATCGTCAGGACGAGTCGAACTATTTCCCGACGAATGCGACCTATCAGGCGAGAGCCGCCAGCTCCGGCGCGGCGCCGGACGCGGGTGCGGTCTATCCCGGCCAGAGCAAGACGGGCGTGTCGTACTCGGTCAGCGCGACGGGCGAATACCAGCTCGCGCCGCAACTCGCTTTTGGTGCGACGGCATCGTTTGGCAACGCGTATCAGTATCGCGAGTGGCTCGCAGCAGTGTATGTACGCTATAGCTTCACGCGGCAGAGCGGTGCGCAGCCGGTGTTCCCGCCGCAGGCGTTTAGTTCGCCGTATCTGTCGCTGTCGAATTGATGAGCTTGCGCGTGCGGTTCGCTTGCGGCTAGGCTAAGCGCCACGGCCGCAAGCGGGCACACAGGCAAAGGCGAATGAAAACCCAGAGCGCGCTCGTCGCGAACAACGACCAATTCCTGCGCGATCTGCAGTTGTTCTGCATCGTCGCGCGACGCTCGAGCTTCATCGCCGCCGCCACCGAAACCGGCATCTCCCCGGCGCACGTCAGCAAGCGCATCGCAATGCTGGAAGCCAGCCTCGGCGTGAAGCTCTTCATGCGCACGACGCGCCGCGTCTCCATCACGAGCGACGGCGAAGCAGCGTTCCAATGGGCGCAAAAGATTCTCGACGACGTGCAAGGCATGGCCGACGCCTTCGCCGCCCTCGACGATCCGCGCGGCGTACTGCGCATCGGCACGAGTCTGCGGCTCGGGCGCGAGCATGTGTCGCCCGCGCTCGTGCTGTTGCGTCGCCGCCATCCGGGGCTCGACATCTGGCTCGAACTGCTCGATCGCCGTGTCGATCTCGTCGGCGAGAACTTCGATATCGACATTCGCGTCGGCGAGGTCCAGGAACCGCATCTGATCGCACACAAGATCGTCGAAAGTTTTCGGGTGCTCGCCGCCGCGCCCGCCTATCTCGAACGGCGCGGCATGCCGAAAACACTCGCCGAACTCGCGCAGCACGATTGCCTGCTGTTTCGCGGCCGCGATCAGCGCTTCGGCGTCTGGCGGCTCGCCGGTCCCAACGGCGAGGAAAGCGTGAAAGTGACCGGGCCGATCGCATCGAACCACAGCGACATCGTGCGGCAATGGGCCGAGGCAGGCTTCGGCATCGTGATGGGCTCGATCTGGGACGTCGCGTCGAGCCTCCAGAACGGCACGCTCGTGCCGGTCCTGCCCGCGTACCGGCAACGCGCCGACGTCTGGGCGGTGACTTCCGCGCGCTCGTCGCACTCGGCGAAGATTCGCGTATGCGTCGACTTTCTCAGGCAGCAGCTGACGAGCGGCCCGTACGCGCTCGTGACCTCGGGCGTCGCGGGGTTTTGAACAGCGCGTGACCCACCCCTTCGGGCAAGAAAGTAATCCGCCACTTTTTGTCCGTAATTCCTGCAGATTCGATTCACTCGCAGGCCGCTTCGGCCGCAGAACCTTGCCCCACCGACCTCAGCGGCCGTTTCCGCGTCGCGAAAACGCGTATCCGTCACACATTTTTTCGTTGCATCGGCGTCACGAAATCCGGAAAAAAGACCCGCCTTCGACCACAGTTATTTCCAAATGTTTCTGAGACGTGTAATGATACTGATTCGCATTTAAGACGATCGCAGCGATAGGCGTGTTCAATCGCCCTCGCCGCGAACCTCTGGGCGCCTTCAGGACGCCGCCGCCGGGTTCCCGACGGCATCGCCCGCTCTTCTTTGATCGCAGGTCGATCGCGTCGGCAGACGAAAACCCGCTTCGCTGCCGATCTAACTAACAAGCATCGGGGAAACGACATGGTCAGAAAGACGCCGCTTGCCGCGGCATTGGTTACTTTTGCCGCGGTGCCTATGGCCGCGCCGCTCTACGCTCAAACCGCACCGCAAAACTCACCTCCCGCACAGCAGGTCGCGCAGCAAACGACTCCCGCCGACGGCGCTCCCGCCGCCACCGCACCCGAAACCGCCGCCCTGCCCGCCGTCAAAGTGACGGGCCAGGCCGACGCGCCCGACTTCCAGCCGGACGTATCGAGCGTCGGCGCCAAGGTGCCGACCGCCCTGCGCGACATTCCGCAGGCTGTCGTCGTGGTGCCGAAGGCGGTACTGAATTCGCAGGCGGTAAGCTCGTTCTCCGACGCGCTGCGCAACGTGCCCGGCGTCACGCTCGGCGCGGCCGAAGGCGGCCAGATCGGCAACAACATCAACTTGCGCGGTTTCTCGGCGCGCACCGACATCTACCTCGACGGTTTTCGCGATCGCGGCCAGTACTATCGCGACACGTTCAATCTGGAGTCGATCGACGTGCTGTACGGCCCGTCGTCGCTGTACTTCGGACGGGGCTCGACGGGGGGCGTCATCAATCAGGTCAGCAAGCAGCCGAACATGAAACCGCGCGCCGATGTCTCGCTGCAGGCCGGCACGCACGACCGCTATCGATCGACGGTCGACATCAACCAGCCGATGACGGATACCTCCGCGTTCCGCATCAACGCGTTCGGCCAGTCGCTCGGCTCGACGCGCGACGAGATGATCAACAAGGACTACGGCATCGCGCCTGAAGTGAAGTTCGGCATCGGCACACCGACGCAGGTAACACTGTCCGCGCTGATCCAGCACAACCGCGATCAGCCCGATTACGGCATTCCGCCGTTGAACGGCCATCCCGCGCCCGTCGATACGAAGACGTTCTACGGCTTCACCGATGACCGCACGATTCAGGATGTGCAGACCGTGAGCGCGCGCATCGAGCATCGCTTCGACGACATGTTCACGCTGCGCAACCAGACGCAGTTCAGCCACTACAGCACCGAGGCGCGCGCGACCAACGCGGCCGCCGTGCTGACGGGGCCGCTCGGCACATCGCCGGCGCTTTCGAACGGCAACTACACGACGCTGCCGCTGTCGTCGCTCTTCGTGCGTCTGCAGGGCAAGGACCGCAACATCAACGATCACTCGGTCTACAACACGACCGACGTCCAGGGCAAGTTCGCCACCGGCTTCCTGAAGCACGACATGCTCGCCGGTGTCGATCTGAGCCACGAAACGTACAGCAACCAGAGCTTCACCGCGACCACGCCGGGCCTGCCGTCGAACACGCTCGCGATCGTGCCGCTGGTCGATCCGGCGTACGTGCCGCGTCCGGCGAACTATCGCGAAGTCGCGACCAATCTCGCGGAATCGAGCGCGAACGGCGTCGGCGTCTATTTGAACGACACGATCTCGATCGGCGAGCACTGGAAGTGGATCGGCGGCGTGCGCTGGGATCGCTATGAAGCGGCGATCAACAACTCGATCAACGCACCGGGCTACGCGACGCAGACGAATTACTTCACGAGCGTGCGCACCGGCGTCGTGTGGCAGCCGGCGGACTGGCAGTCGTACTACGTCTCGTACGGCACGTCGTTCGATCCGTCGCTCGAAGCGCTCACGCTCACCAACGGCCAGCAGAACCTGCCGCCCGAGCACAACAAGTCCTATGAAATCGGCTCGAAGTGGGATCTGCTGAACGGTGGTTTGTCGATCACGCAGTCGCTCTTCAACATCGAGAAGACCAACGCGCGGACGCTGGCTTCGGATGGCAGCTACTCGCTCGATGGCAACGTCCGCGTGCGTGGCTACCAGTTGGGCGTGGCGGGCCACATCACGAAGCAGTGGCAGATGTTCGGCGGCTACACCTACATGGACGGCACGATTCTGCAGGCCTTCGACGGCACGCAAGGCAATACGCCCGCCAACACGCCGAAGCACATGCTCACGCTGTGGACCACCTACGACTTCACGCCGGTATGGCAGGTCGGCGGCGGACCGTCGTATGTGTCGTCGCGCTATGCGGCGAACAACAATCTGGTCGAAGTGGGCGGCTATGTGCGCTGGGACGTGATGGCCGCGTATCATCAGAAGCGCTACGATATCCAGTTCAACGTGCAGAACCTGTTCGACAAGAAGTACTACGACGCCCTGATTCCGTCCGATGGCGGACGCGCGGTGCCGGGTCTTGGCCGTACGTTCATCGCAACGTTGAATTACCGCTTCCGTTGATGTGAATGCGCGCGCCGTGTGATACGCGGCGCGCGTTCGAAGGCAATAACAATGATCCTCTCGATACCGAATGTGCTGAGCGTGGAAGACGCCGCCGCGATGCGCGCGCGACTCGACACCAGCGAATCATGGGTCGATGGCCGCGCGACCGCGGGCTATCAGGGCGCACCGGTCAAGCGCAACATGCAGATCGCGGAAGGCTCGCCGATCGCGCTCGAACTGGGCGATGCGATCGTCGGCGCGCTGGAGCGGCATCCGCTGTTCATCAGCGCGGTGCTGCCCAACCGCGTGTATCCGCCGCTGTTCAATCGCTATGAAGGCGGCATGCATTTCGGCAGTCATGTCGATGGCGCGATCCGTATCGTGCCCGGACATGGCGCGCGCGTGCGTACCGATGTATCAGTCACGCTCTTTCTCACGCCGCCCGATGAGTACGACGGCGGCGAGCTGATCATCGAAGATACGTATGGCGTGCAGGAAGTGAAGCTGCCCGCGGGACATGCGATCGTCTATCCCGCGACCAGTCTGCATCAGGTGCGGCCCGTCACGCGTGGCGCGCGCGTGTCGAGCTTCTTCTGGGCGCAAAGCCTCGTGCGCGACGATGCGCAACGCGCGCTGCTGTTCGATCTCGACAACTCCATTCAACGCCTGAATGCGACCAACGGCGACGAAGCCGCGAAGCGCTCACTCGTCGGCTGCTATCACAACCTGTTGCGCATGTGGAGCGATACGTAAGTCAGGCAGCGCGCAGCACGTTCGCGCGCGCCTGCCCCACTTCCGCGAGCAATGTCTCGTCGCGCGCGATGACATCGGGCAGATGCGCGCGCAGAAATTCCACCCACGTGCGCGTCTTCGCATCGACGAACTTGCGCGACGCATAGAGCGCATAGAGATTCGTGCGCTGCAACGTGTGATGCGGCAACACGCGAACGAGCGAGCCGTTGCGCAATCCTTCGATCGCCGCATAGAGCGGCAACATGCCGATACCCATGCCTTCGCGAATCGCCACCGCGAGCGATTCCGCGATGTTGACCTGCACCGTGCCATTGATCTGCAAGGTCTCGCGGCCCTCGGGACCTTCGAGCGTCCATTCGCGCGCGGAAAACGCGGGCGTCTGCAAGGTCAGGCAATCGTGTTGTGCGAGATCGGCGGGCGTTTCAGGCGCGGCGCGCGTGCGCAGATAATCAGGCGATGCACACAGAATACTGAAGGTCGCGCCGAGCTTGTGCGAGATGATTTCCGAATCCGACAACGCGCCCGCCGACACCACGGCCACGTCGCTGCTGCCTTCGAAAAGATCGGGCATGCGCTGCGACAGCGTGAGTTCGACCTTCACTTCGGGATAGAGCGCGCGATATCGGGCGATGGCCGGCAGGATGTAATGCTGTCCGACGCTCGCGAAGCTGAACATGCGCAAGGTGCCCGACGGATGTTCGTGCGCGCAGCTCGCTTCTTCTTCCGCGCCGTCGATGTCGGCGAGAATCTGCCGCACGCGCTTCAGATAGCGTTCGCCCGCCGATGTGAGCGCGAGACGCCGCGTCGAGCGGTTCATCAGGCGCGTGCGCAAATGGGCTTCGAGTTCGGAGACGGCGCGCGACATCGCGCCGGTGGTCGAATTCATCGACTGGGCCGCAGCCGTGAAGCTGCCGGCCTCGATCACGCGGGTGAAGACCCGCATGTTCTGTAGGGTATCCATCAAACCGTAACAATCACTTCGGAAGCGACATTGTCCGCTTTTCCGCGCGATCGATTGTTGTTGAATCCGGAAAGAATGTTCCCTGATTCCCACATTAATCCGCCAGGACGCTTTGCCTACAATCGGCGCCTTCATGAGCAGGGGTATACCGGCGGATAGCATGTCGTTCCTGGAAGCACGCTTGTCGACGCGCGACTGGCTCGCCACCGATGGCCACGTCTGGTTGCATCTCGCGAAGACGCTGCTTGCCGCGTTCCTCGCGATGGGCATCGCGATGCGTTTCGAACTGCCGCAACCGCGCGTCGCGATGACGACCACCTTCGTGCTGATGCAGCCCTTCTCCGGCATGGTGCTCGCCAAGAGCGTGTATCGATTCGCGGGCACCGCGCTCGGCATGCTGGCCGCGCTCGTGCTGGGCGCCGTGTTCGTGCAGCAGACCGAACTCTACGCGCTCGCACTGACGATATGGGTCGCCGCGTGCACCGCGCTCGCGGTGCGTTATCGCCAGTTCCGCTGGTACGGCTTCGTGCTCGCGGGTTACACGGCTGCGCTGATCGGCATTCCCGCCGTCACCGATCCGAACAGCCTGCTGATCGCGACGCTCACGCGCGGCGCGGAGGTCATGCTTGGCATCGTGTGTTCGAGCGTGGTCAGCGCGCTCGTGTTTCCGCGTCACGCGAGCGCGACACTCGTGCATTCGCTGGACGCGCGTCAGACGCGCTTCGCCGCCTTCGCCGCCGACGTATTGCGCGCCCGTCTTTCGCGCATCGCGCGTGAACGCCGGTTCGCCGATTTCATCGATGAGATCGTCGGCTTCGAAGCGACACGCGGTTTCGCAGCGTATGAGTCGCCCGCGATGCGCCGCGGCAATGGCCAGCTCGCGCAACTGAACAGCGCGTTCATGGATGCATGCGCGCGCCTGCACGCGCTCGATCAGTCGATGAAACGTCTGCGTGCAAACGACAGCACGCGATGCGCGCACGACGCGCTCAGGCCGTTCCTCGAAGAAGTCGCGCGCATTTTCGAACACGCGTCATTGAACGAGTGTCTCGAACGCTACAAGGCGGCACTGCCGAAACGCCTGCGCGACGCACAACGCAAGCTCCCGAACAGCGATCACGCGACACAGCTGGACTTCACGACATCGGCGGAGCTTCTGCATCGCTTCATCGTCGATACGATTCGCTATGTGTCGATCGCGCATGGAGGCGCATCGAGCGAACGCGCGTCTTCGCGATATGAAGCGAAGACCAACCGCTTCGTCCTCGCGGCGACCTTCATGCGGACTGGCATCGTCGTAGCTGCTACCGCGTGGTTCTGGATCGTCACGGCGTGGCCGAGCGGCGGCTATGCGGTGATCGGTGCGACGCTCGCTTGCGGGTTGTCGTCGGCATCGGCGCGGCCTTCGACCTTCATCGCGCAGATGGGCGCTGGCGCGGCGCTCGCCATCGTCGCGGGCTACGTCTTTCTGTGTCACGTCTACCCCGCGATCGATGGCTTCGCGCTCCTGTGCGCGATGCTCGCCGCGCCGCTCGCGGCCGGCGCGTTGCTCGCGATGCGTCCCGCCAGCGCGGGATATGGCATCGGCTTTTGCGTGTTTTTCTGCCTGCTCGCCGCGCCCGACAACCGCATCGTCTACGATCCCGCACTGCTGCTCAACAACGGCCTCGCGGTGCTCGTGGCAATGCTCGGCGCGGCCATCGCGTGCGCCGTCGTCGTGCCGCCGCGCACCTCATGGCTCGTCGGCAGAACGCTCGCGGAACTGCGTGCTCAGGCCGCGCTCGCGTGCGAAGGCAAACTCGCGGGACTCGGCGAGCGCTTTCATTCGGGCACGCACGATCTGATGTTCCAGCTGCGCGGCCTGCTCACGCGGCGTTCGCGCGAGCACCGGCGTGCGCTGTCGTGGATGCTCGTCACGCTCGAGGTCGGACAGGCGATGATCGATCTTCGGCGCGCCGCGCGCGTGTTGCACGCGCAGTGCATGCCCGATGCATTGCCCATCGCATGGAGCACGTCGCTCGCGCGCGTATTGCGCGATATCGCCGCGCTGTTTCGCACGCCGGACAGCACGACGCTGCGCCGCGCGATCGTCTCGGTGGTCGCGTCGATCCTGATCGCGGAGAGCATGCTCGATCTCGCGCGCGCCGACCGCGAAGCGCGGCGCGATATGCAACGCGTGCTCGCGTGCCTGCACTTCATCCGCACCGCGCTCGTCGATCCCGATGCGCCTTTCGTTCCTCTACATGCAAATGTGCCTTCCTGGCGCAGCGATTAATTCGCGGCATCGAGCGTCCTATAGTGGAGTCGATTCATCGCCGGCGCGCTCTTTTGTCGCAACTTCATGGCGGGTCCAAAGGGCAGTGCGCGCTACCTATAATCGCCTTCGTTTTAACGAAGCCTTAGAAGATCGACGTCGATGTACGAAGACCGTATTCGCTGTGCCGCCTTGCGCGGAAAGATCACCTCGGCCGCCGACGCGGCGCAACTCGTTCGCGACGGCATGATCGTCGGCGCGAGCGGCTTCACGCGCGCAGGCGACGCGAAGGCCGTGCCACGCGAAATCGCGCGTCGCGCTCGTGAGGAAACCGAACCATTGCGCATCACGCTCATGACGGGCGCATCGCTCGGGCATGACACCGATCGCCTTCTGACCGAAGCGGGCGCCATCGCGCGCCGCCTGCCTTTTCAGGTCGATGCGACCTTGCGCCGCGCGATCAATCGCGGCGACGTGATGTTCGTCGACCAGCACTTGTCCGAGACCGTGGAGCTGCTGCGCGCGAATCGTCTCGGCAAGCTCGATCTCGCGATCATCGAAGCGGCCGCCATCACGGAAACGGGCGGCATCGTGCCGACGACATCGGTGGGCAACTCCGCAAGCTTCGCGATACTCGCGCAACGCGTGATCGTCGAGATCAATCTGGCCCAGCCGGCCTCGCTTGAAGGCCTGCACGACATCTGGATTCCCGAGCGCCGCCCCGCGCGCGAGCCGCTCCCGATCGTGCGTCCGCATGACAGGATCGGCGTCGCTGCCATCGATATTCCCATCGAGAAGATCGCCGCGATCGTCATCACGGATACGCCCGACAGCGCGTCTACCGTGCTGCCCGCCGACGAGGAAACCGCATTGATCGCCGGCCATCTGATCGAGTTCTTTCAGCACGAAGTGTCGCGCGGACGCTTGCCCAGGCAGTTGCCGCCGCTTCAGGCGGGCATCGGCACGATCGCCAATGCCGTGCTGTCGGGGTTTGCGTCATCGCCATTCGAAGCGCTGACGATCTATTCCGAAGTGCTGCAGGACTCCACCTTCGATCTGCTCGATTCCGGCAAGGCCACCTTCGCATCGGGCGCGTCGATCACGCTCTCGGCGCAGCGGCACGCGAAAGTGTTCAGGGAGATCGACCACTATCGCGACCGGCTCGTGTTGCGTCCGCAGGAAGTGAGCAACCATCCCGAAGTGATCCGCCGTCTCGGGCTCATCGCGATCAACACGGCGCTCGAAGCCGACATCTACGGCAATGTGAATTCGACGCATGTCGGCGGCACGCACATGATGAACGGCATCGGCGGTTCCGGCGATTTCGCGCGCAATGCGGCCTATGCGATCTTCGCGACGAAATCCGTCGCGAAGGACGGACGCATTTCGAGCATTGTGCCGATGGTGCCCCATTGCGATCACAACGAACACGATGTCGATATCGTCGTGACCGAGCGCGGGCTCGCCAATCTCACCGGCCTCGCGCCCCGCGAGCGCGCGATGAGCGTGATTCAAAACTGCGCGCACCCGCTTTATCGCGATCTGTTGCGCGACTATTACCGCGATGCAGCAGCGCTCGGCGGACACACGCCGCATCGTCTCGATCAGGCGTTTTCGTTCCACGCGCGCCTCGCGGCGAGCGGATCGATGCTGCCCTGAAGCGGCGTCGCGCGCATTATGCTGCGCCGCGAAAGCGAATGCCGCGCGATGACGAAGCCGTTACCTGAAGATTAGGCGCACAATGGCGGGAGCCCGCTTGGGCTGGCGAACAGGAGGAGCACCATGAACGCCATCACCTGGGTTCTTGCCGCCGACGGCAGCCGCGCCCGGATCTTCGAAACGCAAGGATTGAAGGTGGAGTTGCGGCAGGTCGAGGACCTCAGGAATCCCGCGCCGCGCACGGCGGAATCGGCCGAGACGGATCGCGAGAAGTTCGCGCGAACGGTCGCCGAGTTTCTCGAAGAATGTCGCCTGCATCACCGATTCGATCGCTTGCGCCTCGCGGTCGAGCCGAAATTTCTGGGCCTGCTGCGCGATCATCTGAGCAGCGAAACGCGCAAGCTCGCCTATGAGGAAATCAACAACGACGTGTCGAACATGGACACGCGAGATATCCGCCGTCATCTCGACCGGCCTTGATCCTCGCTTGCAGCGCGCCGTTTCCCGTCACGCGAAACGGCGCGCCGCGCGTCACGCCGCGGGCGTGATGTTCTGATTGCTGCGGAACATGTTCTCCGGGTCGTGGCGCCGCTTCACTTCGGCGAGCCGCTCGTAGTTCGGTCCATATGCCGCCTTCACGCGATCACCCTCTTCTCCCGTCATGAAGTTCACGTAGACGCTGCCAATCGCATGCGGCGTCATTGCGGCGAACATGTCGCGCGCCCAGTTCGTACACTTTTCGTCGTCGGCCGCATCGCTCCAGCGGCCGTGAATGTTGATCGTATAGATCGAATCACGGTTCGCGTAGGCCGTCGCATCGACGCTCACGCGGTTCGTCTGCCCGCCCATCGCGCCGATGAAGACCTCGCATTGATTCGACGGAAGCGACTTTACGGCATTCGTCAGGATATCGAACGTTTCGTCATTCAGCTTCGAGAAGTTGTGCGACTTCCAGTAGTTGCGCTCGCCAGGCGTGAGCAGCGGATCGAACGCCTTCTGCCATGCGGTGAAAGGCATCGGCCCGAGATGTTCGCCGTAGGGCGTGCCGAAACTGCGTATCGGCGCGAGCGCGCGTTCGCCATTCTCGACCGGCCCGACATAGCAGCTTGCAAGCACCACGACCGGCTTGCCATGCGCGTCTTCGGGCAGGAACGGCAGCGGCGGCGCGAGCCGCAACACGGCCCACACGGTCAATTCGTCGGGGCTTTGCGCGACGAACTCGCGATACTTCGGCAGCACGTCATCCGCCTGTTCGAGCGGATAGACGACGAGACCGCCGTAGATCTGGGGACCGACTTCATGCAACTGATATTCGAATAGCGTGACGACGCCGAAATTGCCGCCGCCGCCGCGCAACGCCCAGAAAAGCTCGGGCTCGCTGTCGGCGCTTACGCGTCGCCATTTGCCGTCTGCCGTGACGATCTCGGCGGCGACGAGATTGTCGACGGTCACGCCGAACTTGCGGCTGATCCAGCCGAAGCCGCCGCCGAGCGTGAGACCGGCGACGCCTGTCGTCGAATTGATGCCGAGTGGTGTCGCGAGGCCGAAGGCCTGCGCTTCGTGATCGAAGTCGGAGAGCAACGCGCCGGGCTCGACGTAGGCGCGCTTCGCCTGCGGATCGATCCGCACGGATTTCAGCGCGGAGAGATCGATCATCAATGCGTCGTCGCTGACCGCGCTGCCCGCGATGTTGTGCGATCCGCCGCGAATCGAGACCAGCACGCCGTTGTTGCGCGCGAACGCGAGCGCGGCGATCACATCCGCCGTGCCCGCGCAACGCACGATGAGCGCGGGGCGCCTGTCGATGGTGGCGTTCCAGACCTTGCGTGCTTCGTCGTAGTCGGTGTCCGAAGGTGAGATGATCCTGCCTCTCACCGACGCCTTGAGGGTGTCGATCGCTTCGCCTGAGATGTTCGTCATTGTGATACCTCGCTGCTATATGACGCGCTGCGACGTGCCCGACCCTGCCAGCTGGTACGGCGAAAGCGCAAGGAACCCGCTGTCGGATCACGCAGGGCATGTCGATCGGATGCACACCGGGGAGACCGCGATAACGGGGAATAATTGCGACGATCGGACGCTTCGGTCCGCTTGTTGATTAAATGCCGGGACTTACGCGATGTAAAGTGCGCGGCCAGTTAAATCGTGCATGCGATCTAGCATGTATCGGACAAAGTTGCCGGTCTTGCCGATTAGCGAATGCAGTGCTTCATGGGTTTGTGTGTATTCCTTATTTAATGGTTTTTTTAAGGAAACCACGGTTTAGCAGCAAAAAAAAGCGCGCCGATGAACTGGCGCGCTGCACCCGCTTAGCATCGCCGCAAACGCGCGATGTCTGACTGAACCTTCTCGTCTCAAGCCCGCTCCAGCACCGCCATTTCCCTTACCACCACCAGCAGCATCGACAAACTCGCGCCTCCGCTCGCGCGCAGCTCCGCCAGCAGCCGCGTATACCGTTCGAGCGCCGCCTCACGCTTCACGCGCCAGCTTTCGACGATCACATCCGGCGTATCGATGCCGCGCGATTGCTCCAGCGCGCTCACCGTGAGCGCGCGCTTGAGCCGCGCGAGCTCTTCCATCGCCGCCGCGCGCGCGAGCAGGTCCCAGTGCGTGGCGATCGGCAGCGCCATCGCCCGTTCGGCAATGCCGCGATAGTCGAGCAGCGTGCCGATGCCGAAGTACACGCTCGCGACGAGCTCCAGATTGCGCTCCGAGCACGCGGCCACTTCCGCGCTGTCGAGCACCGCCGTCGCGATCTCGCCGCTCGCGACGCGCGCCGCGAGACTGCTTTCGACACCCGCGTCCTCCAGATCGCGCCGGCGCGCATACCAGGCGTCGAGCTGCGTCGCAGGCAACAGCGCGGGCAATTGCGGCGCGAGCCTTTGCGCGGCCTCGCGGCAACGCGCGAGCACGCCCTTCGCCTCGTTTGCGCCTGCGCCGTTGTGGTTCAGATGGCGCAGGAACCACAGCGACGTCTCGTCAAGCAAACGCACGACATCGACGAACATGCGCGCCTGCACTTCATCCGCGACGATATTGTCGAGGCCGTCGATGCTGCGCCACAGATCGTCGAGATCGAAGACATCGCGTGCCATCAGCGCCGCGCGCACGATATCGCTCGGGCGCGCATCGGTCTCTTCCATCAGCCGATGCACGAACGTGCAGCCCACGCGATTCACGAGCGCATTGGTCAGGTGCGTCGCGAGGATTTCGCGCTTCAGCGGATGGTGCTGCATCGTCGCGCTATAGCGTTGCTGCAAAGGCTTCGGGAAGTAATCGGGCAACATGTCGGCGACGAGCGCGTCTTCGGGCACATCGGATTCGAGCAGTTCGTCGTAGAGCCACATCTTGCCGTACGCGAGCAGCACCGCGCGCTCCGGCGACGTGAGCCCCGACTTCGCCGCCGCGCGCTCGGTGATCTCGTCGTCGGACGGCAGGAATTCGATGCGGCGCTTCAGACGTCCCGCGCGCTCCAGAAAGCGCATCATGCGCGCTTCGGCATCGAGCGTCTCGGCTTCATGGCGCTTCGCGATCGACAAAGCCTGCGTCTGCGCGTAGTTGTCCTTCAGCACGAGCAGGCCGACTTCATCGGTCATCTCCGCGAGCAGCGCGTTGCGTTGCTTCTCGGTCATCTCGCCATCGGCGACGACGAGGCCGAGCAGGATCTTGATGTTGACCTCGTGATCCGAGCAATCGACGCCCGCGGAGTTATCGATCGCATCCGTGTTCATGCGCCCGCCGTGCTGTGCGAACTCGATGCGCCCCAGTTGCGTGAAGCCGAGATTGCCGCCTTCCGCGACCACCTTCGCGCGCAGCTCCGCGCCGTTCACGCGCACGGCGTCGTTCGTGCGATCGCCCACCTGCAGATGCGTCTCCGCGCTCGACTTCACATACGTGCCCACGCCGCCGTTGTAGAGCAGATCCGCTTCGGCGAGCAGGATCGCGCGCATGAGTTCGTTCGGCGCGAGCACCGATGCGCTGATGCCGAGCGCGGTCTGCACTTGCGGCGAGATCGGAATCGACTTCGCCGTGCGCGGATAGACGCCGCCGCCCGTGGAGATCAGCGCGGTATCGTAATCGGCCCAACTGGAGCGCGGCAGCGCGAAGAGACGCGCGCGCTCCTCGAAGCTCCTGGCGGCATCGGGCGTCGGATCGAGAAATATGTGTCGATGATCGAACGCCGCGAGCAATCTGATGTGCCGCGACAGCAGCATGCCGTTGCCGAACACGTCGCCGGACATGTCGCCGACGCCGACCACGGTGAAGTCGGTCGTCTGCGTATCGAAGTTCATTTCGCGGAAATGACGCTTCACCGATTCCCACGCACCGCGCGCGGTGATGCCCATCTTCTTGTGGTCATAGCCGACCGAGCCGCCGGATGCGAATGCATCGTCGAGCCAGAAGCCGTATTCATGCGCGATCGCGTTCGCGTAATCGGAGAACGTGGCCGTGCCCTTGTCCGCCGCGACGACGAGATACGGGTCGTCGGGATCGTGGCGCACGACGTCGGGCGGCGGCACGATGCCGTCGGGCGTGCGGTTGTCGGTCACATCGAGCAGACCGCGCAGGAACATCTGATAGCACGCGACGCCTTCGTTGAGAAACGCCTCGCGGTCCGTCACCGGCGGCGGATTCTTCACGACGAAGCCGCCCTTCGATCCCACCGGCACGATCACCGTGTTCTTCACCATCTGCGCCTTCATGAGGCCGAGCACTTCGGTGCGGAAATCCTCGCGCCTGTCCGACCAGCGCAGCCCGCCACGCGCGACGCGTCCGCCGCGCAAGTGCACGCCTTCCACGCGCGGCGCATAGACCCAGATCTCGAACATCGGCTTGGGCTCGGGCAGGCCCGGCACCTTCGACGGATCGAGCTTGAACGATATATACGGACGCGGCTGGCCGTTCGCATCGCGATGAAAATGGTTCGTGCGCACCGTCGCGGTGATGACGCCGAGGAACTGACGCAGGATGCGGTCTTCGTCGAGGTTCGGCACTTTGTCCAGCGCCGCTTCGATATCGGCGAGTACGCGTTCCGCGGCCTTGTCGCGTTCTTCCATCGCGCCGCCGCGCGCCGGATCGAAACGCACCATGAAGAGTTGCAGCAGCTTCCTCGCGATCAGCGGATTGCCGATCAGCGCGCGCTCGATATACGCATCGCTGAAGGTCGAGCCGACCTGCCGCAGATACTTCGCATATGCGCGCATGATCGTCACGTCGCGGGCGCCGAATTCCGCGCGCAGCACGAGGCGGTTGTAGTCGTCGTTCTCGATCTCGCCCGACCACACGCTTGCGAACGCGTTTTCGAAAAGCGGCTTCACGCGGTCGATATCGAACTCGACGTCGTCCTGCAATTCGAGCCCGAAATCGTGGACCCATGCATTGGGCGCGCCGGTCGGCTCGATCAGATACGGACGCTCTTCATCGACGCGCACACCGAGATGTTCGAGCATGGGCAGGCTGTGCGACAGCGCGATCGGATCGCCCGCGCGATACACCTTGAAGCGGAACGCGCGCTTGCCCGCTTCGATCGGCCGATACAGGCTCATCGAGAGACCGCCGGGGCGCGTGTGCGTCGCCTCGATCAGTTCGATGTCGCGCACCGCCGTGCGCGCCGGATAATCTTCGCGATAACCCGCCGGGAACGAATCGGCATAACGTTGCAGCAGCCGGTTGCCGGCTTCCTCGCCGTGACTGTCGATGAGCGCATCGGCGAGATCGTCCTGCCAGCGGCGCGCGACCTGCACGATGCGCGCTTCGAGTTCGCGCGTATCGACTTCGGGCATCGCGCCTCGTTCGGCCCGCACGACGATATGAATGCGCGCGAGCGGCGACTCCGAGAGCAGCGGCGTGAATTCGATGCTCTTGCCGTTGAACGCTTCCATCAATACCTTGCTGATGCGGCGGCGCAAGTCCGTGTTGAACTTGTCGCGCGGCACGAAGACGAGGCACGACACGAAGCGGTCGAAACGGTCGCGCCGCACGAACAGGCGCGTGCGCTGATGTTCCTGCAGGCGCAGCACGCCGAGCGCGATATCGAAGAGCACGTCTTCATCGGCCTGGAAAAGCTCGTCGCGCGGATACTGCTCCAGCACGGAAATGAGCGACTTCGCCAGATGCCCTTTCTCGAGAAAGCCCGCGCGCCGCACGATGTTCGCGCACTTGCGCCGCACGATCGGGATTTCGGAAGTCGGCACGAGATACGCCGTGGACGTATAGAGGCCGAGAAAGCGCCGCTCGCCGGTCACCTTGCCATCGGGCGACGTGCGCTTCACGCCGACATAGTCGAGATAGCCCGGCCGATGTACCGTCGCGCGCGAATTGGCCTTGGTCAGAAAGATGGGCGCCGCGCCTTCGATGATCGCGGCCGCGCCCGGCGGCAGCGGCGTCACGTCGCCTGCCGATGTCGCGCGCAAGGTCTCGCGCAAAATGCCCAGGCCCGAGCCCGGCACGCCGCGCAACGCAAACCCGCCTTCGTGCTCGACCAGTTCGTAATCGCGGCAGCCGAGGAAGGTGAAATGATCCGCGACCATCCATTCGAGGAACGCGCGGGACTCGATGCCATCGGGCGTGGTGTCGCGCGCCTTCAGTTCGCCGATCGCGACGCGCGCCGACTCGGTGACCTTCGGCCAGTCTTCGACCGCCGCGCGCACGTCGCCCAGCACGCGCGCGATGCTGTCGCGCACCTCTTCCAGACGCTCGCCGTCGCTGCAGCGGTCAACTTCGAAATGGATGAACGATTCGAGCTCGGAATGCGTGTCGCCCGCTTCGGCGTGGCCCTGCCCGATGCGCTCGATCTCCCCCGCATGCGCGCCCTTGCCGGCACGCCACACGCGAAACACCGGGTGAATCGCCGAATGCAGCGCGAGGCCGAGCCGGTTGAGTTCCATCGTCACCGAATCGACGAGAAACGGCATGTCGTCGTTGACGATCTCGACCACCGTGTGGTCCGAATGCCAGCCGTGCTGCTCCAGATTCGGGTTGTACACGCGCAGGACTTCGCGCCCGCGCACGAACTTCTGCGCTGTCTGCCAGTGCGCCATCGCGGCGCCGTAGAGATCGACGACATCGCGGCTCGCGATGTCCTCGACGTCGACCTGCTCGTAGTAATAGCGAAGAAGCGGCTCGATGACCTTGAAGCTGGCTTCCGGCAATCGTGCTTTCGCAAACTCCAGAAGATCGTTGATGAGGTGTTCGACCCGCGCTTCGTTCTTGACCAGCATGGTGTCCTCCCGAGGCTTTCGGTTGCGATGCGGTTGCGGCACGCTCTTCGAATCAAGGAGATTATGCGCCGGCCCGGGGGTTTGTCCGCGAGTCGGCCATGTGCGGTTGCACAACGAGGGTGCGCAGCTTCACGCTACGTTAGCCGTGTCGCGTGACCTTTGCGCGACATCGGCTTTCGGCTATTGTCGAGGGCGACGCATCGAGCCGATGGAGGCATTGCCATGCAGAACAGCACGCAAGAGTCAGCGCAGCAAACGGTCGTCACGGTGCGGCCGCAGCAGGAAATCGCGACGGTTCAGCGCCTGCCTTATTTCATCGGGTTGTCGGCGGCGACAGCGGGCACGCGCGGCCTCGCGATGCATCTCGTCGTCGTCCCGCCGGGCGGGCATGGCGAGCCGCATGTGCATGTGGGCTACGAGACGGGCATCTACATACTGGAAGGACGCATCGAGACGCGCTATGGGCCGGGACTGGCGCAATCGGTCATCAACGAGCCGGGCGACTTCGTGTTCATTCCGCCCGGCGTGCCGCATCAGCCGGTCAATCTGAGCGCAACCGAGCCCGCCCGCGCCGTGATCGCCCGCAACGACGCGAACGAAGCGGATCGCGTCGTGCCGTACGATCCGAAGGAAGCCTCGGCGTCTCAGTAGCCGGATGCGCCCATGCCCGGCAGATCGACATAGCCCGAGTCGGAGAAGCGCGCGCCGCCGAACGCGCCGCCCGCGAGCTTGCCACGCACCGCATACGACACCTTGCTGACGGTGTCGCCGTTCGCGAAGCCGAACGCCTGGCGCGCGACGGAGAACGCCGACACCGTCACCGGCACCGACACGATCGTCTCGCCGAAACGCGGCACCGTGCCGCGCTGATCGCTCACGCCGCTCGCGAACGCACGGCCGTTGAGGTCGAGATCGAGCGCGACGCCGTCGAAGTCGATCGGCGCGTCGTTCGGGTTCTGCACGCGCAGTTTCACGGCAAAGCGCATTTCGAGCCCCTGCCCTTCGAGCGGCTCGATGCCCGCGACCGACACGCGCATCGCATCGCGATTGAAGAAGCCTGCGCAGCCGTCGAGCGCGAGCATCGCGAACAGCACGGCGAGCAAAAGGATGAAGCGACTGCGCGTGTGATTGGTTTGCATGACGGCGGGTCTCCTCGCGTTATCGTTCAGAAATGCAGCGCGTTCAGCAGCATGCGCCCATACGCATGATGAAACCAGACATCGTCGATGACGAACAGCGCCGCGGCCCACGCAGCCATCACGATGATCAGATCGCAGTGGCCGCTCGTCCACAGTCTGAGCGAGTGACGCCCGGCGATCCACGGCACGCCGAGCGGATTCGGCCAGTCGGCAAGCAGATGCATGATGCCGCCGCACGCGAAGCCGAACGCGACCGGCGCCGCCGGATGCCGCCCGAGAAAATGATACGAAAGCGCGAGCAGCGCCGCCCAGCCGATGCCCCAGTGCGTGAGCGTGCGATGCGTGATCCACAGCCTGCGCGCCCGCGTCCACCAGGCGACTTCGAGCCAGTCGGGCGCGGTGGCGCCGGCGACGCCCGCCAGCAAAGCAAGCGCGCCCGACACCATGTCCGCGCCCGCTGTCGTGACCGGATGCATCACGACCGCCGCCGCGATGATGCCCGCCGCCCATCCGGTCGCGTGATGCGCCTTGCTCGATGCCATGAAAAACCCTGCCTTGTCACCCGTGCCGAAAGAGCGCGCATGTTCGCACGGCGGGCACATCCGGGACCGGGCTGAAACATAAACTTACGGAATTGCGCGCATCGAAACACGCTTGTGATCACAACGGCGGCGAGGCGGCGCGGCGTTGACTAGAATGGTTGCTAGATTGCTGCGCAATTCTCGCTGCGGACGCTGCCCGATGCGTCTCACGCGTGTACGCGCAGCGCGCATTGAACGTATCCATTCAAATCCAGCCGTCATGCAACAACTGAAATACCTGAGCGCCTACCCGAACACGCTTCAGGACAAGGTGCGCCGACTGATCGCCCAGCAACAACTGGGCGCTTACCTCGACGCACGCTATCCGAACAAGCACGCCGTCCAGTCCGACCGCGCGCTCTACGACTATTGCTCAGACCTGAAACAGGAATTCCTGCGCGTCGCGCCCGCGATCGACAAGGTCTTCTACGACAGCAAACTCGACGTGCTGCGTCACGCGCTCGGCCTGCACACCGCGATCTCGCGCGTGCAGGGCGCGAAGCTCAAGGCGAAGAAGGAGATCCGCATCGCGTCGCTGTTCAAGGACACAGCGCCGGAGTTCCTCCGGATGATCGTCGTGCACGAGCTCGCGCATCTGAAGGAAAGCGATCACAACAAGGCGTTCTATCGGCTATGTGAGTTGATGCAACCGGGCTACCACCAGACCGAGTTCGATCTGCGGCTCTATCTCACGCATCGCGATCTCATCCGCACCAGGGCGGCGTGAGTTGGCGTGAGCGTCGCTGCGCCGCATCAATATGACCACGCGAGCGCGGCGGCGTATCCCGAAGGCGCGTCGACTGCGATAACGTCAAATGCGCCTGCTTCGCGCGTGATCGCATAGCGAATGCCATCGCGCGGCAGAACCGAAAAACCGCTCATCGTGATCGCACCGCCGCCGATGCCGTGGCCGTGCGCCTTCAGCACCGCTTCCTTGGCCGTCCAGCAGTCGAAGAATGCGCCGATTCTGGCGACGTCGTCGGCCATTGCTTCGATTTCCTCGCGGTCGATGTCCGCGAGCACGGCGGGCGCCAGTTCGCGCCAATGGAACGTCGCGCGTGCCTCCTCGATATCGACGCCCACGCGCCTCGCCCGCGACACCGCGATCAGGCCATGATCGCCCGAATGGGACACGTTGAAGTCCGGCGTGTCCGGATGGGCAAGGAACGGCCTGCCTCTTTCGTCGGCGTCCAGCACGAGGCTCGCGGCATCTTGACCCGTCTCGATGGCCAGCACATGGCGCAGCGCGCAGCGCACGGAGGCGAAACGGGCGGCGTCCGCGTGACGCAGAAAGCGCGCGGCGCGCGCGCGCTCGCTAGCGTTCATCACGGCGTACGCCGCGTGGTCGAGCGGCATGGCGAAATCGAAATCGATCCGCCACACGCGCACGTCGCCGGGCGCATCGGCGGGAAGCGGGATGGGCCGGAGGTCGAAGGGAATCGTCGTTTCGGTCATTTGGGCGCGTACTGGGCCTCGCCGTTGCCGAAGGACCAGTTCTCCTTCTTCACTTCGACGAGGCTGATGAACACGTCCTCGCGGCGCAGCTTTAGGCGCTCGTGCAGACCATCGGCGATGGCCTTGTAGAACGCGCTTTTCTTGGCGAGATCGCGGCCTTCGTTGAGCGTGACCTGGATCACGACGCAATCGTCGGTGCGGTTGATGCCGAGATACGTGCGGTCGATGATGAAATCCGTCGCGCCATGTTCAGCGACGATCTGAAAGCGGTCGTTCTCGGGCACGTCGAGCGTCGCGCGCATCGCCTCGTAGACCACGTCGCCGATGGTGGCGCGATACGCGCTGTCCTTGCCTTTCTGCAGATCGATTCGAACGAGCGGCATGAGCTTCTCCTCATAGATGGTTTCAACGATGTTCCGGATGCAGCAGCAATTGCGGCAAGCCCGCGCGATCGACGTACACGACGGCGTTCTGCCCGAATTCCTTCATCAGCGCATCGGCGCTCGCGTGCGTTGCGCCTGGCACGAAGAGACTCGCTTCGGCCAGCCAGATGTTCATCGGATCGAGGCCCTCGCCGCGCAGCGCGCGCAGCCCCAACTGTCCGACGCGCTCGATCAGCTTGCGCTGCCGCGCCGCGTTTTCTTCGGGCGCGAGCACATGACCGAACGGATTGAACGCCGTGACGAACACAGCGCTCTCGACCTCGTGTTCCGCAAGCAGCGACGCCACCGCGCTATTCGCCACGCCGATCCTCATGTCGATGACCGGCTGCGCTTCGATCCGGTAGATCGCGGTGCGATACGCATCGAGCGTCGCGGCGGGCAGTCCGTGCGTGCGTCCGAGTTCGATCGGCTGGCCGTGCGGCGTGGCGCGCGCGGCCTCGTCCCATTCGACTCGCCTCTGCGCGAGCGTCTCGATGCTCACGCAGCCCTTCTCCGTCGTGAGCCGTTCCAGCGCGCTCAGCCAGTGCGTGTAGTAAGTGTCGCCGTGATCGGGATCGCCGGATGCCTGCGCGTCCCTGATCGCCACGCTCAGCGCGTGCGCCCACTCCTTCCACGTGAACACGCCGCGCTCGTACAGCGCGAGCGTCATCGCGAAAGCCTGCGCTTCCCACGGCTCGCGGAATACCGGGCCGTCATCGTCGAAAGGCAGTTCGGGCAAGGCGGCGCGCAGTTCGTGCAGCTTCGGCTTCGGGTCGTTCGGGGTCATGTCACGCTGCATCGAGATACGGCTCCCAGCAATCGACACACACCGACGACGCCGTCGTGTCCGGTCCCCAGAGTTCAGTCGCATCGAAACGCACTGTGTAGAGCCAGTGCGGATGCTCGCCGTGGCCGAGCGCGTTTTCATCGGGAAACACATGCGTGCCCCGCACCGCGACGATACGCCCCGCCTTGCCCCGGCAATAGCGCGGCAGACGCGTGTGCGTCGGTGGATTCATCAGCTTCGTGCGAACTTCATCGCCGACGGCAAAACGCGCGGGCGATGTCGCCGGACGCTCGACCGGCGAGCCGCGCAACAGCGCCGCGCTCACGTCCGCAGCCTTCAGCACGCGCACGTCAGGCTTCGCGGCGGCTTGCGAATGGCCGCTCGCGATTTCATCGGCGCTTGCGAGTCCTTTCGCCATCAGGAGCTTCTTCAAGCCCTCGAACCAGATTTCGTAATAGCTGCTGCCGAGATATTGCGCGGGCGGCAGGCTCTCGCGCGCCGCGCGCGAGGTGTCGATATTCCATTGACCCGTTGCGCCCATCGCGAGCGTGACGGCCAGCACGCGCCGCTCCCAGTCCGCATGAAAAGGCGATGCGCCCGGCGCGTCGCACGCGTCGATCTCGACGGGACCGAACGCCTGCATTCCGCCCATGTCGTGCGCCGCGTTCATGCCGATGCTCCCATCGCCTGCGATGGCGAAACCGCGAGGCCCGTGCCGATCATCGAATCGCGCGTGACGAGGTCGGCGAGTGCGTCTTCGTCGAAATGATCCGTGCCGGCGGGACGCTTCGGCACGACGAGGTAGCGGACTTCGGCGGTCGAATCCCACACGCGCAATTCGACCTGCGCGGGCAATTCGACGCCGAAGTCCTTCAGCACGCCGCGCGGATCGATCACCGCGCGCGAGCGATACGGCGCCGACTTGTACCAGACGGGCGGCAGCCCGAGCACCGACCACGGATAGCACGAGCACAGCGTGCACACGACCATGTTATGTACGTTCTCCGTGTTCTCGAGCGCGACCATGTGCTCGCCTTGCCGCCCGCTGAAACCGAGCGATGCGATCGCGGCGGTGGCGTCGTCGAGGAGCCACGCGCGAAACGCCGGATCGCGCCACGCCTTCGCGACGACACGCGCGCCATTGCGCGGCCCGACCTTGTGCTCGTACGTTTGAACGAACACATCGAGCGCCTGGCGGTCGATATAACCTTTCTCGATCAGCAGCGATTCGAGCGCGCGCACGCGCAGATCCATCTCCGGCAGCGCGCTGCCGGCGTGATCGTGATCGTGATGATGGGGATGATCGTGGCTCATGAGCGGGCTCGCGAATGGCACAGACGTCACACGTTACCGGAGTGTGCGCGCGCGTGCAAACGCCGTCACGACCCGCTCGCGCGCCGCCTATACTTGGATCAGCGTCTCATGTGAGGAGGATGCCATGACACGCAAATATATCGATTGCCGCGAGTGCCCGAGCGATGTGAAGTGCAGCGTCGCGCTGTGCGCGGACAGCGAGGACGAGCTGATGGAAGCGGCCGTGCAGCATGCGGTCGCCGTGCATCAGCACACCGACTCGCCCGAACTGCGCTCGCAACTGAAGACCCTCTTCCACGACGGCACGCCGCCGGCCTGATTGCCGCATTTGCGCGGTCAGCCTAGCTCGAAAGTCGTCACGCCGAAGATATTCGCAAGCGGCACGTCCGGCGCCGCTCGCGTGTACATGCGCGCCGTTTCGAAGACGCTTTGCATCGAATGCTCGACGGCGAGCGCGACAGCCGCGGGATTGCTTTCGGGCACGTCGAGATACACGGTTTCGCCCGGCAGAACCGACACGAGCGCGCGGAACAGCGAGCGCGCGGCGGACAGATCGTCGGCGAAGAGCGGACCGATTTTGTGGCCCGTGCCGCAGCGCCGGATCGCGCCGAATCCGCACAGCGCGTCGCCATCGAGCGCGACGAGTGCGCGCGCGCTCGCAGGCGGCTGCGCCAGCCACGCGCGCAGGAAAGCGGCGCGCTCGCAGGCGAACATGCGCGTGTCGTAATCGAGCATACGTTCGAAGGGAATCTCGAGCGCGTCGACGATTTTCACGCCGTCGACAGGTTCTTCGTCCGAAGACGCGACGCCTTCGTAGCGCACATTGCGATACGCCAGCACGAAGCCTGATTTTCGATAGTTGGGCTGCTGCGCCAGCACGCCGTCCAGCCCGACGTTGCGTGCGCCGAGATACGCCATGCCGTGGTTCCACAGACGCATGCCGAAGCCCTTGCCGCGCCATTCCGGACACACGATATAGAGCCCGATGAAACCGAACGCGTCGCCATACGCGACCGCCGAGATGCAGCCGATCGGCGCGTCATCCCAGGTGCCGACGAAGAAGCCGTGTGGATCGGCGGCAAAGAAAGCGCGGGCATCGTCGAGGCCGGGGTTCCATCCTTCGGTCGCAGCCCACGAAAGCGCGACGTCGACATCGCGCGGCATCATGCGGCGCACGGCGAAGCGAGGGTCATCGGGAATCGCGTAGGACGGACACGGAACGGACGACATGGAAAGCGCCTTGTCGAAATGCGAATGCGTTCAGTGTCGCGCGTTTCTGGTGCAGGGGAAAGGTGCTGCGATGGGTGGGAACAACGAGGGGAGAAGAACTGCGGAGGAAGATCGGGACGGATGGGCGCCGTCCCGATCAGGAATAGCCCTGACGCCGCTCGCCGCGGCTGAAGCTCTGGCGCGAGCGCCAGTCTTCCGAGCGCAACACCTGCTCGCCGTCCTCGCGGGCTTCTTCTTCGGATTCGAAGCCATCGTCGCTATACGCGACGACCTTCATGCCGCCGCCCGCTGCGCGTTCGACAGTGATGCCCCAATGCCACCCGCCTTCCTGATGAAAGACGTGCAGCGCCGGTTTCGACGATGTGGTCAGTTCCATAAATGCGGCTCCTTCGAGCAAACGCCCGTCACGCTTACCGGCGCCGCCCGATGAGACACTCCCTGCTACCGGCGCTTGAATATTTGTATGGATGCGCCGTTGCATGAATGCTTGGACGTACCCGCCAAGGACAGCATACGCAATGCGATGCTGCGTTGCAACACGAGGTTTCCCTAGGCGTGGTGCGAATGGCACGGGAGTCACAAGAATTAACAGGAAAGTCGTCGTTGTTACGCGCAATAGACGCGAGATGTCAGCAACGACCGTTACCTGACATGTTCATGCCCGCTTCATTCGCCATCCCAGTAGCCGAGTGAATCGCTCGCGCGAAACACGGCGCGCAAGCCTTTCACGCCGGGTTCTTCGGCGACGAGCACGGCCTGACGGCCCGTATCGGGATACTCGACCACTTCGGGCGACTGCATCGTGCTGACAGCCAGGTAGCGCAACGATTGCGCACCCGTATTGACGATCTGATGCGCCGTTGCTGCATCGCCCGGCGGACAGGCGATCACATCGCCCGCGCGGATCGCATGCGACTCCTCGCCGATGCGTACTTCGCCCTCGCCTTCGATGACGAAGAGCATCTCCTCGTTCACGCGATGATGATGAAACGGAAACGCCCGTTTGCCCGGTTCGAGCACGATCAGGCTATAGCCCAGCTTCTTCGCGCCGAGCATGGCGCCGATGCGCGCGATACGTGGCGCATAGCGTTCGGCGGCGGCGCCTGTCGGCGCGAATTCGGGGGGCAGCGGTTGCGGATCGATTACATCGAGATTGATGATGGGCGGTTTCATGGTGGATGTCGCTATCGGTGTCATGCGTTTGTCACTCGAATGTCACGCTTGCGTTCGTGTTCCGCGAGCCATGCGGCGATCGCGTTGCATGTCCAGTCCGCATCGTCGTGCGGCAGATCGTGGCCGGCCCACGGATGCACCGCGTGCGCCGCGCGCCATTGTCGCGCGATACGCACGGAGCACACCGGATCGACCATCCGGTCGGCCGCCGACGACAGCAGCAACACCGGACAGCGCGGCGCCTCGCGGCCCGCGCGAAAATGCGCTGCCGCCAGGAGTTGCCGCAACGCATTCGCCGCGCTCGCGCCATGCGTGCGCCGTAGCGCCGCCCATTGCGCGATGTCCGCATCGCGCATGTCATCGCGATTGCAGGTCAGGCGATGAATCAGCGCTTCGCATCGCTCCGGTTGAGTCCAGTACATCGCGATCCTCGCGAGCATCGGCCATGCCGCGGGACGCAGGCGCTCGCGCACGCGCGCGAACGGACGCATGCTCGTATTGATCAGCACCAGCCGCTCGATCTCATCGGGATGATGCGTGACCCATGCGGTCGCGACCATCGCGCCGAGCGACATCGCGAGTACGCGGCACGGCAGGCGCAGGTTCAGCGCGGCGGCACGGGCGCGCACGAGGTTCATCATCGCGACGACGGATTGCGGCGCGGCATCGGAACGTTCGATGCCATTGCCCGGCAGATCGATGCAGACGAGACGCTCGCCCGTATCGACCAGCCTGTGCGCGATGAACGCGGCGTCGAACGCGCCCCAGTGGCGCGCTTCGCGTGTAAGGCCGCGCAGAAAAATCCAATCGCTCATGATGCGCCCGCGCGGCGCCAGTGTTCGCGCGCGCGCCGCAACAGGTCCTCGCGAAATTCTCCGGCAGGCAGCCAGCGGCGCGACGAAAACGCGGCGCGCGTGAGGAAATCGAAGAAGTTCGGATGACGCCTCAGCACGCGCCGCGTGCGGTGCGCCTTGATCGGATTGAAGATGCCGAGGCGCGAGAACAGCTGCATCGGATTCTTGCGAATCCAGCGCCACGAGCCGAGTTCGAGCGTCATCGGCAGAAAGATGTTCGGTGCGCGCGAGCGGTCATACGCGAAGTCCCACAGATCGCCGTGCAACAGATATTGATGGCTCTGCGGTTCGAATGCATAGCCGTGATGCGGATACGACTCCTCGAACATCGTCTTCAGCAGATACATTTCTGGCAGATGCGCCATTTGCCGCTCGGTGCGCGCATAGGGAAACCAGATGCTGTCGTCCCAGCCGAATCCCGAATGGCAGTCGAGCGCGAAGCTCAGCGGACGGGACATCAACTGCTCCTCGACCACCGACAGCAGCGCCGCGCTCTCGGTTTCCATGCGGCCATCGACGGGCCCGCGATACCACGGCAGCCACGGGCCGATGCGCTGCCCGCCCGCGAGAAACGGCACGCGCCCTTCCGCGCTTTGCGGCGCGTTGCGCATCAGGTCGACGCCGTTCGGATTCGCGCGGGTGCGCGCGAACATGCCGCCGGGATTCACGATCGGCATGAAGATGAGGTGGATCGCGCGCAATTGTTGATGCAGCGTGTCGTCCCATTCGAGGCGGCGCAACAGCGCGCGCATGTACTCGAGCACGAGTTGCGTGCCGATGCATTCGAGCCCATGCACGCCGCCGAAAAAGCCGATCGCGGGCGCTTGCGGATCGTCCGAGCCGATCGATGCGGTCAAAAGCGGAAACGCATGCTGGCGCGCCTGCACTTCGCCGATCGTGCGCCACGCGAGACGCGCGCCGCCCGCGACGCGAATCGCGTTCAGTTCGTCCATTTCGGGAAAACTGCTGGTGATGGCAATGCTCGAAGGGCTCATGACCGCGGCCTTTTTTTGTCGTATTCGCAATCCCGGGACGCCTCGCCCGGGACAGTCGAGTATAGGGCGCAACGTCAGTACACGGCACATGGCATGCGATATGCGCTCCAGCCGAAAACGTCTCCTGCTGTTTTGCGTTCTGTCACCTAGAATGAGATGACCGTGCTGCACGGTATGAGGTATTCGTCATGACAACCACTCCCCGTATCATTCTCGGCGCGCTTGCATTGTGCTGCGCGGCTTCCGCGTTCGCACAACCGCAGGCATCGCCCAGCGATCCGAACGCGCCCAAAACCCGCGCGCAAGTCCGGCAGGATTTTCTACTATGGCGCTCGGCGGGCTACGATCCGAACGACTGGCTGAACTATCCGGACAACGCGCTGCGCGCGAGCCGCATCATCGCGCAGCGACAGGCTCGCGGCGAGATTACCGTGCAGTGAGCCGGTAATCGGAGCATTCGTCAGGCGGATCCTGCGCGCGTTTTGTCCGCGCGCAGGATCCGCCGTGCGATGCTCCAGCGATGCACTTCCGACGGACCGTCGTAGATCCGGAATGCACGCATGTCCGCGAAAATCCGCGCGACGACGGTTTCATGCGTGACGCCCTGGCCGCCGAGCATCTGCACCGAGCGGTCGACGACACGCCACAGCGCCTCCGACGACACCACTTTCGCGATGCTCGACTCGTGTTTGCCGAGCACGCCTTGATCGAGCACCCACGCGCAATGCCAGATGGCGAGGCGCGTGACGTGCAGATCCATTTCGTTGTCCGCGAGCATGAAGCCGACGCCTTCGTGCTCGCCCAGCGCGCGGCCGAACGCCTGACGTTCTCGCGCATACGCAGTGGCGATATCGTGCGCGCGTCGCGCGGCGCCGAGCCAGCGCATGCAGTGCGTGAGACGCGCGGGCGATAGCCGCACTTGCGCGTAGCGGAAGCCTTCGCCCGGCTCGCCGAGCACGTTTTCCTTCGGCACGCGCAAGCCCTCGAAGCGCACAACGCCGTGGCCGCCGGGAAAGCACGTGTCGAGCGAATCCATCGCGCGTTCGATGACGATGCCTGGACTCGTCATGTCGGCGAGGAACATGGTCGCGGGTCCGTCGACGAACTTTGCCATGATGATCGCGACCGACGCGCCGTCCGCGCCCGTGATGAACCATTTGCGGCCATCGATCACGTATTCGTCGCCATCGGGCACGGCGGTGGTCTGCAGCATCGCGGGATCGGCGCCCGCGCCCGGCGGCGGCTCGGTCATGCAGAAGCACGAGCGGATGTCGCCCGCCGCGAGCGGACGCAGCCAGCGTTCCTTCTGCTGCGGCGTGGCGATCGCTTCGAGCAGATGCATGTTCCCTTCGTCTGGCGCGGCGATGTTCAGCGCGACCGGGCCGAGCGGCGAATAGCCGGCTTCCTCGAACAGGATCGCCTTCGCGACGTGATTCAGGCCGAGACCGCCGAACTCCGGCGAAACGTGACTCGACAGCAAGCCCGCCTTGCGTCCTTTCGCGATCAGTTCGGCGCGCAGCGCCTCGTTCGGACCGTGCGGCGTGCAACGCGGATCACGCTCGAAAGGCACGATCTCCTCGGCGATGAAAGCGCGCACGCGCGCCTGCAGTTCGGTCAACTCCGGCGAAAGCGAAAAGTCCATCGGCAATCCTCTAAGGGAACGGGTTGAACGGCAAGCTTAACCGCGCGAGCGCATCGCGCGCCAGTGGCTTTGCTTACTCGTCGTATTCGGTGTATTTGCGCGCATCGCCCTTTACCTTGTGCGCCGGATACTTCGACCGGTTCAGCGCCATCTTTTCGATCAGCGCGCGGTGCAGATCGACGTCGAGCGAATCCGCCAGCATCACCAGATACGCGAGCACGTCCGCCATCTCGTGACTGATGGCACGCAGTCTGGTTTCGTCGAGTTCCGTCCTGTCGCCGGTTTCGAGCCACATGAACGGCTCCAGCAGTTCGCTCGCCTCGACGGAAAGCGCCGCGGCCAGATTCTTCGGTGAATGAAAGCGGCTCCAGTCGCGCTCGCGCACGAACTCGCGCAGCATGTCGCGCATCTGGATCAGTTCGCTTGCGCCTTCCTGCTGATTCTGTTGCTCCATGAGCTTTCCTCTGACGGTTCGTTGCGTAGCTTAACGCGATGTCTGGTTCCATTCCTCTTCCGATTCGAACTACGCTCCGTCTTATCCCAGATGTCCAGAATTCGCATCCTTCCGTCCGGAATCCGCGAATTCGAGACATTGTGTGCGGCACATCGTAAACTTCTTGCTCTTCTTAACTACGACTCATAGAATCGCAGTTAAGCAATGGCGACGACGAACGTCCGTCGAGCGATCCCATATCGAATTCCAAGGAGCATCGAGATGTCCAAGCGTATTCTGGTAGTTGGAGCCGGCTTCGCCGGCATGTGGAGCGCCCTTTCCGCAGCGCGTCTCATCGATCAACACGGCAGGACGGATATCGAAGTCGTGCTGATCGCGCCGGAGCCGCATCTGCATGTGCGTCCGCGCCTTTACGAAGAAAACGCCGCGCGCATGAAGGCGCCGCTGCTGGACATCTTTGCATCCACGGGTGTGCGCTTCATTCAGGGTACGGTTTCGCGCATTCACGTCGAACACAACGAGGTCGACGTGCTCGGCACGGACGGCACGCCGTCGACGCTGAACTACGACCGTCTCGTTCTGGCCACCGGCAGCCGGCTGTTCCGTCCGCAGATTCCGGGGCTCGCGCAACACACGTTCAGCGTGGATCAGGTCGAAGAAGCCGCCGCGCTCGAAGCGCATATCAGGAATCTCGCGACGCGGCCGGATACCCCTGCGCGCAACACGGTGGTCATCGCGGGCGGCGGATTCACGGGCATCGAAACGGCCGCGGAAATGCCGGCGCGGCTGCGCGCGGCGCTCGGAGAGAACGCAGATGTGCGCGTCATCATCGTGGAGCGCAACAAGGAGATCGGGCCGGACCTGGGAGCCGGTCCGCGACCGGTCATCGTCGAGGCGCTCGAATCGCTCGGCGTGCAATGGCGGCTCGGCGCGGCGGTGACGTCCGTCGATGCCAACGGGCTCACCACGTCCGACGGCGAGCGCATCGAAGCGAGCACGGTCATCTGGACCGCCGGCGTGCGCGCGAACGCGCTGACCGCGCAGATTCCCGCCGAGCGCGACGCGCTGGGCCGCCTGCATGTGGATCGCAATCTGCGCGTGCTGGGCGTCGATACGGTCTACGCAACGGGCGATGTCGCCTACGCCGCCACCGACGACGAAGGCAATCACGCGATGATGTCCTGCCAGCACGCGATGAACCTCGGCCGCTCGGCGGGCCATAACGTTGCAGCGGATTTGCTGGGCGTTGCGCCGATTCCGTATAGCCAGCCGAAATACGTGACATGTCTCGATCTCGGCCCGTGGGGCGCGGTCTATACGGAAGGCTGGGAGCGCGAGGTGAAGATGTCGGGGGCGCAGGCGAAGGAATTGAAGACGCGCATCAACACCGAGTGGATCTATCCGCCGAGCGCGGCGCGGGCCGAGGCGTTCGCTGCCGCGGACCCGCTGCGTATCGTCGTCGCTTGAAGCGGATTCAGGCCGCCGGATAGAGACCCAGCACGCGCGCATGCAGGCGCGCGAGTCCGAGCAGGGCATCGGTGAACGGCGTCGGCACGCCGGTCATCGTGCCCAGCTCGCGCACCGACGCGACCAGCGCGTCGAGCTCAACTGCCTTGCCCGCCTGGACGTCCTGCAGCATCGACGTTTTCATCGCGCCGAGCTTGAGCGTCACCGCGTGACGGTCTTCCGGCTGCTGCTCGATCGGAACGCCGAAGCGCGCGCCGATGTCCTTCGCCTCCAGCATCACGTTCGTCACGAAACCGCGCACGAGGTCGTCGCTCAAGATGCGGTCGGTGGTGGCGCCGGTGATCGCACTGATGGGGTTCATCGTCATGTTGCCCCATAGCTTGAACCATACGTCGCGTTGAATCTGCTGCGAGAGCGTGGCGTCGAAGCCCGCCTTCGAGAAAAGCGACACGAGCGATTCGGTGCGTGCGGTCGGCGCACCCGTCGCCTCGCCGAGAATCAGGCCCTTGCCCTGATGATGCCGGATGACGCCCGGCGCTTCGACGAAGCAGCTCGCATGCACGACGCAGCCGACCGTCTGCGCGCCCGGAATCGCGGCCGCGATCGCGCCATGCGGATCGACCGATGTAAGGCGCCTGCCCGTGAACGGCGCGCCGAGGCCGTCGCAGAACCACCAGGGCACGCCGTTCATCGCGGTCAGCACGGTGGTTTCACCGCCAAGCAGCGGCGCGATGTGCGCGGCGACCGATTCCATCGCGGGCGCTTTGACCGCGACGACCACGAGATCCTGCGCGCCGAGATCGGCGGGTTCCGCACTTGCCGCAACCTTCACGGTGTGCGTCGCATCCTTCTCGACGAGTCGCAGACCGTCTTGCTTCAACGCGTCGAGCGTCGCGCCGCGCGCGATCACGGTGACATCGCAGCCCGCCTGCGCGAGCTTCACGCCGATCCATCCGCCGATGGCGCCCGCGCCATATACGCATACTTTCATCGTCCCGAACCTCGCTGATGTCGATCATCCGGTCATCATTGTAAGAGCGGGACGCGGCGCGCGTCGCAAATTCAGTGCGCGATGCCCGTGGCGAGCTTCGCGACCGCCAGCAGCGTCAATCCGAACGCGCCCGCGAGCGTCACCGCGATGACCGGCAAGAGCGGCAGCTTTACCTGCGCGAAGTCGGCGTTGTGCGACGCGCGCTTGCGCACGCCGAAAAAACTCCAAAGCACGATGCGAATCATCTTCAAGAGTTCCATGAGCGGCTCCTTTGCGTCGGTGAACGGTTCTTTTACGCGTCCATGATGAGCGCGGCGGCGGGCGAAAAACAGCAGCAGTTGTGGTGTATTTGGCTGTAGCAGAAGGAGGCGCGGGGTTCGCTGCTACCGTCGAAATCATCGCAACTGCTGCTTGTCGGGGTGCCGTTCGCGCTCTATCGTTGGCCCTCTCTCCGCTACGTCGCCACTTCCATGTACCGATACACCGAGTTCGACAAGGCATTCGTGAAGAGCCGTGCCGCGCAATTTCGTGATCAGCTCGAACGCTGGCAGGACGGCCGTCTGAGCGAAGACGCGTTCCGCCCGCTGCGCCTGCAAAACGGCTGGTACGTGCAGCGTCATGCGCCGATGCTGCGCGTGGCCGTGCCCTACGGCGAACTGTCGAGCGCGCAGTTGCGGGTGCTCGCGCGCATCGCGCGTGAATACGACGACCCCGATCCCGAGGTCTACCGCGCGGCGAGCGAGGCGCAAGGCAAGCTCGGCACGCAGCGGCTGCCGACCCATTGCGCGCACTTCACGACGCGCACCAACGTCCAGTTCAACTGGATCCCGCTCGATAAGTCCGCGGACGTGATGGACCTGCTCGCGACCGTCGACATGCACGGCATCCAGACGAGCGGCAATTGCATCCGCAACATTTCCTGCGATGAACGTGCGGGCGTCGCGCCCGATGAAGTGGCCGACCCGCGTCCGTTTGCCGAGATCATGCGTCAATGGACGACGCTGCATCCCGAGTTCGCGTTCCTGCCGCGCAAGTTCAAGATCGCGATCACAGGCGCGAGCGAGGATCGCGCAGCGACCGCGTGGCATGACGTCGGCCTGCAACTCGTGCGCGACGAAAGCGGCGCGCTCGGCTTTCGCGTGAGCGCGGGCGGCGGCATGGGACGCACGCCGGTGATCGCCACGCTGATGCGCGAATTCCTGCCGTGGCCGCACATCATGAATTACATCGAGGCGATCGTGCGCGTGTACAACCGCTACGGCCGCCGCGACAACAAGTACAAGGCGCGCATCAAGATCCTGATGAAGGCCGAAGGCCAGCGCTATATCGATGACGTCAACGAGGAATTCCGGCAGATCGTCGAGCATGACGGCGCGCCGCACCTCATTTCGCAAGCGGAACTGGAGCGCGTGAGCGCGTCGTTCGTGCCGCCGGCATTGCACGCTTCACCTGCGACGTCCGATGGCGTCGTACCGGACGCGCATCCGCTTTTTGCGCGCTGGCTGCAACGCAACGTCGCACAGCACCGAGACCCCGCGTTGCGCATCGTGACGCTGTCGTTCAAGCGTCTGCTCCAGTCGCCGGGTGACGCGAGCGCCGATCAACTCGACATCGTCGCGGATCTCGCCGATCGCTTCTCGGCGGGCGAAGCGCGTGTCACGCACACGCAGAACATCGTGCTGCCGTGGGTGCGCGCAAGCGAACTCTTCGCGCTGTGGCAGGCGGCGCGCGATGCGGGCCTGGCGAGCGCGAACGTGCATCTTCTCACCGACATGATCGCGTGCCCCGGCGGCGATTTCTGCGCGCTCGCCAATGCGCGTTCTCTGCCGGTGGCGCAAGCCATCTCAGAGCGCTATCAGGATCTCGACGAACTCGACGACATCGGCCCAATCGATCTGCATATCAGCGGCTGCATCAACTCATGCGGGCATCATCACAGCGGACATATCGGCGTGCTGGGCGTCGACAAGGACGGGCGCGAGTGGTATCAGGTCACGCTCGGCGGATCGGACGGCAGCGCGGCGAGCGGCGCGGCGCAGCCGGGCAAGGTGATCGGGCCGTCGTTCAGCGCGGCGGAAGTGCCCGACGTCATCGAGGCGATCATGACGACATATAGCGACGCGCGCGAGCATCATGAGCGCTTCATCGATACGGTGCGACGCCTGGGGATCGAACCGTTCAAGCTTGCCGCAAACGCAGCCCGTGCGAATGATGAGGTGACGGCATGAACGAGATTCGAGGCATGTGCATTCTCACGCAGCAGGATCATGACGCGGATACGAACGAACGCGTCGCGATCCTCGCGAACGACGCCGATCCGCACACGCTGAAGGATCAGCTGGCAGCACTCGATCGCATCGAATTACATTTTCCGCATTTCACCGATGGCCGCGCGTACAGCCAGGCTTATCTGCTGCGCAAGCGTCTGGGTTTCGCGGGAGATCTTCGCGCGACCGGCGATGTGCTGATCGATCAGCTCGTGCAGATAGCGCGAACCGGGTTTTCGAGCGCGGTGCTGAAAGACGGGATGGACGTCGCGGATGCCCAACGGCAGTTCGCGCGTTTCGCTGGTTATTATCAGGGTGATCTGGCGTCACACTGAACCGCCCATTCGAACCGATATAAGCCCTCTTCGACGCCTTTCAAGCCCCGCCCCGAGAAAATAAATCGCACTGGAAACATAGCGCTCCGGTATTGAAACGATAGCCTTCGCACCTACCTTGGATGCATAGGCAGCGACACCCCGCGCTGTCGTTTCAACTTCCTGCTGCCGGCCTCGTTGGCCGCATTATCGGAGACTGGACCATGAGCGACTTTTATTTTGGCGGCGACGTTTTCTCGGAACTGGACCGCGTGCAGCGGCAGGTGTCCTCGCTGTTCGGCAATCTTCCTTCCAGCATTCGTTCGAGCCGTGCGGATGCGTTCCCTCGCCTGAATATCGGCAGCACTGACGATGCGATTCACGTCGTCGCGTTCGCGCCCGGTGTCGAGCCTTCTTCGCTCGATGTCACCGTCGACAAGGGCACGCTCACCATCAGCGGCGAGCGCAAGCAGCAAGCCGTCGCGCAAGGCACGCGAAGCTATGCGAAAGAGCGTTTCGCCGGCGGTTTTCGTCGCGTGATCGAGCTGCCGCAGAACGCCGATACCGACAAGGTCGAAGCGCGTTACGAAAACGGCACGCTGTCCATCACCATCGGCAAGCGCGAAGCGTCGAAGCCGCGCGCGATCAACATTCAGTAAGCGAGAGCACATCATGACCGACAACACGCAAGTCGCAGCCAAGGACACGAACGAAGTGACGCGCAAGAACGAAGACACGACGCGCCGCCCGACGGTGACGCCCGCGGTCGATATCGTCGAGGACAGCCACTGCATCACGCTGTGGGCCGATCTTCCCGGCGTGCCGCGCGAGAAGCTCGACGTGAAAGTGCACGATGCGCGCCTCACCATCGAAGCCGAAGCGCAATTGCCCGTGCAGGGCGCCGTTCGCGTGCATCACGCCGAATTGCGCGCGCCGCGTTTCGCACGCGCCTTCACAGTGAGCGACGACTTCGACACGACGAAGATCGATGCCAATCTCACCAACGGTGTGCTCAAGCTCACGATTCCGCGTCGCGAGGAAGCGCGTCCGCGTCGTGTCGACGTGCGGGCGGGCTAAGCGCCACAAGCAATTCAAATCGGTTCTGTTCGAACGGCCGCGACTCTTTCGCGGCCGTTTTTTATTGCGCCCAATTCCCGCCTTCTATAATCTTCAACGGCGGCTCGTGCCGCCCATATTCATAACTCATAGATTGAAGGGACTATCGTGAAGAGGCTGTTGACGGTGTTGTTGGGTTCGATGCTGACCGTATCGATCGGAGCGCATGCAAAGGAATGGTCGACGATCCGCTTCGGTGTCGATGCAAGTTATCCGCCTTTCGAATCGAAAGCACCCGACGGCACGCTGGTCGGCTTCGACATCGACGTCGGCAACGAACTGTGCCGGCGTCTCAACGCGAAATGCGTGTGGGTGGAAAACGCATTCGACGGCATGATTCCGGGACTCAAGTCGCGCAAGTTCGACGGCGTGCTCTCCACGATGTCGATGACGCCCGCGCGCGTCAAGCAGATCGCCTTCTCCAGCAAGCTCTTCCACGTACCCACGCGGCTCGTCGCGAAGCGCGATTCGAGCATCCAGCCGACGGCGCAAGCGCTCGCGGGCAAGACGGTCGGCGTCGAACAGGGTTCGATGCAGGAAACCTATGCGAAGGTCCACTGGGGCGCGCAGGGCGTGAAGGTCGTATCGTATGCGGATCAGGATCAGGTCTATCAGGACCTGCTCGCTGGCCGGCTCGACGCCTCTCTGCAAAACGCCGTGCAGGCCGAGCGCGGCTTTCTCGACACGCCGCGCGGCAAGCCCTACGGCTTCGCAGGCGGCGCGCTCGAAGACAGCGCGATCTTCGGACCCGGCACGGCCATCGGCCTGCGCAAGGAAGACACCGACCTGAAAGAGAAACTCGACGGCGCCATCGCCGCGATGATCAAGGACGGCACGTACAAGCGCATCGAGCAGAAGTATTTCGACTTCGATATCTACGGCGAGTAACGAGTTATAGCCATGACGCAGCCCGCGAACGACGAATCCGCTGTGCATCGCGCAGCCGCGCAAGGCTACACGGCCAACGCCGACAGCTACGTACGCGGGCGGCCCGATTATCCGCCGCAACTCGCGGGCTGGCTCGCCGATACGCTCGGGTTGAAGCCGGGCGCGAGCGTCGTCGATCTCGGCGCGGGCACCGGCAAGTTCACGCCGCGTCTCGTGCAGACGGGCGCGCGCGTGATCGCGATCGAGCCGGTCGATTCGATGCGCGCGAAACTCGCCGCCGCCCTGCCCGGTGTCGAGGCGCTCGCGGGCACGGCGCAATCGATACCGCTCGCGGACGCATCGGTCGATGCCCTCGTGTGCGCCCAGTCGTTTCACTGGTTCGCGAGCCGCGCGGCGCTCGATGAGATTCATCGCGTGCTGAAGCCGGGCGGACGGCTCGGGCTCGTATGGAATCTGCGCGATGCGCGCGTGCCGTGGGTCGCGAAGCTCGACGCCATCGTCAACCGATACGAAGGCGATACGCCGCGCTATTACTCCGGCGCATGGCGCGATGCGTTTCCGCATGAAGGCTTCGGTCCGCTCGTCGAAACGCATTTCTCGCTCGGGCACACGGGCGCGCCCGAAGACGTGATCGTGCATCGCGTGCGCTCGACGAGCTTCATCGCGTCGTTGCCCGAAGCCGCGCGCGCCGCCATCGATGAAGACGTGCGCAAGCTGATCGATGCAGAACCCGAACTGAGCGGCAAACGCGAAGTGACCGTGCCTTACGAGACCGCGGCGTTCGTCGCGATCAGGCAATGAAGTGAAGTTCGTCGACAAAAAAGGAGACGGCGATGGCGACGCTCAAACAGATGCAGGCCAGGTTGAAGAAACTGCGCGCACAGGCCGAAAGCCTGATCGCGGATCGCGCGCAAGCCGTGCTCAACGATATCCGCGCGATGATGGAAAGGCACGGCCTCACGACTGACGATATCGAACGGCACGGCAAGAAGGCCAAGCGCGCCGCGAAGCCGCAGGTCGCCTATCCGGCGCCGGCGGGCCGCCATCAGGCGATGACGAAGCTCGCGAAGAAAGGCAAGCTGCCCGCGAAGTACCGCAATCCCAAGACGGGCGAAACGTGGAGCGGCTGGGCGCGGCCGCCTGCGTGGATCGCGAACGTGAAGGATCGCAGCAAGTTTCTGATCGATGCCGAAGGTGCGCCGAGCGCGGCCAAACCGAAGCCGGCGGCCAAGAAAGCGGCGGCCAAAAAGGCCGTGGCGAAGAAGGCGGCACCGGCGAAGAAGTCCGCGCCGGCCGCGAAGAAAAAAGCGGCGATACCTGCAGCGAAGAAAACCGGCGCCACGGCCAAGCCAGCGGCGAAGCGCAGCGCGCCGCGCAAACGCGCAACGAAAGCCGCAACCGTGTCCGTGCCGGAGTCCGCGCCGATTATATCGACGCCAACGACGACCGACGAGGCATCCACGTAAGGCACAGCCTTGCCGTTTTTGCATGAAAGCGCGAAAGAATCGACATGGGTGCGCGAGCGAAAGCCGCGCACCTGCGAGGCGCTTCGGCATCGGCACAATGCTTGCGTGACTATCGACGCACATGCCGAGAACGTCGAGGACATCATGCATCATTCGATCGAATCCCACGAACTGACTCATATCGATCTGGCGCGATTCCAGGTCGTGCAGGTTTCCGACGGCACCTTTACCGTCGTGCTGTGGGAAGCGCCCGGACGCGACGAGCAAGCCTCCACGCTGACGATTCGTCTATGCGATCCGCTCAATCCGGTGCGTCGAAAAGACGTCTGCGAACACTTGCGAGCGCATCTCGCGGTGTCGCGACGGACAAAGCGGCGCGAAGCCGTGATCTGATCGCGCGCGGCGTCATCCCATTGTTTGAGATCGACGAAAACTCAATTGACATTTGGTGGGATTAAAAATCGGCGAAGGACTTATAGACTGCGTTCACATGTCGGGGCCGTTTCGTAGCAAACAACGCGCTTTCCGATTGCCGCATGTCCCTTTATCTTCGTCGGAGCATTCTCGTGAACAAGCGATTCGTCGTAGGCTTTGCCATTGCATTGAGTTCTGTTTTCGCCGGTTCGGCATTTGCAAGCGGATATGGTCCGGCGCCGCATTATCGTCCGGATGTCGGTGCGCCCGCCTCGCAGCATGGCGTGAGCGCGCAGACCTTCGCGGCGGAAGAGGCCGCGCAAGGACGCAGTGATTTCAACGCCACTCCGCGCACCGCGCAGACTCAGGACGGTCAGGTTTCGGCGTCCGTCAATTCTCAAGTATCGCAATAATTTTCGAATGAGCGGACACGATGTTCAATCATCGTGTCCGTTTCAATTGGTCTTAATTGTTTGTTCCAGAAAATCCCAGAGCGCATCGTCCACTGAATACGGGACGTTGAATCGAAAGCAATTGCTTTCCGCGTCATTCGGACGGAAATACGAACCCGGCGCGAGCCATACGCCGTGTTGCAGTGCGCGCGTGGCGACCACGCTTCCCGCTGCCGGATCGATCGGCAACGCGCCCCACACGAAAAGCCCCGCGCGCGGTCGTCGAAACAACTCGACGCCGAGTGCGTCCATGCGTTCCTCGACGAGCGCATGCGCATCCTTCAACTTCTCCACGACGAATTCGACGTGCCGCGCATAGCGCCCTTCCGTCAACACTTTCTCGACGATGCGCTCCGTCGCTTCCGATGACGTGAGGCCCACGGCCATCTTCGTACGCGCCAGCTCGCGCAACACGTCGCGCTCCGCCACGACATAGCCGCAACGCAGCGCGGGCGTGATCGTCTTCGCGAAACCGCCGACGTACAGCACGCGGCTTAAGCCCTCCATCGCCGCGAGCAAGGGCGCGCCGGGCGGCGCGAGCTCGCGCGTCACATCGTCCTCGACGACCCACAGGCCATGACGCTCCGCGATCTGCATCAGACGGAATGCGGACGCCATGCCGAAGGTCGCGCCCGTCGGATTCTGCAAGGTCGTGTTGAGAAACACCGCTTTCGGCCGATGCTCGATCACGATGCGCTCGAACACATCCGTATCGATGCCCGCCGCGGTGCGCGGCACGCCGTGTACCTGCAGGCCCGCGAGCCGCAGAATCTGCAGCAGATTGCAGTAGCCGGGATCTTCGACGACGACCGCATCGCCCGGCCGCAGCAACGTCCGCACGATGAGATCGAGCGCCTGCGTCGCGCCCGCGGTCAGCAGGACATTGGACGATGCATCGACCGGCAGGCCATGACGGTCGAGCTGTTCGGCGATCCGCTCGCGCAGCGGCGCGAAGCCATACGGATGCCCGTAGTCCGCGATGCGCGCCGCCGGCACGCGGCTCACCGCGCGCAGCGCATGTTGCAGGCCGCTTTCATTGATCCATTCGTTCGGCAGCCAGCCGCAGCCGGACTTGATCGGCACGGAGTGATCGGCGAATACATCCGATAAAAGCCAGGTCGCGGTGAGACTCGGCGGCTGCCACTCGACGGCGCGCACCCGCTCGCTGCGCCCCCGCAAAGCCACGCGATAACCCGAGCCGCGCCGCGCGGTGACGAGGCCCATCGATACGAGCCGGCCATAGGCTTCCGTCACCGTGAAGGTGCTGAGGCTCTCCGCTTCGGCGAGACGCCGCACAGACGGCAGCAGCGCGCCCGCGCGCAGCGTCTGCTCCTCGATCGCCATGGAGAACGCGCGCACCAGTTGTTCGACGAGCGTCGGCGCCTGACGGGAGCCGCGCTCCAGCTTGAGTTCGATCATGGATTCGAGAATAGCGCGACAACCACGCGCTGACCAGCACAGTTCGCAGCATTTTGCCAGCACAGTTAGCAGCGCAGTGAAGCAACTGTCTATGCCGTGCAATTTTGCCGAGGAATACAGTGCAGTGACCGTTCTTTCCGAGGAGGAGACCCGCCATGAATGCACGCCCCGTCATCGACGACCTTTCATCGTTCTGGATGCCGTTCACCGCCAATCGCCAGTTCAAGGCCGCACCAAGGCTGCTCGAAAGCGCGAAAGGCATGTACTACCGCTCGACCGATGGCCGCGAGGTGCTCGACGGCACGGCGGGTCTGTGGTGCGTGAACGCAGGCCATTGCCGGGAAGAGATCGTCGATGCGGTGACGAGGACGCTCGGCACGCTCGACTTTGCGCCGACCTTCCAGATGGGCCACCCGATTGCGTTCGAAGCCGCGACCAAGGTCGCCAGCCTGATGCCCGAAGGACTCGATCGCATCTTCTTCACCAACTCGGGCTCGGAGTCGGTCGATACGGCGCTGAAGATCGCGCTCGCCTATCATCGCGCACGCGGCGAAGGCCAGCGCACGCGTCTGATCGGCCGCGAGCGCGGCTATCACGGCGTCGGCTTCGGCGGCATTTCGGTCGGCGGGATCGCGCCGAATCGCAAGACGTTCTCGGGCGCATTGTTGCCGGCGGTCGATCATCTGCCGCATACGCACGATCTCGCGCACAACGCGTTCACGAAGGGGCAGCCCACGTGGGGCGATCATCTCGCCGACGATCTGGAGCGCATCGTCGCGCTGCACGATCCGTCCACGATCGCCGCCGTGATCGTCGAGCCGCTGGCCGGTTCCACGGGCGTGCTGGTGCCGCCGCAGGGCTATCTGCAGAAGCTGCGCGAGATCTGCACGAAGTACGGCATTCTGCTGATTTTCGATGAAGTCATCACCGGCTTCGGACGTCTGGGCAAGGCAACGGCGAGCGAGTACTTCGGCGTCACGCCGGACCTCATCACGATGGCCAAGGCGATCAACAACGCAACCATTCCGATGGGCGCGGTCGCCGCGCATCGCAACGTGCACGACACGGTCGTCAACGCGGGCGCGGCCAACGCGATCGAGCTGTTCCACGGCTACACGTATTCGGCGCACCCGGTCGCGACCGCCGCGGCAATCGCGACGCTCGATCTCTATCAACGCGACAAGCTGTTCGAGCGCGCGGCCTCGAAGGCCGAAAAATTCGAAAGCGCCGCCCACGCGCTGCGCGACGCGCCGTACGTGAAGGACATTCGCAATCTCGGTCTCGTCGCGGGCATCGAGCTGGATTCGCGCGACGGCGCGCCGGGCGCACGAGCGTATGAGGTGTTCGTCAAGTGCTTCGAGGCGGGCGTGCTCGTGCGTTACACCGGCGATATCCTCGCGTTCTCGCCGCCGCTCATCATCGAAGATGATCAGATCGATCAGATCTTCGGCACGGTGAGGAAGGCGCTGGAAAGCGTGAAATAAGCGGTTCTCTTCGCGTCGAAGGCCCGGTTTCCCTGACGAGGAACCGGGCTTTTTTATCGTTCCATGACGAGCAATGTCGATGTCGCCGATGCGAACAGCCGGCCGCTCGCGTCCTTGAGCGTCGCTTCGGCGAATGCGGCGCGGCGCCCGATGGACAACACGCGCCCTTCCGCGCGCAGCAGTCCCGAATCGCGCGTGACCGCCTTGTGATAAGCGACCTTCAGTTCGAGCGTCGTGTATGCCTGCGTCGCGGTCAGGCATGAATGCACCGCGCATCCGCACGCGGAATCGAGCAGCGTCGCAGCATAACCGCCGTGCACGGTGCCGATCGGGTTATACGCATGATCGCCCGGCACGCCCGCGAACACCGCCCTGCCCGCTTCGACCTCGATGAAATCGAAATCGAGCGACACGAGAATGCCAGGTTTGCGCTTTGATGCGATCAGCTTGCGCAGTTGCGCGAGACCATCGAGGCCTGCGGCCGTTTCTTCGATCAGGCTCATTGGGTCGCCTCCATCTTCGCAGTAGCGGTCTTGATCACGTCGTCATCGCCGGTCACGCTCCAGCCGCCACCAAGCGAGCGATACAGCGCCACCGCCGCGAGCGCGTGTTCACGCTTCGATTGATTCAGCGCATCGGCATCGCGCAGATACGATTGCTGCGCGTCGAGCACATCGAGAAAGCTGGCCGCGCCGCCCTTGTACAACTGCGTAGACAGCGTGAGCGATTGGTCCGATGCGGCGAGCGCATCGGTCAGACGCGCGGTCGATTCGGTCGTGCTGACGAGATCGCTGCGCGTATCCTCGACGTCCTTCAGCGCTTCGAGCATGGTCTGACGCAGATGCAATTCCGACTCGCGCATCCGGCTCTCGTTCTGCTCGATCTCTGCCGTAATGCGGCCCGCGTTGAAAATCGGGCTCGTCGCGTTGAGCGCGGCGGAGAAGAGATTGTCGGTGAGCGTCGGCAAACCGAGATACGACGACGCCAGCAAGCCATCCGACAATCGCAGCGAAAACTTCGGATAGCGCTCCGCCCGCGCGACGCCCACTTCCGCCGCGCGCTGCTGCACAGTCGCATACGCAACGAGCACATCGGGGCGGCGCAGCAACGCTTCGGACGGGAGCATCTGCGGCGCGCCGCTCGCCGGCACAGGAATGACGGGAGCCGCGCCCGCATTCGCGAGCATCAGCTTGTCGACGGATTCCGGCGTGCGGCCCGAATACACCGCGATCAGGCTCAACTGATGCTGAATCGTCGCCTGCGTGCGCGGGATGCGCGACAGCAGATCGCTCAGCTGATTCTGCGCGCGCGCGACATCGAGCTTCGTCGACAGGCCGTATTGCAGGCGGCGTTGCGTCAGCTTCAGCGCGCGCTCGCGAATCTCCTGGTTGTCTTGCAGGATCTTCAGTTCGGCCTGCGCCCAGCGCAGATCGACATACGCAGCGGCGGTGTCGGCGGCGAGCGCGAGCCTGATCTGATCGGCGGCGTGTTCGCGGCCGACGAGCTGCGCCTGCGATGCCAGCAACTCCAGACGCTCACCGCCGAACACATCCGGCGTCCAGCTCAGTGTCAGACCGAAGCCACCCTGCTTCACATAACCGAGCGGCGGCGGCGTGTTCTGGCGCGAGTAGGAACCGCCCGCGCCCGCGTCCAGTTGCGGCAGCAGCGCGGCGCGGCGTTGCGTCGTCAGCGCTTGCGCCTGTTTCACGCGCTCGACGGCGGCCTGAAGATCCAGGTTGTCATTGAGCACCGACGCAACGAGTTCGTGCATGACCGGATCGTTGAACTGATTCCACCATGCCGTGGGATCGACGGCCTGCTTCGGCGCATCGACGCTCCAGTCGGCGGGCGCGGTCGCGTTCACGGTCGCGGGAAGATCCGCGTGCGTGGCGGGCGGCACCGCGCACGCGGCGAGCGTCATGCCTGTCACGCAGGCGAGTATTGCGACGAGAAGTTTATTCATGTTCCAGGCTTCCACATAGGGCTGGGGTCAATGTGCATTGGACGAAGGCGGCGCGCTCGTGATCGGCTTCGCGAACATCACGGTCATCAGGCCGAACAGGAAGCACAGCGCGAGCACGTAGAAGCAATCGGCGAAGGTCAGCACGAGCGCTTCGCGCATCACGAGCGCATGCAACGATGCGAGGCCCGCTTGCGACGCATTCAGCGCATCGCCCGCGGCGGATGCGAGATGCGCCGAGCTGCGCGCGAGCAGATCGTCGATGACGGGACGGCCCACCGTCACGTTCTCGTTCAGACGCAGATAGTGCAGGTTGAGACGATCGTTGAGCATCGTCGCGCTCACCGCGATACCGATCGCGCCGCCGAGATTGCGCATCAGATTGAACAGTCCGCTCGCCGATTTGAGGCGCGACGGCGGCAGCGAACCGAGCGCCATCGTGACGATGGGCGGCACCGCGAACTGCTGGCCGATGCCGCGCAACGCCTGCGGCAGGAGGAACTGTTGCCAGCCCCAGTCGTGCGTCAACGGCGTATAGAAATAGCAGCCCGCGCCGAAGCAGATCAGACCGAATGCGAGCAGCACGCGCATGTCGATGAAGCGCGACGCGAACGCATACACGCCGATCGACAGCAACTGGAAGCAACCGACGGAAAGCAGCACGAGACCCGTATCCAGCGAATCGAAGCCGCGCACGCGCGCGAGAAACACCGGCGTCAGAAACACCGACACGAAGATGCCGATGCCCGTCACGAACGACAGCAGACTGCCTATCGCGAAGTTGCGCACCGCGAGCGCGCGCAGATCGACAACCGGATCCTTCGCCGTGAACGCGTGCACGAAAAACAGAAAGCCGCAGATCGCCGAGATCCATGCACACACGATGATCGCATCGTCGCCGAACCAGTTCTTGCGCGGCCCTTCTTCGAGCACGTATTCCAGGCAGCCGAGAAAGCCCGACATCAGCACGATGCCGAGATAATCGCCCTTCTTCAGCAGCGGAAGATTCGGCTCGTCGACGTGCACATACTTCGGCACCAGCAGCGCGACGACGAGGCCCGGCACCACGTTCAGATAGAAGAGCCAGTGCCATGACCATTGATCGGTGATCCATCCGCCGATCACCGGCCCGACCGCCGGCGCGAGCGACGCAAGCGCGCCGATCGTCGTCGATGCAATCAATCGCTGCTTGCCGGGGAACAGCACGAAAGCGGTCGTGAAGACGGTCGGGATCATCGCGGCGCCGGCCGCGCCTTGCAGGCCGCGAAAGAGGATCATCGAATTGATGTCCCACGCGATGCCGCACAGCATGCTCGTGATCGTGAAACCGATCGCCGACGCGACGAACAGCCAGCGCGTCGAGAACACTTTCGAGAGCCAGCCCGACATCGGAATGACGAGGATCTCGGCGATCAGATACGAGGTCTGCACCCAGGACAATTCGTCCTGACTCGCGGACAGGCCGCCGCCGATGTCCTTCAGCGACGACGCCACGATCTGGATATCGAGCGTCGCCATGAAGAAGCCGAGGCACATCAGCGCGAACGCGAACACGCGCTGTTTGATCGGCTGGCTTGTGGGATCGAGGGGAACGGTGTGGGTCATCGCCGCGCCCCTCAACCGTTCGACTGTCTGGCGAGATGAACCTTGACCGTCGCGGAAAGCCCCGGACGCAGCACGGCTTCCATGCCCTTCGGCACGTCGAGACGGATTCGCACGGGCACGCGCTGCACGATCTTCGTGAAGTTGCCGGTGGCGTTCTCGGCGGGCAGCACGCTGAAGGTCGCGCCGGTCGCGGGCGCGAGGCTCTCGACATGGCCGGTGAGCGGCACGCTCGATGCATCGAGTTCGACGTCGGCTTCGTCGCCCGCGCGCATCTTCTTCAGTTGATCTTCCTTGAAGTTGGCGTCGACCCAAAGACCGGTGGACGGCACCACGGTCAAGAGCGACGTGCCGACATTCGCGAGCACGCCCACGCGGGCCGTGCGATTACCGACGTAGCCGTCGACGGGCGCGCGGATCGTCGAGTATTCGACATTCAGCTCCGCGACGCGGCGCGCGGCCTCGACCGTCGCGACACGCGCCTGCGCATCCGCGATCTGCGCTTCGATGACGCTCAACTGACGCTTCGCCGCAACCAGCGACGCGCCGCTGCGATCAACCGCCGCCTGCGCCTTCGTATAGTCCGCATCCGCGCGCTCGACGATCTGGTTCGATACGGCGTCGTCCTTCACGAGTTCGCGATAGCGCACCCGGTCCTGCCCGCTGCGCGTCAGCTCCGCCGACGATGCGCGCACTTCCGCCTGCTGCTGATTGATCACGGCCGCCTGCAGCGCATCCTTGGCCTGCAGCTCGACGACCGCCGCGCGGGCGCTCGACAGTTCGGCATCCGCTTGCGCGAGGCGCGCGTCGTAGTCGCGCGAATCGAGGCGGATCAGAACCTGACCCGCCTTGACGCGCTGGTTGTCCTGCACGAGCACATCGGTGACGAAGCCGTTCACCTTTGGCGCGAGCACGGTGACATCGCCGCCGACGTAGGCATCGTCGGTCGTCTGAACGAAGCGCAGCACGAGCGCCCAGTATGTCGCTGCGGCGATCAACGCAATCCCGACCAGGCCGAGCGCGAGCAGCATCCAGGGAATCTTGCGCGCCGGCCGCGCGAGGGCGGGCGCGGCAACCGAGGGGAGATCCGTCACAGGAGTCGTCATTTGTGATTATAGTGCATATGCACAATCTAGATTGAGAGAAAGGGCAAATCCGCTGCCCGTCATAGCCCGGAAGACTAGTTGTGCATATGCACCAAGTCAACTGTCACCGGACACACGAATGAATAACGCTGCCGGAAAGAATCGCGCAGCGCCTTATGCCGTAAGGCTTCGCGTGTCGGATAGCAGGCTGTCGCCGGCGCAAAACTGCACTGCGTGCTCGACGAACGCCCGCACCTTGGCCGGCAACAGCGCGCGCGTGCTGTACGCGATGCGAATCTCGATGGCCGCATCGACGCGTTCATAGGCATCGAGCAGCGTGACGAGCCTGCCTGCCGCCACCTCATGCGCGACCAGCGCGGTCGGCAGCACGCCGATGCCGAGGCCTTGCAGCACCATCTCGCGATTGAATACGGCGCTGTTCGACGCGATGTCGTGATTGAGCGGCACGCGCACGTCCTCGCCGCCGATGCGAAACGTGAGCGCGGGCTTGCGGATCGACGGAGACATCGGCACGAACTGGTGATCGACCAGTTCGGACGGATGGCGCGGCGCGGGACGCTGCGCGAGATACGCCGGACTCGCGACGAGCACGAGCGGAATGGTTTCGAGCAGACGCGTGACGACGGTATCGGTGGAGAGCATGAAAGGCAGCACGATGGCGAGATCGTAGCCTTCGCCGACGAGATCGATGGGCCGCTCGGTCAGCGTGACGTCGAGGCGCACCTGCGGATGCGCGCGCCTGAAGCTGGCGACGAGCGGCGCGTAACGGCTCGTCATGACCGTCGTATGGGCGACGAGCCGCAGCAGTCCAGTTGCTTCGCTCGCGCGGTTGGACGCGCGTTCTTCCATTGCCTGGAGTTCGTCGAGCAGACGCGAGCAGTCGATGAAAAAACGCTCGGCGGTTTCGGTCAGCGAAATCTGCCGCGTCGTGCGATTAAAGAGCCGGCTGCCGAGCCGCTCTTCGAGGCCCGCGATCGCGCGCGACACGACGGGCGGCGACAAGCCGAGTATGTCGGCCGCACGCGCGAAGCTCTTCGCTTCGACTACCGTGCAAAACACCTTCAGGCTCGTCAGATGATCCATGTGCGTGATCGTGATGCGTGCGGGGAGCCTCGATCATGGCATGAAGCGGCGCGCCATGCCCGACACGATGAGACGATCGCGCGGTTTTACGAGCCGCGCGAGCATTCACGCGGGAGCGGCGCGCGCCTAAAGTTCACCCATGCCATCCAGATGGCCAACCAGTGAACCAAGGAGCACACCATGTCACGTCTTTCCCAGATCAATGTCAACGAAGCCACGGGCGTCACCGCCGATCTGTTCGCCGCGATCAAGAAGGCAGTCGGCCGCGTGCCGAACGCCTACGCGACCATCGGCACGCACAGCCCTACCGCGCTCGGCGCCACGCTGAACGGCGATGCGATTCTCGCGAAGAGCAGCCTGAGCAAGGCCGATGTCGAGGCGATCAAGCTCGCCGTCAGCGAACTCGCGGGTTGTGATTACTGTGCCGCTGCGCATACGGTCGTCGGGAAGATGGTCGGGCTTTCGCAAGAGGAAACGCAACAGATCCGCGCGGGTGAAGCGACTGGCAATGCGAAGCGTGATGCGCTCGTGAAGTTCGTGCGCTACGTTGCGGGTTCTACCGGCACGATCGACGCGGCGCGTCTGGGCGAAGTGCGCGAAGCTGGCTACTCGGAAGCGCAAGTGATCGATGCGTTGTTCGCGATGAGCGTCATCAACTTCACGAACCTCGTGAATCGGGTGAACGACACGACGATCGACTTCCCGGCGCTCGTCTAAGTCTGCGCGGTACCCTTGGAAAGCCGGTCGATCACGGAACTCACGAGATCGATCGGTATCGGAAAAACGATCGTCGAGTTCTTGTCGCCGGCGATCGTCGTGAGGGTTTGCAGATACCGCAACTGCATCGCCTGCGGCGCCTTTGCGAGCATCTGCGCCGCCTGCAAGAGTTTTTCGGAAGCCTGCAACTCGCCTTCCGCATGAATGATCTTCGCGCGGCGCTCGCGCTCCGCTTCTGCCTGCCGGGCGATCGCACGAATCATCGTCTCGTTGATGTCGACGTCCTTGATCTCCACGTTCGACACCTTGATGCCCCACGCGTCCGTTTGCGAATCGAGCACGCGCTGGATGTCGCTGTTGAGACGCTCGCGCTCGGACAGCAGTTCATCGAGCTCGTGTTTGCCGAGAATCGCGCGCAAGGTGGTTTGCGAGAGCTGGCTGGTCGCCTCGAGAAAGCGCGCGACCTGAATCACCGCCTTCTCCGGATCGACGACACGAAAGTACACGACCGCATTCACCTTCACCGAGACGTTGTCGCGCGTGATGACGTCCTGCGGAGGCACGTCGAACACGACGGTGCGAAGGTCCATGCGCACGACCTGCTGCACGACCGGAATGATGAGCACGAGTCCCGGTCCCTTCACTTTCCAGAAGCGCCCGAGCATGAACACGACGCCGCGTTCGTACTCGCGAAAAATCCGCACCGCCGACGCCACGATGAAAATAACGAGCGCGATCAGAATCCCGCTGAAACCAAAAGTAAGCCCCATTTTTCAAGCCTCGTTGTCGATGTGTTCAGGAATGGCCGACCTCGCGTTCGCCTTCGAGCGGCTCGACGGTCAGCGTGAGACCGTGACGCGAAAGCACCCGCACGCGCGCGCCTTCGCCCGGCAATGCCGCCTGCGCGGCCGAGCGCACGCGCCAGCGTTCGCCCTGCACGCGCGCCCAGCCGTTGCCGACGTCGGGCGCCGCGCCTTCGTTCGTCAGCATCACGCCGACACTGCCGAGCATCGCTTCGGCGCCGCTCACGACGGGCCGCTTGCGCGCCTTCAACGCGACGCCCGACACGGTGAAGACGAACAGCGCCGTAAACAGCGCGAGCCCGATGACGACGCCGATCGGAACGCCGAAGCCGGGAACATCGGTATCGATCAGCATCAGCGCGCCGATCGCGAACGCGATCACTCCGCCGATGCCGAGCGAGCCGAACGTCGGCAGAAACATTTCCGCGACCAGAAAGCCCAGTCCGAGCACGATCAATCCCAGTCCGACGAAATTGATGGGCAAGAGTTGCAGAGCGAACAATCCGACCAGCAGACAGATCGCGCCCGCGACGCCCGGCAGCACCATGCCGGGATTGGCGAACTCGAAGAAGAGCCCGTACATGCCGATCATCATCAGAATGAGCGCGACGCTCGGGTCCGTGATCGTCGCGAGAAAGCGGCTGCGCCAGTCCGGTTGCAGCGCGAGCAGAGGCGCCTGCTTCGTCGCGAGCACGTGAGCCCCGCTCGCGGTGGTCACGCGCCGGCCGTCGAGTTTCGCGAGCAGATCGGGCACGTCGCTGGCGGTCAGGTCGATCACTTTCTGCTCCAGCGCTTCCGTCGCCGAGAGCGCCACCGCTTCGCGCACCGCGCGCTCGGCCCATTGCACGTTGCGCCCGCGCAATTGCGCGAGGCCGCGTATGTAGGCGGCGGCGTCCTGCATCTGCTTGCGGGTTTCGGTCGACTGTGCGGTCGCGGCCTTGCTCGCACCCGCCGGCTCGCGCTCCGATCCGCCCAGGCCGAGTTGAACCGGCGACGCCGCGCCGAGATTCGTGCCGGGCGCCATCGCCGCGATATGGCTCGCGTAGGTGATGTACGTGCCCGCGCTCGCCGCGCGCGCGCCGCTCGGCGCGATGAACGCGGCGACCGGCACCGGCGACGCGAGAATCGCCTGAATGATCGAGCGCATCGAGAGATCGAGTCCGCCCGGCGTGTCGAGTTCGAGCACGGCAAGTTGCGCGTGTTCGTCGGCGGCGCGGGCGAGCGCGCGCACGACGAAATCCGCGCTCGCCGGGCCGATCGCGCCTTTGAGCGGAATCACGACGACCGGCGCGGCGGCGGCTGCGCTCATCGGCGTGCTTAACGGCGTGAACAGGCACGCGAACAGCAGCAGCGCGCGGCACACGCGCCTCCACAGCCAGTCAGCGAGGTTCGTTCTCATCGGCGAAAACCGCAGACGCGGGCGCGTCACGGTTCCTCGTGTTCGGTCTCCCTTTCAGCTTAGGCCAATTACGCGATCACGGCCGCCGTGTCGTGCGGTCGATGACTTTTTCGACATCGGCCGTCTCGCCGAGCGCCGATACGAAGCGCGCCTCGTCGAAATCGCGCGACACGCAGCCGTCGAGATAGATGAAGCGGCGCTGCAGCGTGAGCCACAGGCTCGTTTTCTCGCGCCACTGCAGCGACGCGTTCAGGGAATTCAGACGCCGCGTCACGCTTTCGGCGATTTCCTTGTCGTAGTCGTAGCTGTTCGCGAGACGGCAGCGGCCCGCGATCCAGCAACTGTTGCCGCGCTCGATGCGGTAATGCGCTTCGTCGAGCCATTCCTGCGTTGTTTCGAGCGGGCCGAGCGGCGCGGCGCAATCCGCTATCGCGCTCGATACGTGCAGAAAGGGATCGTTGCCGCGGTTCTCCCGCGTGTCGTCGGCGCGCGATGCGAGCGATGACGCGGCCAGCACGGCGAGCGCGAACACCGTTCTGCCTTTTGAAAGCCTCTTGTTCATCGTGCGCGCCTCTGAACGAGCCATCGTCCAGACAGCATAACGTTGCGCGGAGAAGCCGGTAAACTCACCGTGTGGCCACTCTCGCAGCGAGACCGACATGAAACAGGCACTTCATCATCTGACGGTCGCGACAGGCTCGCGCGGCCTGCACGAAGTCACCCGCGACATCGATCACTGGATCGATCTTCAGGACGTCCGCACCGGCCTGCTCACGCTGTTTTGCCGCCATACGTCGGCATCGCTGCTGATTCAGGAGAACGCCGACCCCGACGTGCGCGCGGACCTCGAGCGCTATTTCGAAACGGTGGCGCCGGAGGCGCCCGGCCGTTACGTGCACGACACCGAAGGCCCCGACGACATGCCCGCGCATCTGCGCACCGCGCTCACCACCGTGCAGCTGTCGATTCCGGTCGAGGCCGGCCGGATGGTGCTCGGTACGTGGCAAGGGATCTACGTATTCGAGCATCGGACGGCGCAGCAAGATCGCGAACTCGTCTTGCATCTGATCGGCGAGTGACCTAGTATACGCACCGCGTATATTCTGGGAGCGGTGACGGTGACTCAAGATCTCCAGCAGCAGACGATTCTTCGCGACGCCATGCGGCGTCTGAACATGACCCGCGACGCGTTCGCCGCGCGCATCGGTGTGACGCGGCGGGCGCTCGATACGTGGCTGCTGCCGGACGAATCGCCGGAATCGCGCGCGATGCCGGAAATCGCGGCGCGCTATGTCGGAGAGATTCTGGGCGGCATGCCGGACGCGTCCGCATATACGCAAAGCGCATATCAGACAATCGAATTCGAAGGCCGGCCGCAACTGCTCTCGATCGACCAGTTTTCGCGCGAATCGGCTGAAGCGCTGTTCCGCACGGCGGACATGATGCAGCCCATCGCGCGCCGCAAGAAGATCACGCGCGTGCTCGAAGGCGCGGTGCTCGCCAATCTGTTCTTCGAAGCCAGCACGCGCACCCGCGTGAGCTTCGGCGCGGCGTTCGCGCGGCTGGGCGGCTCGGTCTGCGACACGACCGGCTTCACCTTTTCGTCGATGGCGAAGGGCGAGTCGATCTACGACACGAGCCGCGTCATCAGCGGCTATGCGGACGCGATCGTCGTGCGGCATCCGGAGCAAGGCTCGGTCGCCGAATTCGCGCGCGCGACGAATATCCCCGTCATCAATGCCGGCGACGGTCCGGGCGAGCATCCGAGCCAGGCGCTGCTGGATCTGTACACGATCCAGCGCGAGTTTTCGCGGCTCGGAAAAATCGTCGATGGCGCGCATATCGCGATGGTCGGCGATCTCAAATACGGCCGCACCGTGCATTCGCTCGCCAAGCTGCTCTCGCTCTACAAGGGGCTGAAGTTCACGCTCGTGTCGCCGCGCTCGCTGGAGATGCCGGCGCATATCGTCGATCGCATCACGCGCGGCGATCACGTGATCGAGCAGACGAGCGACCTGCGCGCGGGACTCGTGGGCGCGGACGTCGTGTACGCGACGCGCATTCAGAAAGAGCGTTTCGCCGATGAGTCCATCGAAGGCTATACGCCGGATTTCCAGATCAATCGGGCGCTCGTCGACGATGCATGCGGTCGCGACACGCTCATCATGCATCCGCTGCCGCGCGACAGCCGCCCCGGCGCGAACGATCTCGCCACCGACCTGAACCACGACTCGCGCCTCGCGATCTTTCGCCAGACCGACAACGGCATTGCGGTGCGAATGGCGATTTTCGCGGTGCTGCTGGGCGTCGAGCATCAGGTGCGCCATTCGATGCGCGACGCGGCGTGGAAATCGCCCGCTTCGATCGGCCCGGACGATGCCGTGTTCCAAGGCTTCGATTGATACGTTTTTTACACGCCGCACCCATCTCTTGGCGTGACGTTTATTAAAGGCGGCCTATGCTTCTACACAAGGAATACGTGAGGGAGCAACAGTCATGGATATGTCGCTTGCATGGGTTGCCAGCCGTGGAAAATTACATGCTGAAGGTTTCGGCGCGTGCCAGCGGGTTCGCATTCTGGCGCTGGCTCGATTCGCGGATAGCGAGGCGTCGCGAGAGCGTATCCGCGCGCTGTTTCATTCGCCGCTCGGGATTTATGTAAGTCAGGCGCAGCGTGAAGGCTGCGAGTTGCGGCTCGAATTCGATACGGCCAGAGAGGACCTCGCGTTCACGCTGCGCACGTTGAAACGTGTGCTGCCGGAAGCGTGTGTCGAGGAAATCGCGCCGCGTGTGTTTGCGCATCGGGCATGCACGCGCGGCGCGGATTGACAGCTCATGCTTTCGATGACTCGATCAGATCCGGATGATGCTCACGCATGAATTCGGCGTAGGGCTTCATCCGCGCGAATTCTTCATCGGAAAGCTCCCATGTGTCCGGATCCAGCGCAATGCCTCGATTGATTTCTTCATTCTCCTCGGGCGTGGGAAGGATGAAGCCATTTACGGTTCTTTGCATTTCGATTTACCTCTCTGTCGTTGGCGCGGCGCAGGCTGATGATGCGCCGCGTCTCGTTTCTCCACGTGAAGACCACGCAGAATATTCGGCCGCGGATAGGTGTGTAGCCCACCTCACGAACCTCTCCATAATCCCGACGGTCGTCTACCTCCAGCACGACGTCGTCCCATGCGATCTCTCTCGCAAGGTCAAGCGACACGCCGTGCTGAATCCGATTGATCGCGTCCTTCAACGGGTCAAACGTGATGTCGATGTGCATTCATTGCGGTTCCCAGAAGTAGAAGTGACAAGGCGCGAAAATTCTGATTTGCGGATTGCTATTAATCCGAAGTCCGAACGATTCGCGTCACTTCATTTTTCTGAAAACCTCAATGCTTTTCTATAGACCGATTGGCTAACGAGCACGTATGCTTCTGCAACTTTTCCGACGACGCTCAACTGCCCGTTTGGAGCGCATGCTAACGAGATCACGCGCGTGTTTGCGCGTCGATCAAGCACGCGCGGCGCGGGTTAAACGTCACGCTGCCGACGGCTCGCTAGCCATCGACCGCTCTTGCTGATAACGGGGGGATATTTTCAGTTTCAGAAAGTCATCGTAGGAAAGATTCCACGTATCCGGATCAAGTTCGATGCCTCGCTGAATCTCGGCCTCTTCTTCAGGCGTGGGAAGGATGTATCCTTTATACGTTTGTCGCATATCGGTTTATCTCTCTTTTGTTGGCACGGCGCAGACTGATGATGCGCCGCTTTTTGCTTCTAAGCGTGTACACCACGCAGAAAATGTGGCCGCGAATCAGCGCGAATCCAACTTCGCGAACCTCTCCGTAATCGCGACGACCGTCCAGCCTCGGCACGACACCATCCCATGCGATTTCTTCCGCAAGGTCAAGCGACACGCCATGCTGTATCCGATTGATCGCGTCCTTCAACGGGTCAAACGTGATGTCGAAGTGCATTCATTGTGGTTCCCAGAAGTAGATGTGACAAGGCGCGAAAGTTCTGATTTGCGGATTGCGATTAATCCGAAGTCCGAACGATTCGCGTCACTTCATTCTTCTGAAAACCTCAGGGCTTTTCTATAGACCGATTGGCTAACGAGCACGTGTGATCCTGCAACTCTTCCGACGACGCCCAGTTGCCCGGCTGGACGTGATCGTTGAGCAGAAAGAATGCAGGCGCGCCATCGCCGCGCACGGCGCCTGCGAGCAACAGCGTCTGTTCGCCCATCGTCTGGCCGCGACGGGCGGCATAGGGTGCGACAAGCCTGAAGGGATCGGTATGGGCGAGATCGGCGTCGTCGATGCGGATCGCGCTGTAGACATGGCCGCGCAGCCGCACCGGCAGCGGCGCCCACTCGGTGCCGATGCCCGGACCCACTTCGCGCAGCGTCTGCGCGACATCGGACGCGAGGCAATCGATATGAATATGCAACTGGTTCTGCGTGCGCCCGCTCGCGGAATTAATCGCGAGCGAAACCTCATCGCGCGGCAACGTGCGACGCAGCGCTCGGTCCACATACACGCGCGCATGCCACGCATCGCGAAAGTAGTTCGGCGCATTCGGCTGGAGCAATTCGGGGCTTTCGATGCCGCTCACGCGCGCCGTCGGAATCAGCAGAAACTGCGCGATGCCGACGATATCCTTCAGCACCGCATAACCGCCCGGAAGATTCACGTCCGCGCATTTCTGCTGCACGTGCGCGCCCTCGGCGGCAGGCTCGCAATAATCGTGGACGATCTCCCACAGCGCGTTCGGATTGGCCGCGCACGCGAGCGGCAGACAGAGGACGCCTAGCGCGGCGAGGAAGCGGAGTGTCGTTTTGCTTTTCATCGGCATGATCGGGCGGCGAAAGATAAACAGCCTGCCGGATTATGCTTGCAAGCGCGTGAAAGCGCTTCGAAACGCGACAAAGCCCCGCGTCACGAGGACGCCGGGGCTTTTTCGGCAAACGCGACTCAGGCCGCTTCGGCGCGATTCACCGGATGCGGTTCCTTCAGCTTGTTCGCGACGCGCGCCGCCTCGAAGTACGACGCGTTCGGCGGACGCTTCAGATACTGCCCGGCGCCGCGCTCCGCGCGCAGATCGCCGTTCGCCCATGCGAGCGCGCCGCGCGTGAGCGTGTGCGTCGCGACGCCTTGCACCGTCATGCCTTCGAAGACGTTGAAGTCCACCTTCTGATGATGCGTCTTCACGGAGATCGTGCGCGTCGCCGCCGGATCCCATACGACGAGGTCCGCGTCCGCGCCCACCTGCACCGCGCCCTTGCGCGGATAGAGATTGAAGATCTGCGCGGCATTGGTCGAGGTCACGCGCACGAACTCGTTCGGCGTGAGACGTCCCATGTTGACGCCGTGATGCCACAGCACCGACATGCGATCCTCCACCCCGCCGCAGCCGTTGGGGATGCGCGTGAAGTCCTCGCGTCCCATCGCCTTCTGCGATGCGCAGAACACGCAGTGATCGGTCGCCGTCGTATGCAGTTGACCCGATTGCAGGCCGCGCCACAGCGCTTCGCGATGCTCGCTCGTGCGAAACGGCGGGCTCATCACGTGCGCGGCAGCGCGCGTCCAGTCCGGATCGCGGTACACCGATTCATCGATCACGAGATGTCCCGGCAGCACTTCGCCGAACACGCGCAGCCCGTCGTTGCGCGCCTTCGCGATCACATCGACGGCATCTTTCGCCGATACGTGCACGATATAGAGCGGCACGCCGAGCACTTGGGCGATGCGGATCGCTCGATTGGCCGCCTCACCCTCCACTTCGGGCGGACGCGACAACGGATGCGCTTCCGGCCCTGTGAAGCCCTTCGCGAGCAGTTGCTTCTGCAACTGAAAGACGAGCTCGCCGTTTTCCGCGTGCACCGTCGGCAGCGCGCCGAGTTCGAGCGAGCGCGTGAAGCTGTTCACGAGCACTTCGTCGTCGGCCATGATCGCGTTCTTGTAGGCCATGAAGTGCTTGAAGCTCGACACGCCGTGTTCGTGCACGAGCAGGCCCATGTCGCGATGCACGGACTCGTCCCACCACGTCACCGCAACGTGAAAGCCGTAATCCGCCGATGCCTTTTCGGCCCAGCCGCGCCATTCCTTGAACGCGTCCATGAGCGGCTGCTTCGGGCTCGGAATCACGAAGTCGATGATGCTCGTCGTGCCGCCCGACAGCCCCGCCGCCGTGCCGGTGTAGAAGTCGTCGCTTGCGGTGGTGCCCATGAAGGGCAGTTCCATGTGAGTATGCGGATCGATACCGCCGGGCATGATGTACTGGCCACCGGCGTCGACGATCTGTGTATCGGCGGGGAGGTCGAGATCGGTGCCGATGGCGAGGATCGTTCCGCCCGCTTGCGGGTCTGCGCAGAGCACGTCGGCGCGGTAGGTGCGGTCGGCGTCGATGATCGTGCCGCCGCGGATCAGGATAGGCATGAAAGTCTCCTGGGGGTTGTTCGGTTGGTTCGTTCGTGCTTCTATGGAATCGAAAAAATCTCAGGCACTCAAAACGCCGGCCCGCGGGCTCCCCCGCAACTTCATCCACGACCCATAGACGATAGCGGCAAGCACGAGCCCCACGAACCACGCATACGTGTAGAGCGTATTGAAGAAGCCCGGCACGCCCGGAAACGAAGCCGGAAACGCGGTATGCAAGAACCCCGGCAAATTCGGCAACACGCCGACCAGAAGCGCGACGACCGCCGCGATATTCCAGCCGCCGCTATACGAATACTCCCCGTCTTCATCGAAGAGTTCGCGATGATCGAGCTCTGTGCCGCGAATGAAAAAGTAATCGACCATCATGATGCCCGCAACCGGCCCGAGCAGCGCCGAATACCCGACGAGCCAGGTGAAGATATACCCTTGCGTGGTCGCGAGAATCTTCCACGGCATCATGACGATGGCGATCGTCGCCGTGATCATGCCGCCCGCGCGATAAGAAATCCCCTTCGGCCAGAGACTCGAAAAATCATAAGCAGGCCCGACGAGATTTGCAGCGAGATTGCAGCACATCGTATCGAGCGTGAGGATGACCAGCGCGACCCCCACGCCGACGCCCGTCATGCGGCTCGTAAGATCGATCGGGTCCCAGATCGCCTTGCCATAGATCACGACCGTTGCCGAAGTCACCACGACCGAAATCACCGAAAGCAGCGCCATCGGAAAAGGCAGTCCGATCGATTGCCCGATCACCTGATCGCGCTGCGAACGGGCAAAGCGCGTGAAGTCGGGAATATTGAGCGCAAGCGTCGCCCAGAAGCCGACCATCGCCGTGAGGCCCGGCCAGAACGTCGCCCAGAAAAGGCCTTCCTTCTTGCCGCCAACAACGAACTGCGAAGGCGCCGAAAGCATCGAGCCGATGCCGCCCGCCTTCGTCGTCGCCCACCAGACGAGCGCGACGCACATCACGACCTTGATCGGCGCCGACCAGCTTTCGAGCCAGCGAATCGAATCCGTGCCGTGCCAGATGAAGTAGAGTTGCAGCGCCCAGAACACGAGAAAACACGCGAGCTGACCGAGCGAAATATCGATCAGGGGCAGCGCCGCGCCGTGCATGGCGTTGCCGGTGAGGATATTCAGGAGCGTATAGATCGCACTGCCGCCCAACCACGTTTGAATGCCGTACCATCCGCACGCGACGATCGCGCGCAGCAACGCCGACAGCTTCGCGCCCTGCGTGCCGAACGACGACCGCACGAGCACCGCATACGGAATGCCGTGCTTCGCCCCCGCGTGGCCGATCAGCAACATCGGCACCAGCACGATCACGTTGCCGAGCAATACCGTCGCGACCGCCTGCCACGGCGACATGCCCTGATCGGTGAGACCCGCAGCCAGCATGTACGACGCGATGTTCATCACCATGCCGACCCATAGCGCCGCGAAGTGATACCACTTCCAGGTGCGCTGCGCCGGGCCGGTCGGTGCGAGGTCCTCGTTGTACAGACTGCTCGTCTCGACGTTATGCGCTGTCTGATTCATCGGATGCACTCCGCTTGAGTGTGCTGTTGATCATGGAAAATTCAACGACGACGAGCGCTGCTTATGTTCACGCCGCTTTCGCGGGCTCCTCTGCCACGACGCGAGCCGGATTGTTCGGATGCGTGGTCCAGTTCGCGTATTCGCCGGCATCGACGCGTTCCATCGTGATGCACTGCTCGACCGGGCACACATGCATGCACAGATTGCAGCCGACGCATTCCGAATCCACCACTTCGAAATGCCGCTTGCCGTCCTTCTCCTTCAGGATCGCCTGATGCGACGTGTCCTCGCAGGCGATATAACACAGCCCGCACTGGATGCACTTGTCCTGATCGATGCGCGCCTTGATGTCGTACTTGAGATTGAGATACTTCCAGTCCGTCACGTTCGCCACCGCGCGGCCGCGAATGTCGTCGAGCGTCGCGTAGCCTTTCTCGTCCATCCAGTTCGAGAGGCCATCGGCGAGATCGGAGACGATGCGAAAGCCGTAGTGCATCGCCGCCGTGCATACCTGTACGCTGCCCGCGCCGAGCACCATGAACTCGGCCGCATCGCGCCACGATGAAATCCCGCCGATGCCCGAGATCGGCAGATTCGGCGTCTCGGGATCGCGCGCGATTTCCGCGACCATGTTGAGCGCGATCGGCTTCACAGCCGGACCGCAATAACCGCCGTGCGTGCCCTTGCCATCGACGGTCGGCATCGGCGCCATCTGATCGAGATCGACCGCCACGATCGAGTTGATCGTGTTGATCAGCGACACGCCATCCGCCCCGCCCTTGAATGCCGCGCGCGAGCCCATGCGGATATCGCTGATGTTCGGCGTGAGCTTCACGAGGCACGGCAGCTTCGTGCCTTCCTTCACCCAGCGCGTGACCATCTCGATGTATTCGGGCACCTGTCCCACTGCCGCGCCCATGCCGCGCTCGCTCATCCCGTGCGGGCAGCCGAAGTTCAGTTCGACCGCGTCCGCGCCCGTATCCTCCACCTGCGTGAGAATCCACTTCCAGTCACGTTCGTTGCACGGCACCATCAGCGAGACGATCAGCGCGCGGTCGGGCCAGTCGCGCTTCACCTGCTCGATCTCGCGAAGGTTCACGTCGAGCGGACGGTCGGTGATCAGTTCGATGTTGTTCAGCCCCGCGATGCGCTGCCCGTTCCATTGCACCGCGCCATAGCGCGAACTCACGTTGACTACGTGCGGATCGAGCCCGAGCGTCTTCCACACGACGCCGCCCCAGCCCGCCTCGAACGCGCGGTTGACGTTGTAGGCCTTGTCGGTGGGCGGCGCGGACGCGAGCCAGAAAGGATTCGGCGACGTGATGCCGGCAATGTTGCAAGTCAGATCGGCCATGTTTTTTCGCTCCTTTATCGGTCAGGCGGCCTTGATCGCAGTCAGCTCGAACGAGGCGTCGATGGACGCCGCCGCGAGCTTGCCGTCCTGCACGGCCTGCACGGTGAGATCGAGTCCTTCATGGGTCGCGCAATCGCCGCCGGCCCACACTTTCGCGAGCGTCGTCTGACGGTTTTCATCGGTCACGATGCGCCCTTCGTCGAGCGTCAGCAGCGCCCGGTCGACGCCGATCGGCACGAGCGTCTGACCGATCGCCTTCAGCACCATGTCCGCTTCGATCACGAAGCGTTGCGCGTCACGCTCGAACTCGACGCCGGTCACGACACCGTTATCGCCGATCAATCGCACGGGCTTCGCGTGCGTGACGATGCTCACGCCGTTGGTCTGCGCGAACTCGCGCTCGGCCCACGTCGCGCTCATGTTCTCGACGCCGCGCCGGTACGCCATCGTCACGTTGGTCGCGCCGAGCTTCCGGCTTTGCACGCACGCATCGACCGCGGTATTGCCACCGCCGATCACGACCACGCGCCGTCCGACCGCCACGCTCGCGAGGTCATCGGCCTGACGCACTTGTTCGATGAAATCGACCGCGTCCATCACGCCATCGAGCGATGCGCCTTCGAGCCCGAGCTCACGCACGCCCGCGAGACCGAACGCGATGAACACCGCGTCGTACTGCTTGCGCAACTCGTCGAGCGTGAAGTCGCGGCCGAGCGACTGCCCCGCTTTGATCTCGATACCGCCGATCGAATACAGCCATTCGATCTCGCGCTGCGCATAGTCCTCGACCGTCTTGTACGCGGCGATGCCGTATTCGTTGAGGCCACCGGGCTTCTCGCGCGCATCGAAAATCACCGCGCGATGTCCGGCCAATGCAAGCCGGTACGCGCACGCGAGCCCCGCCGGTCCTGCGCCGACGATCGCGATGCGTCGTCCGGTCTCCGGCGCGCGCTTGAACAACGCGACGCCCTTCTCCATCGCCCAATCGGTCGCGTGACGTTGCAATGCGCCGATTTTCACGGGTTCGTCGCCCGGATGATTGCGCACGCAACTACCTTCGCAAAGAATCTCGGTCGGGCACACGCGCGCGCACATCCCGCCGAGCGGATTCGCCGACAGAATATCGACGGCCGCGCCCTTCAGGTTGCCGTTGCCGATCTTGCGGATGAAGCCAGGAATGTCGATGCTCGTCGGGCACGCCTGCACGCATGGCGCGTCGTAGCAGTAGTGGCAGCGGCTCGCGGCGGCTGCCGCGGCAGTAGCGTCGAGCAGCGGCGCGACGTCCGCGAATTCGCATGCGAGTTGCTCGTGCGTGAGGCGATGGCTCGCGATATCGCCGGTCTGTTTCAGGGTCATGCGCGTTCCTTGTGAAGACGTACGACTACCCGCCGTCCGCGTGTCGTGACGCGGACGGTGCTGAAGGTAAAAGAGAAAAGCGCTGCCTACGAAGCCGGTTCCGACGCGCGCTCCAGCATCGCGTGCAGCAGCACGTTCGCGCCCGCCTCGATCCATTCCAGCGACGCGTCTTCGATTTCGTTATGGCTGATGCCGTCGACGCAAGGCACGAACACCATCGAGGTCGGCGCGACCTGCGAGAGATAGCACGCGTCGTGGCCCGCGCCCGACACCATGTCGCGATGCGAATAGCCGAAGCGCTGCGCCGCCGCGCGCACGGAAGCCACGCAAGCGGCATCGAACTTCACGGGTTCGTAGTAGAAGATCTGTTCGAGTTCGGTCGACAGGCCGATCGCGCCCGCGATGCGCTCGACGCCTTCACGCAGCGCGGCGTCCATGCGCGCGAGCACGGCATCGTCGGGATGACGGAAATCGACGGTGAAGAACACGCGGCCGGGAATCACGTTGCGCGAGTTCGGATGCACCTGCATCATGCCGACCGTCGCGCACGCGAGCGGCGCATGGTCGAGGCCGATGCGGTTCACGAGATCCACCACGCGCGACGCGCCGAGCAGCGCGTCCTTGCGGCGCGGCATCGGCGTGGGGCCTGCGTGCGCTTCCTGGCCCGTCAGCGTGATCTCGTACCAGCGCTGGCCTTGCGCATCGGTCACGACGCCGATCGTCTTGTCCTCGGCTTCGAGAATCGGCCCTTGCTCGATATGCAGTTCGAACGCCGCATGCAGCTTGCGGCCGCCGCACGGCAGATCGCCCGCATAGCCGATGCGCTTCAGTTCCTCGCCGATCGTCTTGCCATCGACGTCCTTGCGCGAGAGGCCGTAATCGAGCGAGAACACGCCCGCGAACACGCCCGATGCGACCATCGCCGGGGCGAAGCGCGAACCTTCTTCGTTGGTCCAGATGACGACTTCGATCGGATGTTCGGTTTCGATGCCGCGATCGTTGAGCGTGCGGATCACTTCGAGCCCGCCGAGCACGCCGTAGATGCCGTCGAAGCGTCCGCCGGTCGGTTGGGAATCGGCGTGCGAGCCGGTCATCACGGGCAATGCGTCGAGGTTGCGCCCCGCGCGGCGCATGAACACATTGCCCATCTGATCGACGCTCACCGTGCAGCCCGCTTCCTTCGCCCAACTAACGATGAGGTCGCGCCCCTCCTTGTCGAGATCGGTCAGCGCGAGACGGCAGACGCCGCCTTTCGGTGTCGCGCCGATTTTGGCCATCGTCATCAGGCTGTTCCATAGACGTTGACCGTTGACCCTGATGGACGTATCGAGACCAGCCTCTCTGATTGCATCCGTTACAGCGTTCATTCGCCTCGCTCCTTACGATCTGACTTCGTATGTGAGTGACTTCGTTTCGTGCATGCCGGGCGTTCGCGGTGCAATGCCGCACGCGCCCGGTGCACGGTTTCTGTTATGCGATGAATGTTGCCGGCGACGCTTTTTCTGATGCTTCGAGCGTTCTTCAAATCCTGTCCAGTTGGACAGGTTGTAGCCGATTAAAATAAGCAAATCAACGTCTTTCGTGCGCGGGCAAACACGAAAACCGTCAAGCGATAAGCGTGCCATTGCAATGCAGCATCCGCTGGCGCTGGTTCTGGCGAAGATTTCGTCGCGATGCAGCGCGGCGTGCACGAACGGCGCGATTCAGGCACGATGCGGCACACACGGGACAAGAATTCGACGATGAAACACGACGACACGGCGGACCACGTCCGGGAAAACGCGGACACTGCGCCACCCTTGCGACGGCGCAAGGCGCAGATTCGCGAGAGCAACGAAGCGCAGCTTCTGGCCTGCGCCGAAGAAGTTTTCGCGGAGAAAGGGCTGGAAGGCGCGAGCACGGCGATGATCGCCGAACGCGCCGGCTTGCCGAAGGCCAACCTGCACTACTACTTTCCGACAAAGCTCGCGCTCTATCGTCGCGTGCTGGAAGACCTGTTCGAGGACTGGCATCGCGCGGCGGACACTTTCGAATGCAGCGACGATCCCGTCGACGCGATCGGCGGCTATGTGCGCGCGAAGATGGAGTTGTCGAGGAGAAGACCGCTCGGCTCGAAAGTGTGGGCGAGCGAGATCATCCACGGCGCGCATCACATGCAGGACATCCTCAACGAGCGCGTGAAGCCGTGGCTCGATACGCGCGTGACGGTGATCGAAAGCTGGATCGCGCGCGGCTTGCTCGCGCCGGTCGAGCCGGACACGTTCATGTTCATGATCTGGGCGATCACGCAACACTATGCCGACTTCGACGCGCAGATTCGTGCGCTCAAGGGCAAGCGCGCGCTCACGCGCAAAGCCTTCGATGAACAGACGGAGGAAGTCGTGCGCCTCGTGATTCGCGCGTGCGGGGCGGTGTCTCCGCGCGTCGAAGAAAAACACGACGCGCAATGAAAAACGCCGGTCGCTCGATAGCGGCCGGCGTTCGACTTGCTGCTTACTGCGTTACTGCGCTACTGCTCTACAGCTTCACTGCGGTACTGCAACTGCATTTCTCGCATGGTATTGCTACTGCCAACGCTTTGCTGCACATCTACCGCTACTGCCTGCTGCTACTGCCTGGTTGAGCGCCAAGTGGCGCTCCGATCAGTGACCGAAGTAGACCGAGTTGCGATCCGACATCGACACGTTAGCGCGCGCCACCGGAGCCGCCGCACCCGATTGCGACGTGCCGGCCGTCGAAGGACCGTAAGCCGAAACGCCGTTTTCAGCGTTCACACGCGCTTGCGCGGCCTGAAGATTCTGCGGGTAGTTCACGCGATCTTCCGACGGGTTGTAGCCGGCCTTTTCCAGTTGAACCAGTTCGGCGCGGACTTGAGCGCGGGTCAGCGGCGCGTTGTCCTGTGCGAATGCGAAAGTCGGAGCGGCCAGAGCGCTGGCGATGACGAGTGCGGGAACGAAAGCCTTGATCATGATGAACCTCCAATAGTCTTGTTTTGAAATCGAAACCGAATCGGAAGCTTTTTAAGTAGTTTCTGATTTCGTTTCGCTTGAAAACAGTGTAGGAGGCATCGACCTTAGGGGAAACCCCAATTTTAACGAAACATAATTGTCCGGACCGCAACAATGCGTTTCGCGGCGTGATTCGCGCGATCCGCCGATCCGGACGCAAAGCGCGGTCTAAGTTGTTGTTTTTAATGGATATGCACTTTTCGAAAGATGTGCGCAATCGATTCCAGCGCATACCGTCATTACGGCTTCGCCAGCAATTCGCCATTCACGCGCCAGCCGCCGCGGTCGTCATATAGGCAAGCGCGGCCGTTACCAGCTCGCGCAACAGCGGCTGAACCCGACTCGCGCGCGCTTCGTCGTAAGCGAACGGCGCCGATTCTTCCATGTAGCTGACTTGCGTCAGTTCGAGTTGAAGCGCGTGCACGCCCTCTCCGGGCCGGCCATACCGCCGCGTGATGTAGCCGCCCTTGAAGCGCCCGTTGGCCACCGTCGAATAACGGCCATCGCGCTCGACGATCCCTGCGAGATGCTCGGCCAGCCCCGGCGCCGCCGACGCGCCGTCCACCGTGCCGAAGTTGAAATCGGGCAGGCGTCCGTCGAAGAAGCGCGGCACCACCGAGCGGATCGAATGCGCTTCCCACAACAGCACGCGGCCATGCGCCTGCCGCAAGGCGTCGAGTTCGCGAGCGAGCGCATCGTGATACGGCTGCCAGTACATCGCGCGGCGCGCGTCGATCTGTTCGCGCGACGGCTCGCGGCCCGGCTTGTAGAGCGGCGCCTTGTCGAAGGTATCGACCGGACACAGTCCCGTGGTGTCGCGGCCGGGATAGAGATTCGCGTCGTCGGGCGGACGGTTCAAATCGATCACATAGCGCGAATATGCCGGCGTCAGGATCGATGCGCCCAGATCGCGCGCGAATGCATAAAGCCGTTCGAGATGCCAGTCGCAATCCTCGACGCGCTGCGCAATCGGCGTCATCTCGGCGGCAAGCGCGCAAGGAATCTGCGTGCCCCGGTGCGGAATCGAAATCAGCAGCGGCGCGCTGCCGTGTTCCAGCGTGAAAATCGAAGATTCGTTCATGAGATGACCTTAAGGTTCAACCCAGCAAGTCGCGCAACGCGGCGCGATAGCGCGTGAGCGCCTCGTCTTCCTGCGCGTGGCGGCGCGCATCGATCACCTTGCGCCCCGACACGAAGACATCGCGGATCGGCGTCTCGCCATGCTCGCAGAACACCGCGCTCGACAGCCAGGTGTCGCGCGCATGGCCGCCGATGCCCGGATGCGCGTCGTCGAGCACGAGCCAGTCGGCGCGCTTTCCCTGCGCGAGCGCGCCGACAGGCCGCCCGGTCGCGTGCGCGCCGCCATCGAGCGCGGCGTCGAAAAGACGGTCGGCGGGACGGCTCTGCGTCGGCGATGCCAGCACGTTGCGCTGGCGACGGCACAGCCGCTGGCCGTATTCGAGCAAACGCAGTTCCGAGCGCCAGTCGACGCCGACATGACTATCCGAGCCAATGCCGATGCGCCCGCCCGCATCGAGATAATCGCGCGACGGAAACACGCCGTCGCCGAGATTCGCTTCGGTCGTGAGACACAGTCCCGCGACCGCGCCGCTCGCCGCGAGCCGCGCGCATTCGTGTGCATCGACGTGCGTCGCGTGCACGAGGCACCAGCGCTCGTCGACGTTGAAGCGTTCGAGAAGCCATTCGACCGGACGATGCCCCGTCGCGGCCACGCACGCCTCCACTTCGGCGACCTGTTCCGCCACGTGGATATGCACCGGCGCATGATCGAAGCGCGCATCGAGCTCTTCGAGGACCGCCGCGAGCGATTCGCCTCCGACGGCCCGCAGCGAATGCGGCGCGACACCGTATCGGCGCGCGCCGTTTTCGGGCCGCGCGCGGGCGAGCGCGTCGATCAATGCAAGCAGCGTGTCGGGCGTGTTCAGAAAGCGCCGCTGATCCTCGCGCGGCGCGCTCTTGTTGAAGCCGCTGTATTCGTACAGCACCGGCAACATCGTGATGCCGATGCCCGCGCGCTCGGCTGCATCGACGACGCGCTCGGCGAGTTCGGCGCGGTTCGCGTAGGGCGCGCCATCGGGTGCGTGATGCACGTAATGGAACTCGCACACCGACGTATAGCCCGCCTTCAGCATCTCGATGTAGAGCCAGTGCGCGATATCCGCGAGCGATTCGGGACCGATTCTCGCGGCGAAGCGGTACATGAGATCGCGCCAGCTCCAGAACGTATCGGCGACGCTCGCGCGATATTCGGTGAGGCCTGCCATCGCACGCTGGAAGGCGTGCGAGTGGAGATTCGGCATGCCGGGCACGACCGGCCCTTTCGCACGTTCGACGCCCGCCGGCGGCGCGCTGTCCGGCGCGACGCGCACGAGCGTGCCGCCGTCGTCCCATTCGAGCAGCACGTCGCGCCGCCAGCCTTCGGCGAGGCGCGCGTGGTCCGCGAAGAATGCGTTCATCCTGTCTCCTTCTTATGTCGATGCGCGGCTGTTCGCCGTCTTTACACCCTGTCGATACCGACGTGCAGCCACGATGCGCCCTTTTTCACCTCGCAGTCCAGCGCGGTCGCACGGTCGAGACACAGCGTGTCGCCTGCTTCGAGCGTATGGCGTGCGTCGTCGTCGGCTTTGACATCGATCCTGCCGCGCGCGCAGTGGATGAACGTCAGCTCGTGAGCGGGCGTGAGCGCGCAGGAAGCGTGGTGGACATCGACCGTCGCGCGGGCGCGGTCGCGCCGCACCATCACGTTGAAATCGCGCGTCGGGCCGTCGATGAGCGTCGCGTGGATCGGCGTTTCGCCGGCGAAGCGCGCGCTCGCAAGCGATGTGTCGAGCGTGTGCGCGCGGCCATCGGCTTCGGTCAGACGCATGCCCGCGCCATCGAGCAGTACGAGCACGCGATCGACGCCCGCGAAGGTCGAGAACGCGCCGTCGGACGCCACGTCGGCGAGCGACAGACGCCACGCGAAGGCATCGAACGAGGCGCCTTGCGGCCCCGCCGCGATCTCGCGCGTGACGCCGCCGCCGTTTTTCCACGGCGCGGGCGTGAGCGAAGCGGCGCGAATGATCGTCATGTTCAGAAGTGCCCGGTGAATTGATAGCGGTCGCCCGGATGCCAGAGATTCGCGACCGATGCGACCGCATCGCGCGACCACGTGCGCCGATGCAGCAGCAGACACGGCTCGTGCTCCGCCATCGCGAGCGCGGCGCGAATCTCCGCCGACGGCACCGACGCCTCGATCCGGTACTCCACGCGCTGCAACGGCGCGGCGGCCATCAGGTACTGATTCGGCGTGATCGTCGTGAAATCCTGGCGCGCGTATTCGGGCGCGAGCGCGGGATTCACATAGCGCTCTTCCATCTGCACGGGTTCGTCGTTCTCGAAGTGCAGCACGCGCGAATGAAACACCGGGCTGCCGAGCGCGAGATGCATTTCGGCGGCGAGCGCTTCATCGACGATGGACGCGCCCAGATGTAGCACCTGCGCGCGATACGCATGGCCGCGCGCGACAATTTCATCGGAAATGCTGCGAATCTCGACGAGCGTCGACGCATATTTCGGCTGCGCGACGAAGGTGCCCGCGCCCTGCACGCGCGTGAGCACCTGTTCCGAGGTCAGCTCGCGCAGCGCGCGGTTCACGGTCATGCGCGCGACCTTGAACTCGCGCGCGAGCTCGTTCTCGGAGGGCACCTGATCGCCCTCCTTCCACTCGCCGATGTGAATGCGCTGGAGAATGTAATCCTTGATCTCCTGATACGCGGGCGTGTTCATGCAGGCTGTTCCGACGCGAACGAGAACGGGCTGTGCCGCGCGATCGCGCCGTCCTGCACGAGTGTCGCGATCGCGGCTATATCCGGCGCGAAGTAGTGATCGAGGTCGTAATGCGCCACTTGCGCGCGCAGCGTTTTCATGACTTCGGAGAGCGGCGCGCTGGTCTGATGCGGCGCGCGCAGATCGACGCCCTGCGCCGCCGCGAGCAGTTCGATCGCGAGGATGTTCGCCGTGTTGCTCGCGATGTCGCCGAGCTTGCGCGCGGCGAAGGTCGCCATCGACACATGGTCTTCCTGATTCGCCGACGTGGGCAGCGAATCCACCGAAGCCGGATGCGCGAGCGTCTTGTTTTCGGATGCGAGCGCGGCCGCCGTGACGTGCGCGATCATGAAGCCCGAGTTGACGCCGCCGTCACGCACCAGGAAAGGCGGCAGTCCGGAGAGCGTCGCGTCGATTAGCAGCGCGATGCGGCGTTCCGCCAGCGCGCCGATTTCGGCGGCGGCGAGCGCGAGGTTGTCGGCGGCGAACGCGACCGGCTCCGCGTGGAAATTGCCGCCGGACAGCACTTCGCCGGTGTCGGGGAAGATCAGCGGATTGTCGGAGACGGCGTTCGATTCGATCAGCAGAACTTCGGCGGCGTGGCGCATCTGGTCGAGACACGCGCCCATCACCTGCGGCTGGCAACGCAGGCTGTACGGGTCCTGCACCTTCTCGCAATCCGCGTGCGACAGATTGATGCCCGAGCCCTTCAGCAGCGTGCGGTACGCCGCTGCGGCGTCGATCTGTCCGCGATGCCCGCGCAGTTCATGGATGCGCGCATCGAACGGCACGACCGAGCCCGCCGCCGCATCGACCGACAGCGCGCCCGCGACGAGCCCGGTGCGAAACAGGTCTTCGATCGCGAAGAGGTTGTACAGCGCGAGCGCCGCAGACGCCTGCGTGCCGTTCAGCAACGCGAGGCCTTCCTTCGCCTGCAGCATGAGCGGCTTGAGGCCCGCGACCGCGAGACCGTCGAGCGCGCTCGCGCGTTCGCCGCGAATCATCACTTCGCCGATGCCGAGCAGCACCGTCGACATATGCGCGAGCGGCGCGAGATCGCCCGAGGCGCCGACCGAGCCCTTGACCGGGATGATCGGCAGCACGTCGGCGTTGAAGAGCGTGATGAGCGCGTCGATGACTTCGCGGCGGATGCCCGAGTGGCCGCGCCCGAGGCTCGACAGCTTGAGCGCCATCAGGAGACGCACGACCGGACGCGACATCGGCTCGCCGACGCCCACCGCGTGCGACAGCACGAGATTCTTTTGCAGCAGTTCGAGTTGGTCGGCCGGAATGTGCGTGTTGGCGAGCCGCCCGAAACCCGTGTTGATGCCGTAAGCCGGATCGCCTTTCGCGGCGATCGCGGCGACGGCGCGCGCGCTCGCGTCGATCGCCCCGAAGCTCGCCGGATCGAGTTCGAGCGAGTCCGAGCCTCGCGCGATGCGGCGCAGTTGCGGCAGGGTCAGTTTTCCGGGCGTGAGCGTGATCATGGTTCGTCCTGTCTATACAAGTTAGACTCAAGTCTAAACGGGCTAGAAGGACGAAACAAGGGGATATCCGGGATATCACTAGGATCGCCCGGCGAATTTCTACAACACTTGTCTATACAGATTTGACGATTTACAGCACTTTTTCCATCACGAACTGGACGAAGCGCTGTTCCCGCACGATGACCGCCCGCGCGAGCAGCATATCGAATCCGCAATATTCGAAGAAAGGCCGTCCGGTGACGCTCGAATAAGTGTGCAGCGTGGTCAGGCCGGCTTCGTCGGCTTCGGCTTCGATACGCGCGAGCAGCGACGTCGCCACGCTTTTACGCTGATGCAGCGGATCGACGAACATCATGTCGATGAGGCCGTTTTTTTCGAGATCGGCGAAACCCGCGAGTTCACCGTCGACGAGTCCGACCCACGTCGGACGGCTCAGGCGGGCGAGTTCCCATTCGTCGCGGTCGGTTTGCGCCCAGGCTTCGATTTGCGCCTGGTTGTAATCGGCCGACGCCGTTTCGCGAACGGCGCGTTGGAACAGATCGATCACACCGTCGAGATCGCTTGCACGATACGGTCTGACATCGATGAGCGGCAGCCCTGACATTTCATCACCTTCGTTACTGTCAAAAGAAAAACAAAAAAACCGCTGCAATGGCAGCGAGGGTCCAGCGTTGAAAACGCGGAAAAAAGAGTGTTTGGGGAACGGCCAGGCGCGCGCAAACGTTCAAATCGCGGGAAATGGATGATGGACGTGCGCTGCCGCCGGTTCGTTCAGGAAGCCACCACCACCGTCGCGATACCGAGCGCCGTCATCAGAAGCGATGCGCAAACATGAATCGCGATCTCCGCGAGCGCCCAGCCGAGCCGCCCTTGCTGAAGATGCGCGACCACTTCGGCCGAAAAGGTCGAAAACGTGGAAAGCCCGCCCATCAATCCGGTAATGATGAAAAGTCGCCACTCCACCGAGATATCGGGAAAGCGAGCGAAGAAGGCGACCGCCACGCCGATGATGTAGCCCGCGATGACGTTGGCCGCGAACGTGCCGAGCGGCAAATTCGGAAAAATCGCATTCAGGCGTAGCCCGAGAACCCATCTGAGCAGCGACCCCAGTCCGCCACCGAGTCCCACGGCGATGATCGACAGATACATGAAAATGTTTGAGTGATTCGAAATTAACTGCGTTATGCCTCGCGGGCGAGCCGGTCGATCAGCGCGCCGCGGCTCGCCTCGACGATCCAGCCTTCCTTGTGCCGCACATGCGCCGCCCACGTCCCGTCGCGCCGTTGCTCCCAGCAGCCGGCGTCGTGCCCGTCGATGAAAAGCGAGCCGCGCACGACGAGTTGCGGATCGGCGGGGTCGAGCACTTCGTCATCGTTGTGTTCGAGCTTCACGGTGTGCATGAGCGTCGTCTGCAAAAACACGTCAAGACCGGAGCCGGTCCTGCAAGTGGCTCCATTCTAACGATACTCAAAGCGCCTGGTTCAAACCCTCAACGTATCATGAAGGACATTGCCGAAAGGCAATTGAGTATTCGCACGAAAGATTCGATCGAAGGGGCGTCGAAGGCGAGCGTCACGGCATCGATGCGTTCGATCGTCGGCCATTGGCAGAACAGATCGGCGAACGCCGTGGTCTGGGTGCGGAGTTCGCAGCGATGACCGGACCGCGCGACGCGCCGGCGATGCCCCGCAGAAGCCGCCTCGATAGTTTCGCGCGCGGCGAGCCGGATCGCGTCGCAGGCCGCCGCAGGCGTTTCGGTCACGCCGCTCGAATAGCCGTGCGCGGTCTTCACGCACAGAAAGCGAGCGCCGGGAAAGGCCGGCAGTGTCTCGGCGCCGAACACGTCGTCGCCTGTCAGAAACGCGACGTGCGCGCCGTGCTCCTCGGCAAGCCGTCCGTAGAGCCCGGCCTCGCCGACCTCCTCGCCATCCAGCGAGACGCGCGCAAAGGCCGCGCTGTTGATGGTGTGCGCGAGAATGCCGCGGCTTTGCGCGCGCGCGTGATAGCCGATCATGAACACCAGGTCCGGCGCCGCTTCCAGCCCCGCCATCATGCCGAGCGTGCGCGGCTTGCCGAGCACGAGGCGCGCGCGTTGATCGAGCAGATCGGGCATCAGATTGCGAAAACCGCCGTGCGAATCGTTGATCCACACTTGCGACGCGCCGCCGTCGAATGCGCCCTGCGCCGCTGCGTTCGCCTCGCGCGTCATCCAGCGGCGCGCCTGCTCATATTCAGGATTGCCCGCGCGCGTCTGCTCCGGATGGAACACGCCCGCGATGCCTTCGATATCCACCGAGATCAGCACTTTCATGATCGTGTTTTCAATGCGTCGTTGAGCGAGATGCGCCGATGACCATCGCGTCCGGCAACCGATTCGGCGCTGAAAAGCGCATCGAGGATCGCCTGTTCGACGCTGTCGGCGGCCGCCTGGAACAGCGGGTCGAGCCGCGCGTCGCTGATGAGCGGCGGCATCGTGATGAAGTCCTCGTCGTGCGATACGGTGTAAGCGGTCGTGAACGCCAGCGCGATGTCGCCGCTGCCGTGGCCGTACACCGACCCTGTGCGCGCGAGTCCGGCGGCGGCGCGCATCGCGAGACGGCGCAACTGACGCGCATCGAGCGGCGCATCGGTTGCGATGAGGATGATGATCGAGCCTTGCTCGGGCTCGACCTTCGAGGTGCCCGCCGACGCCAGCGCGCGACCGACCGCCTCGCCCGCTATCGTGAGCTGCGGCAGACGGCCGAAGTTCGCCAGCACGAGCGCGCCTGTGGTGTACCCGCGCCCATTGATTTGCACGATGCGCGACGTCGAGCCGATGCCGCCCTTCAGCTCGAAGCACGACATGCCGCGTCCCGCGCCCACTGCGCCGCGCGCGAAGCCGTCGCTACAGGCATCGAGCGCGCTCCGGTAATGCGCTTCATCGATCGCGAGCGCCTGCATGTCGTTGAGGTAGCCATCGTTGCATTCGAACACGAGCGGATTCACGCTCGGATCTTCGCGTCCGATGCGCGGATTCGCAGCGATCGCCGCGCAAATCTGCGCATTCGCGATGGTCCCCACGCCGAACGTATTGGTCAACGCAATGGGCGTCTCGATCACGCCGAGTTCTTCGAGCTGCACGAGCCCGACGCTCTTGCCGAAGCCGTTGATCACGCATGCCGCGGCCGGCGCCTTGTCGCGATACACATCGCCGGCGTGCGGGCGGACCACGGTGACGCCCGTTTGCACCGCGCCCTGCGCAAGCGTGCAGTGCCCGACGGTCACGCCCGCTACATCGGCGATCGTGCCGCGCGGCCCCGCTTCGAGCAGGCCGATATGCATCATGGCCGGTCGAGCTTGGGATCGAGCGCGTCGCGCAGACCGTCGCCGAGCAGGTTGAACGCGAGCACGGTGAAGAAGATCGCGAGGCTCGGGAAGATGGCGACGTGCGGCGCCATCGCCATGTCGGCGCGCGCTTCGTTGAGCATCGCGCCCCACTCCGGCGTGGGTGGCTGCGCGCCCAGACCGAGAAACGAAAGGCTCGCGGCCGTGATGATCGACGTGCCGATACGCATCGTGAAGTACACGACCACCGACGAGATCGTGCCCGGTAGGATATGCCGCGCGAGTATCGTCCAGTCCGATGCGCCGATGCTGCGCGCCGCCTCGATATACGTGAGATGCTTCAACGCGAGCGTATTGCCGCGCACCAGCCGCGCGAACGCGGGAATGCTGAAGATCGCGACCGCGCACACGACGTTCACCATGCCGTTGCCGAGAATCGCGACGACGCCGATCGCGAGCAGAATGCCGGGAAACGCGAACAGCACGTCCGCGATCCGCATCACGATGCGGTCCCACCAGCCTTCGTAATAGCCCGCGAGCAGGCCGAAGAACGTGCCGATCACCGCGCCGAGCACGACCGACACCAGCCCCGCCGTCAACGAGATGCGGCTGCCGACGAGTATGCGGCTCAGAATGTCGCGCCCCAGCGCATCGACGCCGAACCAGTGCGCAGCCGATGGACCCGCGTTGAGCGCGTCGTAATCGAAGTAATTCTCCGGGTCATAAGGCGCGATAAACGGCGCGATGATCGCGATCACGATCAGCAGGATCACGAACACCGCCGCGGCGAGCGCGACCGGCTGCTGCCTGAACTTGCGCCAGAACTCCGTCCACGGCGTGCGGATCTCTTGCGGCGCCTGCACCGCGCTTTCGGCTGCCACGCTCATGCGGTCCTCACTTGAAACGGATGGTCGGGTTGATGATCGCGTACAGCACGTCCACGATCAGGTTGATCACGATGAATTCCAGCGAAAACAGCAGCACTTCCGCCTGAATCACCGGATAGTCGCGCATCTCGACGGCGTCGACCAGAAGACGCCCGAGGCCCGGCCAGTTGAACACCTTCTCCACGACGATCGAGCCGCCGAGCAGAAAGCCGAATTGCAGGCCCATCATCGTGACGACGGGAATCATCGCGTTGCGCAGGCAGTGCTTCAAGATGACCATCGGTTCGTGCACGCCTTTTGCGCGCGCGGTTCGCACGAAGTCCTCGCCGAGCACTTCGACGAACGACGCACGCGTGAAGCGCGCCATCACCGCCGCGACCGCCGCGCCCAGCGTGATCGACGGCAACACGTAGCCCTTCCATGTGCCGTCGTCGACGATCGGCAGCCAGCCGAGCTTCACCGAGAAGATTTCCATCAGCAACATGCCGAGCGCGAACGCCGGAAACGAAATGCCCGACACCGCGAGCGTCATGCCCAGACGGTCCGGCCAGCGATTGCGCCATACCGCCGACACGATGCCGATGCCCATGCCGAAGATCACCGCCCACACCATGCTCGCGAGCGTGAGCCACAACGTGGGCATGAAGCGCTCGGCGATTTCCGTCGACACGGGCCGCTTGCTGCGCGTCGACATGCCGAAGTCGAAATGCACGATCTTGCCGAAGAAGCCCACCAGTTGCTGCGGCAGCGGCTTGTCCAGACCGAGGTCGGCACGCACGAGCGCGACGGTCGCTTCGTCGGCTTCCGCGCCCGCGGCGAGCCGCGCCGGATCGCCCGGCAGCATGTGCACGAAGAAGAACACGAGCACCGCGACGATGAAGAGCGTCGGCAGCAGGCCTAACAGTCGTTTGGCGATGAAGTTGAGCATCGTTTCCGGTCAGATGCGGCCGGGCGATCGCGCCCGGCCGAAAGCGATTACTTGATGGCGATCTCTTCGAAGCTGAACGAGCCGTCGGGCATCACGTACGCGCCCGACAGACGCTTGCTGCGCGCGTAAACGACCTTCTCCGTGACGAGGAAGATCCACGGCGCGTCGGCCCAGATGCGCTTCTGTGCGTCGGCGTAGAGCTTCGCTTTCTCGCCGCGATCGGTGGTGGCGAGCGCCTTGGAGAGATCGTCATCGACCTGATCGCTCTTGTAGTACGCGGTGTTGAAGAGTTTCGGCGGGAACGACGTGCCGCCGAGCAGCGGCGAGAGCGCCCAGTCCGCTTCGCCCGTCGACGACGACCAGCCGATATAGAGCATCCGCACCGGCGCCGTCTTCGGATCGGGCGCGCTCTCGATGCGCTGCACGCGCTGCCCCGCTTCGAGCGCTTCGACCGATGCCTTCACGCCCACCTGCGCCAGTTGCTGCTGCACGAACTGGATGATCTTCTGCGCGGTCGTATGGTTATAGCCCGACCACAGCACGGTTTCGAAGCCGTTCGGATAGCCTGCTTCCTTCAACAGTTCGCGCGCCTTCGCGGGATCGTATTTCCACGGTCCGAGCTTGGTCGCGTATTCGACGCCCGGCGGCACCACGCCTTCGGCCGGCACGGCATAGCCCGCGAACGCCACCTTCACGAGCGCTTCCTTGTTGATCGCATAGTTCATCGCCTCGCGCACCTTCGGATTGTCGAAGGGTTTTTGCAGCACGTTCATGCTGACGTAGCGCTGAATGATCGATGGCGCCGCGATCAGATCGACCTTCGGGTTCGCCTTGAGCGTCGCGGCCTGCTCGAACGGCACCGAGAACGCGAAGTCCGCCTCGCCTGTCTGCATGAGCGCGGAACGGGTGTTGTTATCGACCACGGGTTTCCAGTCGATCATGTCGATCTTCGGCAAACCCTTCTTCCAGTAGCCGGCGAACTTCTTCACCTTCAGGTCGTCGGTCTGCTTCCATTCGACGAATTCGAACGGCCCCGTGCCGACCGGATGAAACGCGATGTCCTTGCCGTACTTCTGCAGCGCGGCCGGCGAAATCATCACCGCCGACGGATGCGCGAGCACGTTGATGAACGCCGAGAACGGAATCTTCAGCGTGATCTTCACCGTGTACGGATCGACCACTTCGGTCTTCTCGATCTTGTTGAAGAGGTTGTAGCGCTTGAGCTTGTTGTCCGGATTGGTCACGCGGTCGAACACGGCCTTCACGGCGTCGGCGTTGAAGTCGGTGCCGTCGTGGAACTTCACATCCTTGCGCAGATGGATCGTGTAGACCTTCGCGTCGGGGCTCGCCTCGTAGCTCGTCGCGAGCACGTTCTGGATCTTCATGTCCTTGTCGAAGCCGAACAGACCCTGATAGAACGACTTCGCCACCGCTTGCGAGAGCGTGTCGTTGGCGTCGTACGGGTCCATCGTCGTGAAGGTCGAGGCGACGGCCATCACGGCGGTGCCTTGCGCATGCGCCGCCACCGGCGCGAGTGAGGTCAGCGCGGCGAATGCGCTTGCAGCGAGTATCGAGCGCAGTTTGAAGGACGGCATTCGTTGGACTCCTTATGACGTTATGGTGTTATCAGTACGCGCCACCAACGTGATGCTCGGCGACGTAATGGTCTGGTCCTACGGCTACGAGTTTCGCGACGATGGGCTCATCGCCGAGCTTGCGGATCGGGCTTGGAATCTCGTCGGCGGCGAGCATGCGCTGCGCGTGCCGGCGTGACGGGTCGGCGACCGGCACCGCGCTCATCAGCTTGCGCGTGTACGGATGACGCGGCGCTTCGAACACGGCCGCGCGTGGCCCGATCTCGACGATCTGCCCGAGATACATCACTGCCACGCGATGACTCACGCGCTCGACGACCGCCATGTCGTGCGAGATGAACAGATACGCGACGCCGAGTTCGCGCTGCAGATCGAGCATCAGATTGACGATCTGCGCGCGCACGGAGACATCGAGCGCGGACACGGATTCATCGGCGATGACGACCTTCGGGTTCAACGCGAGCGCCCTTGCAATCGCGATGCGCTGTCGTTGTCCGCCCGAGAATTCATGCGGATAACGCTGCGCCGCTTCGGGCGGCAAGCCGACTTTTTCGAGCAGCCAGTCGACCCGCGCCTGCGCTTGCTTGCCGCTCGCGACGCCATGCACGAGCAGCGGCTCCATGACCGAGAAGCCGACCGTCAGACGCGGATTGAGCGACGCGAACGGGTCCTGAAAGATGAACTGGATATTGCGCCGCAGGGTCTGCAGCTCGTGACCTTCGAGCTTGCTGATGTCGCGTCCATCGAATTCGATGGAGCCGCTCTGGCTTTCGACGAGCCGCAGCAGCGAGCGCCCCGTCGTCGATTTGCCGCAGCCCGATTCGCCGACGAGCGCGAGCGTCTCGCCCGGACGCAGATCGAAGCTCACGCGCTCGACCGCATGCACCGCCGCCGTCGTGCGGCCGAACAAGCCGCTTTTCACCGGAAAGCGCGTGACGAGGTCGCGCACGCGCAGAATCGGCCTGATGGTTTCGTCGACGGCAGGCTGCTGTTCCTTTTCGACCGCCTCGGACGGACGCAACGCGCTCGCATCGTCGGGCGCAAGGTCGACCCGTTCCACTTCGAGGATCGGGAACTTCGCGGGACGATCGGTGCCGCGCATCGCGCCGAGCGTCGGCACGGCGGCGAGCAGCGCCTTCGTGTACGGATGCTTCGGCGCGTGAAACAGCGCGTCCGATTGCGCCTCTTCCACTTTCTCGCCGCGATACATCACGAGCACGCGGTCCGCCACTTCCGCGACCACGCCCATATCGTGCGTGATGAAGATCACGCCCATGTTCATTTCGTTCTGCAGGCCGCGCACGAGTTGCAGGATCTGCGCCTGGATCGTGACATCGAGCGCGGTGGTCGGCTCGTCGGCGATCAGGAGCGCGGGCTTGCACGACAGCGCCATCGCGATCATCACGCGCTGGCGCATGCCGCCCGACAGCTGATGCGGATAACGCGCGAACACGCGGCGCGCTTCGGGAATGCGTACGAGATCGAGCAGACGCAGCGCTTCGGCGCGCGCCTCCGACGCGCTTTTGTTCTGATGCAGCGCAATCGCTTCCGCGATCTGATCGCCGACCGTGAAGACCGGATTGAGCGAGGTCATCGGCTCCTGGAAGATCATCGCGATGTCCGCGCCGCGCACGCCCCGCATCGTTGCCGACGACGCCTTCGCGAGATCGAGCACTTGCCCGTTGCGGCGGCGAAACGCGATGCTGCCCGACACGATCCGGCCGCCGCCATGCTCGACGAGCCGCATTAGCGCAAGCGACGTCACCGACTTGCCCGAGCCCGATTCACCGACGATCGCCAGCGTCTCGCCGCGATCCACGGTGAACGAAATGCTGCGCACGGCTTCGACCGTGCGTGCGCGCGAGCGAAACGCGACCGACAGATCGCGCACGTCGATCACACGGGCATCGGGCAGCGTCGCGCTCATCATCGATAGATCGCCGTGACGGGCGCTTCGCCCACGCGCGCGAAGCCGCGATACATGCCTTCCGTGTTGAACGGCAGCACGACATTGCCCTTCGCATCGACAGCGACGAGTCCGCCGCGCCCTTCGATGCGTGGCAGCCTGGTCATCACGACATCGTTCGATGCGTCTTCCAGCGATACCCCGCGATATTCCATTTGCGCCGACACGTCGTACGCCGCGAGCATGCGGATGAACATCTCGCCGGTACCGGTGGTCGAAACCGCGCAGGTCGCGTCGTTCGCGTAGCAGCCCGCGCCGATCAGCGGCGCATCGCCGACGCGGCCAGCCTGCTTGTTGGTTATGCCGCCTGTCGACGTCGCTGCCGCGAGATGGCCGTTGGCATCGAGCGCGACCGCGCCGACCGTGCCGAACTTCTTGTCGGGATCGATGGGATCGATGGGATCGCGCGGATCATTCGAGAAGGCGAACTTCGTCATCGCGTCGTGATCGAGCATCGTGCCCGAGGTGCCGCGCGCGTTGAGCCATTGCTGATGGCGTGCCTCCGTGTAGAAGTACGACGGATCGACGAATTCGAGACCTTGCGCCGCCGCGAACGCTTCCGCGCCCGGCCCCGTGAACATGACGTGATCGCTCACGTCGAGCACACGACGCGCCGCGAGCACGGGATTCTTCACGCGCGTCACGCAACTGATCGCGCCGGCTTCGAGCGTCGCGCCGTCCATCACCGAAGCGTCCAGTTCATGCGTGCCCGCCGCCGTGAACACCGCGCCGTGGCCCGCGTTGAAGAGCGGACAGTCTTCGAGCAGGCGCACGGCTTCGGTGACGGCATCGAGCGCGCTGCCGCCATCGGCGAGCACGCGTTGCGCCGCGCTCAGGATGTCCGTCAGCGCCGCGTGATAACGCGCTTCGGCTTCGGCGTTCATCGCGTGGCGCACGATCGTGCCCGCGCCGCCGTGAATGGCGATGACTGGTGTGGCGTTCATGACTTGCGCGATTCCGTATGAGTGTGTCGTTTCGCAGTGGTGCGGCGCGTTGCCTGAACCGCGTGCGCTTCTTTCGGCAAAGAAGGCGCGACGAGCCAGGGCAAGACGAATTCGGTCAATCCCGATGCCGCCTCGACCGAGCGCTTGGCCCGGTGCGCGACCGCATCGCACAGCGCTTCGATGACGGCCAGCACCGCCGTGTCGCAATTCGCCGCGAGCCGGCGTTCGGCGCGGATCGCGAGCACGAGATCCGCGACCTGCGCGAGCGGCGACGCGGCGCTGTCCGTGAGCGCGACGACACGCAGGCCGTGATCGCGCGCGAGCTGCGCGAGCGTGATGGTGTCGTCGACATAACGCGGGAACGCGATCGCGATCAGCACATCGCCGCGCGCCGCCGTGAAGAGCCGCCGCGCGGCGTGCGACGGTCCGCCCATCAACGCGAGCGACTGCACGTTCGCGCAATACGGCGTGAGCCCGTGCTCCAGCAGCCCGGCCAGAAAGGCGCTCGCGCCGTAGCCGATCGTGAAGACGCGCGGCGCGGCGAGAATCGTATCGACGATTGTCTCGGCCTTCGCGCCATCGACGGAGGTTTGAGCAAGACGCAGATTCGCCGCCGCCTGCGCAAGCGATGCATCGAACACCTCCGCGCCGCTCGCCGGCGATTCGAGCGCGGTGCGCAAGCGCTCGACCGGCGCGATGGTCGCCTCGAAACCGCGCACGAGCGCCTCGCGAAACGACGGATAGCCGGAGAAGCCGAGCGCGCGCGCAAAACGGTTCGCCGTCGCCACCGACGCGCCCACCGCGCCCGCCAGTTCGTCGATACGCATGGTCGCCGAGCGAAACAGGTTCGCCAGCACGAATGCACCCATGCGCCGATGGATGGGCGTGAGCGTCGGCATGGCCGCGGCGATGCGCGCGGCGATCAGATCGTCTGCGCTCGCCGGCGCACGAACCGATAGGGAACGGGACATGGAATGCGCTGCGCTCTCGTTGCGATGACACGCGATGAAAGTATATTTACTCGAAAAGCCGCTCAAAAAAAATTCATTTTCATCGAACTCGGGTTTTCGATAAGACGCGCAAGTGAGCCTCGTCCGATGCACCGGAGCGGCACGATCATGCACAATACGTGACGCATCGCGATACAAACGCGCGTCCTGAGTGCTCCCCAGTCCCCTATGAATTTCGACTTCCTTCCCGATCCGCTGCCGCAACAACTCGCCGCTCATCCGTGGTTACAACTGATCGCGGGCCTCGTCGCGCTCGCGCTGATCGCGATCTTCGTGCAATGGGTGGTCGCGCGCATCGTGCTGTATGTCGCGCATCGACTGCTCGTGCTGGCCGGGCATCAGAAGTGGGATCGCGCGTTCATCAAGCATCGGGCGTATCACCGGCTCTGGTATGCGGTGCCGTTCGCGACCGTTGCGCTCGGTATCGACGAAGTGCCGCGCATCGGCCACTGGGCCACGGTCATCGGCCGCATCGCGCACGGCGGCGCGTGGGTCTGCATTTTCTTCGCCGCGGGCAGCGCGCTGTCGGCGTGGCAGGACGTCTATGCGGAAAGCAAGGAAGCGCAGACGCGCTCCATCAAAGGCTATATCCAGATCGGCAAGCTGGGGCTCGCGCTCGTGTGCGGCGTGCTCGTGCTGTCGATTCTCATCGACCGTTCGCCGCTCTGGATGCTGTCCGGTCTCGGCGCGCTGTCCGCCGTGCTGCTGCTCGTGTTCAAGGACACCTTGCTGTCGCTGGTAGCCAGCACGCAACTCACCTCGAACGACATGCTGCGCATCGGCGACTGGATCGAAATGCCGCAAGCCGCCGCCGATGGCTTCGTGAAGGACATCGCGCTGCACACGGTCAAGGTGCAGAACTGGGACAACACCGTGACCACGGTGCCTACCTACAAGCTCTTTTCCGAGAGCTACCGCAATTACCGGCACATGTTCGAATCGGGCGGGCGGCGCATCAAGCGCACCTTGCGCATCGACGCGCAATGCGTGCGCTTTCTTTCCGACGAGGAAACCGCGCGTCTGAAGCGCTTTCGCCTGCTGCACGATTATCTGGAGCAGAAGCAGACGGAAGTCGAGCAGGCCAACCGCAATCTCGGCGAACTGGCCAACGAGCCCGCGAACCGGCGGCGCCTCACGAATATCGGCACGTTCCGCGCGTACGGGCTGGCTTATCTGCAGCGTCATCCGGAGATTCGCCAGGACATGGCGATCATGGTGCGCATGATGGAGCCGGAATCGCAGGGTATCCCGGTGGAGGTGTACTGCTTCACCGCGACGACCGCGTGGACGCAATACGAGCGCATTCAGGGCGATGTCTTCGATCATCTGCTGTCGATCCTTCCCGAGATGGGCCTGAGGCTGTATCAGGCGCCTTCGGGCGCGGACATGAACGGTTTCGTGGGCCGCCTGCGCGGCGAAATGCCCACGCTGTGATTCTTTCCGTCAAAAAGAATCAGGCAAGAATCCTCCACTTTTGTGTATTCACGTTGACGCTTCCCGTCCGTACGATCTAACCATCGCCGATGCGCCTTTTTTCCGCAGCTTCATAGCCGCGGTGGAATCGCTTTTTTCCGCGCATCGCCACTCAATCGTCATAAAGGGAAAGCACAACGTGATCGATCGCGTCCATGCCATGCGTGTCTTCACGCGTGTCGTCGATACGAACAGCTTCACGCGTGCAGCCGAGTCGCTTGGCATGCCGCGCGCGAGTGTTTCGACGACCGTGCAACAACTCGAAGCGCTAGTCGGCGTGCAATTGCTCGCACGCACGACGCGGCGCCTGAATCTCACCGTCGATGGTGCCGCGTACTACGAGCGTTGCGCGCAGATCCTCGCCGACATCGACGAACTCGAATCCGGTTTCGGCGCGGGCGAGGAGCGCCTGCGCGGACGGCTGCGCGTCGAAATGCCCGACACCGTCGCGACATCGATCGTCGTGCCCGCGCTGCCGGAGTTTCATGCACGCTATCCGCAGATCGAGCTGTCGATCGGCATCGGCAATCGCAATGTCGATCTGGTCGGCGAAGGCGTCGATTGCAGTGTGCAACTCGGCGAACTGCCCGATTCGGGCCTGATCGCGCGCCGCCTCGGCATGCTCGAACAGGTGACGTGCGCGAGTCCCGCATATCTGGACAAGCACGGCATGCCGCAAACGCTCGACGAGCTCGCGCAGCACGTCGCGGTCAATTGCGTTTCGGAGAAAAGCGGCCGCCCCGCCGATTTCGATTTCGATGTCGATGGCGAGCCCGTCACGATGAAAATGCGCGGCTTCGTGCAGGTCGCCGACGAACACGCGTATCTCGCATGCGGCGTCGAAGGGCTCGGGCTGATTCAGCCGCTGCGCATCGCGGCGCAGTCTTATCTGCGCTCGGGACAACTGCGCGAAGTGCTGCCGCAATGGAAATCGCCGCCGCTCAAAGTCTCGGTGGCGTTTCTGAAAAGCCGTCAGGCGACGCCGCGCGTGTCGGTGTTCGTCGACTGGCTCGCGGCGCTGTTCGAGCGTTCGCAGCAGCTCGACGACACGCTGACGAGTCTGTATCGCTCGGCTCAGCGTCGCGGTCCATCGCGCCGGGACCGTCCCGAGGAAGAAACCGCCGACGCGTGATCGTTTCGCTTTCTGCTTCGCTATCGCACGGGCGTGGCCGCACTCGCGCCCACGACCGTGTTCCACTTGCGCACTTCCCAGCGTTCCACCAGCCCATTCGTCACATACGGGTCATGCTTCGCGAAGTCTTCCGCGGCGGCGGGCGACTCGCTGTGAAACAACAGCATCGCGCGATCGGCGGGGGCGTCGAGCGCGCCCGCAAGCACGATGTCGCCGCGCTCCACCGCCGCCCACGCGAGGGCCAGATGCGCGTCGCGAAATTGCGCGCGGCGCTCCAGATAGTCCGCACAGAGGTCGTAAATCAACAGGTAATGCATTGCTGTCTCCTTTCAGTGAACGATGGATGGCCGCCAGCTAGTCTGTCCTATTTTTGAGATCGAGAATTCAAGAGTTCAATCGGAACCGTCTGATCGCCTTACGATAGCGCATCGTCGATGATGTGCGGATACTCGTAAAGGGGTCCGCCATGAACCGCAATCAACCTCCCTGCAATACGTGCACGATGCACGATTGCCGCACCTGTGCGTGGACGTCGCCGCTCGACGCATCGTACCGCACGCTCATCCCTCCTCGCTCCATGCTGTCGCTCGTCGCGCTCTCCGTGAACGGCAACGATCCCGCGCCCGCAGAACCCTCATGGCTCGCCATGGCGGGTAAGCGTATTCGCAAATTCTTCTCGGATGTGAGTCTTCGCGCGCGCTGAAAACGCAACGCCAGTCGCATCGACGCACCGTTTTCGTAAAGAATTTTGCAGATATATTTTTAGGATAACTGTGCAAGTAGAATCCGCTACACAATTGCGCTCGCGTTAAGCGTTCATGTAGAAAGGAAAGTCAGTCGATGAGCATCAATCTGGTTCAGGCGGTCAATGCCGCGATCTCGGAAAACATCGCGGAACAGTTGTCGCAACAGTTCGGCATCCCGGGGCAAATCGTCCGGCAACTGGCGGCCCGCATCGCGCCGGGACTCGTCGCGTCGCTGATGGACCGGGCGACGCTCGTGCCCGGATCGCAGTCGGTGTATTCCGTCATCATGCAGCCGGAGACCAACGCGTATATCGTCGACCAGTTCACGAAGCTGATCGCGACGACCGGCGGACTCAAGCAACTCGAAGTCAACGGCCATTCGCTCGCCGCGCTCGCAACGGGTCACCGCGTCGATGCGCTGAGCGACGCCGTTTCGGCTGAAACCGGCGTTCCCACGCAAGCCACGTCTTCGCTCGCGGGCATCGTCGCCGCCGTGCTCTTTGGCATCATGAAGCGGCACTTCCTGCTCGCACAATGGGGCTTGCCGCAAGTGCCCAAGCTGTTGCGCGACCAGGTCGGCGAGATCAACGGATCGATGTCGAACGCGGTCGCGGCGGCCATCGGCGTCGGCAATACCGAAGGCTTCACCAGTTGCATCACGCCGCGGCTCGATACCGTCGCGTCGAGCCTGGAAGCGCGCATGGATGCCGATGTCGCCGTGGCGGTCGCGCCGCCCGAGCCCATCGTGAAAGTGGCCGCGCAAAGCGCGCCCGTTTCCGCGCCCACGCCTCCCGCACCGACAACGCCGCCGATGCGCGCACCGGTACGCAAACCCGCGCCGACACGTTCGAACAAGTGGATCTGGCTGCTCTTCGCCGTGCTGGCGGTGATTCTCGCGCTGGTCTACTACCGCGGCTTCACGCACAGCGATAGCGTCGATCTGAGCGCCGCGCCGGCCACCCAACCAGTCACGAACGTGTCGACGCCGGCTTCATCACCCGCACCGCTGAGCACGCAGGCTGCGGACATTACGCCGGTCGTCGCGTCCGCTACCGTCGATACGCCGGCCGCAACGGCGGCGCCTGCGGAGACCACTCCTGCACCGACGATCGAGACCGCCGCCTGGAAAGATGCGCAGTTGCTGTTCAACGTCAACACAACGGGCGTTCCGGCCGTCGAGGCGACAGTCGGCACGGAAGCGGAGAAGAAGCATCTGCTCGACGCGATGACAGCGCGCTTCGGCAAAGCCTTCAGCGCGGACATTTCCGTCGTTCCGCAAACGCGGCCGGCCCCCTGGCTCTCGCGCCTGAACGACTTCTTTCCGCTCATGGCCGTGCCTGGCGCGGAAGCCAAGATCAGCGGCTCGAAAGTGGAACTGAGCGGCACTGCGGCGAATGCAAAGCTCGGCTGGACCGATCGCCTCAAAAACACGCTCGGCGGCATGTTCCAGGTTGCTGCGTTCGACGTGGACGGCGCTGTCGCCAGCGCAACGCAATCCTTTCGCAGCGCGATGAAGAGCCTGCTCGCCACGGACACGCCCTGCTCTGGCAAAAAACTCACCCGCGTGCTCGACCTTCAGGTCGTCAATTTCGCGCGCTCGAGCGCGCAGGTGCCGGAAAGTGCGTACGCCACGCTCGGCGAGACGGCGCAATTGCTCAAGAGCTGCGCGGCCAAGGGTTCCATGGTGAAGCTGGAAGTCGCCGGCTATTCGGATGCGCAAGGCACGGCCGCGGCGAAACTGGAAGTGTCGAAGGAACGCGCTCAGGCGGTTCGCGGATTCCTGGTGCGCAACGGCGTGCCGCCGCAGTCGCTCAGCGCATCAGGTTACGGCGACGCCAATCCGGTCGCCGACAACGAAACCGCGAGCGGTCGTTTCGCGAATCGACGAATTGCGTTCGTCGTCAAGAAAGGCTGACGCCAGTCCGGTTCTCGCTATTCGTTACCACGCCGTCGCGCCCAAACGCGACGGCGTTTTCATTTGCACACGCGCTTTCAGCGCAGCTCAGCCGCCCGCGCTCGGCTTGGCGAAATCGTTCCCGGCCCAGCGCTCCGCGCTCGCCTTGGTGAGCTTGAACGCAGGCGAAACGCGCACGTGCGCGAGCTGGGTGCCGTATGCGTCGAAAGCCTTGAGGTTGGCGTACGGATCGTCGTCATCCGGAACGATCTCCAGCGTAACGGTCATGTCTTCGCCTTGCACGTCGATGGTCACGTTCTTGTGCAGCATCGCGTGACGCTGCTGCTCATGACGGCGCAACACTTCCGACGCCGTCTTGACTAGGGTGCGAAACGCGTTCGCATCGAGCGGTTTCGGGTTTTTCTTGTCGCGGCCCATCGTCCACGGGCCGACGAGCGCGGGCTCGGCCTCGCCCGCCTGAATCATCTCGACGGCCCAGCCGTCGTCGTCCTCGTTCTTGATCACGCGGGCGGTCCAGCCGTCGTCGCGCCAGAGGCGGTCTTCATGGATGGCGTCGTCGGTGGAGGAAATGTCGGAATCGGTCATATCGTAGCAATGCAGGCAATGAGGCAATGTGACGAATTTTACCTTGCGCGTGCTCGCGGCACCGTTCGTGCTCGTCGGATTGGCCGAACGGCCAGTGTCATACCCAAACGCTGTGCGCCGTGCTACTTTGGATATACCGGGACCGTCCGGAATCTATCTGCAACGCAGTCGAGAAGCCGTAAAACTCTGATAAGGAGCAACCGCATGCTTGCATTCATCGGTACTTTGATCGTCGGACTCGTCGTTGGTCTCATCGCCCGGGCCGTCAAGCCTGGCGACGACAACATGGGCTGGATCATGACCATCGTGCTCGGCATCGCCGGCTCGCTGATCGCCGGTTACGTCGGCCGCGCGCTCGGCTGGTATCAACCGGGGCAACCGGCCGGGTGGATCGCCTCGGTGATCGGCGCGATCATCCTGCTCGTCGTCTGGGGCATGATCCGCAAGCGCAGCTAGAACGCCGCGCCCGAGCATGTCCCGTTCGGGTTCAGGCAGACGCCTCGTCCACCCTGGACGAGGCTTTTTTCATCAGGCGATGCGCGCGAAATCGATCTCCACGCCGCCGCGCACGACGCGATTCGGCAACGCCCCGCCAAGCCAGTACGAAAGCTCGGCAGGCCTGCCGATTCTCCACGCGATGAAATCCGCCGCCTTTCCTGCTTCGAGCGATCCGTGCGTGGATTGCAGACCCAGCGCCTTCGCCGCATGAATCGTGACGCCGGCGAGCGCTTCTTCCGGCGTCATCCGAAACAGCGTGCAGCCCATGTTGAGCATCATGCGCAGCGAAAGCGCCGGCGATGTGCCCGGGTTCAGATCGCTCGCGAGCGCGATCGGCACGTGATGCCGGCGCAGCGCGTCGATCGGCGGCAACTGCGTTTCCCGCAGCATGTAAAACGCGCCCGGCAGCAACACCGCGACGGTGCCGGCTTGCGCCATCGCAGCGGCATCGTCCTCGGTCATGTATTCGAGATGATCCGCCGACAATGCCCGATAGCGCGCCGCAAGCGTCGACCCATGCAAGGACGACAGTTGCTCGGCATGCAGTTTCACGGGCACGCCCAGATCGCGTGCGCATCGGAACACGCGTTCGACCTGTTGCGTCGAGAACGCGATGTGCTCGCAAAATGCGTCGACGGCATCGACGAGACCATCCGCGACGAGCGCCGGCAGCATCTCGTCGCAGACGTAGGCGATATAGTCATCCGCGCGATTCGCGTACTCGGGCGGCAACGCGTGCGCGGCGAGGCAGGTCGCGCGCACGGTGAGCGGCAGCGCTTCGCCGAGACGGCGCGCCACCGCGAGCATCTTGCGTTCGTTGGCGAGATCGAGCCCGTAGCCGGACTTCACTTCGAGCGCGGTCACGCCCTCGCGCAGCAGACCGAGCGCGCGCGCCTTCGCGGTGTCGAACAAGGCGTCCTCGCTGGCTTCGCGCGTCGCGCGCACCGTGCTCGCGATGCCGCCGCCGCGCGCCGCGATCTCCGCATAGCTCACGCCCTGCAGCCGCTCTTCGAACTCGCCGCTGCGATCGCCGCCGAACACGAGATGCGTATGGCAATCGATCAGGCCCGGCGTCACCCACGCGCCGTCGAGGTCGACACGCTCGCAATCGCCGGTCTCCGGCGCCGCCGCGCGCGGCCCGATCCATTCGATGCGCGCGCCGTCGATCAGGATCACGGCGTCTTCGATGACCGAATACTTGCCGCCGGACATCGTTGCGGCATGGCAGTGCTGCCAGCGTTTTTTCATCACTTGGTGATCATCGGCAGGTCGAGGCCCTGCTCGCGCGCGCACTGAACGGCGATGTCGTAGCCCGCGTCCGCGTGGCGCATGACGCCCGTCGCCGGATCGTTGTGCAGCACGCGCGCGATACGCGCATCGGCTTCCACGCTGCCATCGCACACGATGACGACGCCCGAATGCTGCGAGAAGCCCATGCCGACGCCGCCGCCGTGGTGAATCGACACCCACGTCGCACCGCTCGCCGTGTTCAGCAGCGCATTGAGCAGCGGCCAGTCGGACACGGCATCGGAGCCGTCGCGCATCGCTTCGGTCTCGCGGTTCGGGCTCGCGACCGAGCCGGAATCGAGATGATCGCGGCCGATCACGACAGGCGCCGACAGCTCGCCGTTGCGCACCATCTCGTTGAACGCGAGGCCGAGCTTCGCGCGCTGGCCGAGCCCGACCCAGCAGATGCGCGCCGGCAGCCCCTGGAAGCTGATGCGCTCGCGCGCCATGTCGAGCCAGCGATGCAGATGCGCATCGTCGGCGATGAGTTCCTTCACTTTCGCGTCGGTCTTGTAGATGTCCTCCGGATTGCCCGACAGCGCGGCCCAGCGGAACGGCCCGACGCCGCGGCAAAAGAGCGGCCGGATGTAGGCCGGCACGAAGCCCGGAAAGTCGAACGCATTTTCGACGCCCTCTTCCTTGGCCATCTGACGGATATTGTTGCCGTAGTCGAAGGTCGGCACGCCCTGTTCGCGGAACGCGAGCATCGCGCGCACGTGCTCGGCCATCGATTGCTTCGCGGCTTTGACGGTCCCGGCAGCATCGCTCTGCGCGCGGTCGCGGTACTGCGCCCAGGTCCAGCCTTTCGGCAGATAGCCGTTGAGCGGATCGTGCGCGCTGGTCTGATCGGTGACCATGTCCGGGCGCACGCCGCGTCGCACGAGTTCGGGCAGCACGTCCGCGGCGTTGGCGCACAGCGCGACGGAAACCGCGCGTCCCTCCGACGTATGGCGCTGAATGCGCGCGAGGGCGTCGTCGAGATCGGTCGCCTGTTCGTCGACGTAACGCGTCTTCAGACGGAAATCGATGCGGCTCTGCTGGCATTCGATGTTCAGCGAGCACGCGCCCGCGAGCGTCGCCGCGAGCGGCTGCGCACCGCCCATGCCGCCGAGCCCGGCGGTCAGCACCCAGCGCCCTTTCAGATCGCCGCCGTAATGCTGGCGTCCGGCTTCGACGAAAGTCTCGTACGTGCCCTGCACGATGCCCTGGCTGCCGATATAGATCCAGCTGCCGGCGGTCATTTGCCCGTACATCGCGAGACCTTTCGCGTCGAGTTCGTTGAAATGCTCCCAGTTCGCCCAGTGCGGCACGAGATTCGAATTCGCGATCAGCACGCGCGGCGCGTTTTCGTGCGTCTTGAAGACGCCGACCGGCTTGCCCGACTGCACGAGCAGCGTCTCGTCGGCTTCGAGGCGCTTGAGCGTTTCAACGATCTTGTCGTAGCACGCCCAGTCGCGCGCTGCCCGCCCGATGCCGCCATACACGACGAGTTCGTTGGGATTCTCGGCCACGTCCGGGTCGAGATTGTTCATCAGCATGCGCAGCGGCGCTTCTGTCAGCCAGCTTTTGGCGTTGAGTTGCGTGCCGCGCGGTGCGCGGATCTCGGTGTCGCGAAAACGGGAAGATGAAGTCACGGATTGCTCCTGCGCATCAAGAAATGAGAGTCGACGAGCACGGATAGCAACCCGCGCCGAATTAGACTCATGTTCTTGTATATACAACTTCGATTGTATTAGGGGAATCCCGAGGCTCATCGCGCCGTATCAACGCGATCCTTGTATAGACAATCGTCACGGTACCGGCAAGCCGCCGTCGCGCTTCAGTTCGCGCAGCGACAGCATCGATTCGACGGCGGTCACGCCGGGCAAGGTGCGCAGGACGTCGCGCATGAAGACGCCGTATTCGTCGAGATCGCGCGCGACGATTTGCAGCAGATAGTCCGCCGTCCCCGAAATGTTGTGACACGAGACGATCCGGGCGATGCCTTGAATCTCGCGCTCGAAGCGGTCCGACAACGCGCGGTCGTGGACGCTGAAGCGCACCTGCGCAAACGCGACGACGCCCAGTTCCAGCGCCTTGCGCGACAGCACCGCGCGATAGCCGTCGATATAACCATCGCTTTCCAGACGCTTGAGTCTGCGCGCGCACGGCGTCTCGCTCAAGCCCACGCGCTCGGCGAGCTTCGCGATCGGCATGCGGCCGTCCTGCTGAAGCGCGACGAGCATCGCGCGGTCGATACGGTCAAGTTCACTCATGGTGCCTTCCTCTTTTAGCACCAAAAATTGTAGTGGAAAGCCGCGCCATACTCCGAATTATCGATGTAAAAGGCCAGAAAACACCCCGCGCGTAATGGCACGATGAAGCCTTCAAAAGAGGAGTTTCATCATGGTTTCGGCACACTTGCTCTGGGTTTTCGTCGGTGCGCTGGCGGTCGTCTACGCGCTGCCCGGACCGGACATGGCGCTCATGCTTCAGACCAGCGGCACGCGGGGTTTCCGGCACGGTCTCGCCGTAGCCGCGGGTCTCGCCACGGCTCGCGCGACGCATGTGACGCTCTCGGCGCTCGGCGTCGCCGCGCTCCTGCGCAGCGCGCCGTGGCTCTACGATGGCGTGCGTATCGCGGGCGGACTGTATTTGTCGTATGTCGCGATTCAGATTTTCCGCTCGCCCGCGTTCGGGCTCGACGCCGCGCCCGCTCAAGATGCCGCGCTGACGCTGCGTTCGGCGTATGCGAAAGGCATTCTGAGCAGCATCCTCAATCCGAAGGCGTTGCTTTTCTGCTCCGTGCTGCTGCCGCAGTTCGTGCGGCCGGAATCCGGCCCGGTCTGGTCGCAGGTGCTGGAACTGGGCGTGGTGCTGATCGCGGTCGGCGTCGCGTTCGACCTGACGCTCGCGGCGGGCGCGGTGAGAATTTCCGGCTGGCTGCGTCGTCATCCGAAAGCGCAGACCGTACAACGCTGGACCTTCTCCGCCGCGTTGCTCGCGTTCGCCGCGCGGCTGTCGCTGGACTGAGCGCGCGACGCCGCGTTCAGGTTTCCAGCGGCTTCAGAAAGAGTTCATGTTTCGGCGCGAAGTGCGCGTAGAGCGGCAGGATCGCGCCGCCCATCGCGCGTGCGTCGGGACCGATCTGCCCTTCGACGAGCCGTGGCCGCGTCATGCCCTGCCAGTCGAATGCGGCGAGCGCGTCATCGGTGCGACGGATCACGTCGTGCAGCAAGGCGCGGTCGATTTCTCCATCGATCACCACGGCTTCCAGATCGAGCAGCGCAGCCGACGATGCGATGCCCGTGGCGATCGCGGGACACGTCTCGCGCATCCACGCTTCCGCCAGCCCGCGCAACTCGGGCGACAACGCGCGCTCGTCATGCGCGGCGGCGGCCGGCGCGCCCGCAGCCGCGAACGCCTTCTCCAGCACGTAGACCGACGCCGTGTTGAGCAATTGCCCCGGGCGCTGCCGCTTGCCGCCGGAGATCAGCGGCAACGAACCGATCGCGCCCGCGTTGCCGCCCGGCCCGGCGTGCAGCCGGCCGTCGATCACGAGTCCGCCGCCGATGAACGTGCCGATGAACACATACAGGAAATTGCGCAGCCCGCGCCCCTGGCCCATCACGAGTTCGGCGGCGCACGCGGCCGTCGTGTCCTTGGCGAACTCGACGGGCAGCGGCGTCATCGACTGAATGCGCGCGCGGATGTCGATGTCGTCCCACGCCGCGAGCACGTCGGGCGGCGTGTCGAAGAAATCGCGCCAGCCGCCGAGCCACAGCGGCGCCGCAACGCCGATCCCCGCGATCTTGCGCGCGTCATCGCCGAGCGCGCCGATCACGCGCGCGAGGCGCTCTTCCAGCGCGGGAAAGAGCGTATGCGGATCGGGATACGGATATTCCAGCGTTTCGCGCGCACGCACGCTGCCGGCGAAATCCATCGACAGCACGTCGAGACTGCGTCGCCCCACTTTCACGCCGATGGAAAACGCGCCGTCCGCGCGCAGCGAGATCGGCACCGATGGCTGGCCGATGCGGCCGCGCACGCGCGAGCGTGGCTCCTTCGCGAGCAGGCCGTCTTCGATCAGATGGTCGATGATCAGCGAGACCGTCTGCATCGACAGACGCGTCAGGCGCGCGACGTCCGCCTTGGGCAACGCGCCGTGAAGCCGGATCGCCTGCAGGACGATGCGCTCGTTGAACTGGCGCATGCCCAACTGGTTCGAGCCGACGGAATGCATCGAGGCTTTGCGCGCGGGCCGCTCAGACATCGGCCGCAGCCTCGCGGCGCAGGCGCGCGCGGCGGATATCGTTCATGTATTGGTCCCCGTTCGATTAAATCCAGCGTTTTTATTTAGTAAAGACTTCCGCGCCGATTTTATCAAGCGGCTTTCATTCGCCGTCCGTGCGCCGCCGGTCAATTTTTTTCGCGATTTTTAGTCGGTTATGTTCGACGGAGATCAACTCTTCTGTTCCGACAATGAGCACGCTCGAAGCCCTCCACGCGATCGTCAACGACGAAAGCGCGCCGCAGATCATCCGCGATCACATCGTCGATTCGCTGCAGTTCGCACTGCGCAATCAACCCGGCTATTTCACGCTCAAGGAGATTCAATGGCTCGCGCAATGGGAGGACACGCGCATTCCCATCGCGGCGACAAAGGTATTGAACGAGATGAAGATGGTCTGAAGAGCGCCGTGCTCAGTGCGTCCCTGAGGCGCGCGCGTGCCAGTCATAGTCGAACACGGTCGCTTGCGCCGGTTCGGACAGGCACTCGACGAAACTGATCACTTCCGGATCTTTCAGGAAACTCGCGGCCGAACTCGCCGCGAGAATCGCCGAACTCTCCTGCGGCCGCGCGACGAGAAAACCCTGCACGTAGTCGACGCCGATTTCCTGCAACGCGCGCAAGGTATCGACATCCTCGACCCATTCCGCCACGCTGCGCATGCCGAGATTGCGGGCGAGCGCGACGATCGCCTCGACGATCGCGATATCCGCCGGATGCGCGCACATCGAGCGCACGAATTCGCCGTCGATCTTGAGGGCATCGGCGGACAGCGCCTTCAGATACTTGAACGACGTGTAGCCCGCGCCGAAGTCGTCGAGCGCGATCTTGCCGCCCATGTCGTGCACGCGCGCGATGAAACGCTGCGTGTTCTCGAGATCGTGCAGCGCGACGCTTTCGGTGATCTCCAGACACAGGAATTGCACGATGGACTGATAACGCGCGAACAGCGCGAAGATGTCCTCCATGAACTGCTCGTCGTTGAGCGATCCGCCGGAGAGATTCACGCAGATGAACTGCGTGTTGGCGAGCTGATGCTGATGCTTCTCGATCCATTCGAGCAGCGTCGAGATGACCCAGCGGTCGATCGCCGCGATGTTGCCCGATTCCTCCGCGGCGACGATCACCTTGCCCGCGGGCAGCGTCGCGCCATCCGGCGCGCGCATGCGCAGCAGCACTTCGAAGTTGAGCGATTCGGTCGGCGCGGACAGCGACATGATCGGCTGCATCACGAGAAAGAGTCCCGGCGGCAGGCGATTGCGCCCGAGCGTCTCGACGAGCTTCAGTTCTTCCGCACGCTCCTCGAACGCGGCCGCGCCCTTGCGATAGGTGACGAGATGCGTATGCGCGACTTTCTTCGCCTCGCGACACGCGCGGTCCGCGTGCGACAGCGCGTCCTGCACACGCACGCCTTGCGAGCATTCGACCAGACCGATCGACGCCTTCACCTGGAACGCGCGATTGCCGACCTGATACGGCGCGTCGGAGAGAATGGAGATGAGTTCGCGGCATTGCGCGATGGCGTCTTCGATCGACGTATCGTTCATCACGCAGACGAACTCGTCGCCGCCGATGCGCCCGACCGGATAGTTGCGCGCGAAGTGCGCCCGCGTGCGCGCCGCGACCTGACGCAGCACTTCGTCGCCGCTGCGGTGGCCGAAGAGATCGTTGACGAGCTTGAAGCGGTCGAGATCGACGTACGCCAGCGCCCACGGCAGCGTTTCCTCGCTCTGCGCGGAAATCGCCTTCTCGATGCCGCGCCGATTCAGCGAGCCGGTGAGCGGATCGTGCTCCGCGAGAAAGCGCAGGCGCTCGACGGCCTTCGACCGTTCGGTCGTATCCTGCAGCGAACCTTCGATCCAGCCGTTCGAGCGGATCGCTTTCAACAGATAGCGGCGCTCGCTCGTGCCGCGCTCCGGCGAGCCGCCCATTTCCAGTTCGCCGTCGCTGCCCTTCGACGCCAGCGCCTGCAGCGCGCCCCACGCGCCCGCCTCGAAGTAGTCATTCCAGTGCCGCAGCTTGTAGTCGGCCTTTTGCAGATCGAGCATCGCGCGCAGTGCGGGATTGGCGCGCACGAAGTGGCCGTCGGCGTCGAGCGTGAAGAGGCCGATCGGCGTGACTTCGTAAGTGTTGCGCAATTCCATCTGCGCCTGGCGGCGGAAATCGCGTTCGGCGCGCATCTGCTCGGCGATCGCGAAGGCCGCCATCATGCTCGACGACAGCGCGGCCATCACGGTATTGACGCCGCCGACCAGCACCTTCAGGCCGAAGGCCGCGCCGAGCACTTCGGAGAAGGTCGCGAACAGCACGACCGCGAGCGACGCCACGTACCACAGCACGGTACGCGAGCGCGCCATCCACACGAGCCGCGCGAGGAAGAACAGCAGCACGCAGATACCGAATCCCGCGATGATCCAGAGCGTCGGGATGAAGAGCGCGTACGGCAGCGCGAGCGCCGCCGCGAGCAGCACGATGCCCACATACTGAATGACGCGCAGCAGCCAGCGATAGCCAACCACGCGCAACTCGCGCCGGAACAATTGCTGAAACAGCGCGGCGGTCAACAAGTAATAGGCGGCGAACGTGACCTGCCGCAACGGCTGCATGAAATCCGGCGGCAGTAAGCGGCCGAGCCATTGCATGTCCCAGCCCATCGCGTTCGCGCACAGCCGCAGATTGCCGACGAGCCACACCGCGAAAATCACGTAGGTCCACTCGTGATTAATGAGCGCCGTGACGAAAACGAACACTGCGAGCGTCAGCAGACCGCCGGCGATGAGGCCCGAGCTTTCCTGAAAGTCGAGCGCCGAGTTGCGCAGGCCCTGCCATTCCCACGCATAGGCGTTGATCTGCGCGGGACCTGAGAAAGTGCCGCGGCAAAGTACGGTTGTGGACTGCTTGATACGCCCGACCTGAATCGAGAAACCCGCCTTCACCGTGCGCATTTCGCCGCTCACGCCTTCGCGATCCGCGCGACCGAGCGGCGCGAGCGTGTCCGCATTCCAGCAGGCAAGCGTTTGCGCATGACGCGACGGCAATTCGACGACCGTCGACGAGTCGGGACTCATGCTCGGCGTCGTCAGAGTGAACCAGATGGGTTTTTCGGAGAGACGGGTGCTGTAGCGCGAAACAGGCGCGGCGCCTTTCAGCGCTTCGAGCGCATCGGCGGGCGTCATTATTTCGCCTTTATCGGCGACGACGCGCAATGAAAGAGGAATCGCGCCGCGCGTTTCATATTGGCGCGGCAAAAAATAAAGCGTCGCGATCGTACCGAGCAAAATCAGGAACGGCACGGCGTATACGGCGACCGCATACAGCGCGTCGTCGATCCACGAGCCCGTGCGTCTGAATCTCGATAAGGAAGCTGGAATAACCGACGCCATACCTGGAAAAACCCCCGTTTGCGCCCAGCGCGACATACGCCGGCGCAGACAGCGGCGGAGCCTGAAGATCGCCGCGCGCCGCCGCCTTTGGCCAACCGGACCGCTCGGCGATCCGGTTTATCGCTATTACCTTCCTGGATACGTTCGTGCTTTTTTACCTTCCGTAGGCCATCAAAGGAGCCTCCGGGCATCGTACCGGTTCCCAGTCAAAAGATAAATCTACAGAATGCAAATCGATATCGGGATGGTGCGTGTTGACCATGTAATTGAAGAGCGGGTGACGTGCTTCTTCCCAGCGCTGGCGCGCCGCCGCGACATCCTTCGCCAGCACGCGATGCGGCAGGCCGCCAACATGCGACATCGGCAGGAACTCGTTCACGCCGAACACATCCTTGAAGAGCATCGCCTCATACTCCCGATCCAGCGGCGTACGCGCGGTGATCACCATATAGTCGATCCCGTGCAGTTCGCAGAACATCCAGAGCGCCTTGCACAGCGCCACTTTCACCACCCGTCCGACCATGCCGCCCGCAACCCCGAGGCGCGTCGCTTCCGCGAGGCGGCTCGTGCCCAGTTGATCGGGCAGACGCACTGACTGCTCCACCGCGAGCGGGCCATACGCATTGGTCTGGATACGCATGGTGCCGAGCGGCGCGCCGTCGAGCTTCGATTCCGCCAGCAACACGGCCGTGCCGCGATCGCGATCGGAAGTTTCGATTTTCATCGTTTCGGCGAATTCGGGCAGATGGCGCCCATAGGCCGAACGTCTGATGCTCACGGCTTTCTGCAGCCCCGCGTCGTCGCGGACGATACGGATAGTAAACGGCATCCGCTCCGATTTCTGAAGTGCGGGTACGACCGTGAGCGTTGGGCGAACCGCCGATTCGGTTTGGTTAGCGGCGGTGCTGTTGGCAAGGTTCAGACGTTCCATTTTGTAAACCCCATTTTTTCTTGGCGATTGGAAAAGTGCCGCGCGTTAAGAACGTTTATTTGGTTGGTTCCTTTACGCGGGCGAAATGAGCCTCTCACGAAGTCAAAACACGGGGTGCGCGCTTGCCACTGTTTCCGAGCAACTTTCAGGCTAAAAAAATGGAAGAAAGCTTCTAATCGACGAACCAATCGCCGGTTAACCGCCGCAAACCATATATGCATATGCCGTACACGAATATGCGAGCCTGAGCAGGGAGAGAAGAAACGAGGGCGAGCAACCACCAGTTGACGGGAGAGGCAATTAGGAGAATAGCGTTCGCAGAACTGTCGCGGAGCATCGCGTAAACGCTGGAAAACACGAGAAAAAAGGGGCGCGGTAACGTTTGCTTACACTTTTGCTTCGCACAATCTGCGAAACGGGCAACACGCGGGGTTTGGGATTTTTGGCGAGCCGGAGAGACCAACAAAAAGCGGGCGTTCCTCCGAAAGGAACGCCCGCCCTATCACGACATAATCGTGTCGACTGTATGAATTCCGCTAAAGCGGATTAGAAAATCAGTCGTCTTCGTCGAGCCACGGGATGTCGACGTCGGTAATGAACGCGACCATCGCCAAGGGCCGACCTTCCTGCCGCCCGATATTGCCGTCGGCGCGCTGCCATTCGCAGCGGAAAATCGTCGCCGGTGTATCGGCGAGCAAGGTGATCGTGCGGATTTCGTCCGGATCGTTGTCTTCGACCGGGCCGTCCAGCGAGACGAGCAATTGCTGCGGCCAGACGCCGTCGGCGGGATCGTAGATCTTGTCGCCATCGTGAATGACGACGTGCGCCTCGACGCCGATGGTCGCCGATGCCTCGACGATCATCTTGCCGAGCGCGCGCAGCACCGCCGTGGCGCGGCCCGAGTTGGCCTGGCGGATCGCAAGGTCGCCGCGCGTCAGGGCCTGCTCGAGTTTGGGATTGGTTTTCTGTTGCGCCATTGATCTCTCTCAAGTTGTTCGTTGCGACTTCGACGAGCGAGGCCCGGCTTAAGTTGCAGGCGGATCGTAGCATCGCACCAACAAAGATAGGTCGCGCGGGCGCTGGCGGCAAACCGCGGTCGGCTTCGGCGACGCTGCTGCATGCACGCACCCGGCGCTCAAGTTTGTGTACGACCGGCCGATATTGCGCTCATCCCTACCGAAACGCGTGATTGCCGTGCCGTTCATCGACCTGTGTACTCCTTCGTGCGTTCGTCCGCCGGCGCTCGCGTTCCGTACGCCGTCTCCGGGTGCCGCACGGCCGGCGCCGGCCACTGTCGCCTGAACGTGCTGACCGGACGCACGGAGATCGTCGACGGCATCACGCTGCGCACGCATCTGCAACCGATCTACAGCCTGCCGCATCAGCGCGAAGTGGGCTACGAGGCGCTGTTGCGCGGCGACGCGGGCAGCGGCGCGCTCGTCGGCCCGTTCGATCTGTTCGGGCGGGCGATCGTCGCGGGCACGCTGACCGAGCTCGACCGCATGAGCCATCTCACGCATCTGCGCAATGCCGCAGCCGCGCTGCCCGAGGCGCACTGGCTCTTCCTCAACATCAATCCCGCCACCTTCACCGATCCCGGCTATGCCGCGCGGCTCGCCTCGGCGACGCGCGAAGCGGGCCTCGCGCCCGAGCGGCTCGTGATCGAAGTGCTCGAATCCGGCGGCACGGACGTCGACGAAATTTCGCGCGCGACGCACGCATTTCGCGCGCAGGGCTTTCTCGTCGCGGTGGACGATTTCGGCGCGGGGCACTCCAATATCGACCGGCTGCTCACGCTGAAGCCCGACATCGTCAAGCTCGACCGCAGTCTCGTGCGCGCCAGCGGCGCGCACATGCGCGACGCGCTGATGCCGAAGCTCGTCGACCTGCTGCACGAGTCGGGCATGTTCGTGGTCGCGGAAGGCATCGAAACCAGCGAAGACCTGATGCTGGCCGCGCGCTCGAATGTCGACTTCGTGCAGGGCTATCTGTTCGGCATGCCGTCGGCGCGGCTCGCGGAGCGCGGCGTCGCCACCCCGCTGTTCGAAAGCGTGTTCGACGCGCTCGCGCGGATGCGCCGCACCGAGCGGCTCGCGGGCGACCTGCTTCTGCTGCCTTATCGCGCGGGGCTCACGCACGCGGCGCGGCGCTTTGCCTCGGGCGCGACGACCGGGTCCGCCTGCGCCGAATTGCTCGCGCTGCAGTGCACGCTCAGTTGCTTTTTTCTCGACGAGGGCGGCCGCGAGTTCATGCCCGGCCTCGCGGGCGCCGCGGCGAAAGCGCCGAGCGCGCGTTTCGCGCCGATCGCCGATCCCTCGACCGGGCGCTGGGACAACCGCCCGTATTTCGTCGATGCACACGCCAAACCGCAGCAGGTGATCACGAGCGCGCCGTATCTTTCGGTGACGGGCACGTCGCTGTGCGTGACGCTCACGATCGCGACGCAGCGCGCCGGCAAGCCCGTCGTGATCGGCGCGGATCTCGACTGGCGCAGGCTGATCGAAGCGGCGCCCGCGATCTTCTGAGCGTCAGGCGGCGGCGCTCGCCTGCGCGATGGCCTCGCCAAGCGCCGCCGCGCCCGAGCGCAACGCCGCGAGATTGCCCGGCTCGAAAGTCCAGTGCCCCGCCGCATCCGCGACGGTCAGTTGCGCGCCAGGCCAGCGCGCCGCGAGTTCCAGAGCCTGATCGGCGGGACACACCATGTCGAAGCGTCCGTGCACGATCCGGCAAGGCAGATGCGCGATGCGCGCGACGAGCGGCAAAAGCGGCGGCGGCGGCAACTCGTTCGCCATGTAGTGACGTTCGAGCAGCGCCATCGAGATGGCGGCCGCGTTGGCTTCCGCGCTCGGGCGCTTCTCCTCTTCGGCAGGTTCCTTCGGCGGCTTGTTGACGACGGATAGCGTCGTCTCGTATTGGGTCCAGGCCCGCGCGAGCCGCGTCCCCGCTTCGTCGAAGCGCGCGAGCGGCGCCTCGGTCAGGTGCAGAATCTCCTGCGCGTTCGCCGGGCGCTTGCCGCAGGCCGCTTCGATCGCATCGAGAAACGCGCGATGCGCCTCGGGAAACACGCGGCGCACGTCCCACAGGAACCAGTCGATGTCCTCACGCCGCGCGAGAAAGACGCCGCGCAGCAAAAAGCCCGTGCAACGCTCCGGATGCGCGACGCCGTACGCGAGACCGAGCGTCGTGCCCCACGAACCGCCGAATATCGCCCATCGCCCGATGTCCAGCGCCACGCGCAGCTTCTCCATGTCGCCGACGAGCGCGGCGATGCCGTTGTGCTCGAGCTTGCCGAACGGTGTCGACTTGCCGCAGCCGCGCTGATCGAAGAACACGACGCGCCACTTGCCTTCTTCCAGCACCTCGGCCCACTTCACGTTCATCGCGCCGCCGGGGCCGCCGTGCACGACGAGCATGACGGGCGCGTCGCGCGGCCCCTGCGCGCGCCAGTAGATCGAATGACCGTCGCCCACGTCGAGCATGCCTTCGTCGAATTGCACCGGCGGCTGGTTGTCCATGCGCTTGATCCTTGCTGAATGTGTTTCGTCGGGGTCCATTGTTGCATCGCTTCGACGCCGCCGCACGAGGCGCGCCGCGCCGCGCCATTCCAGCGCGTTTTGCCCGATACGCTATGCTTGCGGATTCCCGCCTGTGGTCACCCTTCTGTCATCCAGCGAATCACGATGCGTCGCACCCTCGTCAAGTGGCTCTTTGCAACCTATCTGCTCGGCAGCGGCACCGTCTGGTCGATCCTGATCCTGCCGCTCTTTCCGTTCGTCGGCCGCGACCGGCGCTACGCGCTCGCGAAGCTCTGGTGCCGCGCGATGGTCACGATGATGCGCGTGATCACCGGCGTGACGTGCTCGATCGAAGGACTGGAGCATCTGCCCAACGGGCCGTGCATCATCCTGTCGCGGCACGAATCGACGTGGGAGACGCTCGCGTTCATGGCGCTCTTTCCGCGCCGCATCAGCTTCGTGTTCAAGCACGAGCTCATGAATATTCCGTTTTTCGGCTGGGTGCTGCGCGGCCTCGACATGGTGAGCCTCGATCGCGGCTCGATCCGTCAGGCGCACACCGCCGTGACCCGCGAGTCCGCGATCCGGCTCAAGAAAGGCGACTCGGTGGTGATCTTTCCGGAAGGCACGCGCGTCGCGCACGATGCGCCGCTCAAGCTCGCGTCGGGCGGCGTGCGCCTCGCGTGCGCGACCAAGGTACCGGTGGTGCCGGTCGTGCACGATGCAGGCAAGGTCTGGCCCGCGAAGGGCTGGCCGGATCGCGGCGGGCATATCCGCGTGATCGTCACGCCGTGTCTGCCGCTCGAATGCGAAATTCCTCAGGAACTGAACCGGCTCGCCCAGGCGCAGATGGATGAGGCGCTGGCGGAATTGCGCTAAGCGCCGATCAATACAGCGGCCGCTTCTTCGCGGCGCACAACCGGTTCACCGCCGAAATCAACGTCTCCATGTCGACGGGCTTGCGCAGATAGCCGTCATAGCTGACAAACGCCGGCGGATTCGGGTGCCCCGAAATCATCAGGAAAGGAATGTGCGCGAGCGCCGTGTCGTTCTTCATCGTCTGGCACAGCAGCGCGCCGCCCAGCCCGGGCATCATCCAGTCGGACACGACGATGTCCACCCGCTGTTCGCCGAGTATCGATAACGCTCCGTTGCCGTCGAACGCGCATAAGACGTTGCAATCCTCGCCCTGCATGCAGAGGGTCCAGGCTTCGATGGTGGCGGGGTCGTCGTCGACGAGCAATACGGTCTTCATCTTGCGAACATGGTCGGTGAGTGCGGTGCGTGCTGCGGAAAGTCTGCGCCGAGGGCGACGAACAACGTCGTATGTGACTGCCGCAGCGCGCGTTTGTTGCAACACTTTCGGGCAACGCCGCATTTCGTCATAGTATTTCTTTCGCGCGAAATCTGCGCGGTAAATGCTGCTTCAGCAACTTGCGCGCCGCTCGCGCGCACCGGTCATTTGCTCCCGGCGCGGGAACGCCCGGCTTCGCGCAAGGCATCGACGAGCGTTTCCTCCACCGGCGTGCGCGCCGCGTCGTTGCGGCGGATCAGGCCGATGGGCTCATCGGTGCCGGCGAACGGCATCGGCAGCGCGGCGAGCAGCCCGAGCGCGATGTCCTGCTCGACCGCGCCGGCGGGCACGAACCACACGGCGTCGTTGTTCATCGCGAGCGAGCGCCCGAGCGACACCGACAAGGTTTCGACGAGCGCCGTCAGGGCGTGCGCGCCGAACGCCGTCAGCACGCTTTCAGCCGATTGACGGATCAGCGTGCCGAACGGCGGCACGACAATCACGAAGCGGGCGAGCAGCGCCGGCGTGAGCGGCGTCTCCAGCGTCAGCGGATGCTCGCGGCGCACGACCACGGCGAGCGGCTCGCGATAGATCTGCTCGAACGACAGCCCGTGCATCGCATCCGGTTCCGACAGCCGCCCGACCACGAGATCGACATCGCCGGCCTTGAGCTTCTCCAGCAGCAGCGCGTTCGAATCCGTCCACACCGACAGCGACACCGCCGGCCATTGCTGCCGGAACGATGTCAGCGCGGGCGAAAGCAGCACCGGCGCGACCGTCGGCAAAATGCCGATCGCCACGGAACCCGGCATGTCGCCGCGCTCGCGCAGCAGCATGTCCACGCCTTCGCGCAAGGACGCGACGCACGCGCTCGCATGCGGCGCAAAAAGCCGCCCCTCGCGCGTAGGCACCGCGCCGCGCCGCCCGCGCTCGAACAAACGCACGCCTAGAATGGATTCGAGTTCGCCGATTGTTTTCGACACCGCAGGCTGCGTGATCGACAGGCTATCGGCTGCGCGCTGCACGCTGCCGAGCTGGGTGACGGCGAGAAAACACTGCAGATGCCGGAACTTGACGCGGGTGTTGGTGAAGTCGTTATCCATGACGTTCCGTTATGCAAGATGGCACAAAACATCATTTTCCATAACTTGCGGCGTTATATAAAGTAGCCGTCAGAAACATCCTATTCAACTTCCAGAATTACAGGAGACAGTCGACATGACCTCCCCCATCCTCACGCCGCGCGACTGGGAATCCCATCCCGCGTATCTGTCGCCGGGCTACAAGTCGTCGATCCTGCGCAGCCCGGGCTTGCCGCTCATTCCGCTGAAGGAAAATCTGCGCAACCGCCGCGTGCCGGTCTACGGTGCTGACGATCTGGGCGTGCTCGACGCCGACCTCACCCGCAATGCCGCGAAGAACGGCGAGCCGCTCGGCGAGCGCATCATCGTGACGGGCCGGGTGCTCGACGAAGGCGGCCGCCCGGTGCGCAACACGCTGGTGGAAGTGTGGCAGGCGAACGCCGCGGGCCGCTACGTCCACAAGGCGGATCAGCACGACGCGCCGCTCGACCCGAACTTCCTCGGCGCGGGCCGCTGCCTGACCGACGACGAAGGCCGCTATCGCTTCATGACGATCAAGCCGGGCGCGTACCCGTGGGGCAATCACCCGAACGCATGGCGTCCGCAGCACATCCACTTCTCGCTCTTCGGCGAATATTTCGGCTCGCGCCTCGTCACGCAGATGTACTTCCCGGGCGATCCCCTGCTCGACCTCGATCCGATCTATCAGGGCATTCCCGAACACGCGCGCAAGCGCCTGGTTTCGGCCTTCTCGATCGACACGACGCAGGAAAACTACGCGCTCGGCTACGAATTCGACATCGTGCTGCGCGGCCCGGATCAAACGCCGACGGAGTAATAGAACATGACCACGCTGAAACAGACCCCTTCGCAAACCGTCGGACCGTACTTCGCTTACGGCCTGGTTCCCGAGCAATACAACTTCGATCTGAAGAGCCTGTTCACCGCATCGGCGGCGGATCGTGAAGTGCCGGGCGAGCATATCGCCGTCGTCGGCAACGTGTTCGACGCCGAAGGCAAGCCCGTCAACGACGCGCTGATCGAAGTCGCCCAGGCCGATGCGAACGGCCGCTACGTGCAAAGCGTGCAGGAAGCGCGCGAATCGGGCTTTCGCGGCTTCGCCCGCGTGGGCACCGGCACGGACCCGAAACTTCGCTTCATCGTCGATACGGTGAAGCCGGGCGCAACCGCCGACGACTCCGCGCCGCACCTCGACGTCATCGTGCTGATGCGCGGCATGCTGCTGCACAGCTACACGCGCATCTACTTCGAGGACGAAACCGAAGCCAACGCGAAGGACTCCGTGCTGCAAAGCGTGCCGGCCGAGCGCCGTCATACGCTGATCGCGAAGCGTGAGGCGGGCGCATCGGCCACGCCGGGTTCGTCGGGCACGATCTATCGCTTCGACATCCATCTGCGCGGACCGAACGAGACGGTGTTCTTCGACCTGTAAAGCTTCTCGCAGCAGTTGTTTGAAACGAAAGGCGTCCGGCACTGCGCTATAGTGTCGGACGCCTTTTGTCATTTATTGCGCTTTTCTCATGTCCGACGCTTCCACGCCAAGCCCCCTCTACGTCAAGCTCCTCGGTGAAACGGCCCAGATCGGCTGGTCCGAACTGGAGCGCTTTTTCGCGCAAGGCAAGCTCATCTGGGTGAAGCGCGACCTCGATCTCGTGAGCGTCGCGGAAGCCGTCGCCAACGATGACACGCAACAGGTCGCGCAGTGGCTCGCGGCGGGACTCGTCGAGCGCATGCAGGCCGAAACCGCCGCCGATCTCGCCGCGCGCGATCCGGAATTGTGGGCGGTCGTCACCTCGCCGTGGGTATGCGTGCAGGAACGCGGCTGAACTACCGCCGCTCGACGACATAATCGGTCCACAGCACGACGAGAATCGTCATCAGCGCCGGGCCGATGAACAGCCCGATCAGCCCGAAGGTCTCCGCGCCGCCGAGAATCCCGAACAGCACGAGCAGGAACGGCAGCCGCGCCGAGCCGCCGATCAGCACCGGCCGCACGAAGTGCTCGGCGACGAACACCACGATCATCCCGAACACGGTGACGCACACGGCCGCGATCATCGAGCCCTGTGCGAGCAGCCACAGCGCCGAACCGAGAAACACGATCGGCGCGCAGAACGGCAGCATCGCCGCGACGGCAGTCAGCATGCCAAGCAGGGTGGCGTGCGGCACGCCCGTCACCGCATAGGCGATGCCGAGCAGCGCGCCCTCGCCCAGCCCGACCACGACGAGCCCTACCACCGTGCTGCGCACCGATTCCGCCATGCGCCGCACGATCGCCGCGCCGTCCGCGCCGAACGCGCGCCGCGAGCCCGCGAGCAGTTGTTCGCCGAGCCGCGAACCCGCCAGGAACACGAAGAAGAGCGTCATCAGCATGAAGCCGAAGATGACGACGCCATGCACCACGCGCCCGCCGAAGTGACGCGTCATCGCGACGACCGTCGAGCTGTGCAGGTTCTTCACCGCGGGCGACGCTTCGAGCGGCGTCGCGAGATTCTCCTGCCACCAGCGCGCGACCTGTTGCGAGCCCATCGGCAGATGCTCGATGAACGCGGGCATCGGAATCCCAGTGCGCAGGCTTTCGTGGAACCAGTGGAGCATGTCGTGCGCTTCGGTCACCGTCTGCGCCGCGACGATGAAGAACGGCACCACGAAGAGCAGGCCGATCGCCGCCGTCAGCACGACCGCGAGCACATTGTGATGCCGTCTGAATAGCGGCCGCCGTTCGAGCCAGCCGAACGCGGGCCATAGCGCGATCGCGATCACGCTCGCCCATACGACAGCCGGGATGAACGTGCGCGCCGTGTAGAGCGCGACCAGCACGAGCACAGCATAGAGCGCCGCGGATGCCGTGCGCTGCATCCTGCGCGTACGCTCGGCGGGGTCCGGTGACGTATGGTCGGGCGGTTGAATCGGCATGAGTACCTTGTGATCGAAGAGTTCGTCTGCATTGTAATCACGCACGAACCATTCCACTCGATCCGCCCAGTCAGGCAACGTTCTTTACAACGATACGTTTCGCGCTCCCTATAATCGAGCATCGGTACCAACGCAGGGATTTGGCAATGAAAGCCACAGGCTTACGGGCGACGAGCGTGGCGTGTCTGTCGCTCGCGCTGCTCGCGGGGTGTTCGACCGGACTCAACCGCGCGAAGGAAGATCAACTGAACGCGCACTACGGCATCACGATGCTGCCGGTCAAGGGTGGCGTGGAGATGCGGCTGCCCGAGTCGCCGCTTTTCGATACCGATGCGTCGACCATCCGCGCAGGCCACTCGCCGCTGCTCGATCGCGCGGCGCAGGTGTTGAAGCGCAGCATGCGGCCCATCCTGATCGAAGGCCACACCGACAACGAAGGCTCGCTCGCCTATAACCGCGCATTGTCGTCGGCGCGTGCCGAGGCGGTCGCGCAGGCGCTGATCGCGCGCGGCGTGCCCGCCGAGCGCATCACGACCAAAGGCATGGCCTACCTGCGGCCGATCGCCGGCAACGATACGCGCGCGGGGCGCGCATCGAACCGGCGCGTGGAGATTCTGGTGCGCGCCGAGAGCGAAGAAACGCTGCTCGGCGCGCCCGCGAAGATCAAGCGTTAGCCGCCTGTTCAACTTCCAGCACGAGCAACTGCGAGCCGTCGGCGACCTGATCGCCGACTTCGAACAGAATCTCGCCGATCTTGCCCGAAGAAGGCGCCACGATCGTGTGCTCCATCTTCATCGCTTCCATCACCATCAGCGGCGCGCCCTTCTCCACCGACGCGCCCGTCTCCACGAGCACCGCGATCACCTTGCCGGGCATCGGCGCGGTGAGACGGCCTTCGTGCTCGGCATCGCCCGCGTGGGCCATCAGGTTCTGCCACTCGAACTGGAACGCCGCGCCTTCGTGGAAGACGTGGAAGACGTCGCCATCGGTGAAGACATGGCCTTTGATCAGCGCATCGTCAAGCTGGACCGTGAATGACGTCGCACCGCTGTGCGACCAGTCGAAGCGCGCGCTCTTGTCGTTCAGCGTGAGACGCTTTTCGCCGTTCTTCGTGAAAACGACTTTCAGCGTTTCGTCTGTATCGAGCGCACGCCAGTTCAAATCCTGGCTATAGCCGCCCGCCATGCGCCAGTGCGACAAAGCATCCCACGGCGAATGGCCATGCGCTTCGCCGCCCTCGCGCGTGAGCAACGCCGCGCACGCAAGCGCAAGCCCCTTGTTGCGCGACACGTGGGTCGGCGCGAACAGCGCGTCGTGATGACGCTCGATCAGGCCGGTGTCGAGATCGCCCGCGCTGAACGGCTCGCTCTTCACGATCCGTTGCAGGAACTCGACGTTGGTGGACAGTCCGACGATCTCGCATTCCGCCAGCGCCCGCGCCATGCGCGCCAGCGCATCGCGGCGATCGTTGCCGTGCACGATCAGCTTCGCGATCATCGGATCGTAGAACGGCGTGATCGCGTCGCCCTGACGCACGCCGCTGTCGACGCGCACATCGCCGTCGATCGAAAACTCCACCGCGTGCGGCATGCGTACGTGCTTGAGCGTGCCCGTCGACGGCAGGAAGCCGCGCGACGGGTTCTCCGCATAGATGCGCGCTTCGATCGCGTGGCCGTTGACCTTCAGCTCGTCCTGCTTCAGCGGCAACGGTTCGCCCGCCGCCACGCGCAATTGCCATTCGACGAGATCGAGTCCCGTGACCATCTCCGTCACCGGATGCTCGACCTGCAGGCGCGTGTTCATCTCCATGAAGTAGAACTGGCCGTCCTGCGTCATGATGAATTCGACCGTGCCCGCGCCGACGTAATTCACCGCGCGCGCGGCGGCCACCGCCGCTTCACCCATCGCGCGGCGGGTTTCATCGTGAAGGCCGGGCGCGGGCGCTTCTTCCAGCACCTTCTGATGGCGACGCTGCACCGAGCAGTCGCGATCGAACAGATAGACCGCGTTGCCGTGTTTGTCGGCGAATACCTGCACTTCGACGTGACGCGGGCGCAGCAGATACTTCTCGATGAGCACGCGATCGTTGCCGAAACTCGACGCCGCCTCGCGCTTGCACGACGCGAGCGCCGCCGTGAAATCCTCGCTCTTCTCGACGACGCGCATGCCCTTGCCGCCGCCGCCCGCGCTCGCTTTCAACAGTACCGGATAGCCGATGCGGTCCGCCTCGCGATGCAGCAGCGCAGGGTCCTGATCGTCGCCGTGATAACCCGGCACGAGCGGCACGGACGCGGACTGCATCAACGCCTTGGCGGCCGCCTTGGAGCCCATCGCGCTGATCGCCTCGACCGGAGGGCCGATGAAAACCAGCCCTGCCTTCTCGCACGCATTCGCAAACGCTTCGTTCTCCGACAGAAATCCGTAGCCTGGATGAATCGCCTGCGCGCCGGTCTTCTTCGCGGCGTCGACGATGCGCTCGATGCGCAGATAACTCTCCGATGCAGCCGAGCCGCCGACATGCACCGCCTCGTCGCAGACATCGACGTGCTTGGCTTTCGCATCGGCATCGGAATACACGGCGACGCTGCCGACATTCAGGCGCTTCGCCGTCGCCGCGACGCGGCACGCGATCTCGCCGCGATTCGCTATAAGTATTTTGTTGAACATGGCATTACGTCCGTGGGTCACATGCGGAACACGCCGAAACGCGTGTCTTCGATGGGTGCGTTCAATGTCGCGGCAAGACCGAGACCGAGCACGTCGCGTGTCTGGGCGGGGTCGATCACGCCGTCATCCCACAGACGCGCGCTCGCGTAGTACGGATGCCCTTGCGCCTCGTATTGATCGCGGATCGGCGCCTTGAACGCTTCCTCTTCTTCCTTCGACCACGTGCCGCCCTTCTTCTCGATGCCGTCGCGCCGCACCGTCGCGAGCACGGATGCCGCCTGCTCGCCGCCCATCACCGAGATGCGCGCGTTCGGCCACATCCACAGGAAGCGCGGCGAATACGCGCGGCCGCACATGCCGTAATTGCCCGCACCGAACGAGCCGCCGATGATCACCGTGAACTTCGGCACCTTCGCGGTCGCAACGGCCGTCACCATCTTCGCGCCATTGCGCGCGATGCCTTCGTTTTCGTACTTGCGGCCAACCATGAAGCCCGTGATGTTCTGCAGGAACACCAGCGGAATCTTGCGTTGTGCGCACAGTTCGATGAAATGCGCGCCCTTGAGCGCCGACTCGCTGAACAGAATGCCGTTGTTCGCGACGATGCCTACCGGATGCCCCCAGATATGCGCGAAGCCGCAGACGAGCGTGGTGCCGTAGCGCGCCTTGAACTCGTCGAAAGCGGAATCGTCGACGATGCGCGCGATCACTTCGCGCACGTCGAAGGGCTTGCGCGTATCGACGGGAATCACGCCGTAGACGCTCTGCGGGTCGTAGCGCGGCGGCAGCGGCTCTTTCAATGCGAGCGTCGGCGTCTTCACGCGATTCAGATTGCCGACGATGCTGCGCGCAATGCCGAGCGCGTGCGCATCGTTTTGCGCGAGATGATCGACGACGCCGGACAGACGCGTATGCACGTCGCCGCCGCCGAGATCCTCGGCGCTGACTTCTTCGCCCGTCGCCGCCTTGACCAGCGGCGGGCCGCCCAGAAAGATCGTGCCTTGATTCTTCACGATGATCGATTCATCGCTCATCGCGGGCACGTATGCGCCGCCCGCGGTGCACGAGCCCATCACCACCGCGATCTGCGCGATGCCCTGCGCCGAAAGATTCGCCTGGTTGTAGAAAATGCGGCCGAAGTGATCGCGGTCGGGAAACACGTCGTCCTGATTCGGCAGGTTCGCGCCGCCCGAATCGACGAGATACACGCACGGCAGGCGGTTCTGCTCGGCGATTTCCTGCGCGCGCAAATGCTTCTTCACGGTGACGGGATAGTACGTGCCGCCCTTGACTGTCGCGTCGTTGCACACGACCACGCACTCCTGCCCCGCGATGCGCCCGATGCCCGTGATGATGCCCGCGCCCGGCGCGTCGTCGTTGTACATGCCGTACGCCGCGAGTTGCGACAGTTCGAGAAACGGCGTGCCCGGATCGAGCAGTTGCGCGATGCGATCACGCGGCAACAGCTTGTTGCGCGACACATGCCGATCGCGCGCGGCCTGTCCGCCGCCTTCCGCGATCTTCGCGATTTTCTCTTTGAGGTCCGCGACGAGCGCGTCGAGCGCTTGCACGTTGGTGCGGAATTCCTCGCCGCGCGGATTCAGTTTCGATTCGATGATCGCCATGTCGCGCGCCCTCAAGCCGTCTCGGCAAACAGTTCGCGGCCAATCAGCATGCGGCGGATCTCGCTCGTGCCCGCGCCGATCTCATAGAGCTTCGCGTCGCGCCACAGACGGCCGACCGGATACTCGTTGATATAGCCATTGCCGCCGAGAATCTGAATCGCTTCGCCCGCCATCCACGTCGCCTTTTCGGCGGTGTAGAGAATCACGCCCGCGCAGTCCTTGCGCACCTGACGCACGTGGCCCGAGCCGAGCGTGTCGAGCTGGCGGCCGACCGCGTAGAGATACGCGCGGCAGGCTTGCAGCGTCGAGTACATGTCGGCGACCTTGCCCTGAATCAGCTGGAACTCGCCGATCGCCTGGCCGAACTGCTTGCGGTCGTGGATATACGGCACGACCGCGTCCATGCACGCGAGCATGATGCCGGTCGGGCCGCCCGCGAGCACCGCGCGCTCGTAGTCGAGGCCGCTCATCAGCACCTTCGTGCCGCCGTTCAGTTGACCGAGGATATTCTCCTTCGGCACTTCGACGTTCTCGAACACGAGTTCGCCGGTATGCGAGCCGCGCATGCCGAGCTTGTCGAGCTTCTGCGCGACGGAAAAGCCCTTCATGCCCTTCTCGACGATGAACGCCGTGATGCCGCGCGGGCCGGCTTCGATGTCCGTCTTCGCGTACACGACAAGCGTGTCGCAGTCCGGGCCGTTGGTGATCCACATCTTCGTGCCGTTGAGCACGTAGTGATCGCCCTTTTCCTCGGCGCGCAGCTTCATGCTGACGACGTCGGAACCCGCGTTCGGCTCGCTCATCGCGAGCGCGCCGATGTGCTCGCCCGACACCAGCTTCGGCAGATACTTCTGCTTTTGCGCTTCCGTGCCGTTGCGATGAATCTGGTTCACGCACAGATTCGAATGCGCGCCATACGACAGACCCACCGACGCCGACGCGCGCGAGATCTCTTCCATCGCGACCATGTGCGCGGTGTAGCCCATGTTCGCGCCGCCGTATTCCTCGGAGACGGTCATGCCGAGCACGCCGAGGTCGCCGAACTTCTTCCAGAGGTCCATCGGGAACTGGTCGGAGTGGTCGATTTCGCCCGCGCGCGGTGCGATTTCCTTCGCCGCGAAATTGGCGAGCGAGTCGCGCAACATGTCGATGTCTTCGCCCAACGCGAAATTCAGGCCGGGTACGGTGCTCATGGGGTCGTCTCCTCCAAATGCGATGTTTTCGGTGCGCCCTGAAATTTGAGTTTCACTCACACAGGGCAACAAACCATGGGATGGGGCAATTTCACGCTCAAATCGCCTAGCCGTCAATAGATTTTTGAGCTACGCTCACATTTAGTTCAAACGCTCATCGCCACGCCCTTGCCCATGTCGACGCAAACCACCGCCACCGGCCGCCGCGCGCCCGCCGGGGTCAAATCGCAGCAGCGCGTGAAAGACATCCTGCAGGCGGGCCGCGACGTCTTCGCCGAAAAGGGCTACGACGCCGCGACGAGCGCCGAGATCGCGCAGCGCGCGGGCATTTCGGAAGCGACCGTATTCAGCTATTTCAGCGGCAAGCGCGAGTTGTGCGCGCGCGTGATCGCGGACTGGTATGACGAAATCATCAATGCGTTCGAAACCGGCCTTCCGCGTGACGGCACCGTGAGACAGCAGTTCGCGTTCATCGTCCGGACGCACATGCGGCTGATGCTGATGAACGGCACCGGGCTTTGCGCGCTGGTGCTGTCGGAGGGGCGCACGAAGCAGCACGATCTGTCGGATACGTTGACCGAGTTGCAGCGCCGCTATACCGCCCCGCTGATGGACGTGCTCGCGCGCGGCCAGGCGCTCGGACACGTGCGCAACGATGTGCCGCTGCGCCTTTTGCGCTCGCTCGTCTTCGGTCCGATGGAACACGTCCTGTGGGACGCGACACTCGCGAAACGCCGCCTGAGTCAGACTCAGATCGAGACGACGGCGAATGAACTGGTGGAAGTGTTGTGGACGGCGCTGCAACCGCCGAACGCGCAACTGGCGGCGCTTGCGCAGTTCCGGCAGGACGTCGAGGAAGCGTCACGGCGGTTCGACGCGGCGTCGAAACCGGCGGAGTGAGTGCGGCTTATTTCCTGATGAAGCGCAGCGCGAGGCGCGCGAGTTTCGGCACGGTCACCGGACGCAAGAGGCGCGCATCGTAGCCGCCCATGCGGCGGTCGTCTTCGGCGAGACACAATTCGATCAATGAGCGAACCGATACCTCGCCCGCCACCGAATCGCTGACGTTCGCGGGAAAATTGGCGTCCTGCGCGGCGCCGCTCTTGTCGAAGCCGCGCGCCAGCGAGATGCGATCGCGGATCAGCGAGAACCACACGCTCGCGGTCTTCGCCAGAAACCACGGCTTGCGATACCACGGCAGGTTGCGCCGATACCACGCGACCCAGTTCGCGAAGAAAAGAATGTGGCGCGCTTCTTCCTGAATCACTGGCTCGAAGGTTTCGACAAGCGCTTCGGGAAAGTATCCGGACTGCCGCGCCGCCTCGAAAAGACCGAACGCAAAGAAACTGTCGATGCACTCGCTGTATCCCGTGAGCATCCACGCGCGCAGCGGATCGGCGGGCGCGGGGTACGGCGGCTCGGGCGCAAGCGCGATCCCGTACGCTTCCACCAGCTTCGACAGCACCAGCTTGTGACGCGCTTCTTCGCCGCCGTTCATGCGCAGCGCTTCGCGCAACTGCGCATCGTCGATGGTGCCCGCGTAGGTCGCCACGCGAATCGACGCGCGCCCTTCCGTCTGCACGGCGATGTCCCAGATCGGCAGCGAGGTCACGCGCTTCAACGCGGCCGGATCGAGCTTCGGCCAGTCGATGACGGCGGGCTTGTACGGGTTGTGCGTCGTCAGCAGCATCTCGCAGAACATCCGCTTGTGCAGGTCCGAACCGACCGGAATCTTCCCCGTCGACCGGTACGTCCAGTTGCGCATCGCATGATCTGCTTCGACTGTGTTGAGCGTATCGGACATATTCGAATATTGGCGGCCGATTAGGTACGTTTTGCGGATTTTGGCACAGGAAGCGCTGATTGGCAGCATCGGCGTAAGGAAGCGCATCGACGACCATCAAGAAGGCACTTCGCCCTCAATACGGCTGAATCCCGTTCATCAACAAAGCGACGACGTGCCGCGCGAGCTGCTCCGAGCCGACCGTGTGCTCGCCCTCCCCGCGCCAGCGCGAGGTCGCGAGCGGAAACACGGCCAGGCCGAACAGCGACGCGAACACGAGCGACGGCTCCAGCGCCGGATTCAGCTTGCCTTCCTTCTGCCAGCCGGCGATGCGCTCGATCGCGCGCTCCTTGTGCGCGTCGCCGAAGCGCTCGGCCATGCGCTGGCGCAGCAAGCCGCCTTCGCTGATCATTTCGCGGACCCATAACGCCGCGAACCACGGATACCGTTCGACCGTCGCGACGAGCGTTTCCACGAAAGCACGCAGCGTTTCGACTGGCTCGGAATGCGGATCGTTGAACACGCGCGCGAGTTCCGCGCGCAACGGCACGAAGCGCTCGTCGATCAGCATGTCGAGCAACTGATCGCGCGTCTTGAAGTAATAGTGGACCATCGCCGGCGTGACGCCTGCCTCGCGCGCGATCGCGCCGAGCGTCGTCTCGCCGATGCCCTGCCGCGCAAACAGTTCGAGCGCGATATCCAGCAATTGCGTGCGCGCCTGTTCGCCGTGCGCCCCGCTCGGCCGCCCAGGCCGGCGGCCGGGCCGCTTACCCGCCGCCGCGCTCCCCGACGCGCCCGCGCCCGTGTCCATCACGTCGTTTGCCATATAAGAATTTGACTAGCTTCGTCCACTCGACTATATTAACTTTCACGTTAATTAATTACAATCCACGTGATGAAACGGGCCGTTCGCCCGGCCGTGGATTCGTACCGCTCCAGCACTCAACATGACATCTTTGCATCAAACCGCCGTCGCGGGCGAGCAAGCGCCCGACGAAACCGGCATCGCAGCGAAACCGCCCATCCGGCTGCTGTTCACGGCGCTTCTGCTCGTGATGCTGCTCGGCGCGCTCGATCAGACCATCGTGTCCACCGCGCTGCCGACCATCGTCGGCGATCTCGGCGGGCTCGAGAATCTCTCGTGGGTCGTCACGTCCTATCTGCTCAGCTCGACGATCGTCGTGCCGCTCTACGGCAAGTTCGGCGACCAGTTCGGCCGCAAGGTCGTGCTTCAGGCGTCGATCCTGATCTTTCTCGCCGGCTCGATACTCTGCGGCATCGCGCAGAACATGACGCAGCTGATCGCGTTGCGCGCCCTCCAGGGTCTGGGCGGCGGCGGACTCATGGTCATCACGATGGCCGCCATCGCCGATGTCATCCCGCCCGCCGAACGCGGCCGCTTCCAGGGTCTCTTCGGCGGCGTGTACGGGCTGGCCACGGTCGTCGGTCCGTTGCTCGGCGGCTTTCTCGTCGAGCATCTGTCGTGGCGCTGGATCTTCTACATCAACCTGCCGCTCGGCGTGATCGCGCTCGCGGTGATCCAGCTCGTCTTCAAGCCGCATACCGCGCATGTGAATCATCGCGTGGACTATATGGGCGCGGGCTTTCTCGCGGCGGCGCTCACCTGCATCATCCTGTTCACGAGCGAGGGCGGCACGCTGCTGCCGTGGAGCTCGCCGCAACTCTGGGGCACGCTGCTGCTCGGACTCGTGTGCCTCGGCGGCTTCGTCTACGAGGAACGCATCGCCGCCGAGCCGATCATGCCGCTCTCGCTCTTCAAGGAGCGCACTTTCGTGCTCGCGGGTCTGATCGGCTTCATCGTCGGCTGCGCGCTGTTCGGCGCGGTCACGTTCCTGCCGCTCTATTTGCAGGTCGTGAAAGGTTCGACGCCATCGCAGGCCGGCCTGCAGATCACGCCGATGATGGGCGGCGTGCTGCTTTCGTCGATCGTGAGCGGGCGCGTCATCAGCAAGATCGGCAAGTATCGCTTCTTCCCGATCGCGGGCACGGCGTGCGTAGCCGTCGCGATGCTGCTGCTCTCGACGCTCAGCCTCGACACGCCGCTCTCCATCATGAACATCTACATGGCGCTGCTCGGCCTCGGGCTCGGCATGGTGATGCAGGTGCTCGTGCTCGCGGTGCAGAACGTCGTCGAATTCCGGCTGATGGGCGTGGCCACGTCGAGCGCGACGCTGTTCCGTTCGATCGGCGGCTCGGTCGGCGTGGCGGCGTTCGGCGCGATCTTTTCAAATAGCCTGCACTCGCGCCTCGAAAAGCTCGTGCCGGCGGGCACGGAGTTGCCGCAATCGCTCGGGCCGCAGGCGGTCGCGCATCTGCCGCCCGCCTTGCACGACGACTATCTGCATGCGTTCGCGGGCTCGATGCACACGGTCTATCTCGTTGCCGCGTGCGTGGCGCTCATCGCGTTCGGGCTGTCGTGGTTCCTGAAGGATCATCCGTTGAGAAAGCGCTGAACGGTCACGCGAAGAGAGGAAAAGCTCTAAAGCCCTTGCTATCGGGGCTTTTACTAGCTCCCGAACTATTTTGGCTTGGTAACCTTCTGCCGATTCTGCGCGGACACGATCCGCCGAATGACATGCGCCGGCTCAACGACGCGCCGGACGCCCGGACACGAGACCTTCCGGGCTGAACTGACCACCTTCTGGAGTTAAAACAGTGAAGAAACTGCTCGCGGCACTGACGATGTCCCTTCTGGCCGCCACGTCGCTCACCGCCGTCACGGCTGCTCAGGCGAAGGACTATTCGACGATCCGCTTCGGTGTCGACGCAAGCTATCCGCCGTTCGAATCGAAAGGTTCCGACGGCAAGCTGGTCGGTTTCGACATCGATCTCGGCAATGAGATCTGCTCGCGCCTGAAGGCGAAATGCGTGTGGGTGGAGAACGATTTCGACGGCATGATCCCCGCGCTCAAGGCGAAGAAGTTCGACGGCGTGCTCTCGTCGATGTCGATGACACCGCAACGCGCCGAGCAGATCGCCTTCTCGAGCAAGCTGTTCAACACGCCGACGCGTCTCGTCGCCAAGAAAGGCAGCAACATCCTGCCGACGGCTGACAGCCTGAAGGGCAAGAACGTCGGCGTCGAACAGGGCACGATCCAGGAAACCTACGCGAAGACCTACTGGGCGCCGAAGGGCGTGACGGTCACGCCGTACCAGAACCAGGATCAGGTCTATGCCGATCTGACCTCGGGCCGCCTCGACGCCGCCCTGCAGGACGCCGTGCAGGCTGAAATCGGCTTCCTGAAGACGCCGCGCGGCGCTGGCTACGACTTCGCGGGCAAGAACATCGACGATCCGAAGACGCTCGGCAACGGCGCTGGCATCGGTCTGCGCAAGGAAGACACCGACCTGAAGGCGAAGATCGACAAGGCGATCGCCGACATCATCAAGGACGGCACCTACAAGAAGATCGAGAAGAAGTACTTCGACTTCGACGTGTACGGCGGCTGAGCCGAACACCCGGCCCTGACCGGCTGACGGACGGGCTCCGCGCTCAAGGGCGCGGAGCCCGTTTTGCTTTTGGGCGCCCGGCGCGCGGATTTCGGCTAAGATCGAACGTCCGGTAGGACGCTGACGGACGGAGACACCGCGGCGCCCGGCAATTCCCAGAGGCAAGACACGCGCATCGCGCGCGCGACCAACATGCAAACCAGAATCCATCCCCTGATCTCGCCGACGCTCGGCACTTCCCGCAACATCACGAGCTTTCACTACGGCCCCGGCGGCGGCCAGAAAATCTATATCCAGTCCTCGCTGCACGCGGACGAGCTGCCCGGCATGCTCGTCGCGTGGCGTCTGCGCCGTCAGCTCGCGGAACTCGAAGCCGCCGGCAAACTGCGCGGCGAAGTGGTGATCGTGCCGGTGCCGAATCCGATCGGCCTCTCGCAGCATCTGCACGGCACGCTGATGGGCCGTTTCGAAACCAACAGCGGCCACAATTTCAACCGCAATTTCTACGATCTCGCCGCGCTGATCGCGCCGCGCATCGAGGCGCGCCTCGGCAAGGACGCCGACGCGAACAAGCTCGCCGTGCGCGCCGCGATGAAAGAAGCGCTCGACGAACAGACCCCGCACACCGAACTCGAATCGCAACGCCTTGCGTTGCAGAAGCTGTCCTTCGACGCCGATGTCGTGCTCGACCTGCACTGCGATCTCGACGCCGCGCTGCATCTCTACACGAACCCGGAAATCTGGGCGGAAGTGGAGCCGCTCGCGCGCTATCTCGACGCAAAGGCGTCGCTGCTCGCGCTGAATTCGGTCGGCAATCCGTTCGACGAAATTCACAGCTTCTGCTGGTCGGACTTGCGCCAGCGTTACGGCGAGCGTTTCCCGCTGCCGAACGGCGGCATCTCGGTGACGGTCGAACTGCGCAGCCAGCACGACGTGTCGTATGAACTCGCGGAGAAAGACGCGCAGGCGATCGTCAACTACATGATCCATCGCGGCGTGATCGATGCGCCCGTGCCGGAGCTGCCGCCGCTCGCGTACCCCGCGACGCCGCTCGCGGGCGCCGAACCGATCGTCGCGCCGGCGTCGGGCGTGCTCGTGTTCCGCGCGCAGGTCGGCGCGTTCATCGAAGCGGGCGAAGCCATCGCCGATATCGTCGATCCGCTCAACGACACCGTCACCACGCTCAAATGCACGACCTCGGGCGTGATGTACGCGCGGCACATCACGCGCTTCGCGACCGCCGGGCTCGAAGTGGCGCGCATCGCGGGTGCGAAGGCGTATCGGACCGGCTCGCTGCTGTCGGCCTGAAAGCGGTTTTCTAGAACGGCGCGAGGCCGCACTGCGCGGCCACGACGCGCCATGTCCCGCCGACCTCGCCCCACGTTCGCGTGTAGCGCAAGCTGCCCGCGAACGGCGCGCCCGCGAACGTTCCGGAAAGCGCCACACGCGTCACGGTGACAGCGAAACTGCCGTACACGCGCACGCTCTGCTCCTCCACGTCCAGCTTCTCGATGCGCTGCATGCCGTAACGATGCCCGTTCAGATCGTCGGCCTTCGACCACACTTTGCCGGTCGCGTCGACGAAGCTGAGGTCGTCGGCCAATAGCGCATCGAGCGCGGCGACATCCGACGCCACCATCGCCTGCTTCAGGCGCGCTTCCAGTTCGCGGATTCCTTGCTCGTCCATGATTTCGCTCGCGTGTCATCGAACCGCAAGCATACCGTGCCCGTTCGGCGGTGTTGTACGCGCGACACACGGCAAGCCGTTTGAAAGCACTGTCACATTTCTTTCTTCAGTCATCGCTACATTTGCGCCCGTCGACGCCACGCGCCGTCAGAGCGCGACGCACCGCACACCGTCAACAACCACACCGCGAACCAACTCACGGAGCATGTTTTGAAGAAGAATCTCTTGGCGACCGCCGCGCTCGCCGCCTTTGCCGCCCTCGCAGCCACCTCCGCTCATGCGCAAAGCAGCGTCACGCTGTACGGCATCATCGACGCCGGCATCAGCTACGTGAACAACAGCTCCACCAGCCCGACGCGCGCCGGCGACTCCCTCGTGAAATACGACGACGGCGTTGCGCAAGGCAGCCGCTGGGGCCTGAAAGGCGCCGAGGATCTCGGCGGCGGCCTGAAGGCAATCTTCACGTTGGAAAACGGCTTCAACAGCGGCACCGGCGCGCTCGGTCAGGGCGGCGCGGAATTCGGCCGTCAGGCATTCGTCGGTCTCTCGAAGAACGACGTCGGCTCGCTGACCTTCGGTCGTCAATACAGCTTCAGCACCGACTACCTCGGCTCGAATTATTCGATCGGCGGCCAGACCGTCGCGGGTAACTACGCGTACCACATGAACGACTTCGACCAGTTGACGTCGAGCCGTATCAACAACGCGGTGAAGTTCTCGAGCGCGAACTTCTACGGCTTCACGTTCGGTGCGATGTACGGCTTCTCGAACACGGCCGGCGCGTTCGCGGGCTCGCCCAACACGACGGTCGGCACCACGACGACTCCGGGTTCGTCGCGCGCCTACAGCTTCGGCCTGAACTACAAGGCGGGCCCGTTCGGCATCGGCGCCGCTTACACGGACATCCGCTATCCGACGGCTGCGACGCCGGCCTTCAGCTCGACGATCGCCAACATCAACACGACCGGCACGACCAACAACGCGAAGGACCTGCGCACCTTCGGCATCGGCGCGAACTACGCGTTCGGCGCGGCGACGGTCTTCGGCCTGTGGACGAACACGCGCTTCGAGCCGATCGTCGGTTCGAGCTCGCGTCTGAACGCGTTCGACATCGGCGGCAAGTACGCGTTCACGTCCGCGATCACGGCTGGCCTCGGCTACACGTACATGGACATGTACGACAACTTCAAGGGCCACTGGCACCAGATCGACGCGAGCTTCGACTACGCGTTGAGCAAGCGCACCGACGTGTACGCGCTCGCGGTCTATCAGAAGGCGTCGGGCTCGAACAACGGCGTGGAGAATCAGGCGTCGATCGGATCGTCCTCGTCGAGCTACTTCGGCACGTCGGGACTGGGCGACAACAACCAGCTCGCGTTCCGCGTGGGCATCCGCCACAAGTTCTGAGCTTCGGTTTCCGAAACGTCACGTATCGCCATAAACAAAAACAGCGGCCTCGGCCGCTGTTTTTGTTTCGAAGCGCAGACTTCGAAGTACGTCATTCCGCCGTTTCGAGCAACGGATAATCCGTGTAGCCCTGCGCGCCGGGCGCGTAGAACGTCGATGTATCCCAGTCATTGAGACCGGCATCGAGTTCGAAGCGGCGCACGAGATCCGCATTCGCGATGAACGGCTTGCCCCACGCGACCGCATCCGCATCGCCGCGCGCGATGATTGCTTCGGCGCTCGTCTTCGAAAAGCCTTCGTTCACGATATACACGCCACCGAATGCCTTCTTCAGTTGCGGTCCGAGGCTGTCCGCGGCTTCATGCTCGCGCGCCGCGATGAACGCGATCTTGCGACGGCCGAGCTCGCGCGCCACATAGCCAAAGGTCGCGGCGCGATCGCTGTCGCCCATCGTGTGCGAATCCGCGCGCGGCGCGAGATGCACGCCGACACGATCCGCGCCCCACACGTCGATACACTGGTCGACGATTTCGAGCAGCAGACGCGCACGGTTTTCGATCGGGCCGCCGTAGACATCGGTGCGCTTGTTGGTGCTGTCCTGCAGGAACTGGTCGAGCAGATAGCCGTTCGCGCCGTGCACTTCGACGCCGTCGAAGCCCGCGCGCTTCGCATTCTCCGCGCCCTTGCGGAACGCCGCGACCACGCCGGCGATTTCGTCGAGTTCGAGCGCGCGCGGCGTCACGAACGGACGCTGCGGGCGCACGAGGCTCACGTGGCCGCCCGCCGCGATCGCGCTCGGCGCCACCGGCAGTTCGCCGTTCAGAAACAGCGGATCCGAAATACGGCCCACGTGCCACAGCTGCAGGAAGATCTTGCCGCCGGCTTCGTGCACGGCCTTCGTCACGCGCTTCCAGCCTTCCACTTGCTCGTCGGACCAGATGCCCGGCGTGTCCGCGTAGCCGACGCCTTGCGGCGTGACCGAGGTCGCCTCGCTCAGAATGAGACCGGCCGATGCGCGGTCCGCGTAGTACTGAGCCATCAGCGCATTGGGCACGCGTTCGACGCCTGCGCGCTGACGCGTGAGCGGCGCCATGATGATGCGGTTCTTGAGCGTGAGTACGCCAACCTTGAGCGGATCGAAGAGTGTCGACATGAATTGGTGTCCTAATGAAATTGAAAGCAGCCCATCACCGAAAGGAAAGCCAGCCGCTCAGAGCGTGTTCATCGAATCGCGGAACGCCTGAATGACCGCCTCGTCGCGCTTGAAGAACACCCATTGTCCGACGCGCTTCGTGGTGACGAGTCCGGCTTTGTGCAAGGTCGCGAGATGCGCGGAAACGGTCGACTGCGACATGCCGCAGCGTCCATCGATCTGGCCCGCGCAGACGCCATGCAGCAACGGCAGTTCCTGATTCGGGAAATGTCGTTCCGGCTCCTTCAGCCATTCGAGAATCTCACGGCGAAGGGGGTTGGCGAGGGCCTTGTGAATTGCGTCGATGTCCATTTCGTTGCTCATGCGTCTGACGAACGGAAAGCGTGGCCTTCCGAATCGTCTTGAGGCGAAGTATATATCGGAAACTTCCGATATGCAAATCGCAGCGCATGTGCCCTGGAAAACCTCAGCCGGCGCGTTCCAGTTCAGCGTCGACGACCGCCCTGTCGCGCGGCCCATTGATATCGAAGTGCTTCGCCAACGCATCGACGACATTTTCCGCCATGGCGCGACGCGTCTCTTCCGTTCCGGAACCGATATGCGGTGTAAGCACCAGCCTGCGATCACGGATGAGCGCCTCGGGAACGTCGGGTTCGTGCTCGAACACGTCGAGCGCGGCGCCCGCCAGCTTGTTCGCTGCAAGCGCCGCGATGAGCGCGCGTTCATCGACGACCGGACCGCGCGCGATGTTCACGAGGAATCCCTCGGGCCCGAGCGCATCGATGACCTTCGCGTCGATCAGATGATGGGTCGCGGGCGAAAGCGGGCACGTGAGGATCAGCATGTCGCTGTCTCGCGCGAGCCGTACGACGTCGTCGTAGTACGGCATATCGACGGCCTTGCGGCTGGGACCGAAGTACGCGAGCTTCGAACCGAACGCCCGCAACCGCTGCGCGATGGCCGAGCCGATGGTGCCCAGCCCCACGATGCCGACCTTCATGCGCGAGATGGACCGGCCCAGCCGGTAATGCCCTTGCACGGGCCACTGCCCCGAGCGAACGTAGGCGTCCGCATTGACGAAGTCGCGCGTGACCGCGAGCGCCAGTCCGACCGCCGCATTGGCCACGTCTTCGGCCAGAATGTGCGAGGTATTCTCGATGCGGATGCCGCGCGCGCGCGTCGCCTGAATGTCCACGTTATCCAGTCCCGCGCTGTAGCTCGAGATGATCTCCAGCGCGGGCAGCGCATCGAGGAATGCCGTATCGATCTTCGTTTTACGCAGCGCGATGCCGCGAACCTTGCTGCCGTGTTCGTTCAGAAATGCGCCGATGGCTGAAGGATCGCGCGGAAGATCGAGCACGGTAAATAGCGCTCTGAGTTCGGCGTGCGTCCATTCGGGCAATTCTGCCGCATTGAGGATGATCGGCTTGGTCATGGTTCGGATTCGGTGATGACGTTATGCAAAGACACAGGGCGAAGCGTGGAACTGCGATCAACTCATCCTGACGCGCTCGATCTTGCCCATGAAAAACAGATAGACGATGGCCGCCACGAGGCAATGCGCGGCGACGAAGTAGAGTCCGACAGTGTAGCCGCCCGTCGCCTGCACGATATAGCCGAAGGCGATCGGCGTCACGATGCCGCCGATATTCCCGATGCAATTGAAGATCGCGCCGGCCAGCCCGACTGCCTCGCGCGGAGCCGTGTCGCTGACAACGGCCCACGTCCCCGCGCCAGCGGCCGCGCCCTTGCCGAAGAAGGCCAGCGTCATCAGCAGAACGATCGCGATATTGCTTTCGGTGACGGCAGACAGAACGAGGCTGCAACCCATCGTCATGCCGACGATATACGGCGTCTTGCGGGCCCACGACACGCTCCATCCGCGACGAATGAGCCAGTCGGAGATCGTGCCGCCCGCAATGCCGCCGAGGAAGCCCGCCACGGCCGGCACCATCGTCGCGAAACCGGCCTGCATCACGTTCATGCCGCGTGCCTGAACGAGGTAGATCGGAAACCAGGTGATGAAGAAATAGCTCAGCGCGATAGTGCAATACTGCCCGATATACGCGCACCACAGCATGCGATTGGCGAGCAGCACGCGCATCACGCCGGACGAGACCGGGGGGCGCGACTTGAGCTCGTGCTTCGAGTCGATATCGACCATCGCGCCACCTGCGATGATGTGATCGAGTTCGCTGCTCGACACGCGCGGATGATTGCGCGGCTCGTACATGACGACGGCCCATACGCCCGCCGCCGCGATGCCGATCACGCCCAGCGCGATGAACGGAGCGGGCCAGCCGAAGCGCGACGTGAGCCATCCCGCGAACGGCGAAAAGATCGCCACGGCGAAATACGATGCCGATGCGAACAACGACGTGGCAAGGCCGCGTTCTTCCTTGGGAAACCACATGACCGCGACGCGACTGTTGGCGGGAAAGCTCGGCGCTTCGATCAGCCCGAGCGCGAAGCGCAGCGCGAACAAGAGCCCGAGCGCAACCGAGAGATCCGACGTGACGTTGCCGATGAAGCCAACGAGCATTGTCGCGATGGACCACAGGACCAGCGTCGCGCCGTACATGGTCTTGGTGCCGAAGCGGTCGAGCAGCAAACCGCCCGGTATCTGGCCGACGACATACGCCCAGCTGAAGGCCGACAGCACATAGCCCAATTGCACGTGATTCAGGCCGAACTGCTTCGATATGCCGGGACCCGCGATCGACAGGATGGCGCGATCCGCGTAGGCCACCGTGGCCAGCAAAAGGATCATCGCGAGGATCGAATAGCGCGTGCGCGTCGTGCGGGTTGTCGTGCTCGCTATATACTGGGTCGTTCGCTCTGTAGCCACCGATATCTCCTGTTTCATGCCCCTGAACGCGGCGGGGCTGATTTATGTCTCGCATTACACCGACGCCATGGACGACCGTCAATCTTGATTGATTCGATCAACGTGAAGCACTGGATGACTCAGGAAGAGGCCTGCGAAGCCCTGAATGTGCGCAAGCAGACGCTCTACGCCTATGTCAGCCGCGGTCAGATCGAAGTCCAGGGCGACCCGCAGCACGCGAACCGCAATCTGTATCGCGCGGCGGATATCGCGGCGCTCGTGAAGAAACGCAGCCTCGGACGAGCGCGCAAGAACATCGCGGCCAGCACGATGGCCTGGGGCGAGCCGATCATCGATACGAGCATCTCCACGATCGTGCGCGGGCGGCTTTACTATCGCGGCCAGGATGCGGTGCGACTGGCTGCATCGGCGACGCTGGAACAGATCGCGCAGTTGCTATGGAACATGGACGAGCCGCCGCGCTTTCCTTCCTTCGCGCCGATACCGTTCGATGGACCGGTGAGCGCACGTGTCTATGCCGCGTTGGCTCATTCAGCGGCGAGCGATCGGATGGAATCCGCATGCGATGGCGCGGAACGCGTGGCGCGGGCCGCCGCGCTCGTCGGCCGCCTCGCCAGCAATTTCGTCGAACTGCGTTTGGATGAGGATTCGTTGCATCTGCGGATCGCGGATGCATGGGGCGTCCCGCATCATGCGGATCTGCTGCGCCGCGTGTTGGTTCTGCTGGCCGATCAGGAACTCACGAGTTCGTCATTCGCGGCGCGCGTGGCCGCATCGACGGGGGCGTCGCTCGGGGCGAGCATGATCGCGGGACTCGCCGCCTTCTCCGGCCCGATGCATGGCAACGCGATCGTGCGCGTGCGCGAATTCATGGATGATGCGAAGCGCTCGGGTACCGCAGCCGCGGTGCAGAGACGGATCTCGGCTGGCGATGCGTTGCCCGGCTTCGGACACGAGCTCTATCCGCAGGGCGATCCGCGCGCGGCCGATCTCCTGTCTGCCTTCGATGCGCCCGACGCGGCGCGCGAACTGATCGACTGCGTCGAACGATCGACGGGCAAGCTGCCCGCCATCGACATGGCGCTCGCCGCGCTGGTCGAGCATTGCGAGCTTCCGGAGGGCGCGGCGTTTGCGCTGTTCTCCATCGCGCGGAGTGTCGGCTGGATGGCTCATTCGATCGAACAGAGCACGGAAGGAACCTTGCTGCGGCCGCGAGCGCACTATGTCGGGCCTGCTGTCATCGAAAACTCTGGAGGGCCATGAGATGCATCGCTTCGATTACGCGCACGAGGATATCGGCAATCTCGTGCTGCTCGAACACGTCAACCTCACGATACCGGATCAGCGTCTGGCCACCGCGTTCTATGTCAGCGCGCTCGGACTGACGCGCGATCCTTATCTGATGACCGGCGTGAGCAACATGTGGATCAACATAGGCCGGTCGCAGATCCATCTTCCGCACGGCAATGCGCAGCGCCTGCGAGGACAGGTCGGGCTGATCGTGGGGGAGCGCGAATCGCTCCTGAAACGGCTGCGGGAAGTTCAGCCCGTGCTCGCGCAGACCGGCTTCGGATGGGCCGAGCGCGAGGATCGCGTCGAGGTAACCTGCCCGTGGGGCAATCGTTACGATTGTCTCGATCCGGACGCATCCGAAGCGCGCGCCCCGTGGTCAGGCATCGACCTCGGTATGGCTTACGTGCGGCTCGACGTCCCGGTCGGATGCGCCGCCGCGATTTCCGCGTTCTACAAGGAAATGTTCAATGCGTCCGTCGAAATCCGCGAAGAACACGACGCCCGACAGGCGGTCATCGGCATCGGCAGACATCAGCAGCTCATCTATGCCGAAACGCCCACCGCCAGTCCGGACTACGACGGGCATCACATCCAGATTTACGTCGCCGATTTTTCCGGGCCCTACGCGCGACTCGCCGCGCACGGACTGACTTATGGCGAGGAGGCTCATCAATATCGGTTCCGGCGGCTAATCGATCTTGCAGGCGATGCGCCATGCTTCGAACTGGAGCATGAGGTGCGCAGCCTGCGCCATCCGCTTTACGCGAGACCGCTGGTGAACCGGAATCCGGAGAACAGCAACCGGAACTTCAGGGCGAACGAGGAGACGCGACGCGGCGCCTTTTAGCTCGCGCACTCAAGCCAGTTTGCCGCGAACGAACTGCAGGGAGCGGCGAGCGCGCTCGTCCATCTGCTCGTCCGTCGCGCCATTCGACATGTCGCGCCAGACGCCCACGGCACGGCTCACGGAGCCGCCCTTGCGCATGAAGGGCTCCATGACGATGGTCCCGCCGTAGTCGATTTCCTTCAGCGCGCCGAAGATTTCGTCCCACGGCAGACGGCCCTCTCCAGGCGGCAGGCGGTTCGCTTCACCGAGATGAAAGTGCCCGAGCTTACCCTTGCACGCGAGGATCGCATCGCGGAAGGAACTCTCCTCGATGTTCATGTGAAACGTGTCGAGTTGCACCTTGCAAGCCGGATTGTCCACAGCATCGGCGAACGCAAGCGCTTCCCTGGCGTCGTTGCATAGCCATTGCTCGAAGCGGTTCACCACCTCCAGCGCATAGATGATCCCGTAGTCCTCGGCCACCTTGATGACGCGGCGCACGCTGTCGATCGCGCGGTCGACATACGGACGCTTGTCCTTCATGTCGAGCGGCGGCGACTGCGGCCATGCGCAGAACGTGAGGCCGGCGAACACCGGTGCGCCGAGCATGTGGCAATCATCGAGCAGACGCTTCACGTACTCGGTGCCGGCGTCGCGCACGCTCTGTTCCGGCGACGCGAAGTCATACTCGGATTTCAGCCCGATGCAGCACATCACCGTGAGGCCCAGATCGTCGGCGACCGTTTTCAGCTCGCGCTTCTTTGCATCCGGAAGATTGTGGAACTCGCCAAGCGAGATTTCCATCATGTCGAAGCCGAGTCCCGCGATGCGCTTCGCCGTCGCTGGAAAGTCGACCATCCATTCAGTCGACCAGTAGGTGTAGAACATGCCAACTTTATTCACGGTGAAGTTCCTTTAACGAGACCATCACGAAGTTAGTTCAGGAAACGAATCCAGTCGGCTTGACTTCCGGATGAGCCGGGTCGGCATGTTCGAGCGCGGCCAGCGACATGATTCGCTCCTCCGATGCTTCGTCGAAGCCAACCTCGCCGACCAGTTGCCCCGCTCGCATGACCAGAATACGGTCCGAGATGGTAAGAATCTCAGGCAGGTCGCTCGAGATCACGAGAATCGCCAGTCCGTCGTGCGCGAGTTCTCGCATCAGCGCGTAGATTTCTGCTTTCGTCGTGACATCGACGCCTCGTGTCGGCTCATCCACGATGAGCACGCGCGGTTTCGACGCCAGCCATTTCGCCAGCACGACCTTTTGCTGATTGCCGCCGCTCAAGAGCCGCACCAACTGTTCGACTGTCGGCGTTTTGATCTTGAACCGTCCGACGTAGGTGTCGATCAGACGGGACTCCTGCATGGGCCGCACGACAGGTCCTTTCGACAGGCGTCCGAGTCCGAGGGCAGCGAGAGAAAGATTGCTGCCGACTGACATGCCGAGGACCAGCCCCTGGTCCTTGCGGTCTTCGGGCGCGAGCGCAATGCCGAGCTTCATCGCATCGCGCGGTCTGGAAATCTTGACGGGCTTGCCTTCGACGGAGACGGTCCCGTGCTTCGGCGGCGGGGCCCCGAAGATCCCCATCGCCACTTCCGAGCGGCCCGCTCCGATCAGACCCGCGAGCCCGACGATTTCGCCCTGGCGAAGCGAGAACGAGACGTCGCGATAGCGATGGTCATCGCCGAGACCTTGCACCGATAGCACGACAGGCTTGCCGGCGTGCTCTGGCCGTACGCGCTTCACCTCCGCGAGGTCACGGCCAACCATGAGGCGGACCACTTCATCCGGCGACGTATCGGCAAGCCGCGCGGTTCGCACGTGCTTGCCGTCCCGCAGGACGGTTACGGCGTCACAGTTGTCGAACACCTCACGCATCCGGTGCGAGATGTACAGAATGGTCACGCCGCGGTCCCGCAACTCGTGAACCACCTTGAAGAGCGTCAGAGAGTCGGCTTCGGACAGGCTCGATGTCGGCTCGTCCAGAATGAGCAGGCGCGGCTCATGAATCAGCGCCTTGCAGATTTCGATGAGCTGTTGCTGTGCGATGGTCAGATCGCCCAGACGCGTATCGGGGTCGAGCGAGATGCCCAGCCGCTTCATGGCAGCCCGCGCCTTGTCCAGCAACGTGCCGCGGTCGACCAGCACGCGGGCCATGCGCGGCTCGGTGCCGAGGAATATGTTCTCGGCGATGGTCATGTTCGAAGCCAGCATCAGCTCCTGGAAGACGATCGAAATACCCTTCTTCGCTGCGTCGCGCGTATTGGTGAACTCGACTTCCTGTCCGTCGAAGATGAGCCGGCCCGAAGTCGGCGAATGCGCCCCGGCGATGACCTGCATCAACGTCGACTTTCCGGCTCCGTTCTCGCCCATGATGGCGTGCACGGTCCCTGCCTCGACGCTGAAGGAGACCTCTTGCAGCGCCTTGACACCCGGATAGGTCTTGGTGATCTGCTCAACGCTCAATAGAACGGTCATGGCGGCACTCTTCGCAAGGAAAGCATGGGACCGGGAACATCCCGGTCCCGCACGGACGGATTACTTGCCGCCGACGAACTTGTCCACGTTGGACGAATTCACGATATCGACACCGGTATCCGTGACCGGCGGAATCTTTCCGCCCTTGGAAAGTTCATCGAGCTGTTTCACCGACTCGATGCCCATCGCGAGCGGTCGCTGGCCGATCAGCGTGGTCGCGTAACCCTCCTTGAGCAGCTTGACCTGCGACGGCAACGTGTCGAACGAGACGATCACGAACTTGCCCGCCTTGATATCGGCTGCCTTGTTCTTGACGGCGCGAATGTAGGCCTCAGGCGCGAACATCGGCCAGCCGCCTGCGAAGAAGATACCGTCGAGCTTGGGGTTCTTCGCGAGAATGTCCTGAATCAACTGCACCGCCGTGCTGGAGTCGTCGTTGCATGCGAAGGGCGAACCCGAAACCTCCTTGAAGTTGCCGTCGAGCTTGGACTTGAAGCCCTTGATGCGCTCATTCAGATTCGCGGCGGACAGGCCACCGGTCAGGATCGCGTAGGTGCCGCCCTTCGGAAGCGCCTTCGCGAATGCTTCGCCGGCGGCCACTCCGCCCGCCTCGTTGTTCGTGCCGATGAACGCGGCCCGCTTGGACTTCGGCGCATCGGAATCGAATGTGACGATCGGGATGTTCTTCGCCACGGCAGCACTAATGACGTTACTGATGGAGTCGGCGTTATTCGGCGCAATCGCGATACCCGCGACCTTCTTGGTAATCAGGTCTCTTACGATCCGACCTTGCTCGGCGTCATCGAGTTGCGCCGGGCCCGTGAACAGGCACTCCGCGCCGAGTTTCGCGGCCTCCTCCTTGCAGCCTTTCTCCGCGTCGGCGTAGAAAGCGACGCCGAGCGCCTTCGGCACGACGGCGAAAACCTTCTTGTCGGCTGCGTGCGCTTGCGTGATGCCGAGCCCGAACAGGACGGCGGCGGCTACTGCACTGATCATGGTGCGTGTCATGGTCTTCTCCAAGGATTGTTATGGCTACAGCGCTCATCGACGTCGCCAGACGCCTTTTCTGAGTTGATCGATAAAGACGGCAAGCACGATGACAGAACCGACGAACACCCCTTGCCAATAAGCGTCCGTTCCCAGCAAGACGAGACCATTGCGCAGCACTTCGAGAATCACCGTGCCGACGAACACGCCGATCACGGTGCCTTCGCCGCCGGACAGGGCCGTGCCGCCGATCACCGCCGCCGCAATGACACTCAGCTCTTTACCCAGCCCCTGATTGGAAATCGCGGACGACAGGTAGCTCACTTCGATGATGCCCGCGACACCCGCGAGGACAGAGGACATGATGTAGACGCTCATCTTCAGCCGGTCCACGTTCAGGCCGGTGAGCATCGCGGCGCGTTCGTTACCGCCGACCGCATAGAGCTGGCGGCCGTAGACCGTTCTCTTGAGCACGATCGCCGCGATGATCGCCAGCACCACGAAGATGATGAAGGGAACCGGCAAGTCGAGGAAGTCGCCGCCGCCGAGTGCGAAGAACGCGTCACCGTCGGGGCGGAAGCCGTCGATTGCCTTGCCGCGCGTGATGATGAGCGCGAGCGCACGTGCGATGCTCATGGTGGCGAGCGTCGGAACGAACGGCAGCATGCGCAGCTTGGTCACGCAGAAGCCGTTGAAGAAGCCAACGGCGGCGCAAATGAGCAGCGTGAGCGCGCACGCCGGAACCACACCCATGCCCGCTTGCATCATCGCGGCGGACGCCACCGCCGCAAGCCCCCACACGCTGCCGACCGAAAGGTCGATCCCGCCAGTAATCATTACCGCAGCCTGACCCAGCACGACGATGCCGATGAATGACAGATTGCGCGCGTCATTGAGCAGGTTGCCTTTACTGGCGAAGTCCGGCGCGAAAATCGATAGCAGCACCACCATGATGACCAGCGCGCCAACGATGCCGGTCTCACGCGAGTGCATGAGCTGAGTCGCGAAACCCTTGCGGGGCCTCGGCTGCTCACTTTTGTCCACGGTCACTTTGCTCATGTCGCCTCCAAGTAAGCCTCTGAGCTCGCCATGGGGAGGGCAAGCCTCTTTTACCGTGAAAAATTCTAGTGACGAGTCGAAAGCCCAACAAAGCGGGTTTTCCCTGCACAGGTATGAAGGACGCCAAAAAGTGGGATTACCATGACGCCGTTCATCGAATGCGATGCTTACGTTCTACAAGCGACCGCATACATGCCGATGACCTCCCGCACCTTGCTGAAGATCAGGCTCATCGGCGAACCATCGATCAATCCGCAGCGGAGTTGCCAGTACTGGTTCGGAAGATATCGACTGATGAGGTTTTCGCGTATGTCGACGTGTTCAAGATTGAACACCAGCTTTTGCGTTGCGTCCGCAACTTCCGCATCGGTCCAGTAGTAGCGAATTCGGTCGCTGTAGCTGAAAGTGCGCAAGAGCCGCTTTTCCTGTTCGCTGCCGTGATAGTACTTCTCCCAATTTCTGGGTTTCTCCTGCATCACGCGCTCGACCACTGCTCTCAGATTGGAGCGTGCATCCGCTGCGACCAGTTCGTCTTCGATGTCCGCAAGAGCGTAAAGCGCTTCTCGCAATGCGAACGTCGCGCCTGGCCCGACTTTCAGAATGGCGAAGCCGTCACGCACCAGCGCCGACAGAGCCTCAGGCTTCTGATAGTCCGTGGAATGCGCTTCGAAGACCATGCCGGGCAAGTCATCGAGGATATGCGACAGCTCGCCGGCGGATGACGCGTCATAGTCCACCACCTTCGTGTGATCGAACTCCACACCCGGCTGGACCACGAGACCGACGACGCGCTCCCACGCCGCGTCCAGCCCACGGGCCTGCCATGCCGCACGATGCACCGCGACGGTATCGAGCGCCGCGCGCGGGTTCGTCACCTCGACCGCAGCAAGCGCTTCCGATGCCCCGCCGGGCACGGGGACTTCCGTACCGACTATGTAGACCGGGCGTTCGCGCAGCCCTGCGCGTTCGGCTGCTTGCTCCGCGGCCGCGCACAATCGGGCCGCACGCCCGGCGACCACTTCGTCGGAAAGACGCGACGGGTCATCGGCGCAGCTCATGCTCGTGTCGAGGTGAATCTTTTTGAATCCTGCCGCGGCGTAGGCTTCGATCAGTGCTTCAGCGCGTTCCATCGCTTCATCGGCTGGAAGATTTCGCCAGGCGTTCGGGCCGAGATGGTCGCCGCCGAGAAGCAGGGTTTCTCGACGGAAACCCACTCTATCGGCGATTTTGTGAACGAACCGCACGAAGTCCGCGGGCCGCATGCCGGTGTAACCGCCATACTGATCCACCTGGTTCGAGGTGGATTCGAGCAGCAATGGCGTGCCATCATCGAGCGCCTGCCTCATGCTTGCTTCGATCACCCATGGGTGTGCCGAGCAGACCGAGTAGATTCCCTTCAGTCGCGACCCAAATCGTGCGTCGGCTGTGAGCCGTGTGACGATTTCAGTCATGGCTCACCTCGGATCTCTCCTTGATGAACGCATCCAGTTCCGCGAGCGTTGCAGTTCCTTCCATCGGACCGCGATACGTGACAGCGCGCGCACCTGCAGCGCCGGCATATTCCAGCGCCCGCCCGACACCCAATCCTTGTGCGCGACAGGCGATGTAAGTCCCGCCGAAGCAGTCTCCGGCGCCCGTCGGGTCGACTTCAGTCACCGGCAAGGCTTGGACATGCCGCTCGTCTTTTCCATCATAGAAGCTGCATCCGTCCTTGCCGCGTTTCACCACGACCTCGCGCACTCCTCTGCCCAGCAATTCATCGATCGCTGCCTTTTCGGTGTTCGCGCTCGCGAGCAACATCACTTCGTGCCCGCTCGGCAGGAACACATCGGTGTAGTCGAGAATGAAGTCGAGCGCCTCACGCATTTCCGGAATGCGCAGCATCTCCTTGCGGATGTTCGGGTCGAAGCTGACCGTGCCACCGTTCGCCTTCACCGTTTCGATGACGCTCTTCATCGCCTCGATGATGCGAAACGAGAAGAGCGAGGACCCCATCACATGAAAATGCCTGCAATCCTTCAGCAAGTGTTCGCGAATCTCGCTGACAGAAAGATGTCCCGAGGCGCTGTTGGTGATGTTGTAGATGAAGTCCCTGTCGCCATCCTTGCGATACGTGACGAACGCGCTGCCGGTGGTGGCAGCCTTGATGACGGATATCCCGGATACATCCACGCCGTCCTCGCGCAGGCGCTCGACATTGAGGGCGCCGAAGTCGTCATCGCCGACGCATCCGATGATCGCGCACGGGCTGCCGCACTTCGCGACCTGATCGATAAAAATTGCCGGCGCGCCGCTCGCGAACGGCCCGATCAGCGTCCCTGCCTGCCGAAACGACTGCCCGATTTCCGTGGCGAGAATCTCGACGAGAATCTCGCCCATCGTGAGAATGCAGCCGGGACGATGGTCCGGTTTCGCTTCGGTTTTAGCCATGGCGGTTTTCGTTAGGATTACGATACACGAAATGCAATACAGGACGCGCTTAGCGCAATACGTCCTGTCAGGAAGCGCGAAACTCCAGAATGCCTGTGTCACGCCTTTGCAGCTGAAGGCCCTTGCGCATCACCGTCTCCATCGTCGGCGGGTCGATTCCATCGTCGATAAGCAACGTGTCAATCTCTTGCGCGCTCGCGAACGCCACGCCGCTACGTTCGTCGAGTACCGGCTGAAACGCAACGACGATCGTTCGCCTCGCGGCCCGCCGCGCTGCCTGCGCCACGCGCGCCAGGGCGGAATCCGCCGTCAAAAGTTTGCCATCGCGGTCGACACCGGATGCTTGCAGCACGCACAGATCAATCGGGCGCCGGCTCACAGCGGCTTCCGCGTCAGGGCCGGTCATCACAGTCGAGCCGTGCTCCAGTCGGCCGCCGGTCAGCAACACCTCGCAGTGCAGAAACCGCTGAACCGTCTGGGCAACCGAAACGTCCTGAACCAGCAATGAAAGATTCGCCCGGTCTGCAAGGAAGGGAATCATCTTGTGAACGATCTCTCCCGCGCCCAACATGACCGCTTCGCTATCCATCACCTGTTCGGCCGCAAAACGGGCGAGAGCCGTCTCGGAGGCCTTGCGTATGGCGGCGTCCGACGCCGGCACGAGAATGTCGTCTCCGGACTTCTGTGCGAGATAGCGGGCCTTTCCGAACGAACGCAGAAGGTAGCGCTGCTGCTCCAGATAAGTCAGGTCGCTACGGATGGTCACGCTCGAAACATCGAAAACCTGACTGAGTTCATCGACGGAAACTTCCCCGCGCTTGCGAACAAGTTCGACGATTTGAAGGCGTCGCTTCAATGAACTCTTGTTGTTCAGCATCAGGTTCGCTTCCACGCGATCTTTCGTTACGGAAGAGTCTAGTTTCGAAACGAAAGAAGATCAAAGCGAATCTCGTCATGGTTTTCCCGTGAGAGACGGCGTATCGCGGCGCGGGAGCGCCCGGAATGCAAAGCACATGAATGCCGTGCAACTGCCCCCGGCGCGCGCGGTCTGGTACGCTCCCCGGTTTCACCGGCCGTAACAAGAACTGCGAAACCTTATGGATACTCCTTTCAACGAACGCGGCGTCACGCTCTCGCGCGCCGGCCTGTCGGCATCGGGGCAGATGATTCCGCTGCGTGATCTGCGCACCGCGCGCGTCGTGATGATTCCGCGCCAGAAGCCGATGCCCGTCATCATCGCGCTGATCGGGCTCGTCGCGTTCGGCGCGGGCATTATCACCGGCTCGGGCGCGGCGCTCGTGCTCGGCGTGATGACCATCGTGGTGGGCTACCTGACCTGGATCACGCAGGACGTGATCTATCAATTGATGGTCGCGACGCCCGATGGCGAGCGCGAAGTGCTCATCACGAAAGATCAGGAATTTGCGGACAAAGTGGCCGCGCTCGTCGGCGATGCGGTCGCGAAACACGCGGCCAGCGCAGCCGCCAAACCGCAGGCGTGATTTTGATACGGCGTTAATATCGTCGCGCGCGACTTTATCGCCGCCTTTAGGCGCGCGGCGGTAGAGTGAACGCGTTGCCACTTCGAGCCGCCATCGGGCGGCTGTCATCGATGTATCGCACTTCCGACCTGCCCTTTCTTCCCCAGGCATCCAACGGCGGCTCGCCGCGCCGCCGCGAAACGCGTCACTGCCTTGCGTTCGATCTGACCGTTCCCGGACTGAACTCCGCACCCGCGCGTGAATTGCTCACGCACGCTTTCGGTGCGAACGTGCGCGCGCACGTCGTCGCGACGAGCCGTCGTCACGACTGCACGACCCTCTATGTCGAAACGGACGGCGTGGACGCGAACGTGGTCATCGGCAAGATCACGCGATGGTTTCCCAACGCGACGCTCGGCCGCGTGATTCGCATCACGCGGCGCTGAGGCCGAAACGCGCGCGCTTCAGGTCACCTGCAACGGCTCGACATGCCAGATGTCGCGCGCGTATTCAGCGATCGTGCGATCCGACGAGAAGATGCCCATGCCCGCGACATTCTCGATCGCGCTCTTGGTCCACGCGTCCTTGTCGCGGAACTTGAGATCGACTTCGGTCTGCGTCTTGTCGAAGCTGTCGAAGTCGGCGAGCACCATGTAGTGATCGCCCCAGTCCACCAGCGTGTGGAAGATGTCGTAGAAGCGATGCGGCTCTTCCGGCGAGAAATGCCCGAGGCGAATCTGATCGAGCGCGAGCTTCAGCTCCGGGTTCTCTTCGTAGATCTGCCGCGGCCGATACCCCGCCGCTCGCAGCGATTCGATCTCGTCGGTCGTGTTGCCGAAGATGAAGATATTTTCGCGCCCCACGGCATCGCAGATTTCGATGTTCGCGCCATCCAGCGTGCCGATGGTCAGCGCGCCGTTCAGCGCGAGCTTCATGTTGCCGGTGCCCGATGCCTCGGTGCCGGCCATCGAAATCTGTTCCGACAGATCCGCCGCCGGAATGATGAGTTCGGCCACCGAGACGCCGTAGTTCGGAATGAAGCCGACCTTCAACCGGTCGCCGACGAGCGGGTCCGCGTTGATCCGCTTCGCGACATCGTTGATGAGCTTGATGATGTTCTTCGCCATCTTGTACGCCGATGCCGCCTTGCCCGCGAACATCACCACGCGCGGCGTCCAGTCCTGCTCCGGATTCTCGCGGATGCGGTTGTAGCGCACGATCACGTACAGGATGTTGAGCAACTGCCGCTTGTACTCGTGGATGCGCTTGACCTGCAGATCGAACAGCGCTTCCGGATTGATGATCGCATTGGCGTCGCGCTTGGCGCGCTCGACGAGCCTGAGCTTGTTGGCGAACTTCGCTTCGTGGAAAGCCTTGCAGAACTCCGGATCGTCGCGCCATTCGCGCAGGCGGCCGAGTTCGAAGAGATCGGTGCGCCAGCGCGGCCCGAGGCGCTTGTCGATCAGCGACGAAAGCGACGGACTCGCCTGCGCGAGCCAGCGGCGCGGCGTAATGCCGTTGGTCACGTTGGTGAAGCGCTCCGGATACATGCGCGCAAAATCGGAGAAGATGTTCTGCACCATCAGTTGCGAATGCAGCTTCGATACGCCATTCACCTTGTGGCTCGCGACGATCGCGAGATGCGCCATCCGCACGCGTCGCTGACCGTATTCGTCGACGAGCGAGATGCGGCGGATCAGCTCGACGTCGCGGCCGAACTTCTCGGTCACCTGCTTCAGGAATTGCGCGTTGATCTCGAAGATGATCTCGAGGTGCCGCGGCAGCAAGCGCGCGAGCATCTCGACGTCCCACGTTTCGAGCGCTTCGGGCATCAGCGTGTGGTTGGTGTATGAGAACATCTGCTGGATGAGCTTCCACGCCTTGTCCCACGGCACGCGATGCTTGTCGACCAGGAGACGCATCAGTTCCGGAATCGCGAGCACGGGGTGCGTGTCGTTCAGATGCACCGCGACCTTCTCCGCGAGCCGCCCGAAATGCGTATGCGTGCGCTGATAGCGGCGAATCAGATCCTGCATCGTCGCGGAGACGAAGAAGTATTCCTGACGCAGACGCAACTCGCGGCCAGCCTGCGTCGAATCGTCGGGATAGAGCAGACGCGAGACATGTTCCGAGGTGTTCTTCGCCTCCACCGCGCGGCGATAGTCGCCCTGATTGAATGCGGAGAGATCGAACTCGTCGGTCGCGCGCGCGGACCACAGGCGCAGCGTGTTGGTCGCCGTCGTGGCGAAGCCGGGGATGACCGTGTCGTAGGCCATCGCGTTGACGTGCTCGGTGTCGATCCAGTCGGTGCGGTCCTCGTGCTGCACGGTGCGGCCGCCGAAATGCACGGTGTACACGACCTCGGGACGCGGGAACTCCCACGGATTGCCCGCGCGCAGCCAGTAATCGGGCATTTCGACCTGATTGCCGTCGACCACCGTCTGGCGGAACATGCCGTATTCGTAACGGATGCCGTAGCCGAAGCCCGGCACGCCGACGGTCGCCATCGAATCGAGGAAGCAGGCGGCAAGCCGCCCGAGGCCGCCATTGCCGAGCGCGGCGTCCGGCTCCAGTTCCTCCAGCGCCGCGAGATCGACGCCGAGGCCGGCCAGCGCGTCGCGCACCTCGTCATAGATGCCGAGCGCGAGTAGCGCGTTGCTGAAGGTTCTGCCGATGAGAAACTCCATCGACAGGTAGTAGACGCGCTTCACGTCCTGTTCGTATTGCAGCCGCGTGGTACGCATCCAGCGTGCGACGAGGCGATCGCGCACCGCCAGTTCAGCGGCGTGCAGCCAGTCGCGCGGCTGCGCCGTGACGGCGTCCTTGCCGACGCCGTACATCAGGCGGTTCGAGATGGAGCGCCTGAGCGCATCGACGGTGCTGTTGAGCTGGTCGAATTCCAGGTCGACGGATGTCATCGGAACCTCCGGTGTTTGCAACATATGCAACGACCGCGAAAGCGCGACGGGAGTTCACTCGGACGCCCCAAAATGGCGCCCTGCCCTGATTGTTCCCGAGGGAAAATTCCTCCGGTCATGCGGGTGCGGCCGTGCCTGAAAGTGCAGGTTACGCCAGTTTTATTTTTTTTGGTATGACATGGCCAAAACGCTAACGCGGCCCGGGAATTGCTCGCGGCCGCATTCCGGGCCCAATTCCGGCCCGGAATTTTAGTTCGGATTCCCGATGTTTAGCGTGCGATTCCGCTGCGCGGAGCACGCGCGGCGATCATCAGTAGCGCGGCGAGCGAGACCGCCAGCAGGATCAGCGACAGCGCCGATGCGGGCAGATAGTAACCGCGATTGACCTGCCCCACGACGACGATCGGCACTGTCGCGAAGCCCGGCGGATAGACGGTGAGCGTCGCGCCCAGTTCGCCGAGCGACAGCGCGAAACCGAGCGCGAGACTCGCGCGGATTGCCGGCACGAGTTGCGGCAATACCACGCGCGCGAGCACCATGCGCGGCGGCGCGCCGAGACTCGCGGCGGCCTCGCGCAAGGTCATCAGTTCCGGGCGCAACGCGGCGGCCGCGCAGCGATAGCAGAACGGCAGCACGAGCGCGAGCTGCACGAGCACGACGATCGCGGCCGAGCCGGACAGATCCAGCGGACGCTTGTGATACGCGATCAGCACCGCGAGCCCGAGCACGACACTCGGCACGCCGCTGCCCATCATCGCGACGGCGTCGACGAGCGCGCCCAGGCCGCGCCGGTCGCGCCCTTCCAGCGCGAGTGCGAGCCAGAGACCCAGTGCGGTACCGAGCATCGCGACGCCCATCCCCACTTCGAGACTCGTCATGACGGCGTCGAGATCGCTCGAACCGAGACGCGCGAACCAGCGCGTGCTGAAGCCATCGGGCAGCATCGTTCCCGACCAGTGCGACGCGACGCTCGACAGCGCGACGACAACCACCGGCAGCACGAAGAGCCAGAAGCACAGCAACGCGACGAAGCCCGTGAACGCGATGCGCAACAACGCGCCGGGCGTGAAGCGTGACGAAATCGAAAGCTGCATGTCAGCGGCCTCCCGAACGCCGGTCGACGCGCCGATACAACGCGTACAACGACAGCGACATCAGCAGCATCACGACCGAGCCGGCCGCCGCGGTGGGCAGATCCAGATCGACGGTCGCGGCGCTGTAGATGGCGATCGGCAGCGTGATCAGATGCGCGCTGCCGAGCACGAGCAGAATGCCGAACTCGTTCAGCGTCAGCAGGAAGCAAAGGATCGTTCCCGCCGCGATGCCCGGCCACGCGAGCGGCAACACGATCTTCATCGCGACCATCCAGCCATCGGCGCCGAGGCTTTTCGCGGCTTCGACCAAACGCATGTCGAGCGTCGCGTACGATGCGAGCGTCGGGCGCACGACGAACGGCGCATAGAACACCACTTCCGCGAGAATCACGCCGCCGATGCCGAAGAGAAAATCGAGCGGCGGCGCATCGAGCGAAAAGAGCCGCTGCAAGCCGATGCTCACCGAGCCTTGCGAGCCATACAGAAAGATCAGCGTGAACGCCACGAGGAACGACGGAAACGCGACGAACAATTCCAGAAAGCGCGTCAGCAGACGCGCGCCCGCGAACGGCCTGAAGAACAGCATCGATGCGAGCGCTACGCCCAGCAGCGACGCGATGCTCGCGCTCGCGACAAGAATGCCGAACGTCGTGCCGATCATGCCGCGTGTTTCGGGATTGCCGAAGAACGCGCTGTATGCGTGAAGCGTGAAGCCGTCGGAGCCGGTCACGCTCAGCATGATGAGCCGCGCGAGCGGATAGACGACGAGCGGCCCGAGCACGAACACGAGAATGAACAGCAGATGCCACTGGCCTTTGCGATGACGCCGCTGCGCCTGTGCGGCATGAGCGGCGAATTGCGCGGAGAGATCGGCGTCGCTGATGCGGCCTTCGTCGCGCGCGACGCTGTCAGGAACGAACAAGGACGACATCGTCAGCCTCGAAGCGAAGTGAAACGCGCGCGCCCTTCTCCGGCATGCGTGAATGGCCACGCTGCGTCGTCACGAGCACGGGCTCGCCGGGCAATGCATCGAGCGCGACGGAAATCGACAGCGCCGCGCCATACCATTCGACCGATGCGATCGTGCCATGCAACGGGCCCTCGCCCAGCGGCACGATCGTGAAGCGCTCGGGACGAATGCACGCAAGACGTTCGCGCTCGTCGTGCCGCGCATCGCCGACGGGATACACCACGCGCGGCGGCAACAGATTCGCCGCACCGAGATAGCGCGCGACGAACGCATCGTTGGGTGCGTCGTACAACTCGCGCGGCGCGCCGAGCTGCGCGATGCGGCCATCGCGCATCAGCAGCGTGCGATCGGAGAGCACGAGCGCATCGTCCTGATCGTGCGTCACGCACACGATCGTCAGATTCGGCAGGCGCTCATGCAGCGCCTTCAGCTCGCTGCGAACGGAGGCGCGCAGATTGGCATCGAGCGCGGAGAGCGGTTCGTCGAGCAGCAACACATCCGGTTCGATGACGAGCGCGCGCGCCAGCGCGACTCGTTGCTGCATGCCGCCGGACAGTTGCGCGGGCATGACGTGACCGGCGTCGGAAAGCTGCACGAGCTTGAGCGCATCCGCGACGCGGCGGGTGATTTCGCCCGTACTCAGCTTGCGCGCGCGCAGTCCGAACGCGACGTTGTCGAACACCGACAGATGCGGAAAGAGCGCATAGCTCTGAAACAGCAAGCCGAGATTGCGTCGATGCGGCGGCATGTGCGTGAGATCGCGGCCCGCGATCGACAGCGTGCCGGCGAGCGCATCGGCCTGGACGAAGCCCGCGATGAAGCGCAGCAGCGTGGTCTTGCCGCAACCGCTGCGGCCAAGCACGGTGAGGAACTCGCCGCGATCGATGCGCAGCGTGAGATCGTCGAGCACGGTGCGCTGACCGAAGCGCACCGTCAGGCGATCGATGTGCACGCCCGGCGACTGCTCTGCGCCGAATGCTTCCTTGGGAACGGCGCTCACGTTACGACTTCGGCTTGGCGACTTCCGTCTGCTTGCCCGAGTTGCCGATCACTTCGGTCTTCCAGCGCTCGGTCCAGCCGGCCTTCTTCTGCATGACTTCGTTCCAGTCGACCGGAATCAGCTTCACACCCGAGATCGCCTGCTTGACGGCTTCGCCGTTCTTGCCCGCGAGCGGCACGTCGGTGCGGCCCGGAATGCCGTAGATGTCAGGCACTTTGGACTGCACATCCGACGACATCAGGTAGTCGATCAGCTTCTTGCCGGCAGCCTGATTCGGTCCGCCCTTGATGAGGCCGATCGCGTACGGAAGCTGGAACGTGGTCGGCGCTTCGCCGGTCTTGTGCGAGAGGAACAGCGGCTTGATCGAGAGGCCGCCGTTTGCGGCGTCGTCGAGGTCCATTTGAAGGTCGCCGTTGGCGAAGGCGATCTCGTTGCGCGAGAGCAGCACGTCGAGGTAGCCCGTGCCTTTGGTGTGGAATTTCGCGCTTTGCTCGAGCGTCTTGAGGTAATCGAAGGCCTTGTCCTCGCCCATCAACGCGGAGGTCAGGATGATGACGGCCATGCCGTCGCCCGCCGTCGCCGGATTCGAATACGCGATCTTGCCCGAGTAGTTCGGATGCAGCAGATCGGAGAATGTCTTCGGCGCGTTCTTCGTGACTTCGGGGTTGATCGCGAACGAGAAATAGTTGTTCACGAACGTGGCCCATGCGCCGTCCTGCGCTTTCGCGATCGCGGGCACGTTCTTGTAGTTCACGCTCTGATAGGGTTGCAGCAGGTTGCCTTGCTGCGCTTGCTGGATGAACGGCGGCAGCGTGACGAGCACGTCGGCTTTGGGCGAATCCTTTTCGATGGTCGCGCGGTTGACCACTTCGCCGCTGCCCGCCGTGACGATATTGACCTTCACGCCTTCCTTCTTCTCGAAGGCGGGGAGCACGTCCTTGTACAGGTTCTCGAGGCCGTCGGCGGTGTACAGGACCACGGCGTCGGCGGCGTGGGCGGGCATCGCGGCAAGCATCGTGAATGCGGCGGCAAACGCCGGCAGGATGTTGCGCGCGAGGCGGGAAGTGCGGGTCATTTTTGGGGTGTCTCTTCGTCGGGGTGGATGGTCGGAGGCGACCTTTAGCCCTTAAGAATTGCAGAGGTCTGTGACATCGATGTGAATTGGGACTATTGTCAGCAGGCACCATCACCCCATCCGAAGCAACACATTCTTTCCGCAGCGTAGGCAATCCACGATAACCGGTCCGCTACACTTGAGCGCTTTGCACGAGGCATAACGATGTACAAGAAAGGCGTGGTAATCGAAATCCAGTTCCCACCTGAGCGCTTGAACGACGCCGCCGGCGACCCTTACTGGATCGATCTCACGCTGGACGAAGCGAGGCGCCTGCACGCGCAACTATCGCGCCGCTTCGAGACCGACGCACGCGCCAATCAGCCACTCGACACTTTCACGATAGATTGAGTGCACGGTTAGACAAGACGAACGAGAACCATAGGCCCGATACTGCGGCATTCCGACTTGCCGCACGCCTCACATGATTTCGCTTCTCGCCGCGCCCGTATTCGTATTTCTCTGGTCGACGGGCTTCATCGTCGCGCGGGCGATCACGCCTTACGTCGACCCGAATCTGTATCTGCTCGCGCGCTTCGCCGGCACGACACTGCTGTTTCTCGCGATCGCCGCAATCGCGCGCGCGCCCTGGCCGAAAGGCCGCGACATAGCCCGCCATCTGTTCGCCGGCGCGCTGCTGCAAGGCGTCTATCTCGGCGCGGGTTACTGGGCCGTCGCGCAGGGCCTCGGCGCGGGCATCATGGGGCTGCTCGGCGCGCTCCAGCCGCTTCTGACCGCCGCCGTCGCCGCGCGGCTCTTCGGCGAGCGGCTTTCGCCACGCGCGTGGGGCGGCCTCGTGCTCGGTCTCGCCGGCGTCGCGCTCGTGCTCGCGCCGAAAATCGCGGCGAGCGGCGCGCACGCCGGATCGGCATCGGCTGGACACGCGCCGCAATGGATCGTGGTGACGATCGCCGTGCTCGCGGTGTTCGCCATCACCGCGGGCACGCTGTATCAGAAGACCTCGCTCGCCCGCGCCGATATCCGCAGCGCCAGCGCGTTGCAGAACGCAGGCGCCGCGATCGTCGCACTCGTGCTCGTACTCGCGCTCGGCGAGCACCGCTTCATTGCGTCGACGACGACGTGGCTCTCGCTCGCATGGGGCATCGTGATGCTCTCGGGCGTCGCGACGACGCTGCTCGTGTGGATGGTCAGGCGCGGCGACGCATCGCGCGCCACCGCCCTGCTCTTTCTCGCGCCACCGCTCGCCGCGCTCGAAAGCTATCTCGCGTTCGGCGAGACGCTCGACGCGGTGCAGCTCGCGGGCTTCGGCGTGGCGCTCGCGGGCGTGCTGCTCGCGCGTTCGAAATAGCGCGTCGGCGGGCAAGGGTCAATCGACCGAATCCGCGCCCGCCGGAATATGCGCGCGCACCGCCTTGCCCGGGCCGGGCGACCACGCGGGCCGCGTCTTCCTGCCCGTATCGACGACGACGAGATAGTGCCCCGCCCACGGCGTCGTCTTGCGCGTGGCCTTCAGAATCCACATCGACTCGCCGTCGGCTGCGCGCGCCTCGTATTGCGCGTCGATGATGCCGTGGTGATCGAAGAACGCGTTGAGCGTCGACGGGATCCGTACGCAGCCCTTCGAATGCCGCATGCCGAGCAAGGGCTCCAGCTTCTCGGGATCGGTGGCGTGCATCTGGAAGCGCATCGGCGATTTGCCGCCCTTGCCCCAGCCACGCTCGCCATCGGCCCAGCCGAAATCGTAGATACGCATGTCGCGCGCGCCGTAGCCACGGATCTTGAACTCGTTCAAGGTGCCTTCCGCGCGGAAGTCCATGTTGCCGGGCACGTGCTGGAACACGCCGAGCGGCGTCACGAAGTGGTCGTAGGTGCCGGGACGGCCCGTCGATACCGGCGACGCGCCGATCATCGACCACGCATCGCCCGGCTTCGCGCGGAAGTACACGAAGATGACCTGCGCGTTCGCATTGCGATCGGCCAATACGACGAACTCATTGGCGAGATCGCCGTGACCGTCTTCATCGAGCGTCTGTTGCAGCAGGCGCCCGTAGGCCTGCTGATCCGTGGCGGAAACGGCAAGCCGCCGGTCGACCTCCTGCGCGAAGGTCTGGCGCATCGCATACGCGCCCGCCGGCGACATGCCGGTGCGCTGCGCGAGATTGGGCTCGGGCGGCTCCGGCGGCAAAGGCACTTCGGGCGCCTCCGCCTCCGATGCCGCGCTCGCCTCGGACGCCGCACTCGCCGCAGTTGCCGCAGTTGCCGCACTTGCCGCCGATGCCGCAGAAGCCGTCGATGCTTCCGACGTCGGCTGCGCGGGCATCGGCACCGGCATCGCGGGCAACGCGCGTTCGGGCGCGACGGGCATCGCCGTCACGTGGCCCTGCACGACTGTCGCCGCCTGCTGGGCGTACGCGGCCGCTGTGATCGAAAACAGCGCGCCCGCCGCCGCGCCCACGAGAAACCTTGCGCCAGACGGCGTCTTGTTGGTTCTGTTCTTTCCTGCCTGATGCATCGATTCGATTGATCCGCTTTTGCCTCGTGTCAGCGGACGATCCACCGGATCGCCCGGTTCGAACGGCCCGACGCGCACCTTGAATCAGGCGCGCATCGACAAAAAAGCCGGTGGCACGTGGCACCGGCTTCGCCGCTACATGACGTTCGTCAGGGGAGGATCAGCAAAGTTCGTTCCGGACGGCCGCGCAACACGGCGCGCGCACGCGGAAAACGTCAATGCAGACGGATGGACGCGTCGCCGGAAGCCGAGGCCCGGGCGCGCAAGGGTTCGTCGAGAAAGCGCTGATGGCACAGCTTCTGCGCGATCGCCTCGCCGATGTAAGGCACATCGATCGCAAGCTTCGCGGTGGCGTACGCGTCAGCGGTGCCCGCGCCGTACACCGCGATATCGCTCGCATACTGGCCTAGCTCGTGTTCCAGAAAACGCCGCACGTCGCGCGCGGCGCAGCGTTGGGGAAAGTTCCAGATGAGCAGGTTCATCGCCGTCACCTTCTTGCGCGCGCACGCACGGGCTGCGCACGCTGCTTCAGGATCAGGCGCGCCGCAACCGTGCCGACGACGAAAAGGGACACATAGGCGAACATCATGGCGGCTCCGGCTAATTTCGAGATAGCTCCATACTAATCCCGTAGACCGCGCAGGTGCTGCGACATTCCGTCTTTTTCAATAGATGTTCTAAATCGGATGGATGGGTTCAGGCAATCGTCAGAAGCCGCTGCACGACATGCTGGACAGATTCGGATACCGGTTGGACCAGTCGCCCGCCATCGCGGATTGCGCGTCCTTCAGCGTGATGTCGCCGGTGCAGACGCAGCGCTTCAGATAGACCGCGAGCCGCTCCTTGCGGCGCTGGCCCGCGCGCCCTTCCCAGCGGCGCAGATCGAGATTCGCGGGCGAGTTGGGCGAGCCGCCGAGCAGCACCGGCATGCGGTGATCGAGCGCATATTCCGATGCGAACGATGCATCGATGCTGCGCTGCTTGAGCAGCCGCTCCTTCTGGCGCATTTGGATCTCGAACGACGGCAGCACGCGATCGACATAGCCCGGCACGCAGATGGTATCGACGATGGTCGTCTGCGTGACCCGCGCATCGAGCCATTCGGCGCGCTGCGCATACGGCGGCGTCCCCGGCACGAACGCGAGCGTCGCGCAGCAATACGCCAGCATCGCGCGCGCGATCCGGCCGGGGCGGCCCGCGCCTGGCTTCGGTTTCTCGTCGAACCCGGTATCCCTTCGAGTCATGCCTCTGAGTGCCATCCATTGCGGCCGCGGATCGCCGCATGTTTTTGAGATGATCGGAGGTTCAATTAAAACACACGAAACGCGGGATGTACGCAAAGCCCTGCTAGCGAAGCCTGACACGCGTCATGACGACGCATCGGATGCGGGCGAAACGCACGCGAGCGGGCTGGCGAGCGCGGCATCGAGCGCTTCCGCCGCCGCGACGAATGCCGCGAACGAAGCCGTGATGCGGGCGTCGTCCTCGCCGTTGCGGTCTTCGTCGACGGCAAGCTCGCAGTCGTGCTGCAAGGTGACGCACGCGCGCATGAACGGCGTCGCGCCGATCACCGCCGCCGCGCCCTTCATGCGATGCGCGATATCTCGCAGGCACGCGTGATCGCACGCGTCGAAGGCAGCGCGCGCGTCGGCCAGATCCTGCGTGTTGGCGGCCTTCAGCGTGTCGACGAGCGTGCCGGCCTGATCGCCGAAACCGGCCAGCAAGGCGCGGTCGAACACCGGCGCGTCCGGATCGGCTGCACGCGCGGGCGCGCGCGCAAACGCCTGCGCAGGCGCCGTCGATGCGCTCGACACGCGGCCGTCGCGCGTCGCTTCGAGCAAGGCGGCGCGCAGACCGTCCAGACCGAGCGGCTTGACGAGACACGCGTTCATGCCCGACGCGACCGCGCGCACCGCGGCGTCGGGTTGCGCGTTCGCCGTCAGGCCGACGATCGGCACGGCGCGTGGACTCGACGGGTCTTTCGCCTCGTCGTCCCGGATCGTGCGCGCCAGTTCCTCGCCGCTCATCTCGGGCATCGAGCAGTCGGTGAGAATCACGTCGAATGCGCGCGGCGCGGCGCGCCAGCGCGCAAGTGCGCTCTTGCCGTCGACGGCCATTTCCGCGCTGCCGCCGAGCAGCCTGATCTGCCCGTCGAGCACGATGCGATTGGCGGGATGATCATCGACGACGAGCACGCGTAGCCCCGCGAGCGACCCGGCAAGCGCGCCCGCCGGCGCGGACGGCGCATCGTCCGCCATCGCCTCCGTCTCCGGAAGATCGACGCGCACGGTAAAGCGCGTGCCGCGCTCCGGCTCGCTCGACAGCTCGATCGTGCCGCCCATCATCGTTGTGAGCCGCTTGCTGATGGTGAGGCCGAGCCCCGTGCCCCCGACATTGCGCGCGCGGCCATCGTGGGCCTGCACGAACGGCGTGAACAGCATCGCCTGCTTCTCGGGCGAGATGCCGATGCCCGTATCGCACACCGTGAGCGTCACCGCGCGCTTGCCGTCCTGTGGCGGCGCGACCTGGTATTCGAGCGTGACCGCGCCGACGTCGGTGAATTTGATCGCGTTCGAGAGCAGATTGCCGACGATCTGGCGCAGACGCTGGCCATCGGCGAGGAGCCAGGTCGGGCCACCGCCGAAGCGGCGCTTCACGATGAGCGCGAGTCCCTTCGCGCGCGCGGCCGGTTCGTAGATCGCCGCGACGCCCGCGACCCACGCTTCGATTTCGAGCGGCGCGGGCGCGAGCACGAGACGCTCGGCTTCGATCTTCGCGACATCCAGCAGATCGTCGATCATGCCGAGCAGATCGCGCGCGGCGCGATGCGCGATCGACAGCGCGCGCTCGGTCGCGACGCGCTCGCCCGGCGCGCGCAATTCCATTTCGAGCAGACCGAGCACGGCGTTCATCGGTGTGCGGATTTCGTGGCTCATCGTCGCGAGGAAGGTGGATTTTGCGCGGTTTGCCGTTTCCGCCTCTTCCTTCGCGGCGCGCATCGCCCTTTCGGCGGCGATCCGGCGCGTGACCTGCACGCGCATCGTCAGCGCCCAGCCCGCCAGCACGAGCACGAGCGCCGCGCCAAACAGCGCGCCGAGCGCGACTTGCGGACGATGACGTTCCCACAGCATCTCGGGATGCTCGGAGAGCTTCCAGCGCGCGCGGATCGTCTCCAGCTCGGGCGGCGGAAGACTCTCGATCGCGCGATTGAGGATGCCGAGCAGCAGCGGCTCGTTCGCCGTGACGGTCAGGCCGTGCGGAACCGGTCGCGTCGAAAGCACGCCGCTCAACACGAGCGAGCCGCGATAAGCATTGCCCACCGCGTAGTTGGCGAGGGCCAGATCGGCGATGGTCGCATCGGCTTCGCCTCTTGCCACGGCCCGGAACTGACCGTCGAGCGGTCGCGTATGGACGATCCGCACACCCGACGCGCTCCGCTGCAAAAGCTTCTCCAGCAACGAAGAGGGCGGTAACGCGACGCGCTTGCCCGCGAGCGCGCCGGCGTCGCGCAGCGGCGGCTGATTGGCCGACGTCACGATCACGAAGATGCCGTCGCCGGTCGGCGCGGAGAGCACGCCGCCGGGCAACGCAGAGGTTTCGCCCACGCCGTACGGCAGGATCGCGGAAGCGCCGCTGCGCATGTCGGCCGCGAGTTGCTCGGGCGTGTCGCGCACGCGGGCCTCGAAGCGCAGGCCGGTCACGCGCGCGACCGCATCGAGGATATCGACCGCGATGCCCGCCGGCTGGCCGCGCGAATCGCGGAAAGTCAGCGGCGCGGCTTGTGCGAGCATCGAATAGTGCACCACGGGATGCGTGCGTACCCACGCAAGCTCTTGCGCCGTGAGTTCGACCGGCCGTTCCAGCGTGACGGCGTTGGCGCCCGGATTCCAGCGTGCGCGCGCGACGAGAACGAAGGCCGGCGGCAGCGCCGCGAGCGCGCTGTCGACCCGCTGCCGCAGCGCATCCGCGCCGGGACGTTCCGCCGCGAAGGCGAAGCGGAAGCCGTCTTCATCGAAGGCCGCAAGGTCCGTGATGGTCAGATTCGGCAGGTAGTAATGGGTGATCGCGAAGGCGGAAGCCGTCATGTCGCCGATAAACGCGTCGGCGTCGCCGAGCGATACGGCGAGCAGCGCAGCAAGCAGGTCCGGATACACGACCGGCAGCATCGACGGATACGCCGACCGCAGGCGCGCCGGCGAAGTCTGCGCGTCGACGTACGCGAGCCGATGCGTCGATGGACGCTTCACGAGCGGCTCGATGTAGATCTGTTTGCTCGGCAGATACTGGCGGCTGTATATGAGCGCGCCGTTGCCGTCTTGCCTGTCCTCGCTGTCCGCACCGGTCGCGCCTGTCGCCATGTCGATGTCGCCGCGCGCGAGCGCCGCCATCAACGCGGTGCGGTTTGGATAGATACGCCATTGCGTGTCGAGGTCGAGCGCGCCGGCGACGGCATCCACGTAATCGACTGAAATCCCGCGCGGTTTGGTGTCACGCGGATACGCCATGTCGAGCGGCGGCGCGACGCCCGGCGCCGCGCCGACGACGATGCGCTCCTTCGCGCCAGCTGCCGCCGCACACAGCGCCCAGATCAGAACGATGACGACGATGTCCATGCACGCGCGCCATTGCACGCGTGCGGCAAGCGCGCCGCCGCCACGATGTCTTGCATGATCGAACAAGCCGCACCCCCGGAGTGAGCGGTACGGCTAGTGTCTCAAGAAAGACGGGGGCGCGTACATCGCCGATGGCGGCATGGTCGCGCGTATCGTTGCGAGGCACGAAACGCCGATCACGCGGATCAGGCCGGCACCGACTCCGCCTTGTGCGCGCGCGACCAGACGCGATGCTGGCTCATCGCCTCGATGAAGCTTTTCAGCACCGCCTTGGCGTCGCTGCCTACCGCGACGCCCTCCTCGCCGCCCGGCAGATGCGCGGCCGCGAGCACGTCCTCGCCGTCGCCGATCGCGCCGATCGCCTTCAGATGCTTGAACGATTCGAGCACGAAGTGGCGCGCGTCGCCGGACTCGGAAAGCGCCTTCGCGCTCTCCTTGCCGCCCGCGACGATCACGCCGTCGAACATGATCGAGGGCATGGCGAGAATGGTCGCGTCGGCCTCGATGCCGGGCGCGGGCGAGCCGAGCGTCGGCGAAATGACCTTTGCGTGCGCGCCCTCGGCCTTGAGCGCGTCCTGCACGGCCTTGATGCTGGCGGCATCGGCGCCCGGCGCGGCGAGGATCGCGACCTTGCGCGTCTTGATCGAAGGCTTCGTCTTCGCAACGATCGACAAGGCCGGCGACTCCGTCACCGACGACTTGCCGAGTTCCTCGGCGCTCGCGCTTTTCTTCGGCGCGGGCAGCCCGAGGTTTTCGGCGACGCGCGCGGCGAGCGTTTCATCGATATTGGCGAGGATGCCGAGCTGACGCTCGCGGATATTCTTGCGCTCGACCTTGGACAGCTCGAACGAATACGCGCCGACGATGTGATCCTGCTCCGGCTCGGTCATGCTGTTCCAGAAAAGCGTCGCCTGCGAGTAGTGATCGGCGAAGGACGGGCTGCGCACGCGGATCTTCGCGCCGTCGACGCGCTGCGTGTAGCTTTCGAAGCCGCCGCCCGCCGCAGCCGGCGCGGTTTCCTTCGGCCAGCCGCCGTCGATGGAATTTGGCTCGTAGGACGCCTGCCCTTTGTCGATCGTCTGGCGATGCATCGCGTCGCGCTGGCCGTTGTGCATCGGCGCGAGTGGACGGTTGATCGGAATCTCGTGGAAATTCGGGCCGCCGAGACGGCTGATCTGCGTATCGGTGTAGGAGAACAGACGGCCTTGCAGCAATGGATCGTTCGTGAAGTCGATGCCCGGCACGATATGTCCCGGACAGAACGCGACCTGCTCGGTTTCGGCGAAGAAGTTATCGGGATTGCGATTCAGCGTGAGCTTGCCGATCATCTTCAGCGGCACCAGTTCCTCGGGGATGATCTTGGTGGGGTCGAGCAGATCGAAGTCGAACTTGTGTTCGTCTTCTTCCTCGACAATCTGCACGCCGAGTTCCCACTCGGGATAGTCGCCGTTGTCGATGGCTTCCCACAGGTCACGTCGATGGAAATCCGCGTCCTTGCCCGCAAGCTTCTGCGCTTCGTCCCAGAGCAGGGATGCGGAGCCGATCGTCGGGCGCCAGTGGAACTTCACGAAGCGGCCTTTACCCTGCGCGTTGATGAAGCGGAAGGTATGGATGCCGAAGCCTTCCATCGTGCGCAGGCTCTTCGGGATGGCCCGGTCGGACATCGCCCATAGCACCATGTGCGCGGATTCGGGCACGAGCGAGACGAAATCCCAGAAGGTATCGTGCGCGGAGCCGCCTTGCGGCATTTCGTTGTGCGGTTCCGGTTTGACGGCGTGGACGAAGTCGGGGAACTTGATTGCGTCCTGAATGAAGAACACGGGCATGTTGTTGCCGACGAGATCGAAGTTGCCTTCGTCCGTGTAGAACTTGACGGCGAAACCGCGCACGTCGCGCACTGTGTCGGCGGAGCCACGCGAGCCTTGCACGGTCGAAAAGCGCACGTAAACAGGCGTTTCCTTCGACGGGTCCTGTAGGAACGCGGCCTTGGTCAGTTCTGCCTGCGATTCGTAGACCTGGAAGACGCCGTGCGCGGCTGAGCCGCGCGCGTGGACGATGCGTTCCGGAATGCGCTCGTGGTCGAAGTGCGTGATTTTTTCACGCATGATGAAGTCTTCGAGCAGCGACGGCCCGCGCTCACCGGCGCGCAAGCTGTTCTGGTTATCCGCGATCTTGACGCCGTGATTGGTCGTCAGGGCCTGGTTCGTTGCGTCGGTGCGGTAGGTTTCGAGGGCTTCGACTTTCTTGTTCGTGTTGCTCTGCGAGGGGGTGCGGGCGACGCCGCTCGGCGACGGTTGCTTCTTCGATGGCATTGTGGGGCTCCGGGTGGGTTTCGACTTTGCGGTCATTGCCGCAATCGATGTACCCGGAGGGAATTTGCTTGCGTCTGGGGTCGCTATCGCCCAGGCGCAAGCCAGAAAAACCCTAAGCCCCATTCACCGGCGACAACGCCCCCAACTTGTCCGCAGTAACCTTCTGCAGCGCAATAATCCGCCCCATTGCCGCATGATTCGCCGTGGCATCGTCATACATCCTGGCAAGATCGGCCTTGAGCTGCGTCCTCGACCCGCCGTCGAGATAAACCATATGCCCCGACGGATAAAACGTCGCCGACAGATTCTGCCGCACGGTCTTGTCGATCAGCGGCATCTGCTGCAAATCGATGATCGTCTGATAGAACGGCGTCACGAAGTCATACATTCCGTTCGCGGAAAGCACTCTCAGATCGACATTCAACGCCATCACGGCAGCAAGATCGCCCGCCGTATAGAGAATGATGTTGCCCTTCGAATCGACGCCCTTCTGCGCGCCCGTCGGGTCCGTGTGCTTGAAATCCCAGTTGAGAAACGCCTGATCGTTCAGGTCGGTAAACGATGACGTCGACGTGAACTTCAACTGCTCGTTGAGATAGCTGTTCCACATCGTCGTGTAGACGCCGCTCACCGCCGTCATGGTCGGATCGTTGCCGCCCGAATTCGGATCGATCTTGCCCGCGATGCCCGTCGAAATCGCCGTGACGCGGCCGTCGTAGGAACCGAGCGATTCGCCCTTCGACTTCAGCAAGGTCGTGAGAAAGAGCGAATTGCCACGGCTGTCGTAAGCCGCGATGTCGAGGCTCCACGCGAGCAGCGTCGCGCGATCGATGCCCGTGTAGTCGGACAGCTTCTCGACAACTTCGTCGTCCGTCTGGGGAAACTTGCGCAACGCATTCAGATAGTCCGTGCGCGAAAATTCCGCCACTTCCTCCGCGAAAGTCAAAAGATTGGTCGGCGTCGGATGCACGCCGAGCTTCTTGTGATACCACGCGTCCGCAGCCGCAGTCGGCAATGCGCCGACCGGATTGCCCGCCTGCGCGTAATCGAGAATGGAGGACTGCAAGGTGACGCCGTTCAGATCGATGCCGTCCTCGTGCAGCTTGTACGCGAGCACGCAACTGCGCGCCGTGCCGTACGATTCACCGAACAGGAACTTCGGCGAATTCCAGCGGTTGTTCTTCGTCAGATAACGCTTGATGAACTGCGCGATCGAGCCCGCGTCCTGATCGACGCCCCAGAAATCCCGGTTCTTGTTCGGCGCGATCGCGGCGGAATAGCCCGTGCCGACCGGATTGATAAAGATCAGGTCGCTGCGGTCGAGCAGGCTGTCCGGGTTGTCCTCCATCTGATACGGCGCGGGCGGCGTGAAGCTCGGCATTGCGGTCTTGATGCGGCGCGGCGCGAACGAGCCGAGTAACACGAACACCGACGACGATCCCGGCCCGCCGTTGTAGAAGAACGTGAGCGGGCGCGCTTCCTCCTTCGCGCCGTCCTTCGTGAACGCGACGTAGAACATCTTCGCGTCCGGCTTCGAACTGCTCGGATCGACCGTCACGAGATGGCCGACGGTCGCCGTATAGGCGATCTTCGCGCCGCCGATCGTCACGCTGTGATGCGTGATGGCCGCGTTCTCGTCGGCTTCGTTCGCGGCGACTGAATCGTCGGGGCCGTTGCCGTAGGCGACCGGATCGAAGTACGGCTGATCCTTCTTCGCCGTCGTGGTCTTCTTCGGCGCTTTCTTCGCGGCGGCCGCCATCGCCGTCTCGTCCGCGTTCTCGGGTTTGCCGCTCGCTGCCAGTGGATCGGAGTTCATCGTCATCGCTCCAGAATCGTCGTCGTGGTTGTTGTTCACTGTTTTACGTCTTGCTGCATCGCTTCAACGCTTCGCGGGCTTGAGCGCGGCCGCGATCTTCGCGCCGTCCGGGCTGCCCATGCCGGTGCATGCATCCCAGCCGTCCGCCGCCGAGAAGCTGCCGTTGTTGCCCTCGGTGATGTCGCGAAACGACGCCTTCGCCGTATAAAGCTTCGGATTGACGAAGCCCGCCGGCGACGCGTTGATCGCGTTGATACGGGCGATCAGCGCGGCCCACAGCGGCGCGACCGCGCTCGTGCCGCCGACCACCGTATCCTCGCCGTCGATCAGCACTTCGTAACCGGTTTGCGGCGATGCGTCGCCCGCCACATCCGGCACGCCGCGCTTGGCGAGCGCCGCGGTCCTGCCGTTGCGCGTGACCGACAAGCCCTTCTGCCAGACCGGCAGCGCAAACGTGCCGGACACGCCGCCGCCGCCCGAGCCGCCCTGATCGCCGTCGTTCCACACGACTTCCTTCGCGATACCCTGCGCCGATGCCGCCAGGCTCGTGCCGCCGCAGCCGAGCACATACGGACTCGACGCGGGGAAGTCGACATGGTCCGCGCCGTCGCCGACGCCATCGGACGAGCCGCTGTCGCCCGATGCGGCGCAGACCGTCACGCCGAGCGCGGCCGCGCTTTGCAGCACGTCGTTGAAGGCGCTCATCGACTGCGACGACCAGTTCGACTCGGGGCCGCCCCAGCTGATGGATATCACGGAAGGCTTATTGGTGGAATCGTGCAGCGCGCGATTGACGGCATCGACGAAACCGGCGTCGCTGTTCGGCGCGAAGTACACGGCGATACGCGCGCCCGGCGCAATGGCGCCCGCGATCTCGATGTCGAGCGTCACCTCGCCGTCCGGTCCGTTCGGATTGCCCGTCGGCGCGTTCTTCGCGTTGTCGACGCCCACCGCCACGACTTGCGGCGCCTTCACGCCGAGCTTCGAGAAATACGCGGACAGATCGCTGTCGCGATAGCCGCCGCCAAGCTCGATGATCGCGATGCATTGGCCGGCGCCGTCGCCATCGGGGAAATCGTAGAGGCGCGCGAGATCGACCGGCGTGAACGACGCGGGCGTCATGCCGCGCGCCGGCTTGAAAGGCGGACGAAAACGGAAATGCGGGCGCGCCTGCGGCTTGCTGTCGAGGCCGAGCACGGCGGTGACGGCGTCGTGCATGTCGTCGGGCACGCTGACCGGCCCCGTGCGCCCACGATATTCGCCGATGTTGTGATGTTGAAAGCGTTCGAGCCTGACGTCGAAAGCTTTCTGGAATTGTTCGATGGTGCCTTTCAGCACGACACTGCGCGTCTCGGTTTCGGCGCGCACGACCGTCAGTCCGTACTGTGCGGCGAAGGCCTTGACCTTCGCGACGTCTTCGTCGGATGCGGTGTAGCGCTTGTCGAAGTCCTCACGGGAGACGGCTTGCGCGGGCGCGTCACCCGCGTCGACGCGCGCCATCAGCTGTTTGAAGCCGGCTTCGTCCTTGCGCCGCAGCATCACGATCACTTCGATCTGTTCGGCGGGATCGCAGTCGCCTATGCATTGCGCGCCCTCGGGATGAATCTTGTCGCTGCCGCTGACCGGTTGCTTCGTCATGGTATCGATGCTCCTCGCTGGCCGTGAAGTTCAAAGGTTCTCGATCCTGCCGCTCTCGCGCATCCGGCGCGCGCTCGTCTCGCAGTAGCGCACGCGCTTATCGTCTTATTTTCCGGGCGCGAATGCAATTGCTCGGACCGTTGACGCGAGGATGCAGTTCCGGCGAGACAAAAGCTGTCCCGGTCTTCAGGCGCTTTTCGATGGCGCGGCCTCGTGCGGGCGCTCTTCCTCGTACGACGGGCGCACGCCGTGCGGCAGCCACGGCTCACGATGCTTGACCCAGAGTTCGTAGTCCGGCTCGAAGAGACCGGTTTCGTCGAAGCCGCCGAGCGGCAGATCGACTTCATCGCGTGTCGTGAACTCCATGTACGCGACCGATCCGCACACGGGGCAGAAGTGCCGCCGCCCGTCGTCGGAGCTGCGCCAGGTCGAGAGGCTGCCGCTCATCATCACGTCGCCGCGCGCGTACATCGCATAAGCTCCAAAGGCGGAGCCATGCACTTGCCGGCATGTCATGCAATGACACATGCCGACGCGCTTCGGCTTGCCCGTCGCGCGAAAGCGGAACGCGCCGCAGGCGCATCCTCCTTCATGCACGGTCGTCGCCAGTTCATCTTTCGTTTGAACGTTCATCGATCTCTCCCGTAAATACGGCGGTTTGTTACGATAGCCCTTCACGATCGGAGATGGCACTCATGAGCACATCGAGCACGGCCGGCACCACCAGCACCACGAGTACCTTGTCCCTCCTGAAGCTGCTCCCCGGCGCCGGATCGGAGTTCGGTCCCGCCGCGTCCGACCTGCTCGCCCACGTGCTGTCGCACGATCGCTTCGATGCGGCGGCGAACGTGAGCGCGCCACGCGAAACCTTTCGCGGCGTCACCGTCGACGACGCCATGAACGACGAATACGTGTTCCCGCTCGGACGCACCGGCCAGTCGATCGTGCTGACGGGGTATCGCATCGCGGCGGGTTTCATCGCCGAGCGCGCCGCCGACGAGTGGCTCGAACTCGCGCACAAGGAACGTCTCGCAAGAGGCTTGCCCGCAGTTCCTCAGGGCAGCGAGCCGCACCTCGCCCCCGATCCCGCCGAAGCCGATCAGCTCCTCGACCGCGCCTACGAATGCGCCCAGCGCATCCTCGATCCAGCCGCGAGCGAGCCGGTGCTCTCGCTCTTCGAAACGCACTATCGCGGCGGGCGAGAATTCCTGCGTCTCACGTGGGAAGGTTTGCCGGAGGATCTCGTGCCCGAATCGCGCCGTCCGCTCGCGGCGCTCGCCGCCGCCGTGCAGAACGGCGCGCGGCGTGAGAAGCGCGATTACGATCCCTACGGCCTCGACGGCGTCGATGTGTACGACGTCGACCGGCCGCTCGCCTATCGCGAGAAGATCGGGCCGTTTCTCTTCACGATGACCTACCGCCACGAATATCCGCAGGTCGACGACGAACGTCTCGGCACCGCGTTCGCCGTGTTTCACGAGGCGGGCAGCGACATCGTCGCGGCGGCTGTGCGGCTGCAACTCGTCAAGGTCCCGCCGCTCACCAGCAGCGCCGATCTCGTCTATACGCTCGACACATACTCGGGCGAGATGCTCTCGCTCGCGCTGGCGGCCACCGAGGCGCTCGGGCCCGAGCGGCTGTGCGAAGTCTTCAACGCGCATCGCGTGATCTATATCAGCCTGTGGGAAGTGCGCAAGCCGTGGCGCGGCGAAGGTCTGGGCGTCGCGCTGCTGCATCAGGCGCTGGAGCGTCTGCCGCTCGATGTCGATGGCCGGCCCAACGCGCTGTGCGTCGCGCCCGAGCCGTATCAGACGGACATGCGCCACTTCGAAAAACTTCCCGGCGTGCTGCGCGAGGAGCTGAAAACGCCGGCCAGGCGGCTCGGCGCGCATCTGACCAACTGGCTCGAGCGCTCGAAACTGCCGATCGCGACGCACTTCTTCGTGCCGATGGCCAAGCACGCGGGCATCGGCTCGGCAGGCGAGAACGCTCGTCTGATCGACCGGATCATGGAGAGCGAGGCTTAAGCGATGCTCGTCATCGTCGACATGCAGGCGCGGCTGCTGCCGCATCTCGACGGCGGCGAGCGCCTGGCTGCGCGCGTCGGCACGTTGCTGCGCGCGGCGAATCTGCTCGACGTGCCGGTGGTCGTCACGGAGCAGAATCCGCAAGGGCTCGGTGGGACCGTGGAGGCGTTGCTGGATGATCTTCGCGCGGCGAAGGTCATCGAGAAGCACACCTTCGATGCGACGCTCGCGCCCGCCTTCGTCGATGCACTGCCGCCCGCACCCGCCACGCTGTGGGTGGCTGGCGCGGAAGCACATGTGTGCGTGCTGCTGACCGTGCTCGGGCTGCTGCGGCTCGGCTATCGCGTGGAGTATGTCGCGGACGCGGTCGCGTCACGCCGCGCGGATGACCGCGCCGTCGCGCTCGAACGGGCGCATCAGGACGGCGCGCGGCTCACGACCGTGGAGACGGCGATCTTTGGCTGGCTCGGCAGTTTCAGGCATCCGCGCTTCAGGGACGTGCTCGCGCTCGTCAAATGAATGGCGGTCGTCGCGATTAAAGACAGTTAGTTGCGATCACGCCATTCGGCCAGCGCATCCGCGACGCGCGTGATCACGTCGTCCCATTGGTTGGGTGTGGTCTGCCGGAACAGACGCGCCTTCGGGTACCAGGCCGAATCTTCGCCGTCGATCAGCCAGCGCCAGCATGGATTCCAGGGCAGCAGCATCCACACCGGCTTGCCGAGCGCGCCCGCGAGATGCGCGACGGAGGTATCCACAGAGATCACGAGATCGAGCGAGGCAATGATTGCAGCCGTATCCGAGAAGTCCTTGACGTCGTCCATCAGGTCGAGGGGTCGCAGGCGGGGGGGCAAAGTAGCGAGTTGCGCGCGCGCGACCGGCGCCTTCTGCAGATTGACGAACCGCACGCCGGGCACGCCGAGCAATGGAATGCTTGCTTGCGCACCGACCCAACGGCAGGCATCGAACGGACTCAGGCGCGGTTCGGGCATCCCCACGAAGCCAACCTTCGGCGCCCGCGTGGGCAGCCGGCTGCGCCAGTAGTCGACGCGTTGTTGATCGGCGGCGAGATAGGGCGTGACGTTGGGAATGGTCTCGAGCGTGGTGCCAAGTAGTTTCGGTAAGCTCATCATGAAACACCAGTAGTCATGTGGCAGCAGGGTGTGCAGCGCGTCGCCGCTGACGCAGACGTCGACGCCATCGACCGAGGCAAGCAGCGGGTCCCGTAGCGGCCACACGACCGACAGCCTCGAAAGCCCTTGCGACTTCAGGATCGGCAGAAAGCGGCAAAACTGGAAGGCGTCGCCGAATCCCTGTTCGTGAATCACGAGCATCGACTTGCCGGCGAGAGGCTCGCCTCGCCACTGCGAAAAAGGCAAGTCCGGTACGCGGATGCGCCGATCCGGCCAACTATCGTCGTAGCGGTATTCGAACAACGGCCACCCTTCCGCGTACGCTCCAATGCGCAGGAGCCCCCCGGCGAGATTGAACTTGGCTTCCCCCGAATTCGGATCGACTTCCACGGCGCGCCGGAACGTATCCAGCATCTCGTTCACGCGCCCGGGGTGCTCCTTCAGCAAGTTGCCGAGCGCAAGGCGCGCCTGCGTGTAACCGGGCTGAAGCTCGATCGCGCGACGGTACGCCGCTTCGGCCTCGTCGACACGCTCAAGCCCAGCGACGGCCGTTGTCCGATAAATCACCTGGCCCAGGTTGTAATGCGCGGCGCTCAGGTCGGGTATGTGTTCAACCAGACGGCGATACACGCTCTCCAGGTCCGCGTCTCGTCCCTGCGTTTCGAGCAACGCGGCCAGTTCCTGATACGCAATCGTCAGGCGCGGATTCACTTCGATGGCCGCGCGATACGCGCGCTCGGCTTCATCCCAGCGCTGCAAGGCGGCGAACGCGTTGCCGAGGTTGTGGTGCGCGTCGGCCCAGTCCGGGCGCACGTCGAGCGCGAATCGAAAATGCGCTTGCGCTTCGTCGGGGCGTGCCTGCTTCATCAGCAACTTGCCCAGGCTGTAATGCGCCGGCGCCAGATCCGGCCGCAGTTCGAGCGCGCGCCTCAGCGACTGTTCCGCGTCGTCGATGCGGTCCTGCAGCGCCAGCACGTTGCCGAGGTTGTAATGGGCTTCGGCAAAACCGGGGTTCAGTTCGAGCGAACGCCGATACATCGCCTCCGCTTCCGGGTGCCGTTTGAGTTGCTCGTACAGGCTTCCGAGGTTGTTGTGAACACCCGCGTCTTGCGGATGTTCCGCGACCGCGCGTTGCCAGTACGCCTGGGCCAGATCGACTCGATTAATCGCGTAAGCGCATGCCGCCGCGAGATTGAGCGTATCCGCATCGGCGTACGGGCGATCGAGCAGGGGCGACAAAACAGCCAGCGCGTCGGCAGGCTCATTCGCCGAGTAGTGCCGCGCTGCACGGTGATACTGGTCGACGGACATGAAAGACGTGGAGGGATTGAAAGAATTCATCTGGGCCGCGATATCGCCTTTCGACGACAACGACGACTAAACCATGCAATTTTGAACCGCGCGCACCCGCGCAAACGTCACAAAACTTGCCTTACGCCGAATCCGTTAGCGAAACAATCACGTCGCGCGAGTGCTCTGCATTGCAGCGGAGATGCGCGTGAGGGCAAGAGATCGGCGTGAGATGCGTCTCATCGCCCGCCGTATGGCATCCGACTTGCTTCGACTCGCCGGTTGCGGGTCGACGAACGTTCGGTTCCCTTACAGTTGGCGGACGAACGCGAGCCCGCGCCCCACGCGCCGCCCGCGAACTCCGGCATCGGCGCTCCGTCCGAGCGTCGCAATCGGTCGCGAGCAGATGGCCACGAAGACTGGAGCAGACCGGCGCCCTTCCGAACGAGCGAGGAGCAACCGATCGCCATGTCCCCAGCCGATACCCATCCCCACGACGCCAGCGACACGGCGCAAAAGCCGTCGCGCCGACGTTTCCTGCAATCGGCCGCGGCGGCCGCCGCCGTCAGCGCCGCGCCGCTCGCGCATGCGCAACAACAAGCCGCGACGCCAGCAGTCGCGCCGCCGCCCGCCACCGCGCCGATGATGCCCGTAAAGCTCACCATCAACGGCCACCCGTACGAGCTGCAGGTGGAAGCGCGCACGACGCTGCTCGACGCCCTGCGCGAGTACGCAAACCTCACCGGCACGAAGAAAGGCTGCGACCGCGGCCAGTGCGGCGCGTGCACGGTGATCGTGTCGGGCCGGCGCATCAACTCGTGTCTCACGCTCGCCGTGATGCACGACGGCGAAGCCGTCACGACCGTCGAAGGCCTCGCGCCCGACGGCGACACGCTCGCGCCGATCCAGCGCGCGTTCATCGAGAAGGACGCCTTTCAGTGCGGCTACTGTACGCCCGGGCAGTTGTGCTCGGCGACCGCGCTCATCGACGAATACCGCGCCGGCGACGCCAGCGCGGTCACCGCCGACGTGCGCTTTCGCCCCGCGCAACTGTCCGACGACGAAATCCGCGAGCGCATGAGCGGCAACATCTGCCGCTGCGGCGCGTATCCGAACATCGTCGCGGCGGTGAAAGCCGTCGCGTCGGGCAACGCCTGAAGGAGACGCACATGGACTCGATCTCCTATCAGCGCGCCGCCGACATCAACGCCGCGCTCGCCGCGGCGAGCCAGCCGGGCGCGATGTTCATCGGCGGCGGCACCAATCTGCTCGATCTCATGAAAGGCGGCGTGCTGCGGCCGATGAAACTCGTCGACATCACGCACATCGATGCGCTCAACGGCATCACCGCCCTGCCCGACGGCGGCCTGCGCCTCGGCGCGCTCGTGCGCAACAGCGACGCGGCGAATCACGCGTGGGTGCGCGAGCGTTATCCGCTGCTGTCGCAGGCGCTGCTCGCGGGCGCATCGGCGCAATTGCGCAACATGGCGACCGTCGGCGGCAATCTGATGCAGCGCACGCGCTGCGCCTATTTCTACGATACCGGCTTTCCCCAGTGCAACAAACGCGCGCCGGGCAGCGGCTGCGCGGCGATCGACGGCCACAACCGCATGCACGCGATTCTCGGCGCGAGCCGTCAATGCATCGCGACGAATCCCTCCGACATGAGTGTCGCGCTCGCGGCGCTCGATGCCGTCGTGCGCGTGACCGGCCCGAACGGCGAACGGACGATCGCGTTCGCGGAGTTTCATCGGCTGCCGGGCGACCGGCCGGATCTCGATACGACCTTGCAGGCGGGCGAACTGATTACATCGGTCGATCTGCCGCCGCCGCTTTTCGCCGGGCATTCGAAGTATCTGAAGGTGCGCGACCGGGCGAGCTATGCATTCGCGCTCGTATCCGTCGCGGCGGCCTTGCAGATGGATGGCAACACCGTGACCAACGCGCGCATCGCGCTCGGCGGCGTCGCGCACAAGCCGTGGCGCGCGAACGCGACGGAACGCGCGCTCATCGGCAAACCGCTCGACAGGCCGACGCTGCAAACCGCCGCCGCGCTCGCCGTGCAGGGCGCACAGCCGCAGCGCGACAACGCCTTCAAGGTCGCGCTCGCGCAGCGCGCGATCGTGCGGGCGGTTCAACAGGCCGGAGGTGTCGCATGACTTTCATCGGAAAACCGCTCGATCGCACCGACGGCGTGCTGAAGGTCACGGGCCAGGCGCGCTATTCGGCCGACAACACCGACGCCAAGCTCGCGCACGCGGTCATCGTGACGAGCACGGTCGCGAAAGGCCGCATCGCGTCGATCGACACGAGCCGCGCGCAGGCGCTGCCCGGCGTGCTGCTCGTGATGACGTATCAGAACGCGATGCGCCTGCCCAACAACGGCGTCCCCGATGCGCAGCCGCCCGCCGTGCGCAAGCTCACGCTTTTGCAGACCAGCGAGGTGCGCTACAGCAACGAGCCGGTCGCGGTGGTCGTTGCGGATTCGCTGGAACATGCGCAGGGCGCGGCGCGTTATGTCGACGTGCGCTACGAAGCCGCGATGCCCACCGCGGATTTCGAACGCGCGAAGGTGCAGGCCTATCAGCCGGAAAAGATGATGGGCCGCGCGATCACGACCAGGCGCGGCGACGTCGACGCCGGCTTGCGGCAGGGTCCGACGCGCCTCGACGCGGTCTACACGACGCCGTACGAGCATCACAATCCGATGGAGCCGCACGCGACGCTCGCCCGCTGGGACGGCCCCAACCTCACGCTCTACGACGCGACTCAAGGCGTGTCCGGCGCGCGCAGCGCGGTGGCGAAGTTCTTCGGCATTCCGGATGACAACGTGCGCGTGATTTGCCCGTTCGTCGGCGGCGGCTTCGGCTGCAAAGGCTCGGCGTGGTCGCACGTCGTGCTCGCGGCGATGGCGGCGAAGCAGACCGGCCGGCCCGTCAAGCTCGTGCTCGAACGCCCGCAGATGTTCGGCATGATCGGCAACCGGCCGTACACGGAGCAGCGCATCCAGGTGAGCGCGCGCGACGACGGCATCATGACCGGCATGCGTCACGACGTGATCTCGACGACCTCGACCTTCGAGGACTGGACCGAGAGTTCCGCGATCGTCACGCGCATGCTCTACGCGGTGCCGAATCAGTCGACATCGCACAAACTCGTGAAGCTCGATATCGGCACGCCGACCTTCATGCGCGCGCCCGGCGAGACGAGCGGCTCGTTCGCGCTCGAAACGGCGATGGACGAAATGGCGTATCAGCTGAAGATGGACCCGCTCGCGTTTCGCATCCGCAATCACGCGAACATGGAGCCGCAGGAAAAGAAGCCGTGGTCGGAGAAATCGCTGCTCGAGTGCTACCAGCAGGGCGCGGAGAAATTCGGCTGGTCGCGCCGCAGCGCCGCGCCGAAGTCGATGCGCGAGGGCAACACGTTGATCGGCTGGGGCGTGGGCACGGCGACGTATCCGGCGAACCGCAGCGAGGCGTCGGCGCTCGCGCGCATTCTCCCCGATGGCACCGCAATGGTCGCCTCCGGCACGCAGGATCTCGGCACCGGCACCTACACGATCATGACGCAGATCGCCGCCGACGCGCTCGGCTTTCCGCTCGATTACGTGCGCTTCGCGCTCGGCGATTCGTCGCTGCCGAAGGCGCCGGTATCGGGCGGCTCGCAATCGGCCGCGAGCGTGTCGCCGGCGGTGCGGGCGGCGTCGATGCAGGCGCGCGACCAGCTCATCGCGATGGCGCTCGCGGATCGCGGATCGCCCGTCACCGGTCTCGCGCGCGAGGACGTGACGGTGTCCAACGGCTGGGTCGTGAGCCTGTCGAATCCCGACAGACGCGATCCGGCCGCCGCGGTGATCGCGCGCAACGGCGGCCGCGCGATCGAAGCGGTCGCCACGACGCGTCCCGGCGACGAGAAAAAGCAGTACGCGTTCCACTCGTTCGGCGCGGTGTTCGCGGAAGTGCATGTCGATGCGGACCTCGGGATCGTTCGCGTGCCGCGCATCGTCGGGGTGTACGACGTCGGCACGCTGTTCAACGAGAAGACCGCGCACAGCCAGTTGATGGGCGGCATCGTGTGGGGCGTCGGCTCGGCGCTGTTCGAAAAGAGCGAACTCGATGCGCGCTACGGGCGCTACACCAACGCGAATCTCGCGGAGTATCACGTGCCGGTGAACGCGGATATCGGCATGCTGGATATCTCCTTCGTCGGACGGCCCGATCCGCATATCAATCCTCACGGCGCGCGGGGAATCGGCGAGATCGGCATCACGGGCGTGGCGGGCGCGCTCGGCAATGCGGTGTATCACGCGACGGGCGTGCGCGTGCGCGACCTGCCGATCACGCTCGACAAGCTGTTGCCGCCGATCGTGACGTAACGTGTCGTGAAACGAAGCGCGCGACGGTCGCCGTGGCTGTCGCGTGCTTTTTTATGCTTGCGGCGCGCTTCGATGCGCCGCACAATTCCTGATTCAATCCCCAAGCGAGCAGCCGCGATGAGCTATTCGTCGAACGCGACCGGCATACTGCTGGCGGCGGGTCTGGGCACTCGCTTCGATCCGTCCGGACGCCACAACAAGCTGCTCGCCACCCTGCCCGACGGCACGCCCGTCGTGTTTCAGTCGGCGCGCAGGCTGCTAGCGGTCGTCGCCGAAGTCGTCGCGGTCGTGCGTCCGGGCGCCGAAAAGCTCGCCGATGTGCTCAACGAAGCGGGCTGCAACGTCATCTTCAGCATCGACGCCGAGCGCGGCATGGGGGCGACGCTCGCCGCCGCCGTGCGGGCGACGTCCGAGGCCGATGGCTGGCTCGTCGCGTTGGGCGACATGCCCTGGATCGAGCCCGCGACGATCGAAGCCGTCGCGCGGCCGCTCGATCAGGGCGCCGGGCTGGTGGCGCCGTTCTATCGCGGCCAGCGTGGGCATCCGGCGGGGTTCGGCCTCATGCATCGCGAGGCGCTTGCCGCGCTCGATGGCGATGCGGGCGCACGAGGGATCTTTTCGACGCATGCGCCGCTCGTCGTCGAAGTCGATGATGCGAACGTGTTGCGGGATGTCGATCTGCCGAGCGATCTGGCGCGGGGTTGAATGGCGTACGCTCACTCTCTGTGTGATTGTCTGAAAAGCGCCCTGGCCATTCGGCCGATTGATTCGGATCATTAAGTAAATGGTAGGATCAATTCCACGCGATCGGCCCGGTCGCGCGGCGGACAAACTTTTCACGGGAGCATCACATGACATTCTGGAGCGAAATGCGGCGCGTTGCGGATGCGCTGGCGCGCACGTTTGCGATCAATCCGCCAACGGATTACCGGTCGGCTTATCCGCGCAGGTCCGCCGCCGAAATGATGGACCGCGCGTGGGCGAGAACCATGTCGGAACTGAACGGCACGATCGAAGGGTATGGTCAGAATGAGCGACGCCGTTGAGGAGCGCACGGTCCGGTACATTGCCGAACCCGTCCGAGGCGAAGTAGCAGAGCCTGCGATCGCTCCTGAAAGGGCGTCCGTCACCGTGGCGGTGCAGGCGCACTCGTTCCGCGGACCGATGCCGCCGCCCGACCATCTCGCGCAATACGACCGTATCGTGCCGGGCGCCGGGCGGCTGATCGTCGACGAGTTTCAGATGAACAGCGAGCACGCGCGGAAAATCGAAGCCCTGAGCCTGCGCGGGTCGATCCGCAAGGATATCCGCGCGCAGTTCATCGCTGGCTTTCTCGTATTGATCGGCTTCGGGCTCGTTTATGAACTCGCCGAACACGGTCACGACGGCGTCGCCATCGCGGTTGCCGTCACGCTGCTCGTCAGCGTGCTCACCGCGTTTCTGACCGGCACGGTAATGCGCGGAAAGAGCGATATCGGCATTCAAGAAGCGCTCGGCGATTGACCCGCTTCAAGCAGCAATCGCCACGTTATCGGCCGAATCGACGCCGCCGCCAATCGGCAGATAACGCCTGCTGACATCAAGCAACGTCGCACCGAATCCTTTCCTGGCCCGAAAATCCGTCCGCGCACTCGTCACCACGCGCGGCGACGCACTCCATTCGATCCGCGCGCCGATCGCGACAAGCGCCTCGACGAGCGCCACATCCTCGCTCGACTCCAGCGGAGGAAAACCGCCCGCCTGCAAATACGCCTTCGCCGCCACGCCCAGATTCGCGCCATGAATATGCCGATGCCCGTCCGCGTCGGTATAGGTGCGTCCGAAGTGCTCCCGCACCGCGCCGATATGCGGCGACCAGTCATGCACGCCGATCACGCCGCACACTGCGTCCGCGCAGCAGTCGAGCTGGCGCACGAGCCAGTCTTCCGCGACGGTCGTGTCGGCGTCGGTGAAAGCGAGCCAGCGCGCCCCCAGGGCCAGCGCCCGCTGGGCGCCATGCGCCCGCGCGATGCCGACATTGCGCGCCTCGATGCACGCGACGTCCGCGCCGAGCGCCCGCGCGATGTCGCCGGTCTGGTCGGTGCAGGTGTCGGCCACGACGATCACGCGCGCCGCTTCGCCGAGCAATTGATGATGATCCGCGGCGCGCCGCGCGGCCGCCACGCACGCGCCGATATGCGCGGCTTCGTTGTGAGCAGGAATAACGATCGCAAGCATGTCGGCTCCGGTTTCCGATGGGTCGGCCACCATCGACAAGCAATCGATAGCGGCGATGGATCGTTTTCAGCAATGGCCGTTCCCATGTTTCATCAACCGAAACGCCACCCAAAAAGTTGCCGCAAAGCAGCGGATATCGATAGAATTACTGTATGGATATACAGTACTTTTCTGATTCCGCTCGCCGATGAAAAGCGTCACCATCGATCCATCGTTTGCGGCCTGGCGTACCGAAGCGCGCAATCTCCTGACGGAGGGCGTGCGGCCGGAGGACGTGCTGTGGCGCGAGTCGGATGCCTCGGCGACGGTGTTCGGCTGCATCGATCCGCCTCCGCCCGGTTCGGTGGACCCGAACGCGAGGAAGCCGGTCAGGGTCGCGCGCGAATTTCTCGCCATGCTGGAAACGGCGGCGTGCTATCGCGCGCCGGACCGCTGGCCGTTTCTGTACAAGGCGCTGTGGCGCTGGACGCAGGGCGACCGCGCGATCGCGTCGCCGGATGACGCGGACGGGCATCGGCTGCGCCAGATGATCGAAATGGTCGAGGCCGAGGAGCGCGAAATGCGCAAGGTGCTGCGTTTCAGGCATCGCGATTCGTCGCTCGGGCCACCCGAGTTCATCAGCTGGTTCGAGCCGGTGCACGACCTGCTGGAGCACGCCGCGCTGCACTTCGCCACGCGCATGGGCAGCGCCACGTGGATGATCGCCACGCCGCACGGCGCCGCCTTCTGGGACGGCGCGCTGCTGCGCGTGGATCGCACGAGCGAGCCGGAGGAAAAGCCAATGGACTTCGGCGATACCGCAATGAGCGGCGAAGCGGTGAGCGGCGACGCCATCGAGGCGCTCTGGCTCGCGTATTACGAGAGCACGTTCGCGCCGGCGCAGGCGAACGCCGCCGAAATGGCGTCGCACATGCCGGTGCGCTACTGGAAAAGCCCGGAGAACGCGCGCACCGACCCCGCGCTCATTTCCCGCGCCGATCCCTATTCGCGGCGCGAGCGCCATCCGCGCAATGTGCCGCCCGAGATGGAAGTGGCCATCAACACGGATCTGGAGCCGATCAAGGGCACGCTGCTCACCGAACCGCCGTCGCTCGACGCGTGCCGGCGCTGCGCGCTCTGGCGCAACGCGACGCAGGCCGTGCCGGGCGTCGGTCCCGCCGATGCGCGCGTGATGCTCGTCGGCGAGCAGCCGGGCGATCAGGAAGACCGCGCGGGCCAGCCGTTCGTCGGCCCGGCGGGCAAGCTGCTCGACGATGCGCTCGCCGAAGCGCAGATCGCGCGCGCATCGCTGTATCTGACCAACGCGGTGAAGCACTTCAAGTGGGAAGCGCACGGCGAGGAACGCGCACATCTCGCACCCGCGCAGCGCGAGCGCGAAGCCTGCCGCTACTGGCTCGACGAAGAACTGAAACGCGTCGCGCCGAAAGTCGTCGTCGCGCTCGGAGCGACGGCGCTGAAGGCGCTCACGGGGCATCGCACGGCGCTGTCCGAGTATCTCGGCAAGACCATCGAGCACAAGGGACACATCATCGTGCCGACTTATCACCCGTCGTATCTGTTGCGTCTCGCCGACGACCACGTACGCGCGGAAGTCTTCGGAACGATCGTCGAGGCGCTGGTTTTCGCGCAGCAGATCGCGGACGGCACCGCGACCATCCGCACGCCCGTCCAGAATCGCGCGCGCTAAATGCAACAGGACGAAACGAGTCGCAACAAGACGAAAGCGCCGTCAACGCACCTGTAAGCCGCGCGTTATACCGGTGTCGCGCCGCTTTGGCGCTCACCGAAGGTTCCGACCACACCTCCATGGCCGCTCTCCCGCTCGAAGAACTCCGCCGTCAACAATCCCTCGTTGCGCTCGTGCCGAAATCGGCGGGGCAGCTGAAGACCGAACGCGAGCGCATCGTCGCGCGTCTGCAAATCCTGCTCAACGCCACGATCGCGCTGGCGCTGGCGGGCGCGGCGGTCATCGCGTGGCTGCCGTTTTCGCCGGTGCCGCACGAATTTCGCTTCGGCTTGCAGGAAGTGCTCGCCGTTGCGGTGTTCGCGTCGTGCCTGTTCATCCTTCACGAGCGCGCCGAACTCGAACTCGGCCTCTACAATTTCGAGCCGGTCGAGCAGACGACGCAAGGCGAGCTGCGCGCGCTGCTGCATCGCGTGCCGGAAGGCATGTCCTACCAGCAGGCGCTCGCTGCCGACAGCCGCACCTTCGTGACAGGCGAAGTCGATGACATCCGCCGCCGCGCCGAAGCGTTCACGCCGAAGACGCTGCCCGCCGACGACGGCAACGGCGAAACCTGAGCGCCGCCGGCCGCCGCACGAGCCGCACATCGAGCCGCCGCCTCGCCATCGCGAGGCGGCGGCTTTTTTCTTCGGCGTCGAAACCTCCCGGCTTGACGAGGGCCGCCGTGGCTCCTTCAATACGTGACAGATGCCGCAACGGACGCTCAAACTGTCACGGTCCGGGATGCACTCTGTCCCTGCGGCACGCGCGCCGTCCGGCGTGACGCGCCGGAACCCTTCCGGGCATGGCGGGTGCTTGCCAAGCGCCCGAGCCTCCGCGAATGCGCGGACCATCGAAATCAGGCCACGTCACTTGCAGGAGCCAGGATGCGAGCCACTCCCCTTTCCACGTTGCGCGACGACCTCGCGACCGCGCTCGTTCCCGACGAGCCGTGCGCCCCGCCGCCATCCGCGGAAGCTGCCACGCCGTCCGATGCCGATTACACCGAACTCGCCGCATTCCACGGCATCGAGCGCGAGCGTCTGGTGCTGATTCATCCGGGCAGCCACCACGCGGCGCCCGCCTGGCCCGCCGAGCGTTACGCCGATGTCGCCGATCAGCTCGCCGCCGACGGCTGGCAGATCGCCATCGTCGGCGACGCGCCCGAACCCGAGCGCACCGCCGGCGTGCTCGGCGCGATGCAGACGGCCGCGCTCTTTCTCGCGGGCGCCGTCGCGCCGGCGATTTTGCCGCGCCTGATCGCGAACGCGCGCCTGCTCCTGTCCGACGATGCCGCCGTATCCTCGCCCGTCGCCGCGGCCCGCGCGCTCGGCACGCCGCATATCGTGCTCGCCGAGCATCCGCGCGACACCGGCAGCGACGCGATCGTCGCGCGCGCCCGCGCCGCGCTCTCGACCACCGGCGACGCGCATCCGGGCCAGCCGTTCACGCTGCACATGCCGGCGGCGCACGAATCCGCGTAGCATCGATCCACCCATCAGGGGGACACCATGAAATTCGACATGCAGACCAGTCCCGTTCCGGATCCCATCGCGGACCCGAACCGCGATCCGGAAGCCGATCCGCTCACGCCGCCTTCGCCGGGCCATCGCCCGGACGAGCCGCAGCACCCCGACGCGCCGCCCGACAAGGACCCGATCCGCCGTCTCTGACGCTACGGGTATTCCCCGCCCTACATTCCGCCGCAGCGCCTGCCGTAAAGCGGGCATGCGGCGGCATGCGCCGTCGCAACTGACAACGCAAAGAGGCGACGGGCGCAACATGAACAGAATGACGTTGAACAGAAAGCTCGGCTCGATGATCGCCGTGCTGTGGATCGGCTTGATCGCGATCGGGATCATCGGGGCCTGGCAAAACCGCACGTCGATGATCGACGACCGCAAGGAGCAGCTGAAGACCCTCGTCAACGAGGCGCACGCCATCACCGCGCACTACGCGGCCCTCGCGGCCAACAAGACGCTCACCGAAGACGAAGCAAAGAAGCGCGCGCTCGAAGTGGTCGGCGCGATCCGTTACGGCACGGACGGCTATCTCTCCATCAACGATTCGCATCCGACGATGGTCATGCACCCGATCAAGCCGGCCATGAACGGCAAGGATCTGTCGTCCTATACCGATCCGGCGGGCAATCGCCTGTTCGTCGATATCGTCAAGGCGGGCGATCAGCCGGGCGGCGGCTACATCAGCTATCTGTGGCCGAAGCCGGGCAGCGACAAGCCGGTTTCGAAGCTCTCCTACTCGCAGCGCTTCGGGCAGTGGGACTGGTATCTCGTCACGGGCATGTACATGGACGACGTGCAGAGCGCGTTCTACGCGAGCGCGTTGCGCTGGCTCGCGATCACGGCGCTGCTCGGCGGTATCGCGACGGCGGCGATGCTCGTCGTGCTGCGCAGCATCCGGCGCAATCTCGGCGGCGAACTGGAGCTTGCGGTCGGCGCGGCGCATCGCATCGCGCGCGGCGACCTGACGAGCGCCGTCGACGTCCATCCGAACGACACGACCAGCCTCCTGCACGCGCTCAGCGTGATGCAGCGCGGGCTCGTCGAGACGGTTTCGCGCGTGCGCAACGGTACCGAGAACATCAACGTGGGCGCGTCGGAAATCGCGGCGGGCAATACCGATCTCTCGCAGCGCACCGAAGAGCAGGCGGCGGCGCTCGTAGAGACCGCGTCGAGCATGGATCAGATGACCGCCAACGTGAAGAACAATGCCGACAGCGCCACGCAGGCCGCGCGGCTCGCCGAGCAGGCGGCGGATGTGGCGACGCGCGGCAGCGGCGTCGTCGACGACGTGATCGACACGATGACGCGCATCACCGCGAGTTCGCAGCAGATCGGCGACATCATCGGCGTGATCGACGGCATCGCGTTCCAGACCAACATCCTCGCGCTCAATGCGGCCGTCGAAGCGGCGCGCGCGGGCGAACAGGGACGCGGCTTCGCGGTCGTGGCGGCCGAAGTGCGCAGCCTCGCGCAGCGCTCGGCGACGGCGGCGAAAGAGATCAAGGCGCTCATCGAGACCTCGACGCAGACGGTGCAGCAAGGAGCGTCGCTCGTGACGAACGCGGGCTCGACCATGACCGAGATCGTGCAGTCGGTGCGCCGCGTGAACGAGATTCTCGACGAGATCAGCCACGCGTCGCGCGAGCAGAGCGCGGGCATCGAGCAGGTGAACCGCGCCGTTGTCGAGATGGATCAGGTGACGCAGCAGAACGCCGCGCTCGTCGAAGAGGCGGCCGCCGCTGCGCATTCGCTGAAGGATCAGGTGGATGTGCTGCGCGAGGCGATCGGGAGTTTCAGGCTGCCGGCGTAAGGCTTTCGATCAGGCGAGGAATCGTTCGACGAGCCTCGCCCAGTACGCCGCGCCGATCGGCAAATTTTTGTCGTTGAAATCGTAATGCGGGTTGTGGACCATGCAGCCGTCCTCGCCCGCACCGTTGCCGAGACGCAGGAACGAGCCCGGCCGCGCCTGCAGCATGAACGCGAAATCCTCGCTGCCCATCAGCAAATCCGCGTGCGCGACGACGTTCTGCTCGCCGACCAGCTCGCGCGCCACCTGAATCGCGAATTCCGTCTCCGCGTCCGAATTGACGACGACCGGATAGCCTTCCAGATACTTCACCGTCGCCGTCGCGCCGTAGCTCGCGGCCTGCGCTTCGACCAGTTCCTTGATGCGGCGCTTGAGCAGCTCGCGCACCTGCGGGTCGAACGAACGTACCGACAGTTCCAGCGTCGCGCGGTTCGGGATGACGTTGTTGACCGTGCCCGCGTGCATCGAGCCGACCGTGACGACGGCCGGCTGCGCCGGATCGACATTGCGCGCGACGATCGTCTGCAGCGCCATCACGATGCTCGCCGTCACCACGACCGGATCGACCGAGAGATGCGGACGCGCCGCGTGCCCGCCGACGCCCTCGATCACGATCGACACCTGATCGCCCGCCGCCATGAACGGCCCCTTGCGGAACAGGAATGTGCCCGGCTGCGCGCCGGGATGGTTGTGCACGCCGAACACGGCATCGCAATGAAAGCGCTCGAACAGGCCTTCCGCGATCATCTGCTGCGCGCCGCTCGGCACGCCGTGCTCTTCCGCCGGCTGAAAGTACAGATGCACCGTGCCGCTGAAACGCCGCGTGCGCGCGAGATGACGCGCGGCGCCGAGCAGCATCGTCGTGTGGCCGTCGTGGCCGCACGCGTGCATCTTGCCGTGCGTCTCGCTCGCGTAGGGCTTGCCGGTCTGCTCGATGATCGGCAGCGCGTCCATGTCGGCGCGCAGGCCGATGCTCTTCGCGCCATCGCCCGCTTTCAAAGTGCCGACGACGCCCGTGCCGCCGACCCCGCGCGTGACCTGCCAGCCCCACTCTTCCAGCCGCTCGGCGACGAGCGCGGCGGTGCGTGTCTCTTCGTAGGACAGTTCCGGATGACGGTGGATGTCGTGGCGGATCGCGCGCAGCGACGGGGCGTCGTCGGAGAGGTCGGCGATGACGGTGAGGTTTGTGTTGGAGGGGGTTGGCATGGGGAAGGCCTTGCGGATGCGTGGAAAACGGCGGATATGATCCGCTAGATGGGTGGAGGTTTCTAGTTCTGTGTGGGATTTTTTGGGGTTCTTCGTGGAGACGGCTCGTGGTTGGCAGGAGTCGGGCCATTAAGCGACGTTCGACAGCTTCCCCACGATGACGCTCCACCGACCCAAACACCGACGAAGCGGTCAAGCGAACAGTGGTAACGCGCAGTCAACGCTGGTGCTCTCGCACAAGCAGCGCGCCCTTTCGAAATGGCTTCAGAGACGATAAGTAATGCGATCGCATCTATCGTATAGTTGTACGACGTATCACGATGATTCACGGACTTATCCGTCCCAAATGGTGGCTTCTGCGGCTGAAGCGGGCGTTGTCTCGGTACGGAAGTAACGGTGGAACAACTCAAAGCATCAACGATGATGCAAATAACGGCTACCAAAAAGCACGTCTTTCAGGGGGATTTGTGAGTCAACTCGTAGCTGGCAACAACAGAGGGAGAATCTCTCCCCTGCACTCCGGGATTCCGGATTGTGTCACGCCAATCATTTCTCATGCTGACGGTCACCCTGATATTCTTGGCGTTCATGGCACAGGTTTCCTCGCCAGGAAAGGTAACTCGGTGATTTTCATCACCGCACGGCACTGCCTTATGAGCGGTAATGAGGAAGACGTACCAGAAACCGCGAGCAGATTGTGCATCCCCTACATTCTTAATGGCATTAAAAGATCTAAGCGTGATTTCCTGGAATTCGATTTAACTTACACGTTTAGACACGAGTCAATCGATATTCCAGGCTCGTTTGTCGATTTTGTCATTCTTACGATAACCGTCAAGCCGGGGACTTGGCAAGAGAAGCGCCTGAGGTCTAGAGCCGTAAAGTTGCCGCCCACCGGAAACTGGCTGGACGATTTCACCCGGACAAGAATTTCTCGACAGGCATTTCTTAATGGCGGAATTATTCAGCTGGTGACGGTTGGTTATCCACGGTATGGAACGCAAACTGAGATTGATGATCTGGGTGGCGTTGTTACGCAATCGGTCGTGGCATGTGGAACTCTCAGGCCGGGAGTCTACCCGCATACTATGACCATGGCTGATATCACTTGGCAGAACGGCCTAAATGGTTTTAGTGGATCTCCGGTATTTCTATCGTATAGAAGTGAGGATGGTATTCAGTTCGCGCTCGCAGGAATGCTTGTCACCGGAGGTAATCGTCAAGCGCAGTTCATTAGGATTAGCCAGATCACCGGATCCACATTCGCCCCCCGCTAGATTTTGATATAAGATCCTAATGTTGGGCTGAAATTCGGATAATGACCGACAACAAGACCAATTTCCGACCTACTCGATTGGGCCAGCGGCCGTTGAAGCCCCGAAGCGGCCACTTAGGGGGGCGCTAGGTTCAAGGACCGAATCGAGTCGCTATATGCCACACGCATCGCGCGTACGCTCGGGACGATCATCGCGTTCGGTCGTCGTGCACTGAACAGCCACCACCTACCGTCCCGTGAGGCCGTGAACCCGCCGTTCGAACGGAGGTTATACTTCGGAGCCTGCCGGACGGTGTTTCTTGCACAGAACCCTCGCGCGCGATGCCTGTGCCGGCGCCTGATCCCGAACGATATGCCGTTCCCGTTTGGTATTAGAATAGCTGCGCCTGGCATGTTGAATTTGAACTCAAGGGATCAAAACGTGACGCAAACCAGCGAGGTAATCCTTTTGCCCGATTTTGGGACCCTAGATGTAGGGGGAGAAGAACTTGGGCCAATTTGGGTCATTGAGACGCCGCTTAAGGCAGGCGACTTTGTGATGCCCGAAGACACGCTGATCACTGTTGAGAGCCGAAAGGCGACGCTTGATGTACCTTCACCGAAAGCGGGCAGGGTGCTAGCGACGCTAGTGAAAGCCGGGGACCACGTCACCAAGAACACGGCGATCATCGAAATCGAGCCGGCGAATATAACGCGTGAAGACTTTAATGAAGACCATAGGCACTATGGTCTCCCAAAGGATATCGATATCGGAGCGCCGCGCGCGCATTATGGGTCCGGGCCTCGCGGCGACGAAAACTCCGTCTTTCTCGTGCACGGGCACGATGTCGCTCTCCGTGAAATGAGCGCTCGACTGATCGAAAAGCTAGGACTCGAGGCGATCATCCTCAGCGAGCAAACTAATCGTAGCGCAACGATCATCGAGAAGCTAGAGCGGCATTCGAATGTGCGCTTCGCAGTCGTATTAATGACTGCGGATGACGTCGGAGCCGTGAAGTCGGCACGTGATAGCGGCCTTCAGGCGCGCGCACGGCAAAACGTCGTTCTCGAACTTGGCTACTTCATTGGAAAGATCGGTCGGCAAAACGTGTGCGTGCTTTATGAATCGGGCGTGGAACTGCCATCGGACTACTATGGGGTGGTATTTATCCCCATCGACGATCACGGCACGTGGCGCTACTCACTCGGCAAAGAATTCCGTCAGGCTGGACTCAACGTCGACCTAAATAAACTGTGATCGATAGTGCGTTTGATTGTAATCTCAGATTTCGCCTAGTTGTCAAATCCGTCGAGAGGCTGCGCACTGCGGCCTTGGAAAGCGGCGGCGGATACATTCCCGCTGCTCATGTGTGTGAGGATGCGAGAAGGCCGATAGCTCGGCGCGGATGTCTGGACCATTCCGTCAACAGTCGTTGAAGCTGGGACGGCATGATCGACCGAAATAGGTCGATAATCGCCCTTCTGCAAAAAACCCGCGGTGAACCGCTTTTTGCAAACAAAAGCCAATCGCACACTTTCCACCACCTCACCCCAAAACCCGATCAATCACCCCCGCGAGTTTCTCGAATGCCGGGGCGATTTCCTCATCCGGCACGCACGCATAGCCGATCAGCAAGCCCGATTCCGCATCCGGCCGATGCGCGTAATACCCCGACAGCGGCCGCACCACGATATCCTCTTCCAGCGCCGCAGCAGCGACCGCGCGATCATCAACGCCTTTGGGCAACTTGAGCACGAGATGCAACCCCGCATCCCCCCCGGCGATCGCGAGCGTGTCGCCATAACGCGCCGCGATAGTCGCCAGCAACGTGTCGCGGCGCTGACCATAAAGCGCGCGCATGCGCCGGATATGCGACGTGAAATGCCCCTGCTCGATGAACTCTGCGAGCACCGCCTGCTGCAACAGCTGCCCTTCCCGATACAGCTCGGCGCTCGCCGTGGCGAAGCTTTCCGCGAGCGCCTCCGGCACGACGATATAACCAATACGCAGCCCCGGAAACAGCGTCTTCCCGAAACTCCCGACGTAAATCACCTGCCCCGACGTATCCATCCCCTGCAGCGACGCAAGCGGCCGGCTGCCATAGCGGAACTCGCTGTCGTAATCGTCCTCGACGATCCAGCAGCGATGCTGACGCGCATATTCGAGCAGCATGCGGCGGCGCGCGAGGCTCATCACCATGCCGAGCGGATATTGATGCGACGGCGTGACCAGCATTAGCTTCGGCGGCGATGCGAGATCGGCGGGCGTCGGCGCGATGCCTTCGGCGTCGGCAGGAATCGCCTTGAGATCGAGTCCCGAAACCTGCAGCACGCTGCGCACGCCCCAGTAGCACGGGTCTTCGGTCCAGATCGTGTCGCCGGCATCCGCGAGCAGGCGCGCGGCGAGATCGATCGACTGATGGATGCCCGTCGTCACGATGATCTGTTCCGGCATGCAACGCACCGAACGCGACGTGCGCAAATAGTGCGCGAGCGCGTCGCGCAAGCCCGCGTGGCCGCCGCCGGGCGCGTAAGTGAGCAGATCGGGCAGCGGCCTGCGCCAGTATTTCGCGTGCAGGCGGTTCCACACGCGCGACGGAAAACGCGACACATCCGGCACGCCCGGCATAAACGCGCCGCCCTGGCGCTTCGAGACGCCCGCACCGGAAATCAGCCGCGCGCCGCGCGCCGAGAGCGTCGATTGCGTGTCCAGTTGCGCGGCGGCAGCGGGCGGCGCGTCGTCGAACAGGATGTCGTCGGGCGTGCTGTCCGCGACGAAGGTGCCGCGCCCCGTCGCCGACGACACGTAGCCTTCGAGCGCGAGTTGCTCGTACACCTGCGTCACCGTGTTCCGCCCGACGCCGAGTTCCGCCGCCAGCAGCCGCGACGACGGCACTTTCGCGCCCGCCGCAAGCTCGCGCGTGAGAATCGCCTGCTGCAACAGCCGATGCAACTGACGGTAGATCGGCTGGCCGTTCGTGCGGTCGATGCGTTGCGCGAGCCAGTCGGAAAGCACGCTTGCGCGCGTGGTCATCGAATTGGCTCCTATAGATTTATTGAAATGGCTCTGAACCTGAGGGCCAAATCTTACTATAGTCATCTATAAATTCAGTCGGCCGACACGGCCACCATCGACATGCGCTCTCGCGCGAAGGAGATTCCTGTGAGCACCCCCCTCAAGAACGCCGATCTGCACGCCCGCAAGAATGCCGCGACCCCGCGCGGCGTCGGCGTGATGTGCGACTTCTACGCGGCGCGCGCCGAAAACGCGGAAATGTGGGACGTCGAGGGCCGCCGCTTCATCGACTTCGCGGCGGGCATCGCGGTGTGCAACACGGGGCATCGTCATCCGAAGATCGTCGAGGCGATCCGCGCGCAACTCGACTGCTTCACGCACACCGCGTATCAGATCGTGCCGTACGAGTCGTATGTGTCGCTTGCCGAGAAGATCAGCGCCCGCGCGCCGGGCTCGCACGCGAAGAAGGCCGCGTTTTTCACGACCGGCGCGGAAGCCGTCGAGAACGCGGTGAAGATCGCGCGCGTGGCGACCGGCCGTCCGGGCGTGATCGCGTTCACGGGCGGATTCCACGGCCGCACGCTGATGGGCATGGCGCTCACCGGCAAGGTCGCGCCGTACAAGATCGGCTTCGGGCCGTTCCCGTCGGACGTCTATCACGCGCCGTTCCCGAATGCGCTGCATGGCGTGTCGGTGGACGATTCGCTGCGCGCGATCGAACATCTGTTCAAGGCGGATATCGAGGCGACGCGCGTCGCGGCGATCATCTTCGAGCCGGTTCAGGGCGAAGGCGGCTTCAATCCGGCGCCGGTCGAGTTCGTGCGCGGACTGCGCAAGATCTGCGACACGCACGGCATCCTGCTCATCGCCGATGAAGTGCAGACCGGCTTCGCGCGCACCGGCAAGCTTTTCGCGATGGAACATTACGACGTCGTGCCCGATCTCATGACGATCGCCAAATCGCTCGCGGGCGGCATGCCGCTGTCGGGCGTCGTCGGGCGCGCGGAGATCATGGACGCAGCCGCGCCGGGTGGTCTCGGCGGGACGTATGCGGGCAATCCGCTCGCGGTGGCGGCAGCGCATGCGGTGCTCGATATCATCGACGACGAAAAGCTCTGCGAGCGCGCGACGGTGTTCGGCGACAAGCTCAAGGCAAAGCTCGAAGCGCTCAAGGGCGAGGTGCCGCAGATCGCCGATGTGCGCGGACCCGGTGCGATGATTGCTGTGGAGTTCTGCAAGCCCGGCTCGCATGATGCGGATGCGGCTTTCGCCAAACTCGTGCAGACGCGTGCGCTGGAGCGTGGATTGTTGCTGCTCGTGTGCGGTGTCTATTCGAACGTCGTGCGGTTTCTGTTTCCGCTCACCATTCAGGAGCAGGTTTTCGAGGAAGCCGTCGGCATTCTGGAAGATGTGCTGACGGAAACCGTTGGGGTTGCGGTCTGATTTTTTTTTTACCGACACAACCCAAAGGACACGAGCAAACATGAGCATGAAGAACCAACTGAAGGACCCGACGCTCCTGCGTCACGAAGCCTACATCGACGGTGAATGGCAACACGCCGACGACAAGGCGACCTTCCCCGTCGTGAACCCCGCAACCGGCGAAACCCTCGGCACCGTGCCGAAGATGGGAGCAACCGAAACCCGCCGCGCCATCGACGCCGCAAACGCCGCCTGGCCAGCATGGCGCAACAAGACCGCCAAAGACCGCGCGATCATCCTGCGCCGCTGGTTCGACCTGATGACGGCCAACGCCGACGATCTGGCGCTCATCCTCACGACCGAACAAGGCAAGCCGCTCGCCGAGGCAAAAGGCGAGATCGCCTACGCCGCCTCGTTCATCGAATGGTTCGCGGAAGAAGGCAAGCGCGTCGCCGGCGACACCCTCGCCTCCCCCGCCGCCGACAAGCGTATCGTCGTCACGAAGGAGCCGATCGGCGTGTGCGCCGCGATCACGCCGTGGAACTTCCCCGCCGCGATGATCACGCGCAAGGTCGGACCGGCGCTCGCCGCCGGTTGCCCGATCGTCGTGAAGCCCGCCGAAGCGACGCCGCTCTCCGCACTCGCGATGGCGGTCCTCGCCGAACGCGCTGGCGTGCCGAAAGGCGTGCTGTCGATCGTCACGGGCGACCCGAAAGCCATCGGCGCAGAGATGACGGGCAACCCGATCGTGCGCAAGCTGTCGTTCACCGGCTCGACCGCCGTGGGCCGTCTGCTGATGGCGCAGAGCGCACCGACCGTCAAGAAGGTATCGCTCGAACTCGGCGGCAACGCACCGTTCATCGTATTCGACGATGCCGATCTCGACGCGGCGGTTGAAGGCGCGATCGCATCGAAGTATCGCAACAGCGGACAAACCTGCGTCTGCACGAATCGCTTCTACGTGCACGAGCGCGTCTACGATGCGTTCGCGCAAAAGCTCGCCGCAGCGGTCGGCAAGATGAAGGTCGGACACGGCACGGAAAGCGGCGTGGCGCTCGGGCCGCTCATCAACGAAGCGGCCGTGAAGAAGGTCGAATCGCACATCGAGGATGCGCTCGCGAAAGGCGCGACGCTCGTCGCCGGCGGCAAGCGTCACGCGCTCGGTCACGGCTTCTTTGAGCCGACCGTGCTTGCCGACGTCACGCCCGCCATGAAAGTGGCGAAGGAAGAAACCTTCGGTCCGCTCGCGCCGATCTTCAAATTCTCGTCCGACGACGAAGTCGTGCGCCTCGCCAACGACACCGAGTTCGGCCTCGCCGCGTACTTCTATAGCCGCGACATCGGCCGCATCTGGCGCGTGGCCGAAGCGCTGGAGTACGGCATGGTCGGCATCAACACCGGGCTGATCTCCAACGAAGTCGCGCCGTTCGGCGGCGTGAAGCAATCGGGCCTCGGCCGCGAAGGCTCGCACTACGGCATCGACGACTACGTCGTCATCAAGTATCTCTGCATGGCCGTCTGATCGCGCGATCAGGCATGTGAAAGTCAAAAAGCCTCGGCACGCGCGTGCCGAGGCTTTTCTTCGAGGTCTCGCCGACTTAGTTCGCAGCGCTTGCCGGGGTCACTTGCACCGCCGTCGCCGAGACGAAAACCGCGTGGATCGTGTCGCCCTTCTTCAGCTTCTCCGCTGCGATATCCGGCGTCAGATCGAACGTCTCGGTGCGCCACGGGCCGCGCAACGCGATCGTGCGCTTCTTGTTGTTGACGCTCTCGACCGTCGCGATGACTTCGACCTGACGCGTCGCATCGAAGCCCGTCGTGCCGTTCGCACCCGACGTCGGCTGATAGGTCGTCGTATCCGTACGCGCGCGCGTGCCGTTGCTCTTCACCTTCTCTGCACTCACCAGCAACGCATTCTTGTAGAGCACGTCGACGCGATCGCCGATGTGCAGCTTGTCGAAGTTGGTGACTTCCTTATTCACGAGCACCAGCGCGTCGCCGCGCGGGCCACGCACGGTCAGCGTCCGGTTGGCGGCGTCGATGCCCACGATGGTCGCCTGGACGTGAATCGGCTCGGCCTGGCCGACGATCTCCTGAGCCGACTTCGCGAGTGGCGCGTTCTGGGCCATGGCGAAGCCCATCGACGTAACGATTGCCGATGCGCAGAGAATCGAAATCGCAGAGAGTTTCAGGTTCATTGCATCATTCCTCGAACTAAATTTGTTGTACAGATTATTTCATTCGCAAGACCTCGCGATCGTGGGCGAGGCCGGGATAGTTATACCGCGCGCCTCCGCGCGATTCCAACTCATCACACGATATGTTACGACTTGGCCTCTTGCCTGAAACGGTCGAAAGCGCGCCCGGCGTCTAACCGGTAAAATCAGCGCCATATCCGGCCAGGGCGCACACCGCTCCCTCTTCTCGCCGCTTCTTCGATCTCTCCAGGGGCGCTATGCGACGCTCGGCTTTCTTCCTCCGCTTCATCGGCATCGGCGTTCTGTTTCATCTCTATGTCGGCGTGCGGCTCATTCCGGACGCGCCGGTCGGCCTGCCGCTCAAAGTGCTGGCTGCCGTTCTGCTCGCGGCGTCGGTCATCGTCATTCCGCTCGGCATGGCGGCACGCCAGATCGAACCGCAGTCGCTGGCGGACCGCCTCGCGTGGCTCGGGCTGACCGCGCTCGGGTTTTTCTCGTCGCTGCTGCTATTGACCTTCGCGCGCGATGTGATGCTGTTCTTCGTGCATCTCGTCGACTGGCTGCGCGGCGTACCCGTAGGCTCGCCGGCGCTTGTCGCGTATAGCGCGCTCGCCGTGCCGCTCTTCGCCGTGCTGCTCTCCGCGATCGGCTTCTACAACGCGCGGCGGCGCGCGCCGGTCGTGAGCGTGGATGTGCCCATCGCCGATCTGCCGGCCGCGCTCGTCGGCTTCACGATCGTGCAGATCAGCGACATCCACGTCGGACCGACGATCAAACGTCACTATGTGGAACGCATCGTCGCGGCGGTGAACGGGCTCGAACCGGATCTGATCGCGGTGACGGGCGATGTCGTCGACGGCACCGTGCCGAATCTCGCCGACCACACGCGCCCGCTCGCGGGCCTCACCGCGCGGCATGGCACGTTTCTCGTCACCGGGAATCACGAGTATTACTCGGGCGCGGACAAGTGGATCGCCGAATTCCGCCGTCTCGGCCTGACCGTGCTGCTCAATCAGCATGTCGTGCTGGATCACGACGGCGCGCGAGCCGTGATTGCGGGCGTCACGGATTTCAGCGCGGGCAGTTTCGATCCCGCGCATCGCAGCGATCCCGCCAAGGCGATCAGCGGCGCGCCCGACGACGCCACCGTGCGCGTGCTGCTCGCCCACCAGCCCCGTAGCGCGACGGCGGCAGCCGAAGCGGGCTTCACGTTGCAACTCTCGGGACACACGCACGGCGGCCAGTTCCTGCCGTGGAATTTCTTCGTGCGCCTGCAGCAGCCGTTCGTCGCGGGATTGGAAAAAGTGGGTGGGCTGTGGGTTTATACGAGCCGGGGCACCGGCTATTGGGGACCGCCGAAACGGCTGGGCGCGCCGTCCGAGATCACGCGGGTTCGTCTGGTTCCTTCGATCCCTGCATGACGGCATGAAAAAAAGGGACGCGCGGCGCGAGGCACCGCGCGTCCAGCGCTCGGGGATAAGCGCGGCGTCCGGACACGGGGATGAACGGACGCTCTCGGACTGGCAGGCGGGGTCCCGCCAGCGAGTCATTCAAAAATAGGGGATCGCCGAAGCCCGCACTACCAGAATATTCCTAAACGATAAAACATTCGCTCAACTCTCTCGGACTGCGAATCTTTCCTCATGCTTTCGCCGATACTGCGGCCGGCGTCGTCGCATAGACGCTCTTGTGCGGGGCCGTGCCTTCCCTCGGCCAGTCGGAGCGCGCGTCGAAGAACCATTCCGCGCGCTCGCGCCCCTTGCGGATCAGCGCATGGATCAGCGCCGGATTGCGATCCAGCTTCGATGCGTAATCGAGCGGCCCCGGATAATCCTTCGCATCGAGATGCATCTGCACGACGCGCACCTTGATCGGCTTGTAGCGCGTTGCGAGCGATTCGTCGGCCTTCAGCATCTCGTTCACGCGCGTCGTGAAATAAAGCTCCTGCCCGAGCGCAAGATTGCCGGACAGCTCGTTGCGCCGGTCGATGATCTCGTTCATCGATTCAGGCAACTCGCGCCGATACTGCGGATTGATCTGCACGACCCAGATTTCGTCGGGCCGCATGTCGATTGCGAAATCGGTGAACTCGCGCACCGGGGGATTGCTGCTGAAGAGGCCGTCCCAGCACATGCGGCCGTCGGCCGCGACCGCGCGATACAGCGGCGGCACCGCGGCCGATGCGACCAGCCGGTCCTGATCGAGCGTGTCGCCGGGGAAGATCACGCGGTCGCCAGTGTTCACGTCGGTCGCGCCGACGAGCAGCGTGGGCCGCGCGCGCCGCGCCGGCTCCGCCGGCAGCGACGCGAACGGCAGATGCTTGTCGAGCAGTTCGCGCAGGCGTTCCTCGGCGACCGGCGGATACAGATACGGGCTGATTTCCGCGTTGACGGGCAGCCGCGCGTACCACGTCCCGAGCGCATTGGCGAAGATATCCGGGCCGTCGCGCGCCTCCAGATCCTTCCAGAAACCGGCGAGGCGCCGCCGGGCGTCGGCGGGGCCGTCGAGCAACAGGCCCGCCCACGCGAGCGCACTGCACATCGCCCCGCCCGAGGTCCCGGACAGCGCCACGAGTTCGAAGCGGTTGAAGCACTCGTCGCTGAGCAGTCTTTCGAGCACGCCCGCGGCGAACGCCGCATGGCTGCCGCCGCCCTGGCACGCGATCGCTACTTTCGGAATGGCCGCCATCACAGAACCTCTCGCGTCCGTCGATATCGGACGTACGGTACAGGATAGGCGACGCGCGCCGCTATGCCAGCGCCGCCAGCACCTGCTCCGTCGAACGGATGCGCCCGATGCGCGGAAAGATGCTTCGGCAGGCCGATTCGTGCGTGTCGGCGTGCAGATCGCTCATCGCGTCCTCGACGAAGATCTGCTGATAGCCACGCTCGTGCGCGCCGCGCGCGGTCGAATCCACGCCGATGGCCGTCGCGATGCCGCCCAGCACGATCGTGTCGATGCCGCGGCGGCGCAAGTGCGAGTCGAGGTCGGTGTTGTAGAACGCGCCCCATTGCCGCTTGGTGACGACGATATCCGACGCCTGCACATCCAGTTCCGCGCACAACTCGCTCCAGCCGGCAGGCTCCGGCGCTTCCTGCGCCTGCCCCGCGTCGGTGATCGGGCGCAGTCCGCCGGGGCCGTTCGGGAACGCCACCTTGACGAGCACGACGGGCGCGCCGAGCGCGCGGAACCGATCGGCGAGCGCGCGCGCGTTGGCGAGCACGCTCGCGGCATCGTGAGGTTGCACGGGCAAGGCGGCGATACCCGCCTGCAGATCGATCAGCACGAGCGCCGTCTTCGCGCGATCGAGCTTGAGTTCGGGTGCGTTCATGAGAAAGTCGGGAGAAAGGTGGATGGATGCGCGATGTCAGGCTTCATCGTGAAGAAACTCGAGCGCCGCGCCGTTCATGCAATAGCGCAAGCCCGTGGGCTTCGGTCCGTCGTCGAAGACATGGCCGAGATGCCCGCCGCAGCGCCGGCAATGCACCTCGTTGCGCATGTGGCCGGTCGCGTCGGCGTGCATCGCGACGGCGCCGTCGAGCGGTTTCCAGAAGCTCGGCCAGCCGGTGCCGCTGTCGAACTTCGCCGCCGATGAGAATAGCGCGAGCCCGCACCCGGCGCATCCATACGTGCCGTCACGGTGCTCCTTGAGCAGCGCACTCGCGAACGGCGGCTCGGTGCCGCCGCGCCTGAGCACGCGGAATTGCTCGGCGGACAGACGGCGGCGCCAGTCGGCGCTGCTGTGATCGATCTCGTACGTTCTGGCGGGCGCCGAGCGCGCGCCACCGCCCGCGAACGCGGCCGCCATCACACCGAGAAAATTCCGCTTCGTGCGTCTCATGATTTTCATCCGATGAACGCCCTCGTGCCGCGCCGCGTCCGGCCGGCGCGCCGTTCTACGTTTTGAGCCGGTAACCCGTCTTGAAGATCCACGCGACGATCGCGATGAACACCGCAAGAAAGACCAGCGTCATGCCGAAACTCACGCCGACCTGGACATCGGCGAGTCCGTAAAAGCTCCAGCGAAAGCCGCTGATCAGATAGACGACCGGATTGAACAGCGCGACGGTCTTCCAGAACGGCGGCAGGATGTTGATCGAATAGAAGCTGCCGCCGAGAAACGTGAGCGGCGTGACGATCAGGAGCGGAATGATCTGCAGCTTCTCGAAGCCGTCCGCCCATACGCCGATGATGAACCCGAGCAGGCTGAACGTCACCGACGTGAGCAGCAGAAACACGATCATCCAGACTGGATGGTCGATTCTGAGCGGCACGAATAATCGTGCGGTCAGAAGAATGATCAGGCCGAGGATCACGGATTTGGTCGCCGCCGCGCCCACGTAGCTCAGAACGAGCTCGAAGTACGAGACCGGCGCGGATAACAGCTCGTAGATCGTCCCGGTGAATTTCGGAAAATAAATGCCGAAAGACGCGTTGGCGATGCTTTGCGTCAACAGCGACAACATCACGAGGCCCGGCACGATGAACGCGCCATAGCTGATGCCATCGACTTCCGGAATGCGCGAGCCGATAGCCGCGCCGAAGACCACGAAGTAAAGCGATGTGGAAATGACGGGCGACACGATGCTCTGCATCAGCGTGCGTCCGGCGCGCGCCATCTCGAAACGGTAGATCGCGCGAACGGCGTATAGATTCATTTGGTTTCCCTGACGAGGCTCACGAAAATGTCTTCGAGCGAGCTTTGCGTCGTTTGCAGATCCTTGAAACGCACGCCGGCTTCGTCGACGTGGCGCAGCAGCGCGATGATGCGGCCCGGCTCGTCGTGCGCGTCATACGTGTACGTGAGCTCGCCGCCGTCCGCTGAACGCGTGAGGCCGTAGGGCTGAAGCGCGCCGGGGATTTCCGCGAGCGGATGTTCGAGTTGCAGCGTGAGCTTCTTCTGCCCGAGCTTGCGCATCAGTTCGCGCTTCTCCTCGACGAGCACGATCTCCCCGCGATTGATGACGCCGATGCGGTCCGCCATCTCCTCCGCTTCCTCGATGTAATGCGTCGTCAGGATGATGGTCACGCCGTTGCTCTGCAGCTCGCGCACGAGGCCCCACATGTCGCGGCGCAGTTCGACATCGACGCCCGCGGTAGGCTCGTCGAGAAAGAGGATTTCAGGTTCGTGCGCGAGCGCCTTCGCAATCAGGACGCGCCGCTTCATGCCGCCCGACAGCGTCATGATCTTGTTGTCCTTCTTGCTCCAGAGCGAGAGCGACTTCAGCACCTTCTCGATATGCGCCGGATTCTTCGGCCGGCCGAACAAGCCGCGGCTGAACGACACGGTCGCCCAGACGGTTTCGAAGGCGTCGGTAGTGAGTTCTTGCGGCACGAGGCCGATCATCGCGCGCGCGGCGCGATAATCCGTGAGGATATCGTGCCCGGCGACGGTGACCTTGCCCGCGCTCGGATTCACGATGCCGCACACGGTGCTGATGAGCGTCGTCTTGCCCGCCCCGTTCGGGCCGAGCAGCGCGAAAATCTCGCCGCGCCGGATCTCCAGGTTCACGTCCTTGAGCGCGCGGAAGCCCGACCCGTAGGTCTTGGACAGATTGGATACGGTGATGATGGTTGGCATGGCGGGACGATAGCAGATACCGGACGATCCGGCTCGGACGAAGGGGTCGTCCGTTCGGCCGATGTTCGCCGGGCTCCGCACTGCCTACAATGCACTGCTGAATGCCAGGAGCCGACACCATGCTGTTCGAACAGATCCAGACCACTTGCCTCAACGACGCGGACCTGCCGTGGGTGCCCTTCACGCCGTACAGCGCGCGCGTGCTCGTCAAGTATTTCAAGCTCGACCCGATCCGCGGCGAGGTCATCGCGCTCATGAAGGCGCCTGCCAAAGGGCAGATGCCGCGGCATCGTCATACGGGAACGGTGATCGTCTATACGGTCGAGGGACGCTGGAAGTATCGCGAGCACGACTGGATCGCGGAGCCGGGAAGCGTCGTATACGAAACGGCCGGATCGAGCCACACGCCCGAAGCGCTGCCGGCGGTTTCGCGCAGCGCGGATATCGTCACGCTCAACATCATCCAGGGCGAACTGCTCTTCGTGAACGACGAAGGACAGGTGCTCGCCGCCGAAAACTGGCGAAGCGGCTGGGACCGCTACGCTGCCTTCTGTCATGCAAACGGCATTGCGCCGCGAGATTTGACGGCTTTCGGGTAACGTCGCGGCCCGCGTCGCTGGTTAGAATCGTCCCTGGACGCGCCGTGCGCGCTTTCGACCATTTCCGTTTTGCCGGCCGCTCGCGCCGGCGCAGATCAAGGAGGAGCAGGACATGACCATTCAGACCGTCGGCATCGTCGGCGCGGGAACCATGGGCAACGGCATCGCGCAGGTCGCGGCCGTCGCGGGCTTCAAAGTGGTGCTGATCGACGTCACCGACGCCGCGCTCGCCAAGGGCGTCGCCGCGCTCACGGGCAGCCTGGAGCGGCTCGTTTCGAAGGACAAGCTGGAGGCGTCGGCGCGCGATGCGGCGTTGAAGCGCATCGAGACCTCGACCGATTACGCGCGCCTTTCCGAAGCCGACATCGTGATCGAAGCCGCGACGGAGAACGTCGAACTGAAGAATCGCATCCTGAAGCAGATCGAAGGCGCCGCGCGCGCCGATGCGATCATCGCGTCGAACACGTCGTCGATCTCGATCACCGCGCTCGCCGCGATCCTCGCCACGCCCGAGCGCTTCATCGGCATGCACTTCTTCAATCCGGTGCCGCTGCTGCAACTCGTCGAAGTGATTCGCGGCGTGCAGACGAGCGACGAAACCGCGTCCGCCGTGCGCGAACTCACCGAGAAGCTCGACAAATCGCCGATCGGCGTGCGCAACTCGCCGGGCTTCGTCGTCAACCGCATTCTCGTGCCGATGATCAACGAAGCGTTCTACGTGCTCTACGAGGGCGTCGCGAGCGCGGAGGAAATCGACGCGGGCATGAAGCTCGGCGCGAATCATCCGATCGGCCCGCTCGCGCTCGCGGACCTGATCGGCCTCGACGTGTGCCTCTCGGTGATGGACGTGTTCCTGAAGGACTTCGGCGATTCGAAATACCGCGCGTGCCCGCTGCTGCGCGAACTCGTCTCGGCGGGACGCCTCGGCCGCAAGACGAAGCGCGGCGTGTACCGCTACGACTGAGCCGCGTCGAACCCGAGCACCGGTCCGGCGGGCACGATGCCCGTCGGATTGATCGTCCGATGGCTCTCGTAGTAATGCCGCTTGATATGCTCGAAGTTCACCGTCGCGGCGACGCCCGGCATCCGGTAGATCTCGCGCACGTACGCCGAAAGATGCGGATAATCCGCGATGCGCCGCAGGTTGCACTTGAAGTGGCCGACATACACCGCATCGAAACGCACGAGCGTCGTGAAGAGGCGGATGTCCGCTTCGGTGAAGCGCTCGCCCGTCAGATAGCGGCGCGTGCCCAGACGTTCTTCGAGGAAGTCGAGCGTCTCGAACAGCGGCGTCACTGCTTCTTCATACGCAGTCTGCGTCGTCGCGAAGCCCGCCTTGTAGACACCGTTGTTGACCGTGTCGTAGATACGCGCATTGAGGGCGTCGATCTCGCCGCGCAACTCGCGCGGATAATAATCGCCCGGTTTCGCGCCGATGCCGTCGAACGCCGAATTCAGCATCCGAATGATCTCCGACGACTCGTTGTTGACGATCGTTCCGCGCGCCTTGTCCCAGAGAATCGGCACGGTCACGCGCCCGGAATAGTGCGGATCGGCGGCGGTGTAGACCTGATGCAGAAAGCGCGCAGCGTTGATCGGGTCGGGCACGACGCCCGGCGCGTGGTCGAAGGTCCAGCCGTTTTCCAGCATCAGCCAGTTTACGACCGAAACGTCGATCATCCCTTCCAGCCCCTTCAAGGCGCGCATGATGAGCGTGCGATGCGCCCACGGGCACGCGAGACTCACATAAAGATGGTAGCGCCCCGCCTCGGCCTTAAAGCCGGTATCGCCGTCAGCCGTCACCCAGTTGCGGAACGCGGCGTCCTTTCGCACGAAGCGTCCGCCCGTGGACGACGTGTCGTACCACTTGTCCTGCCATCGCCCGTCGACGAGAAGTCCCATTTCGATGCTCCCTGTTTGCCGTCGCACACGACGCGCGCAACGGCGTCGATAGATATCAGTTGGATGAAGGCGCGTCGATGAAGCGCACGAGTTGCGCCATCGTCGCATCCGGCGCTTCTTCCATCAGCCAGTGGCCCGCGCCCGGCACGACCACGCCCTGCACGTTCGTCGCGACGAGTTTCGCCTGATCGATCAGGAACGTGCCCGACGCGCGCTCGCCGGTAAGGACGAGCATCGGCATGGCGAGCGGCGTTTTCGCGAAGGCGGCGAAGTCCTCCGCGTCTTGCGGGAACGCGTGGAAGTATTCGAAGCCCGCGCGCATGCGGCCGTTGCGCGCATATTGCGCCGAATAATAGCGGCGATCGGCCTCGCTCACAGAATGCGCGGGATCGGCGGCGAAGTCGTTCCAGAAATGCTCGAAGAAGGTGCGTTCGCGGCCCCGCACGAGCTTTTCCGGCGTGTCGCCGTAGAAGTTGAAGTGCCATTTGTCGCGCAGCAGCCAGACTTTCTGCCAGTCGCCGACGCCGGGCAAAAACGCGTCCATCAGCACGATGCTTTCCACTTCGTCGGGATACTGCGCCGCGTACGCATACGCGACCATCAGCCCGATGTCATGTCCGACGAGCTTCACCTTGCGAAATCCGAGCGCCTGCACCATAGCGTGGATGTCTTGCGCGAGCGTCTTCTTGTCGTAGCCGGAAGCGGGCATCGCCGAGCCGCCGGCGCCCGGCAGATCGGGCGCGATCACCACGCGCTCGCTCGCGAGACGCGTCATCAGCGGCTGCCACATGCGGCTCGTTTCCGTGTAGCCGTGCAGGAGCACGACGGGCGTCGCATTGCCCTGCCCGGCTTGCAGATAGTGCAGTTCGACGCCGTTCGCGTCGATCGTGCGCGACTGGATCGCGCTCGCGGCGGCAGACGGTTGCGGCGCGCGCGGCGCGTTCGCGGCATGCGCGAGCGGTTGCAGGGCGGCGGCGGCCAGCAGCACGCCGGCGGCGCGTCGCATCGTGTGAAGGAAGGCTTTCATCGTTCAGCTCCATCGAAGGTTGGTTGGTTCGATGAAGCGCATGTTGGACCGCCGCGCCGGTTTTGCCGTACGATCCGGACGATGAACTCGTTCGATGGAGTCGAACATGTTGTCAGAGGACGAACTCTCGCTGCTCGATGCGATCCGCGAAACCGGCAGCCTGTCGCGCGCCGCGGCGCGGCTCGGCAAGGCGCCGTCGACGGTCTCGCATGCCGCGCGCCAGCTGGAAACGCGCTTCGACGCGCTGCTGTTCGACCGGCGCCGCTATCGCCTGCAATTGACGCCCGCCGGTCATCTGCTCGCCGACGAAGCGTCGCGCCTGATGCTCGACGTGTCGCGGCTCGCGCAGCGCGTCAAACAGATCGCGAGCGGCTGGGAAGACCGGCTGTGGATCGTCTGCGATGAAATCCTCGAATTCGAGACACTGCTGCCGGTCGTGCAGGCGTTCGATGCGCTCGATTCCGGCGTCGCGCTGCGCATCACGCACGAAGTCCTGAGCGGCACCTGGGAAGCGTTGCGCGACGGCCGCGCCGATCTGATCGTCGGCGCGACCAACGAGCCGCCCGCGATTCCCGGCCTGCGCTGGTTCGAGCTCGGCGTGATGCAATGGGTGTTCGCGGTGTCGTCGCGGCATCCGCTCGCGCAAGTGGACGGGCCGCTCCGGCGCGAGCAGATCGCGGCGCATCGGGCGGTCGTCGTCGCGGATTCGTCGCGATCGGCGGGACGCGCGTACGGCGTGCTCGGCGGCCAGGCCGCGTTCGCCGTGCCGACGATGCGCGCGAAAATCCTCGCGCAGCGGCACGGACTGGGCACGGGCTGGGTGCCGCGGCATCGCGTGGCAACGTTGCTCGCGCGCGGCGAGCTCGTCGAAAAGGAAACCGCCGATCCGCGCGAGCCGAACGTTCTGTATGTCGCGTGGCGTGGAGATCACGAAGGCCGCGCGCTGCAATGGTGGACCGAGCAACTGCGTCAGCCGCGCCTCGCGAAACGTCTCGTCGACGGACTGGACGCGTTCGCGTAAAAACCGGTTACAAATTCGCCGCCGCAAGCGCGACGGAAATCGCCGCGCCACTGCGTTCAATGTCTCGTCGCAACCTGAAACGACGGGACACATCATGAGAAAAACACCTTCGCCGCTGCGTGCGGCGCTTGCGGCCGCGATGCTCGCGCCGGTCATCGCGGTTTCATTCGCTGCCCTGCACAGCGAGCCCGCGCACGCGCAGGCCATCATCATCGCGCCGTCCGCGCCACCGCCGGCCCGCGTCGAAGCGCCTCCGCCGCCGCGCTCCGGTTACGCATGGGATCCGGGCCACTGGCGCTGGGCGCATGGCGGCTACGTCTGGGCGCCGGGACACTGGCGGCCGGTGCGCGCGGGTTATCGCTGGATTCCGGGACATTGGGTGCAGCACGGGCCGAACTGGCGCTGGGTCGAAGGGCACTGGGCGTGACACGATCGAATCGAGGTGGCTCATCATGCTGAAGGCATTGCTTGCGGCCGCGCTGGTCGCCGCGACGCTGACTGGCTGCGTCGTGTATCCGGCGCGGCCTGTCTACTATCGCGGGCCGGTCGTCGTTTACTGAGGATGCGGGCGAAGGCGTCGATTCGCTTCGCCCGCGAGCAGTCCGACATGCGCAACGAGACCCGACACCACATTGAACGAAGAAGAAGATCCGGATACCGCGCTCATTGCCCGCGTCGGCAATCGGGAAGCGGGAGCCGTCCGCGAGATGGTCGCGCGCAAGCTCCCGCGCATCGTCGCGCTCGCGGCGCGCATGCTCGGCGACCGTGACGAGGCCGACGACGTGGCTCAGGAAGCGTTCCTGCGCATCTGGAAGATCGCCCCGAAGTGGCGCTCCGGGTCCGCGCGCTTCGATACGTGGCTGCATCGCGTGACGCTCAATCTCTGCTATGACCGTCTGCGGCGTCATCGGGAGACGAGCGTGTCCGATGACTGGCCGGAGCAGGCCGATCTCGCGCCCCTGCCCGACGAACGTCTCGATACGGCGCACGCGAGCGCGCACATTCGGCGGGCGCTCGCCACGCTGCCCGCGCGCCAGCGCGAAGCGCTCGTGCTGCAGTACTACCAGGAACTGTCGAACGCGGAAGCGGCGGCGGCGATGGGCGTGAGCGTCGAGGCGCTCGAAAGCCTGCTCGGCCGCGCGCGGCGCAACCTCAGGACCGCGCTTGCGGATCTCGCGAATACCGGCGACGACGCCCCGAAGGAACATCGATGACACCCGAACGATTCCGACAACTCACGGAGGCCTACGGCGCGTCGCCGGAACGCTGGCCTGCGGGCGAACGCGACGCGGCGCTCGCGCTCGTGCATGCGGGCGACGCGCAGACGCTCGCCGCGCTCGCCGAAGCGCGCGCGCTCGACGACATGCTCGATGCACACGCCGTCGCCGCGCCGAGCCCGGCGCTCGCGCGGCGCATCGTCGCTTCGGCGCCGGCGCAACCCGCGCGCGCCTTCTGGCGACGTCCGCGCATCTGGTTCTCGGGCGTGGGGTTCGTCGGCGCGGGCGCGGCGGGCGTCGCGGCGGGCGCGCTGCTGGTTTCGCTGCTCGCGCCCGCACCCGCGCCGGGGGACAGCGCGCATGGCGGCTGGTTCGAGCAATCCTATTCGGGCACGGCCTTCGGCGGCGCCCCTTCCGACTGGAGCGATCAATGAGTCCACGCACGCTGAAGACGCTCGCGGCGGTGTCGCTCGTGCTGAATGTGTTTCTGATCGGATCGATCGCGGGCGGCGCGTATCGATGGTTCGCGCAGCAGCGCACCGAAGCCGCGCAGCCGCGCGGCATCCGCTTCGCCGCCGCCGATCTCTCCGCCGAGCGCCAGCGCCAGTTGCGCGACGCGTTGCGCGAGACGCGCCGCGCGAGCCTGCCGCTGATCCGCGATGCACGCGACGGGCGTATCGATCTCGCGCAAAGCCTCGCGGCGCGCGACTTCGATCGCCGTGCGCTCGACGATGCCCTCGCCCGCACGCGCCAGGCCGATGCCGCGTTGCGCGCGCGTATCGAAGGCACGGTCGCGGACTTCGCGTCGACGCTCACGCCCGACGAACGGCTGAAGCTCGTCGCGGCGATGGAACGTTACGGTCCGCTGCGCGCCCTTCCACCTGACGCGCGGCCCAAGCAATGAATCGCGCGACGGATTTTCCGCGCACCAGCGTTTAACCGGCATCGAGCACTTCGGAGCACCTCATGGCCATCGCGCCGTCACTCTCGCCTGCCGCCATCGCGGTGAACCGCTTCGGGCTCGGCGCGCGTCCGGGCGAGCCGCTGCCCGCCGATCCGCGCGGCTGGCTCATCGAACAGGCCGATCCACCCAAGAGCGCGTACCGACCGATGCCGTCCGGGCTGAGCGGCCAGCCATCGAGCGCCGCGCTCGCCGCGCGTTTCGCCGAACGCCAGCGCGCGCTGCGCGACGCGAGCGACGCCGACAAGCCCGCCGTGCGCAAGCAGTACAGCGAACAGATCCGCGACGCCTACCGCGATGCCGTCGATGCGCGCATGACGAGCGCGCTCACGACGAACACGCCTTTCATCGAACGCCTGGTGCATTTCTGGGCGAACCATTTCGCCGTGTCGATCGAAAAGCCGCCCGTCGCGATGCTCGCCGGATCGTTCGAGAACGAAGCGATCCGCCCGCATGTGCTCGGGCGTTTCGAGGACATGTTGGTCGCGGCAGAGCGGCATCCGGCGATGCAGATTTTTCTGGATCAGGCGCGCTCGGTCGGACCCGACAGTCCCGCCGCCGCGCGCGCCGCGATGCGCAATCCCGACAACCGGCGCGGGCTCAACGAAAACCTCGCGCGCGAGATCATGGAGCTGCATACGCTCGGCGTGCGCAGCGGCTACACCCAGGCCGACGTGACCGAGTTCGCCCGCACGCTCACCGGCTGGAGCCTCGGCGCGATGACGGCGGCAGCCGCGAACAATCCCAACGATCCGACGCCGCCCGGACAGTTCGTGTTCCGTCCGCGTCTGCACGAGCCGGGCGTGCGTACCGTGATGAGCACGCAATACGCGCAGGTTGACGAAGCGCAGCCGCTTGCCGTGCTGCACGATCTGGCGAACGCGCGCGCGACCGCGCATCACATCGCGGAGAAGCTCGCGCGCCATTTCGTCGCCGATACGCCGCCGCCCGCGCTCGTCGATCAGCTCGCGAACGTCTTCAGCGATACGGGCGGCGATCTGCCTTCGGTCTATCGCGCGCTGATCGACGCGCCGCAGGCGTGGCAGCCCGCGTCCGCCAAGTTCAAGACGCCGTGGGACTGGACCGTCTCATCGCTGCGCGGGCTCGGCCGCACCGATCTGCAAGGCGTGCGCGCCGCGCCGCTGCTCACGCAACTGGGCCAGCAGGTCTGGCGTCCCGGCTCGCCCGCCGGTTACGACGATATCGCCGCGAGCTGGGCCGCGCCCGATGCGCTCGTGCGCCGCGTCGAGCTTGCGCAGCGCTTCGCGGCGCGCGCGGGTGACCGGCTCGACGCCCGAACGCTCGGTCCGCAACTGCTTCCCGGTGCGCTGTCCGAGGCGACCGCGAATGCCGTGTCACGCGCCGAAAGCGCGCCGACCGCGCTCGCGCTGCTGCTCGTGTCGCCCGACTTTCTGAGGAGATGAATTCATGCTGACGCGTCGCCAATTTCTCTGGTGCGCGGGCGCGAGCGCCGGCGCGATGCTCGTCGCGCCGCAGTTCGTGTTCGCTTCCGCCGACACCGAACGGCGCTTCGTGTTCGTGATCCAGCGCGGCGCGGCCGACGGGCTGAACATCGTCGTGCCTTACGGCGATCCGGCTTACGCGACGTTGCGCGGGCCGCTCGCGATCGACGCATCGGGCGCGACGAAGCTCGACGGCATGTTCGCGCTGCATCCGGCGCTTGCGCAGGTCGGGCAGATGTATCGCGCCAGGCAGGCGCTGTTCGTGCACGCGGTCGCGTCGCCGTATCGCGAGCGCTCGCACTTCGACGGCCAGAACGTGCTCGAAACCGGCGGCAACGCGCCGTATCGGCTGAAGGATGGCTGGATGAACCGCCTTCTTTCGATGCTGCCCGCGCCGCGCGCCGATGCCGTCGCGTTCGCGCCGACCGTGCCGCTCGCGTTGCGTGGCCGCGCGGACGTGACGTCATACGCGCCGTCGTCGCTGCCGCAGGCGCCGGACGACCTCATCACGCGTGTTTCGCAACTCTATGCGGGCGATGCGCAGCTCCATCCGCTCTGGGATGCCGCGATGCAGGCGCGCGGCCTCGCCGCCGATGCGGGCGCGCGTCAGGACCCGGCGAGCCTCGGCAAGCTCGCGGCGGGCTTTCTGAGCAAGCCGGACGGCCCGCGCATCGCGATGATCGAAACCGGCGGCTGGGACACGCACAGCGCGCAGAACCCGCGCCTCGCGGCGCAACTGAAGGCGCTCGATACGATGCTCGCGGCTTTGCGCGATGGACTCGGCGAACATTGGGCGAACACGACGGTGGTCGTCGCGACTGAGTTCGGCCGCACCGCGGCGGCGAATGGCACGGGCGGCACGGATCACGGCACGGCGTCGGCGGCGATGATCGTCGGCGGCGCGGTGGCGGGCGGGCGTGTGCTCGCGGACTGGCCGGGACTCGCGAATGCATCGCTCTATCAGGCGCGCGACCTCAAGCCGACGACCGGGCTCGATGCAGTCATCGCGAGTGCGGCGGGAGAGACCTTCGGGATCGAGCCGGAGCGCGTCGGCGCGATGCTTTTTCCCGATTCTGGCAGTCGGCGATTGGGACAACGAATTTTGATCGGCTGAGGCTTGAGTTGGGGTTTTGGCCGGATCCCGTATTCGTGTCGGTTTATTAGCACTGCCCCTGTGCGGGGCGGCAGTCACTTTCTTTGCTGCTGCAAAGAAAGTAACCAAAGAAAGCAGCTCGAAACGCCCGCGGTCACACGCAATTTGGGTGTTCTTCTCGTTGATCGTGGGCTCAGTAGCGAGTGCCCTCGTAGGCCCCATCGGGCTTGGACCGCGCACGGTCTGCCACATCGCGCCGCATGCGTGGCTGGTTCAGCACGAAATGGCTCCGGCCCGCTGCGCGGCCGATGGGTACATCGGGTCTGCATGTGCTTCTGCGCTTCTCTTTTTTCGTCGGTTCCCTCGCACACCCATCGGCAGCGCGTAGCGCTGTGCCGGAACTGTTTCGTGCTGAACCAGTGCGCTTAAACAACTAGCTAGTCAGACCGTGCGCGGTCCACGCCCGGTTAGGCCTGCGAGGGCACTCGCTACTGAGCCCACGGACAACGAGAAGAATACCCAAATTGCGTGTGACCGCGGGCGGCTCAAGCTGCTTTCTTTGGTTACTTTCTTTGCAGCAGCAAAGAAAGTGACTGCCGCCCCGCACAGGGGCAACGCCAATAGACCGACACGAATACGGGATCCAGCGACAACAACCAAAGCGCCCCGCCCTCACCCTTTCGCCAACAACGCCGCAACATGCATCGATCCGGTCTGCTCCGCGATATCCTTCGCGGTCATGCCGCGATCATCGCGCAGATCACGTTGCGCACCACGCGCAAGCAGCATCGACGCGGTCTCTTCCTGATCATAGCCCGCCGCCCACATCAACACCGTGAGGTGATTGCGATAGGCCGCGTTCACATCGACGCCCGCATCGAGCAGGCGCTGCACGACAGCTGTATGTCCGCGCCCGGCCGCATACTCGATCGCGGTCTTGCCGACGCGATCCGTCGCGGCGGCATCGGCATGATGCGCGAGCAGCAACGCGGCGATTTCGTCGTTGCCGGTGAAGGCCGCGGCCATCAGCGGCGTGATGCCCTGCGCGTCCGCCTGACTCACCTTCGCGCCGCGCTCGATCAGCATGCGCGCCATCGGCGCCAAGCCCTTCTTGCACGCGCTGATGAGCGGCGTGTCGCCGATGCGGTTGCGCGAATCGATCGCCGCGCCGTCATCGAGCAGACGCGTGACGGCCGCCTGATCACTCTCGCGCACGGCGGACAGCAGGCGTTCGTTGAGGGCGTACGCATCGGTCTGCGCGTGCGCGGTCGTCGAAAGCGCCAATGCCAGCAGCACGCAGCGGAGTCGTTTGACGCTCATTGCAGATTCGCGATGTAGTTTGCGAGATTTTCGATGTCCGCGTCGGTCAGATTCTTCGACACGCTCGTCATGTTGCCCGCGTCGTTGGTGCGCCTCCTGTCACGGAAGTCCTGCAACTGCTTGACGATGTACGGATACTGCTGACCGGCCACGCGCGGAATTTCGTTTTGCCCCTTGAAGCCACCGAGATGGCACATCGTGCAGAGAATCTCTTCGGACTTCTTCCTGCCCGCTTCGACTTTCACCGGATCGGCCTTGAAGTCGGTGGCGATGAGCTTCTGCGCGGCGAAGTAATCGGCGAGGTCGTGCATGTCGGCGGGCGTGAGGTTCTCGGCCATCGGCGACATGCGCGGATCGCTGCGGCGGCCCGCCTTGAAATCGCGCAATTGCAGATAGAGATAGCGCGATGTCTGTCCCGCAAGCGATGGATAATCGCCCGTCGTCGAGTTGCCGCCCAGCCCGTGGCAACTCGTGCAGATCGCCGCCTTCGCCGCGACCGCCTGCGAATCGGCGCGCGCGAAGGACGGCAGCGACAACAGCGCGCACGCGACGATCCACAGCACGTACACGAGCCAGACGCGCAGGCGTTTCGAGCGCACCGTCATCAGGGCAGCGCGAACACGAGCAGGCTGTTGCCGCGCTTGAAGTCGAGCTGCGTATTGCCGCCCGCCGCGACCGCGATGTACTGCTTGCCGTTCACCATGTACGACACCGCCGGCGCATTGACGCCCGCGCCGCACTGGAACTCCCAGAGCTTGCGGCCGGTCGCGGCGTCGAAGGCGCGGAACAGCCCGTTGCCTTCGCCGTTGAACACGAGCCCGCCCGCGGTGGCGAGGACGCCGCCGATCAGCGGCTGGTCCGTCTTGAAGCCCCACGCGATCTTGCCGGTATCGACGTTCACCGCGACGAGCCTGCCCCATTGCTGCTCGGACGGAATCGTCTTGAACGCGCCGCCGAGCCACAGCTTGCCGCCGGGATACGCCGCTTCCTCGACCTGATACGTCATCGGCTGATGCAGGTTCGCGGCGTAAGCCATGCGCGTCTTCGGGCTAAAGGCCATCGGCGACCATTCGACGCCGCCGTTCGCGCCCGGCAGCATGCGCGCGCCGGTCGCTGTCGGCAGGGTCCAGACGCCTTCCTGCGGAATCATCGCGTCGGAGATGCGGATGATCTTGCCGTCGCGCCGGTCGTGCACATAGACGAAACCGGTCTTGCCGCCGTGGATGATGCCCGGGACCATCTGTCCGTTCTTGTCCTTCACGTCGATGAGAATCGGCGGACTCACCGCGTCGAGATCCCACACGTCGTGCGCGATGTACTGGGAATGCCACTTGTACTTGCCGGTATCGAGCTCGATGGCGACGAGCGAATCCGTATAGAGATTGTCGCCGGGACGAATCGCGCCATAGAGGTCCGGCGACGGATTGCCGACCACGAAATACACCGTGCGCGTTTTGCGATCGACCGCGGGCGCCATCCACACGCCGCCGCCGAGCGTCTTGTTGAAGTCCGTGCCCTTCTCCGCGAGCGTCTTCTTTTCGGCGGCGATATCGCGTTTCATGTTGCGGCCGACGGCGTCGTTCTCGGCCCACACGCCTTCACTGCCCGTGTCGGGGATCGTGTAGAAGGTCCACAGCAGCTGGCCGGAATTCGCATCGAACGCCTTCACGAAGCCGCGTATGCCGTACTCGCCGCCGTTCGTGCCGATCAGCACCTTGTCGTCGACGACCACAGGCGCCATCGTCTCCGAATAGCCTTCTTCGGGATCGGCAATCTGCGTCGACCACACCACGTTGCCGGTCTTCGCGTCGAGCGCGACGAGCTTCGCGTCGAGCGTGCCCATGAAGAGCCGGTCGCCCGAGATCGCCACGCCGCGATTGTTCGGCCCGCAGCAGAAGGTCGTGACCGGACCCATCTTGTGCTTGTAATGCCAGAACTCCTTGCCCGTCACCGCGTCGATCGCATAGACGTGGTTGTACGACGTGGTGAGGAACATCACGCCGTTCGAGACGATCGGCGCGGTTTCCATCGACTCCATCACCGCCGTCTGGAAGATGAACGCGGGCTTGAGCTTCGCCACATTCGATGTGTTGATCTGCGTCGCGGGCGCATAGCGCGTTTCGGCATACGATCCGTTCGAATGCAGCCATGACGCGCTGTCGCCCGCGGCGCCGTCGAGTTGCTGCTGCGAGATGGGTCGCAGTGAACTCGGGACCGGCGATGCTTGCGTCGTATTGGCGTTCTGGATTTCTTCGGCGGCTTCGATTCCGGGCGATGTCACGATCCCGAAAGCACCGATGGCAACAATGAGCGGGACAAGCGAAGTACGGGAAAAACCGGCCATGTCAGTCTCCCAAATCGTTCTTGTGTCGGCCTCGTGGTGCGCGGCGGAACATGCCTGCTCTCTTCTGCGCCCGCAAAAAAGCATAGGCAATTTAAAAACGCATTTCCAGAAACATCGAAAGGCTGCGATGAAGGGTATGTCAGGGGCAGGCACGCGACGATTTTTAGTAGTATGGATTGGAGTGCCGTTATGATTGCGCCCGTCATGCCGGTAGCAGCTTGCCGTATCGCCGGCTTTCGCTTATCGCTTGTTCATCTTCCGTTGCGCGCCATGTCTTGACGTTTTCCTTTCGCGCCGCATCGATATTCACTTTCATCGGACGCACCATGCCAATCCCATCCAACGGGCAGCCGACACCGAATCCCCGCCAGCCGGTGGATATCGCGCGCATCCTGCTGATCATCACGATCCTGACCGCGCTCACGGTCGGCAGCCTCTACATCCTGCGCCCGTTCCTGCCGGGCCTCATCTGGGCGACGACGATCGTCGTCGCGACCTGGCCGCTGATGCGCGCGGTGCAGCGCCGCTGCGGCAACCGCCGCTGGATCGCGACGACCGTGATGCTGCTCTTGCTGCTGATCGTGATCGTGCTGCCGCTGTATCAGGCGATCTCGACGCTCGCCCTGCATGGCGGCGAGATCATGGCCGCCGTCAAGAGCCTGCCGAGCTACGCGTTGCCGCCGCCGCCGGGCTGGATACACGATATCCCGCTCGTCGGCCAGCGCATGTCGACGGAATGGCAGACGCTCTCGGATGCTGGCCCCGGCGGCATGCTCGCCAAGCTCGAACCTTACGTGACGATCGCCGCGCGCTGGATGCTCGCGCATGCCGCCGTCGTCGGCGTGTTCGTGATGCACATGGTCATCACCATCATCATCTCCGGCATTCTGTACATGAACGGCGAAGCGGCGGGACGCTTCGTCGTGCGCTTCGCGACGCGCATCGCCGCGCAGCGTGGCGCGGAAGCCGTCAAGCTCGCCGGCCTCGCAATCCGCGCGGTGGCGCTCGGGATCGTCGTGACGGCGGTGACGCAGTCGGCCTTGGGCGGCATCGGGCTCGCGCTCGCGGGCGTGCCGGCAGCGGGCATCATCACGGCCATCATGCTGATGCTGTGCCTCGCGCAGATCGGCCCGCTGCTGCCGCTGCTCGGCGGCGTCGCGTGGCTGTTCTGGCACGGCGCGCATATCACCGGGTCGCTGCTGCTCGTGTGGTCGATCATGATCGCGATGCTCGACAACTTCCTGCGGCCCATTCTCATCAAACGCGGCGTGAATCTCTCGATGTTGCTGATTCTTTCCGGCGTACTCGGCGGCATGTTCGCGTTCGGAATAGTCGGATTGTTCATTGGCCCCGTGATTCTCGCGGTGACGTCGACGATTTTGAATGCCTGGATCAACGAACAGCCGCCGTTGCCGCAAGTCGAAGCGATGACCAACGACGAATCTGCGAAAGCCGCGCCCACACAGGCTCTCGCGGACGCATCGCGGCCGCGGACTTAACTGATAAATATATTCATGCTTTGTCGCATTTGATTGAAACAATCAGATTAGGCTTAAATCAAGAATTAAGACTCTTACGAAAATGAGATTTTCTCCGAGTAAATGCGGTGTTTCAAAGAAATTCGAAGGTAGCTATCCGTTACAATGCAATCCTTTGTTATTTGCCCGATTGAGGGCGTAGGGGATTGACCATGTCTCTGCGCGACGTGGACGCCATCGATTACATCGGAGTGAACATTCTCTTCAGGCGCGTATATGTCGGGCTCTTCGACGAGCTCGACTGGCGCGATGAAAGAGAACATCAGGATTTGCTCACGAAGAAAATCGACCGCTACATCCGTTATATCCGTTCGGGTAAATTGCTCTTGAATTACCCGAAAGTCCGCGGCTATGAGATCGTGGTCGAATACGTGTCGCACCATCCCATGACGCCCTCGGCGGTCGAATTCTGGAAGTCGCGCGAGCGCTTGCTGCATGAAGCCGGCTACGCAGTGCACATTCGCGGCGTGGATGTGCGCCATGCGCTCGGCATCAGCGTCGACGAACCGGAGCACGTCAACGCCGAGCCGGTCGAGCCGCCCGCGCTCGAAGTGCTCGATCCGGACCCGCTCACGCAGCAACTGGCGGATGTCTCCGATATCTCGTACCTTCCGCCCTTGACGCCCGAGCGCCGGCCGCACGCGCTGCCCGTGCTCAGGCGTCTTGCGATGCGGCATGCGACCGGTTAGCGGACGGAATCGCTTCTACAAAAAAGCGGCGAGGCTCCTGTGAGCCTCGCCGCTTTTTCTTTGCGCGTCACATCACTTCACGCCGCTCAACGCCGATGTCGCGATGGACGGCACCGAGATGCCGTTGGCGTTCGCATACTGCACCGCTTGCGTGAGCGTCTGCACGAGCGACTGCAACTGTCCCGGCGCCGATTGCGCGATATAAGTCGCCGCCTGCGCCGTCGCCGGATTCGAGCCGGCCTGCAGGAGCGAGGACATGTTCATCGAATTCGCCACCGAGCCGAGATTCGATTGCAGGCCGGCGTACTGCTTCACGCCCTGGCCCAGCGACGCGAGGCCATCGCTGAAGGTCTGCTTGCTCGCGGCAGTCGGCGGCGTCGCGGAGCCGCTCGACAATGCCTGCAACAGCGATTGCGACACGCTTTGCTGCGTGCCGCCGAGTTGCGACAGCACGCTCGTGCTCGGCACGCCGCTGCCGCCCGACGCGCCCGACAACAGCCCCGCCGCCGATTGCGCCTGACTCGCGACGCCCGCCATGCCCATCGCCGAAGCGAGGCTCGATTGTCCCGACAGCACCTGCTGATTCGCGCCGAGATAGCTCTGCACGAGCGAACTCATGGCCGAAGGCTGCGCCGCGCCGTTCGCGCCAGCCGCCACGTCGGACTTGCCGCTGCCGAAGCCGAATTGCTGAAGATTGATCTGTGCATACGATGCGGCCGGCGCGATCAGCGCGAATGCGATGCCGGCCGACAGAAGCGCGCGCCGTGACGTGCGGTTCGGCATGATGGGTTCCTCCTCTTGAATTGTCCGATGATCAGTGAGCCCTTTCGACCATCGGCCATTTCGACGGTTCGCCGCAGAAACATTTGCTTGCGAATTCCGTCAGGAGATTGACGCGCCCAGTTCCGCGAGCGGATGCATCTCCCTGCGCCACGGCGACGAGAGAAAGTGCTGCACGCGCTCGGCGCGCACTTGCGAAAGCGTCGACGGCGCGAAACGCGGCCGCTCGTCCTTGTCGATGATGAGCGCGCGCACGCCTTCGACGAAATCGCCGTCGTCGATAGCGCGGTACACGATGCCCAGTTCCATGCGAAAGCAATCCGCCAGCGTCATCTGACGGCCTCGCAGCAGCGCGTGACAGGTCACTTCCAGCATCGTCGGCGAGTGGCTGGCGAGGGTGGCGAGCGTCGCGCGCGCCCACTCCGAATCGTCCGTCGCGAGCGAGGCCGCGATGCGCTCCGCGCCGCCCGTCGCGCACGCGGAGAAATGACGCCTGATCTGCGCGCGGATATCGTCGAGCGGCGCGTGGCGTTCGATATTCGCGCCCGGCACGAACACGCGCTTCAGTTGTGTCATGGCGTCTTGCGCATCATCCCAGCGCAGCGCTTCGAGACGCTCGACGAAGCCGCGCAGCCATGTCGACGGCACGCACTCGTCCGCGAGCCCGACGCGTTTCGCATCGGCGCCCGAAAGCCGCGCGCCCGTCAGTCCGACGTAAAGCGCGAGATCGCGTGGCAACACGCGCAGGAAGTGCGTCGCGCCGACGTCGGGCAGCAGGCCGATGCGCGTTTCCGGCATCGCCATGCGCGTGCGCTCGGTCGCAAGGCGCAGCGCCGCGCCTTGCGCGAGCCCCATGCCACCGCCCATCACGATGCCGTCCATCAGCGCGATCACCGGCTTCGCAAAGCGATGCACGGTGTAATCGAGCCGATATTCGTCGATGAAGAATTTCAGCCACGGCGTTTCGTGATGCGGATCATTGCGCGCGGCGTGATAGAGCTTGCGCACGTCGCCGCCCGCGCAAAACGCCTTGTCGCCCGCGCCGCGCAGTACGACCGCGACGATCGAATCGTCCCCGGCGCAGCGGGCGAAAATCTCCGTGAGGCGCGCGATCATGTCGTGCGACAGCGCGTTCAACGCGTGCGGACGGTCGAGCGTGACGATCGCCACCCGGTTGACGATCTCGACGCCGACTTCAGGCGCGGCTGTCGCATTGGCCGGCGTGCGGGCGAGACGAATCGCGACGGCCGCGCCGTCGTGCATGACATCGATCATCGTGGGGATTCCTGTTTTAGTCGGCCTTGCTGGTCTGCCGCAGCTCCGGGAAATCCTCTTCCCAGAACTCGAACTCGCCGCGCACGCCGTCCTGCGTGCGCGCGATTTCCTGTCGGCGCAGATCGACGCGGCGGATCTTGCCCGAGATCGTCTTCGGCAACTCCGCAAATTCGAGGCGGCGAATGCGCTTGTACGGCGCAAGCCGCTCGCGCGAGAACGCGAACACGCTCTTCGCGAGTTCAGGGCCGATCGAATAGCCGTGGCGCAGCGTGACGAACGCCTTCGGCACCGAAAGACGCAGCGGATCGGGGCTCGGCACCACGGCTGCTTCCGCGATCGCTTCGTGCTCGATCAGCACGCTCTCCAGCTCGAACGGGCTCAGCCGGTAATCCGACGACTTGAACACGTCGTCCGCGCGGCCGACGTAGACGAAATAGCCATCCGCGCCCCGCGCCGCCACATCCGACGTGCGATAGAAGCCGCCGCGCATCGCGTTCTCGGTGGCCTTCGGATTGTCGGCGTAACCGGTCATCAGGCCGAGCGGCGGCGGATCGAGCGCGAGCGCGAGCGCGATCTCGCCCTCCTCCGCCGGATTGCCGTCCGGATCGAGCAGCGCCACGCGATAACCCGGCAGCGGGCGGCCCATCGAGCCGGGCACGAGCCGCTGGCCCGGCGTGTTGGCGATCTGCGCGGTGGTTTCGGTCTGGCCATAGCCATCGCGGATCGGCACGCCCCACGCGGCCTGCACGCGCTCGACGACTTCGGGATTGAGCGGCTCGCCCGCGCCGACGATCTCGCGCAGCTTCACCTTGTACGATGCGAGCGGCTCCTGCACGAGCATGCGCCACACGGTCGGCGGCGCGCAGAGCGTCGTGACGTCGTGCTTCACGAGCACATCGAGCGCGCGGGCGGCATCGAAACGGCTGAAGTTGTAGATGAACACGCATGCCTGCGCGTTCCACGGCGCGAAGAAACAGCTCCACGCGTGTTTCGCCCAGCCGGGCGAGCTGATGTTCCAGTGCACGTCGCCGGGTTGCAGGCCGATCCAGTACATCGTCGACAGATGGCCGACCGGATAGCTCTGATGCGTGTGCGCGACGAGCTTCGGCTTCGACGTCGTCCCCGACGTAAAGTAGAGCAGATACGGATCGTTCGCATTCGTTTCGGCATCCGAAGCGAACTCGGGCGATGCATCGTAGGCGGCTTCATACGCGAGCCAGTCGCCCTGCGCGCCACCCACGGCGATGCGCAATCCCGGCACGTCGATGCCATCGAATTTCTGCGTCTCCGCCGCATCGACGATCACGTGCTGCACGCCACCGAGCGCGATGCGATCGCGCAGGTCGGCGCTCGCGAGTTGCGTCGTCGCGGGCAGGACGATCGCGCCGAGCTTCATCGCGGCCAGCATCGTTTCCCATAGCTCGACGCGGTTCGGCAGCATCAGGAGGATGCGCTCGCCGCGCTTCACATTCAAACCGCGCAAATGATTCGCGACGCGCGCCGAGCGCTCGCTCATCTGCGCGAACGACAGGCGCGTCTCGCTGCCGCCTTCGTTGACGATATGCAGCGCGGGCGCATCGTTGCCGCGCGCCATCGGATCGAAATAATCGAGCGCCCAGTTGAAGCGGTCGAGCGACGGCCACTTGAACTCGCGATACGCGGTGTCGTAATCCGTGCGATGCGCAAACAGAAAGTCTCGCGCTTCGATGAAGCTGCTGGCGTCGTTCATTGCGTCTCCGTGTATTTTTTTGGCGCTGTCAAACGTTGCGTGCGATCACCATGCGCTGCACTTCGCTCGTGCCTTCATAGATCTGCGTGATGCGCGCATCGCGATAGTGACGCTCCACCGGATAATCCTGCAAGTAACCGTAGCCGCCGTGAATCTGGATCGCATCGGAACAGACGCGCTCGGCCATCTCCGACGCATACAGCTTCGCCTGCGACGCCTCCGACAAACACGCGATGCCTTCCGTACGCATGCGCGCCGCGTGATGAATCAGCAGACGCGCGGCATTGATCTGCGTCTGCATGTCTGCGAGCATGTTCGCGACCGACTGATGCTCGTGGATCGGCTTGCCGAACTGCACGCGCTCTTTCGCATACGCGCGTGCCGCATCGAAGGCCGCGCGCGCGATACCGAGCGCCTGCGCCGCGATGCCGATGCGCCCGCCTTCCAGATTCGACAACGCGATCTTCAGACCCTCGCCGCGCTTGCCGAGCAGATTCGCGGCGGGAATCGCGCACTCGTCGAAGGTGATCGGGCAGGTATCGGACGCGCGGATGCCGAGCTTGTGCTCCGGCGCGCCGACATTGAAGCCGGGCGTATCCGTCGGCACGATGAAGGCCGAAATGCCGCGCTTGCCGAGATCGGGATCGGTGACGGCGAACACGATCGCCACGCCCGCGCGCTTGCCGTTCGTCACGAACTGCTTGCTGCCGGAGAGAACCCACTGGCCGTTCTTTTCGACGGCGCGCACGCGCAGGTTGTTCGCCTCCGAGCCCGCCTGCGGCTCGGTCAGGCAGAACGCGCCGATGATCTCGCCGCTCGCGAGCTTCGGCAGCCATTCGGCTTTCTGCGCGTCCGTGCCGTAGGCGAGAATCGGACCGCAGCCGACGGAGTTGTGCACGCTCATCAGCGTCGCGCACGAGGCGCAGCCGGCGGCGATCTCTTCCATCGCGAGCGCGTAGGCGGTGTAGTCGCTGAACGTGCCGCCGAGTTCGGCGGGCACGATCATGCCGAGCAGGCCGAGTTCGCCCAGTTGCCGCACGACGGCGTCGGGGATCGCGCCATCCTTGTCCCACTGACCGGCGTTCGGCGCGAGCACTTCGGTTGCGAACTGGCGAGCCGCGTCGCGGATCATGCGCTGCTCTTCGGTGAGGAATGCGTCGATCATGTTTCGATTTCGGTAAGTGGGGCTGGGCGGCGAGCCTCGCGGCATCGATCGTGTAAACTTTCTGGCCGCCGCTCGCCCGGTCGATGAGGGGCGAAGGGGCCGGCTGAGCACGAGTCTAGGCAATCGCCGGACGTTAGCCTATGCCCAAAACGATCACGCTAACTGAGCGCTTTGGCCACCTAGTGACAACCCCAAGTCCGAAAAAGAAGATCGAGCGCGACTCGATTTCCGTCAGTCTCGTCGAAGCGGCGTTGCGTTGCGCCGAGGCGCGCGGGGTCGCGCGCGAGACCTTGCTGGCCGCGGCGGGCATCGCGCCGGCGACGCTCGATTCGCCGCGCGCGCGCGTGTCGCCCGTGCAGTACGGCAAGCTGTGGAACGCCACCGCCGATGCCCTCGACGACGAATTCTTCGGCCAGGACGCCCACCCGATGCGGCGCGGCAGCTTCGTGCTGCTGTGCCACGCGGCGCTGTCCTCGCGCGACGGCGCGCAGGCGCTCGCGCGCATCGCGGGCTTCATGCGGCTCGTGCTCGACGAACTGAGCTTCGAGCCCGATATCGACGAAAAGCGCGTGCGCGTCTGGCTCGATGACAAGGGCGCGGAGAAGTCCATGTTCGCCTACGCGACGGGTTTCATCCTCGTGTACGGGCTGCTGTGCTGGCTGGTCGGGCGGCGCATTCCGGTGCTCGCCGCGCATCTGCGCTGCGCCGAGCCCGCTGCCCGCGACGAATACCGGCTGATGTTCTGCGATGACCTGCGTTTCGACGCGCCGCGCTCGTTCGTCGACTTGTCCGCAGACTGCGCGGCGCTGCCGGTCGTGCAGACGCCCGCGACGCTCAAGCGCTTTCTGCGCGATGCGCCGGCAAATTTCATCGTGAAATATCGCAATCCGGACTCGCTCGCGGCGCGCATCCGCACGCGTCTGCGGCAGACCGCGCCGACCGACTGGCCCGAGGCCGAGAGCATCGCGGCGGCGCTGAACATGGCGGAAGCGACCCTGAGGCGGCGGCTGAAGCAGGAAGGGCTGACCTATCAGACGATCAAGGACGCGCTCAGACGCGATCTCGCGATCGCGCGCCTCGCCCACACACAGCAGACGATCCCGCAGATCGCCGATGCGCTCGGCTTCGCCGAACCGAGCGCGTTCCGACGCGCGTTCCGGAAGTGGACGGGCGTGCGCCCCGCGGATTACCGCCGGGAAGGCTGACTGCGCGGGCGCATCGAGGCTGCTATATTGAATCGACCATGACTTCGCATCACGGAGCGCGCCATGACGAAAGCCAGCCGGGATGAACATTCGAAACAGGAGCAACCGAAACCGGATAGCGAAGAGGACTTGCTTGACGAAGCGCTGGAAGAAACCTTTCCCGCGAGCGATCCGATCGCGGTGCACCCGGAGCCGGATCTCCCGAAGGACGGCAAGAAGAAGTAGTAGTTACTCGCCCGCCTCGGGCTCGTCCGGGCTCGACAGCAGCATCACCAGCTTCTCGACATGCTGATGTAAAAGTTTCACGTGCTTGTCGATCTGTTCGAGACGCCCGGTCAGGTCGGCCTTCGCCGCCTCGCTCATGCGATCCGAGGCGATCAGCTCGTCGACCTTCGGCTGCATCGCGTCGACCTGCAGCAGGCCGAGCTGGCGCTCCAGGCGGCGCAAATCCTGTGAAAGCAGTTCGCGATTCTTGCGAAAGAGCAGATCGCGGCGGTTGACTTCGGCCTGCTGCTGGGCAAGATCGGCGACGCGGCGCGTCGCTTCTGTCTGGGACAACAGCGGCTCCGGGCCGCGCAGCACCGAGCGCTTCGGCGCGGGATGCGCCGTGCCGCGAAACACCGCCATCGGCGTTTCTTCGTCGATGGCGCGCTGTACGTCGCGCGGAACCTCGCTCGCGGCGCGGCGTTCGTCCATCCAGTGCGGCGGCAGGCCGGTCACGAGTTCGATGCCGCGCACGAACTCCTCATTGAAATCGCGTTGGCCCGCGACGATCAGCTTCATGAACGTCGGCGAGAAATTCATCATGCGTGCGAGGCGTCCGGCGCCTCCCGGCGAACCGACCAGAACATTCAGGTTGGCTCGCCAGACAACGAACAGCGTTTCATCGAAATCTTCCATGAACAGGCTCCAGGCAGACCGGCGCCCCCGAAGGTGCGCGCCGGCGTTGCGCGCGCGAGATCCGCGCGCGTGCATATCCGGTTCCCGAATATCGCTGCGCACCTCGACCGGTGCGCCGTCCACATACCGCATAAAACACCATACTAACGTCGTCGGCAAGCCTGGCGGACAACAGCGTGTGCGCCGATGGCGCGCGCGCGACAGAACGCCTGCGTCAGCGCGTTGCGCGCGCGGCCAGCCGGGTTACGGCTCGTTGCGCAGATACCCTTCCTTGCTGGGATCGAGCATCCGCCATGAAACGATGAGCGAGATCGCGCACATCGCCGTCACGTACCAGAAAAACGTCGACTCGCTGCCCAGCGACTTCAGCTTCAGCGCGACGAATTCCGCCGAGCCGCCGAACACCGCGTTGGCGACCGCATACGACAGGCCGACGCCCAGCGCGCGCACTTCCGGCGGAAACATTTCCGCCTTGATGAGACCGCTGATCGACGTATAGAAGCTCACGATCGCGAGCGCGATCACCACCAGCACGAACGCCATGACCGGGCTCGTCACGCTGGAGAGCGCGTGCAGCAGCGGCACCGTGCAGATGGTGGCGAGCGCGCCGAACCACAGCATCGATGCGCGGCGGCCGATGCGGTCCGACAGCGCGCCGAACAGCGGCTGCAGCAGCATGTAGACGAAGAGCGCGGCGGTCATCACGTTGCTGGCGGTCTTCGCGTGCATGCCCGCCGTGTTGACCAGATACTTCTGCATGTAGGTCGTGAAGGTGTAGAAAATCAGCGAGCCCCCCGCCGTGAAGCCCACGACGGTCATGAACGCGCCCTTGTGCTGCATCAGGCCGGCGAGCGTGCCCGCTTCCTTGCGATCGCGCGTTGCGGCGGTCGACGTTTCCTCGAGCGAGCGTCGCAGATACAGCGAAACCAGCGCCGCGCACGCGCCGATGAAAAACGGAATGCGCCAGCCCCACGCCTTCAGCTCTTCCGTCGACAAAAACATTTGCAGGATCACGAGCACGAGCAGCGCGGCGAGCTGGCCGCCGATCAGCGTCACGTACTGAAACGACGCGAAAAAGCCGCGCCGGCCGCGCAGCGCCACTTCACTCATGTACGTGGCGCTGGTGCCGTACTCCCCGCCCACCGACAAGCCCTGGAACAGGCGCGCGATCAGCAGCAGGAACGGCGCCCACGCGCCGATCGTCGCGTAGGTCGGCAGGAAGGTGATGACGAGCGAGCCGCCGCACATCATCAGCACGGAGATCATCATCGCGTTGCGGCGGCCGTGCTTGTCGGCGATGCGGCCGAACAGCCAGCCGCCGATCGGGCGCATCAGGAAGCCCGCCGCGAAAACGCCGGCGGTGTTCAGCAACTGAACCGTCGGGTCGCCGCCCGGGAAGAACGCCGCCGAGAAATACAGCGCGAGGAACGAGTAGATATAGAAATCGAACCACTCGACGAGATTGCCCGACGAGGCGCCGACGATCGCGAAAACGCGGCGCCGGGTGTCCTCGGGGGTATAAGCGGGAATGTCGGTCATTTTGTTTCTGAGCTCTTGGTCACTGGCTGGATGGCATGTGCCGGGGCTCGTGACCCCGGCTCGGGCGCTCTTGGCGGCGTTCGGGCGCAAGTTTATACGAGGGTTTGAGCGAAAGCGCGCGATCGTGGCGCGCGAAAGACGCACTGCTGTACTCGTGAAAAGCACCTTGGCGCGCACCCGCGCCGCCTGCGCCGATACGCACGGACGCGCGCTCAGGCTTGTCGCAAAAGCGTTCGCCGTGCTCGCGGCGGGTTGTGGACGCGCTCCGTCGATGAGTCCGTCCGCACTGCGTAAGTAATTACCCTTAATAAAGATTTTGACGACTATTTATCGATAAAGTCTCGGGATCACGATTCGTATCGACGAGGACTGCATGAATCCGCAACAATCGATCACGCTCGACGCCGCGCTCGCGTCGAAGTTCGCGCGAGTCGCGCTCGGCCACCTGACGCGCGAATATCCGAATAAGCTCGATCACGTCATGTCGGGCGAGGCCGATGTCCAAAGCCCGCGCGCGCTGCATCCGATCTTCTATGGCAGCTTCGACTGGCATTCGTGCGTGCACGGTTACTGGCTCATCGCGCGGCTCATCGACCGCTTTCCCGATTTGCCGGAAGCGCCGCGCATTCGCGCCGTGATCGACGCGCATTTCACCGATGCCAACGTCGCAACCGAAGTCGCCTATCTGCAGCGCCCCGCCGCGCGCGGCTTCGAACGCCCGTACGGCTGGGCGTGGCTGCTCGCGCTCGCGGGTCAGTTGCACTCGATGCAATCCGACCACGGCGCGCGCTGGGCCCGCACGCTCCAGCCGCTCGCCGACGCATTCGTCGCGCGCTTCGAGGAATTCCTGCCGAAATCGACCTATCCGCTGAGGGTCGGCACGCACTTCAACATGGCGTTCGCGCTGACGCTGGCGACCGGCTACGCGCGCGTCGTGCGGAATGCGGCGTTCGAGCGCCTGCTGAGCGAAACCGCGTTGCGCTGGTTCGAGAAGGACGAAGGCTGCCAAGCGTGGGAGCCCGCGGGCGACGAGTTCCTGTCGCCATCGCTGATGGAAGCCGTGCTGATGCGCCATGTGCTGCCGGGCGAGCGCTTCGTCGGCTGGTTCGACCGGTTTCTGCCGCGCATCGCCGCGCGCGAGCCGGCGACGCTCTTCACGCCCGCCACCGTCACCGACCGCAGCGACGGCAAGCTCGCGCACCTCGACGGCCTGAACCTGAGCCGCGCGTGGTGCCAGCGCTCGATCGCGCGGGCGCTGCCGGCGGGCGATGCGCGCATCGCCGTGCTCGAAGCCGCCGCGCACGAACATCTGGCGTCGGGCATCGCGCATGTCGCGGGCGATTACATGGGCGAACACTGGCTCGCGACCTTCGCGTTGCTGGCGCTGGAAGCCTGACAGGTCTCACACGCGCGGCTGAAACGCGATCACGCTCATGCCGATGAGCGCGATCACCGCGCCCGCGAGATCCCACGCCGTCGGCCTGATGCGGTCGACGGCCCATAGCCACGCGATCGCCACGCCGATATACACGCCGCCATACGCCGCATAGATACGCCCCGCTGCCGTATCGTGCAGCGTCAGCAGCCACGCGAACAGCGCGAGCGACAGCGCGCCCGGCACGACCAGCCACGGCGAGCCTCCTTCCCTGAGCCATCGATAAGGAAAGTAGCAGCCCGCGATCTCGGCGACAGCCGTGACGACGTAGAGCGCGAATGTTTTCATGAAGCGCATTATCGACGTTCGCCTGAAGTTGCGTGGACAATGACGCCCTTGTCACGAACCATCAGCCAGAACACTTTGCCGACGCCCCCACAAAACGACGCCACCGCGCTGCCCGTGCACTGGCACAAGCGCGTGCTGACGCTCGCCTTTCCGATTGTCCTCGCGAACCTCACGCAGCCGATTCTCGGCGCCGTCGACACGGCCGTCGCCGGGCATCTCGACGGACCGCAGTTTCTCGGCGGCGTCGCGCTCGGCGGACTCGTGTTCAGCTTCGTGTTCTGGGGCTTCGGCTTCCTGCGCATGGGCACGACGGGCCTCGTCGCGCAGGCGTTCGGCGCGCATGACGACGAGGCCTTGCGCGCGAGCCTGCTGCGCGCGTTGCTGCTCGCGCTCGCGATCGGCGCGGCCGTGCTGGCGCTGCAAGTGCCGATCATCCGCTATGCGCTGCTCGCGCTGGGCGGCAGCGCCGCCGTGCAGGACACCGCGAGCGCGTACTGTCATGCGCGTATCTGGGCTGCCCCGTTCGCGCTCGGCAATTACGTCGTGCTTGGGTTTTTGCTCGGCTGCCAGCGCGTGCGGCTCGCGCTCGTCACGCAGATCGTCATCAATCTGGTGAACATCGTCGCAGTGCTGCTTTTTGTGTATCGCTTCGGCTGGGGTATCGCCGGGATTGGCGCGGCGACCGCGTTCGCGGACTTCTGCGGCTTCGTGCTCGGCCTCGCGATCCTGTGGCATCAGCGGCCGCGCGGACTCGGGCCGCTCGCGCCGCGTTCGCTGCTCGATGCCCGCGCGCTCAGGCGGCTGGTCGCGATCAACCGCGACATCTTCATCCGCACGATCTGTCTGCTCGGCTCGTATGGCTGGTTCGCGCATCTCGGCGCGCGCGAGGGCGATGCGGTGCTCGCCGCGAACGCCGTGCTGCTGAACTTTCAGACCTTCATGGCGTTCGGGCTCGACGGTTTCGCGCACGCCGCCGAGGCGCTCGTGGGCGCGGCGGCCGGCGCGCGCGACCGTCACGCATTCCGTCAGGCCGTGAAGATCACGATGCTCTGGTCGGCGATCGGCGCGGCCGGCTTTTCGATCGTCTACTGGATCGGCGGCGAATGGATCATCGGCGGGCTGACGGATCAGCCCGTCGTGCACGCGACGGCGGCGCGCTATCTGCCGTGGGCCGCGATCCTGCCGTTGGCGTCCGTCGCGGGCTTTTTGCTCGATGGCGTGTTCATCGGCGCGACGCGCACGCACGAACTGATGAAAGCGATGGCCGTCTCGCTGGCGGTGTTCCTGCTTGCCGCGTGGGCGCTTGCGGGATCGCTCGGCAATCACGGCTTGTGGCTGGCGCTGACCCTTTTCATGATCGCGCGCGGCATCACGCTGGCGGTGCAGGTGCCGGCGATCGAACGCGCGGCGTGCGCGCCCGACGCGCGCTGATTCACTGCGCGTGCGGTTTCAGGGCGGCGAGGCCATCGAGCAGCGCTTTGTGAAATGCCGCCGGGTCCTGCATCTGCGGCGCGTGCCCGAGTTCCGGAAACTCGACGAGCTTCGCGCCTTCGATACGCTCCTTCGCGAGTCTCGCGAGATCGGGATAGCGCCCGAGCATCGGACGAATCTCCGGCGGCGCGAAATCCTTGCCGATCGCGGTGTTGTCCTTGTCGCCGATGAGCAGCAGCGTCGGCGTCTTCAGTTGATCGAACTCGTAGACGACCGGCTGCGTGTAGATCATGTCGTACAGCAGCGCCGAGTTCCACGCGACGATGTCCTTGCCCGGCCCGCGATACATGCCCGCGAGCATCTGCACCCACGGTTCGTAGTCCGCGCGCCACTGGCCCGCGTAATACGTATTCGTTTCATAGCGGCGAATGCCGTCGGCGCTCGTTTTGAGTTCGCGTGCGTACCAGTCGTCGATCGATATCGACGGCACGCCCTTCGCCTTCCAGTCCTCCAGACCGATCGGATTGACAAGCACGAGTTGCTCCGTCTCGCGCGGGTACATCAGCGCATAGCGCACGGCGAGCATGCCGCCCGTCGAATGCGCGATGAGCGTCGCGCGCGATACGCCGAGCGCGGCGAGCAATGCATGCGTGTTGCGCGCGAGCTGCTGGAAACTGTACTGATAGCGCGCGGGCTTGGTCGACATGCAAAAGCCGATCTGATCCGGCGCGATCACGCGGTAGCCCGCATCGGTCAATGTCTCGATGGTCTGCTTCCAGGTCGCCGAACAGAAGTTCTTGCCGTGCATCAGCACCGCGGTGCGCCCGTTCGGATGCGGCGGATGCACATCCATATAAGCCATTCGCACCACCTGACGCTGCGACGTGAGCGCGAAGCGCGCGACCGGATACGGATACTCGAACCCCTGCAATTCGGGACCATAGGCGGGGCCGTCGCTGGCCGGTTGCGGGGCATCCTCGGCATGCGCGTGACAGGCGAAAAACATCGCGAACGACAACACCAGGGATCGAACGACGGACGGCTTGCTGCGCACTGAGTTCATGTGATATTTCGAGATGACGTCGGCCGACGCATTCTAGCGCGCCTGAAATTCACGCGTGTCCGCGCGCCCGCCCCGCGCGCCGCCCTCAGCGCTTATACTTTGCGCCCCGATCGTCTCGAGGACTTTCCACAGCATGTCATTTCGCATCAAGGCTTTCGCCGCCGCGCTCCTCGGTTTCGTGTGCATCAGCGCGTCCGCGAGCGACTGTCCGCAGTTCAGCCCGAACGGCCGCGCGCCCGTCGTCGTCAATTCGAAGATGCGCGCGGCGACGCAGGAAGTCTGCTACAGCGATTTCGCGCTGCTTCACTCCGGGCTCACCAAAGGGCCGCTCTGGTCGGCGGAACATCTGACGGCGCGCAGCGTCGAGGACGCGAAGGACAACACGCGCACGAATCGCTTCTTCGTCGAGAAACGTCTGCCGCCCGGCGAGAGCGCGCAGCTTTCCGATTACAAGAAGAGCGGCTATGACCGCGGCCACATGAGCCCCGCTGGCGATCGTGCGAGCAAGAAAGGCATGGCCGAATCGTTCTCGCTCGCGAACATCGTGCCGCAGGATCCGTCGAACAATCGGCGCATCTGGTCGCGTATCGAACAGTCCGTGCGCCGGCTGACGGAAGAGTCGGGCGAAGCGTATGTCGTCACCGGGCCGCTCTTCTCCGGACGACAGTTGCAGACAATTGGCGAATCGCGCGTATTCGTGCCGACGCAGTTGTACAAGGTAGTCTATTTGCCGCAGCGTGATATCGCGTTCGCGGTGGTAGTCGAAAACACCCCGACGAACACGTACACGATGAAAACCGTGCGCGAGCTGGAAACGATGAGCGGTCTCGCGTTTCCCGGCATCCCGGACGGACTGAAGGACAAGCGACCTGGAGGATTACGAGGTGTTTAAGCCATTTGCGAACGATACTGATGTGCTGAATATCGCGGGCGACGCGATCAGCATCGAAAACGGCGTGAAGCGTCTGACGATCAGCGGCGATCTGACGATTGCCCGCGACAAGGCCGGGCTCGCGAACGCGCTTGCGCTGCACAAGGCGCTTGGCGCGATCGTCGAAGCCCTGCAGAGCGATGCGTCACTGCCCGCGAAGCTGCCCGATGAACCGAACGCACCGTCCGGCACCGCCGACAACCCGTTCATCTGAAGCGGCGGTCGTAACAGAGCCGCGCGGAGAAGCGAAGTGATCGAATGCCATGTGGGACCGAGTCCGCTCGGACACATTCTGTATCGCGCCGAGAATGACTGTCTGACGGGGCTCTTCTTCGTCGGACAGAAGCATTTTCCTGTCGGCCTGCCGGAACCGATGCTGTCCGACACGCCGCCCCGCGCGCGCGTGATCGCGCAGGCGCAAGAGCAGATCGGCGAATACTTCGCCGGCGCGCGCCAGGAATTTTCGATCGCGCTGCAGCTCGGCGGCACGACGTTTCAGCGCCAGGTCTGGGATGCGCTGCGGCGGATCCCTTTCGGCGACGCATGGACCTATGGCGATCTCGCACGTCGGCTGGGTTTGCCCGCGGGAGCGTCGCGTGCGGTCGGCGGTGCGAATGGGCGCAATCCCGTCGCGATCATCGTGCCGTGTCATCGCGTGATCGGCGTCGATGGAGAATTGACCGGTTACGCGGGCGGCGTCGAGCGCAAGCGCCATTTGCTCACGCTGGAAGGCGGACCGGGGCGCGAGCAGCTCGCGCTCTTCTGACCGCCGCGCGTTCGACGCGATATGAAAAAGCCCGCGAAACCGAAATGGTTCGCGGGCTTTTTTTGTCGACGCCGTACTTCGACGTATTACGGCGTGAGCGTCACTTCCACACGACGATTTTCCGCACGGCCTGCGCTCGTTGCGTTCGACGCGATCGGATTCGCCTTGCCGAAACCCTTCGCCGAGAAATTGTCGGCATTCAGACCGCGACTCTTGAGATAGTCGCGCACGGCCTGGGCGCGGCGCTGCGACAGACCGACGTTATACGCATCCGGGCCGGTCGAATCCGTGAAGCCTTCGACCGTGACGGACGCGAACTTCACGCCCTGCGATTCCGCGACGAGCTTGTCCAGAATACGCTTGGCGTTCGGCATCAGAGCGGCGCTGTCGAATGCGAAGTTGGTCTTCTCGCCCAGCGTGATCTTGCGCGGTGCCGGGGCCGGGGCCGGCGCTGGTGCGGGAGCCGGTTGCGGTTGGGCCACCGGCGCGGCGGGCGCAGGCTGCGCCGGCGTCGCGCAGTTGAAGATCACACTGCGCGGATCATTGGCGGTCTGCGTGCCAGCGAGCGTCTGGAGCAGATTCACGTTTTGATTGCCGCACATCTTCTGGGCGGCAACCATACAGGCGCTGCCTTTCTCGAAAAGGCCGTAGCATTCGGCGCGATACGCCTTCTGACCATCCGACGTTTGAATCGTACTGATATTGAAAGCCGGTCCCGTGGTGGACGAGCAACCCGCAAGTGCGGCAGCGGCGATAAGACTAACGGCAAGGGTTTTCGTGAGCATCTTGGTGTTCATGCGAGTCAATGTGAAAGCGCGAAGCCGCTGAAAGCGCGCCTCAATACAGGCCCGGGCTCATGCCCAAAGGCGGCAGGCAGATTCATGGTTCGATTTCGAACGAGCCCATCCATCGATAAGCAATCCGAAAGCCGCCGGATTGTAGCCCGATGATTTGTGCAACTTAAGCGGACAACTCCCAAATTGAAGACGCGTTCGTCCGACGCATCTACGCGCCCTGTTTATTCGGCGCCGGCAGATTGCCGTCGGACTGTTCTTGCAGTTCCTGCACGCTGCGCGCGAGCAATGCATTACGCGTTTTGAATGCGCAGCCCAACGTAATAAGTCATCCGCTCGACGCATTACGAAGACTCGCAACCGTGACGGCCATTGGGCACGGTCGAAACCGCTTATTCACGCGCAATAAAATCGCGCGGATTCAAATCATGGGCTTACGCTTAGAACGGTCTTGCAACGGCAATTCGCTCGCGCTGCGTATCGCGTCGATCGGCTTGAGGATGCGCGAGTCGCCGTGCTCGGCGGGCATGCGCGAGAAAATGTCGCGGTCGGCGCGGAATTCGAATGGAGCGGCCGACAGAATGCGCGCGTCGGGCAAACGCTCGAGCGCATGAACCGGCGCGGCAGCCGTGGCAAAAAAGACGTAAAAGCTGGCGGCGAGCGCGAGAGCGCCCGGCATCGAGTGCGAACGTTGCATGACTAGGAGAAGGCAAAGAGGGCGCGCGAGCGCCGGGATGGAACGGCCGGAAGAACACACGGCATCCGTGTACAGCATGAATCGTTATTTCAACAGCACTCGCGCCGCTTGCCCATGAGAGTGTTCTCAAAGATTTCCTGTTTGCGAGCAGCCACTCTCATTCGGCACGACGACCGGGCGTGAAAAATGCGTCGACCATACGTTCGCTAACGTGCGACGAGGGTCGCCATTCTCACGCAAGGACGCGCGCGAAGGCTCTGCGGCGGAGCCGACTGGCACGGCGCGCCGCCCACAGCTTGCCAAGAGTCAGCCATAATGCGCGTTCGCAAAAATGCCCGAACGCACAAGTAAAAACGAAAATGCCATGAATCAAGACGATAACCACTCGACCGGTCAACCCAGGCAGCCCGCGGCCAGCGACGGCAACGTCACGACCGGCGTCACGGGGCTGGACGAGATTCTGGGCGGCGGCCTGGTCGAAGGCGGCCTGTATCTGATCGAAGGGATGGCGGGCGCAGGCAAGACGATTCTCTCGTCGCAGATCGGCTTTCACCGCGTGGCGCAGGGCGACATGGTGCTGTACATCACGCTGATCGCCGAATCGCACACCAAGCTGCTTTCCCATCTGCGAGGACTTTCGTTCTACAACGCCGACGCCATTTCCGACCGGATGCTCTTCGTCTCCGGCTATCACGAATTGATGCGCGACGGCTTGTCCGGCTTTCTTGCGCTGATCGCGTCGACCATCAAGTCGAGCCGGCCGCGCTTCATGGTCATCGACGGCTTTCGCAGCGCGCGCGAATTCAGCTCGACGGAACTCGAACTCTCGCAGTTCATCCACGAGCTTTCGGCCTTCGTGAGCGCGGCGCGCTGCACGACGCTGATCCTCGCGCCGCTGTCCGGCAACGAACCGCATCCGGAACACACGCTCGTCGACGGGCTCATCGAACTGAACCGCTACAACACGGGCATGCGGCGCGCCCGCGAGATCGAAGTCCACAAGCTGCGCGCCCGCAATCATCTGCTCGGCAAGCACTTCTTCAAGATCACGGAAGCCGGCCTCGTGACGTTTCCGCGCATCGAGGCATCGCCTGCCAACGATCAGAGCCCGCCACCCGATTTCAAGAGCAAGCTCGCCTTCGCGTTCCCCGATTTCGACCAGATGCTCGGCGGCGGCGTCGTGCGCGGCTCGACGACCACGCTCGTCGGGCCATCGGGGATCGGCAAAACGCTGCTGTCGCTCAAGTTTCTGCAGGCGGGCGCGGATCGCGGCGAGCGCTGCGTCTATTTCGGCCTCTATGAATCGCCCGAGCGGCTGCTCGCGAAGGCGCAGTCGGTCGGCATCGATCTCACGCCGGCCGTGCAGGACGGAAAACTCACGATCCACTGGCATCCGGCCGTCGAACTGGCGATCGACGAACTCGCCGTCGAACTGGTGAACGCGGTCAAAAGTGCGCAGGCGTCGCGGCTCGTGGTCGACGGCATCGACGGACTGCTTCAGTCCGCGAACCGCACCGAGCGCGTCGGGCTCTTTCTCAACGCGCTCACGCACCGGCTGCGCGACGCGGGCGTGACCACGCTCCTGACCGAGGAACTGCCGCTCTGCGGCGATTCGACGTTGCCCGCGACGCTGCGCGCGTCCGCGATGACGGAGAACATCGTGCTGATGCGCTATGTGGAGGCGAACTCCGCGCTGTATCGCATGGTGTCGGTGGTCAAGCAGCGCGAAGGTCCGCACGATTCGGCCATCCGCCGCCTCACGATCGATTCGCGCGGCCTGCATCTCAGTGAAGGTTTCATTGGCCCGACGGGACTGTTGTCCGGACACCCGTCGCCGGCGCCCGCGCTCTCTGTGTCGGATCCCGGCGCGCGCGCATGAAAAAAATCCTCGTCGTCGACGATGAATTCGACATTCTGACCACCTGGCGGCTCGTGCTCGAAATGGAGGGCTACGAGGTTTCGACCGCGTCCAACGGACGCAGCGCGCTCGACTTCGTGCGCGCGAACCCGCCCGCGCTCGTCATCACCGACTGGATGATGCCGCACATGGACGGCGTCGAGCTGATCCGCAATCTGGCCGCCAGCGATGGACTCGCGAACGTGCCCGTGATCCTCATGAGCGCTGCCGCCAATGCGCCCGCGCTCGAGCATCCGCACGCGCAGTTTCGCCGCAAGCCGCTGTCGATCGACGATCTGATCGAGACGGTCAAAGGCCTGATCGGACCGGCGTAGCACGCGCTGGGCACGCGACGTGCTGTACTGGTGCGTTCCGGCGAAACCGGACTTACGAGAAACCGCTCAACCGAAAGGGAGGCACCATGGTGCAGGATCAAGTGGAAGGCGCGGCGCAAAAGGTCGTCGGCAAGGTGCAGGATGCGGTCGGCGCACTGACGGGCGATGAAGCCACGCAAGCCGAAGGCAAGGTACGGCAGGCGTATGGCACATTTCAGCAGAGCTACGGGCAGACTGTCGACAACGTGCGCCTGGCGGTCGCGAGCCAGCCGATTCAGGGCGTGCTGATCGCGGCGGCGGTCGGCTTCGTGCTCGGCGCGTTGTGGAATCGCGATCGTTGAGGTCGATGCGCGGCTCGCCGCGCGTATGACGAATCGACGCAAGGCCGGCTCGGGAAACCGCGCCGGCCTTGTCGTTTTCATGGCGTCTCGCGCGCGACGCCCAAAACAGCCGCGGTCCGCGCGCAGCCGATGGCGAGCGCGACGGCCGCCACCGCAAGCGCCCCATGCGTGCCATTGAACGCCGCCGTGGCCGCGAGGCCGCATGACGCCAGGCCGCTCAGCAGACTCGCGACGGGCACGCCGGCGCGGCCGCTCATTGCGAGCGACAAGTGCGCGCCGATGAGCGCGACCATCGCGATGACCGACACCACGGACAGCGCCCCCGACTGCGCGCCGAGCACATAGGCGAGCGCCGCGCACGCGCCGGCGCACACAAGATGCAGTGGCTGAAGGTTGACGCTTTCGCGGCGACGCGCCCACACACCGGCAAGACGGACCAGCGCGCCAACGGCGCCGCCCGCGAGCACCGCGTACGCGCTATTCGCGCTCGGCAACACCCACGCGGCGAACGCGATCGTTGCGAACAGCGCCTGCGTCGACGTGTTCGCCGCGCCCCGGCCGAAGCGAAAGCCGACGCATCCCGCGACGACCGCAAGCGACAACGCCATCGCACCCGGCGCGCCGCCCGCGCCGCACGCCACGATAAGCACCGCGCCGGCGGCCCACAACCCGCGCGAACGCGCCGCGTCCGCGCGCATCGAAGCGCCCGCCGACAGCGCCGCGAGCACGCAGAGCGCGCCGGCCAGAGCATCGGACATGTGTCGCTCCTTCAGGCGGCCAGGACGTTCGACAGCGTGCCGATGCCCGCGATCGACACATCCACGCGCGCGCCGTCCTTGATCGAGCCGACGCCGATCGAGGTGCCGCACGCGATCACGTCGCCGGGCACGAGCGTCATGTCCTGTGACAGCATGCTCACCTGTTCGGCGGGCGAGAAGATCATGTCGTCGAGTGGATAGTTCTGACGCTCGACGCCTTCGAGCGTCGTGACGACGTTCGATGTGCGCCAGTCGAACGTGGTCGCAATGGACGGCCCGAGGCAGGTGAAGGTATCGAAGCCCTTCGAGCGGCACCATTGCGCGAAGTTGGGATCTTCCTGCAACAGTTCGATCGCGGTGACGTCGTTCACGCAGGTATAGCCGAAGATCGCCGCTTCGGCCTCTTCCACCGACGCCCCGCTCACCGTCTTGCCGATCACGATGCCCAGTTCGCCCTCATACGCGATCTTGCCTTGATAGCTCTTCGGCCGGCGGATCGACTCGTGCGGCCCGATCACCGACATCGGCGGCTTGATCAGGAAAAGCGGATGCTGCGGCGGCGCCTTGTCGAGCTTCTGCGACAGTGCGTAGTAGTTGTTCCATAGCGCGATGACCTTGCTCGGCTGGCACGGCGCGAGCAAGGTGAGATCGTCAGCGGCGTAGGAGATGTCGGTCGGGCGCGGGTTGTCGAACATCGCGCCGTCGTGCTGCACGACGCGGCCCGAGTGTTGATCGAGCGTGCCGAAGCCAATGCTGCCGGCGCCATTGCGAAAACGAATCCAGTGTGTCAAGTGTTGCTCCCTGTTTAAAGGAGCGCGGGCGTACATGGCCCGCGCTCTCGTCCCCTCCTCCTGAAACTCAGATCAAGCCCGCGCTGAGCGCCCGCTTGTACTACGTTTCTGGACAACCGTGCTGTTCATGCTGGCGTGTCTCCATTTAGGGCGCGTCCGCTTTTGGACGTGATGATCCACGCCGCTCCCTTTCGAGGCGGCGGACGTGTGCGCGTTTCAGACAGCTTTCAGATGGCGCCGAGGCTTCTCAGCGTGGCGACCTGTTCGGGCGTGTAGCCAAGTTCGGCCATGACTTCGTCGGTATGCTCGCCGAGCAGCGGCGAGCGCTCGACTTCGGTCGGGCTGTCGGACAGCTTGATCGGGTTGCCGACCGTGAGGTATTTGCCGCGCACCGGATGATCCACTTCGACCACGGTGCCGGTCTTGCGCAGCGACGGCTCCTCGGCGATTTCCTTCATCGAGAGAATCGGGCCGCACGGAATGTCGTGCTTGTTGAGGATTTCCATCGCCTGGAACTTGGTCTTCGACATCGTCCAGCGCTCGATCTCGGCGAAAATGTCCTTCAGATGCGGCAGGCGCGCATTCGGCGTCTTGTAGTCCGGATGATCGATCCATTCCTCCTTGCCGATCACCTTGCAGATTTCGCCCCACACCGGCGCCTGCGTGATGAAGTAGATGTACGCGTTCGGATCGGTTTCCCAGCCTTTGCACTTGAGAATCCAGCCCGGCTGACCGCCGCCCGATGCGTTGCCCGCGCGCGGCACCGCTTCGCTGAACGAGCCGTTCGGGTATTGCGGGTATTCCTTCATCACGCCGGTGCGTTCGAGCCGCTGCTGGTCGCGCAGTTTCACGCGGCAGAGGTTGAGCACGCCGTCCTGCATCGCGGCGAGCACTTTCTGGCCGCGCCCGCTCGTGTTGCGCTGATAGAGCGCCGTGACGATGCCGAGCGCCAGATGCAGGCCCGTGCCCGAATCGCCGATCTGCGCGCCGGAGACGACCGGCGGGCCGTCGTCGAAACCGGTCGTGGAGGCTGCGCCGCCCGCACATTGGGCGACGTTTTCGTAGACCTTGCAATCCTCGTACGGCCCCGGCCCGAAGCCCTTCACGGAGGCGACGATCATGCGCGGATTCAACTCCTGGATGCGCTCCCACGTGAAGCCCATGCGATCGAGCGCGCCCGGCGCAAAGTTCTCAACGAGCACGTCGCACTTCTTCACGAGCGTCTCGAGCACCTTCTTGCCCTCGGGATTCTTCGTGTCGATGGTGATCGAGCGCTTGTTGTGGTTCAGCATCGTGAAGTAGAGGCTGTCGGCGTCGGGAATGTCACGCAGCTGTTCGCGCGTGATGTCGCCCGAGCCTGCGCGCTCCACCTTGATGACGTCCGCGCCGAACCATGCGAGCAGTTGCGTGCAGGTCGGGCCGGACTGAACGTGCGTGAAATCCAGGATACGCACGCCGTCCAGCGCCTTGCCAGAAGTCTTAAGCGTCATGGTTTTGTCTCCCAAGTCTTACGTTCAACGTTTATAGGTTCACATTTATTTGTACATCGTATGCGCGATCGCGCCAGGCGATCGTGTCGCTTCACGTGATATACAATATTCCAGACACAAAATTAGTCAACAGTGTTCCGCTCGTCGAAAACCCTGTGACGCACCGCACGATCGCCTGAAACACCCGCTGCTAAACGATTTCAGTCGTGGTTACGCTGCGCCGCGTCAAAACGTGTACCCGTTCGTCTCTAATTAAGTGCCTACCTGACGATCGCACAGGCGTGCATCGAAGTATTTTGCACGCCGTGAAATGTGATATACAGTATTTCAGCGCGTGATCTACGCGTTTTTTTGTGTCGCGCGCATTCCCATCAGAGGACATTGGAGACGCAATGAACATCCACGAATATCAGGCGAAGGCGCTGCTGCGAAAGTACGGCGTCGCGGTTCCAGAGGGCCGCGTCGCCTTTTCCGCGCAGGAAGCCGCCGATGCGGCGCGCGCGATCGGCGGTCCGGTCTGGGTCGTGAAATCGCAGATTCACGCGGGCGGCCGCGGCGCCGGCCGCTTCGCCAACGATCCGGACGGCAAGGGCGGCGTGCGGGTCGTGAAATCGGTGGACGACGTGCGCGAGAACGCGCAGAAAATGCTGTCGTCGGTGCTCGTGACCAAACAGACCGGCGCGGCGGGCAAGGAAGTGAAGCGGCTCTATATCGAGGAAGGCTGCGACATCGCGCGCGAGCTTTATCTCGGCATGCTCGTTGATCGCGCCACGTCGCGCATCACGATCATGGCGTCGACCGAAGGCGGCATGGAAATCGAGGAAGTCGCGCATCGCACGCCGGAAAAGATTCTCAAGGTGGCGATCGATCCCGCCACCGGGCTACAGCCCTTTCACACGCGACAGATCGCGTTCGGGCTCGGCCTCGTGGGCAAGCAAGTCAGCGCCGCGTCGAAATTCATCAGCGCGCTGTATCAGGCCTTCGTCGATCTGGATGCGTCCATCGTCGAAGTGAATCCGCTCGTCGTGACCGGCTCGGGCGACGTGATGGCGCTCGACGCCAAGCTCAATTTCGACGACAACGCGCTCTATCGCCATCCGGATATCGAAAAGCTGCGCGACGAGGACGAGGAAGATCCCGCCGAAATCGAAGCGGCGAAGCACGGCCTCAACTACGTGAAGCTCGACGGCAACATCGGCTGCATGGTGAACGGCGCCGGTCTCGCGATGGCCACGATGGACATCATCAAGCTCTACGGCGGCGAGCCCGCGAACTTTCTCGACGTCGGCGGCGGGGCGACGCAGGAGCGCGTCGCGACCGCTTTCAAGCTGATCCTGCGCGATCCGAAGGTGCAAGGGATTCTCGTCAATATCTTCGGCGGCATCATGCGTTGCGACGTGATCGCGCAAGGCGTGGTCGCGGCCGCGCGCGAAATCGATCTGAGCGTGCCGCTCGTCGTGCGCCTCGCCGGAACGAACGTCGATGCGGGCCGCGAAATTCTGCGCACCTCCGGCCTCACCATCATTGCCGCCGAAAATCTCGCCGACGCCGCCGACAAGATCGTCAGCGCCGTCCATCATTGAGAGGAAGCCCGACATGAGCGTCTTGATCAACAAGGATACGAAAGTGATTTGCCAGGGCTTCACTGGCGCGCAGGGCACGTTTCATTCGGAACAGGCAATCGCGTACGGCACGCGCATGGTCGGTGGCGTGACGCCCGGCAAGGGCGGCACGACGCATCTGGATCTGCCCGTGTTCGACACCGTCGCCGATGCGGTCGACAGAACCGGCGCCGATGCGTCCGTGATCTACGTGCCGCCGCCCTTCGCCGCCGACGCGATTCTCGAAGCCATCGATGCGCACGTGCCGTTCATCGTCTGCATCACGGAAGGCATTCCGGTGCTCGACATGCTGCGCGTGAAGCGCGCCCTGAGCGGCTCGAACAGCCGGCTCGTCGGGCCGAACTGTCCGGGCGTCATCACGCCGGGGCAATGCAAGATCGGCATCATGCCGGGGCATATCCATCAGCCGGGGAAGATCGGCGTGGTGTCGCGCTCGGGCACGCTCACCTATGAAGCCGTCGCGCAGACGACTGCGGCCGGGCTCGGCCAGACGACGTGCATCGGCATTGGCGGCGATCCGGTGAACGGGACGAACTTCATCGACTGTCTCTCGCTCTTTCTGGAAGACGACGCGACCGAAGGCATCATCATGATTGGCGAGATTGGCGGTTCGGCGGAGGAAGAGGCCGCGCAGTTCCTGAAGGACGCGAAGACGAAGAAGCCGGTCGTGGGTTTCATCGCCGGCACGACCGCGCCGCCGGGACGCCGCATGGGTCACGCGGGAGCGATCATCTCGGGCGGCTCGGGCACCGCGAGCGCGAAGATCGACGCGATGAAGTCCGCGGGCATTCACGTCGCGGATTCGCCCGCCACGCTCGGCGAAACGATGCTGCACGCAATACGGTAATCGTCACGAATGCGGCACAATTCAACGTGCCGCATCATTCTTTACATTTTCATTACGCGACTGAAGTAGAATCGCAGGTTGATCTCAACCTCGTTCGACGGAGTCGCCGTGATTCGTCTCTTCTACACTTCAGTCGCCGCGCTGTTGCTTGCCATGACGATCGAGCAAGCGTTGGCAATCCCGGTTCTGTAACTCAGAACGCAAAAAAGGCCGCCCGGCAAACGCCACGCGGCCTTTTTCAATGCTGGCGCTTCAATCCGGCATCAATCCAGAAAGTCGCAATTCGCCTCGACAAACGCCGCCAGATCCAGCGAGTGCTGCTTCACGAGCCGTTCGACCAGTTCCGTGTCGCGCTTCTCCAGCGCCTCGATGATACGCATGTGATCGACGATCGAGCGCGATGCCCGGTCGCTCTGCGAGATCGTCATCTTACGGATCGCGCGCACGTGCACGAAGATGTTCTTGATCGTGTCGAAGATGATTTCCGACTTCGCCAGCCGCACGATCGCGGAATGGAACGAGATGTTCGCTTCCGAATACTCGTCGATATGCTCGGCCGGGGTCGAGTCGCGGAAGTTGTCGAACATGTGCCGCAACTGCGCGATTTCCGCGTCTGTCGCGCGCTGCGTCGCGAGGCGCGCCGCCATGCTCTCCAGCGCCGCCCACATATGAATCATCTCGACGATCTCGCGCTTGGTCTTGCGCAGGATATAGACGCCGCGCCGTGGCACCGTGCGCAGAAAGCCTTCCTGCTCGAGCAGCGTCATGGCCTCGCGGATAGGCGTGCGCGAGACGCCGAGCGCTTCGGTCAGCTCTTTTTCGTCGAGACGGATTTCTTCGCGCGAACGGTAGATGTCCGCGTCTGCGATCGCCTGCCGCAGTTTCGCGTACGCCTGGTCGCGCAGCGAAACCGTGGCATTGATCGGTTCCAGCGAAAGGGTGAGTCCCGTGGACCGAACGTCCGGCCTGTCTACCGATTGAGTATCAGATGGCATTGATGGCTTGATTTCCCAAGTGCGGACGGCGAGCGTCGACACGCTTGCCCGAACCGCCGTTCTGATCTTCCGCCGCGAGTCCGGCGAAGCGACCGTGATTCTGTGCGCGCTGCAGCATGCTCTGCGGCACCGACGACGCAATCATAAACGTAACACCCGCACCAACGGCAACCAGCGCGAATCCGACAACCACCAACAGGGCGATGCTCATTTCAGGCTCCAGTCAAATCACTCAAGAGCCCTCAGTATATGCTGCGTCGCAGCAGAACGCAACGTATTTTGCATCTTGTATATCAGAAACAACGCTGGCGCCTTCGTCTGCAGTTTAGGCGGCTTTTTGGGATTGCGGGAGCGGCAATGCCTTCGCCGTGCCCTGATTCACTCCCTCGCGCAGCTTGATCAATGCAAGAACCGCATCGAGCATCGGCGTCTCGACGTGCACCAGGCGGCCGATTTCCTGCACGACGGTCATCAAGGGATCGATTTCCATCGGCCGGCCGGCTTCGCAGTCCATCAGCATCGACGTCTTGTGTGCGCCGACCGCGCCCGCGCCGTTGATGCGCCGCTCCACGTCGACACGGAAGTTCACGCCGATCCTGTCGCCGATAGCCTTCGCCTCCAGCATCATCGCCTTCGAGAGCGCGCGCGTGCCGGGATCGCTCGTCAGCACGTCGAGCGTCGCGCCGGTCAGCGCGCTGATCGGGTTGAAGCAAAGGTTGCCCCAGAGCTTCAGCCAGATCTCGTCGCGGATGTTGTCGCGCATCGGCGCTTCCATGTCCGCCTTGGCCATCATGTCGTGCAGCGCCTGCAACCGCGGCGTGATCTCCCCGCTCGGTTCGCCGATCGGGAACTTCTTGCCGTAGTGATGCTCGATGACGCCCGGCTCCGCGATCTCCGCCGCCGGCAGCAGCACGCAACCGATGGCCCGCTGCGGTCCGAACACGTCCCATTGCCGGCCGCCCGGATCGACGCTCTGCAGTTTCGTGCCTTCCAGCTCGCCGCCGTGCTTGTAGAAATACCAGTAAGGCAGTCCATTGACGGCCGTGACGATCGCCGTTTCCGGGCCGAGCAGCGGCGGAATCAGGTCGACGACCGCCGGTATCGAATGCGCCTTCAACGCGATGATCACGAAATCCTGCGGGCCCAGTTCGGCGGGGTTGTTCGTGCAGCGCACCTTGACGACGTGCTCTTCACCGTCGATCCGAAGCTTGACGCCGTTCGCCTGCATGGCCGCCAGATGCGGTCCGCGCGCGACGAAACTGACGTCCGCACCCGCGCGCGCCAGTTGCGCACCCATATAGCCGCCGATCGCGCCGGCGCCGTACACGCAGATTTTCATGGTTCGTCTCCTGAGGGTTTGTAGCTTTTTAGCCTTCTGATATACAAGATACTACATTCCGTATCGAGCAAGGACAAGGCGAATCGTACATATGCGGACGAGCGAAAACCCGCATGCGCCAAGCGTGCCGCGGGTGTGCGATGTGGGAAGAAAACGCGTCGGTCAGGCCTCGACGGCCTGGCCCGTGATGAGAGTATGCGACGAGGATGCGATGAAGTGTGACCAGACGTTCGCCGCGCTGGCCCGCAATGCGCGGTTCTTGCGCCGCACGAGCATGATGGTGCGCGAGGCGTTCGGCATGAGCGGGATGAAGCGCGACTGCACGCTGTCGCACGCGGTGCGCGCGTGCATCGGCAGAATGCCGATGCCCAGACCGGCTTCGGCCATGCGCGCAACCGCCGTCGCCTGCGTGAGTTTCTGACGCACCGCGCCGGTCACCCCGTGCAGCGCGAGCGCCGCTTCGATGGCGGCGAGGCTGCCGGTGTCGTCATCGAGAAGGAGAATCGGCGTTCCGCGCAGTTGCTGCCAGTCGATGCGCCCGGCCACGCTCAGCCGGTGCGACGCGCCGACGACGGCGGCAAAACCATCGGCGAAAAGCGGCTCGGCGGCGAGTTCGTCGAGACTGTCCGGCGCGATGACCACGCCCATTTCCGCCTCGCCCGAGCGCACGAGCTGCAAGACCGCGTTCTGCGGACGATCCATCACGACGACCGTGATGTCCGGCAGACGCTCGCGACATGAACCGAGCAGCGCGGGCAAGACGCTCGCCGTCAGACCGCAACTGCTCGCGAGATTCACCACGCCCGGCTCACCGCCTTCCTGCGGGCGCAGTCTGAGCGTCGCTTCCAGTTCCTCGACGAGCGGCGCGATGCGCGCGAGCAGGCGGCGGCCGGTATCCGTCAGCGCGACCTGCCGCGTGGTGCGATCGAAAAGCCGCAGCGCGATTTCGTCTTCGAGTTCGCGGATGCTGCGGCTGACCGCCGATTGCGTGATGCCGAATTCGTCGCCCGCGCGCGTGAAGCTGCGATGCCGCGCGAGCGTGACGAACAGCCTCAGTTGATGCAGCGAGACGCTGAGTGACGGAAGCTGTTCGCGCGCCATGCCCCGGCCGCCTTACTGAACCGTCTTCGATGCGTCCCAGCCCGTCTGGAACGATGCATTGACCGGCGATTCCGACGACGTCTCGGTGACTGTGTTCTCGATCCAGCGGCGGCGCATCGGCGCGAGCACGAACTTGGCGCACAGGCCCGCCGCGATCGACGTGATCGCGGTAGCGATGAACACCGCGTTCCACGAGCCGATCGACGCGAGCACCGAGGCGAGCGGCACCAGCATCGACGCCGTGCCTTTCGCCGTGTACAGCGTGCCCGCGTTGGCGGCGGCGTATTTGCTGCCGAAGGTATCGGCGCAAGTCGCCGGGAAGATCGAGAAAATCTCGCCCCAGCACAGGAACGTCATCGCCGCGAACAGCATGAACAGATACGGGTTGTGCCCGAACTCCATCAACCCGAGCAGCGCGACGCCTTCACCAAGGAAAATGAAGAACATCGTGTTCTCGCGGCCGATCTTGTCGGAGATGAAGCCGCACAGCGGACGCGTGAAGCCGTTGCAGAGGTTATCGATGGAAAGCGTCATCGCGAGCAGCGGCAGCGTGACGCCGAGCAGGTTCACCGGCATCTTCGCGAAGCCGTATTCCTTCGCGATCGGCCCGAACTGCGCGGTGGCGATCACGCCGCCCGCCGCGACGAACACGAACATCAGATACAGCACCCAGAAGAGCGGCGTACGCACCATCTGTCCGGTCGTGTAGTCGATTTTCGTCGACACGACGCGTTTCGCCGGCACGATGCCCTTGGGCGGATTCGGACGCACCAGCATCAGCGCGAGCAGGAAGATGCACACGCCCTGAAAGATGCCGAAGAACATGAAGGCCTGCTCGTAGCCCGAGCTCTGGATCATGTTGGAGATCGGAATCACCGTGACGGCCGCGCCCGCGCCGAAGCCCGCCGCGGTCAGACCCGCCGCGAGACCGCGCTTGTCCGGGAACCACTTGAGCGCCGTGCCGACGCAGGTGCCGTACACGCATCCCGCGCCGATGCCCGCGACCACCGCGCCGATATACAGATGGATGAGACTGGTCGCGTTCGCGTCGATGATCCAGCCGAGCGCCGCGCAGATCGATCCGCCGATGACGACGGGCCGCGGCCCGAATTTATCGACGAGCCAGCCTTCGACTGGCACGAGCCAGGTTTCAGTGACGATGAAAATAGTGAAGGCGGTTTGAATCGCCGCTTGCCCCCAGTGATGCTTCGCATCCATGGGTACGACGAAGAGTGTCCACGCGTATTGAAGATTGGCGACCAGCCCCATGCATATGATGCCGATCGTTAGCTGAAACCATCTGTTGTGATGACGCCCGTGCGATTGCCCGGACACAATCGTGTCTGCGCTTGCCATGTCTGTCTCCGTTATCTGTCTCAGCGCTCGTGTGGCGCTTGATGTGCTGCGAGAAGCCGGCGCATTGCGTCGGCGGCGAGCGGTCGGTCAGGGGAAATGCTCGGTCCAGGCGGCGTGGGCGTGAGGCCGTCTGTCCCGTATGTCGCGCGTCGTGCGCGTGGTGAATTGGGCGATCGATTCGCACATCTGGCAGGCATCCGCGTCAGGCGATCGACAAATCATTTCAAGCGATTCCCAATAAAGTTCGGATGGTTGATGCGGCCCTTTTCGGGCTTCATCTGTTGCGGAGTGATGCTTTTTGACGCTGTGCAGCATGAAGGCCAACGCTCGGGGTTCAGCATGGCCGTTCGTGCTAACCACGACTGTCCGCCTTACAACGATCCAAGGCGTGAAAGCATCGTGGAGGAGAAAAACGATTAAGGAAAGTAAGAAAAAATTATTGTATAAATTAGGTATCGTTAATGGATGAAGGATTGCCGTGCTGCGCAACGCCACCCTGCGTCAACTGAAGATCTTCGAAACCGTCGCCCGACGACTCAGTTTTTCCCGCGCCGCCGAGGAGCTGTACCTCACGCAGCCCGCAGTATCGACGCAGGTCAAGCAGCTGGAGGAGCATGCCGGGTTGCCGCTGTTTGAGCAATTAGGGAAAAAAATCTACCTGACGCCCGCCGGGAATGAAATGCTTCATTACAGCCGGTCGATTCTGGAGCAGTTCCGCGAGGCGGACGACGCGATGGCGCGGCTCAAGGGAATTTCGGGCGGCACGCTCAACGTCGCGGTGATCAGCGCGGGCGACTATTTTTTCCCCCGATTACTGGCGGCTTTCACTCGGCGTAACACCGATGTCAGGCTGAATCTCGCAGTGCACAACCGCGAAGAATTGCTGCATCAGCTTTCCGATAATCTGACCGATCTCGCCGTGATGGTGCGCCCGCCGCGCGACATGGATACGGTCAACGTGTCGTTCGCGCCGCATCCGTATGTGATCGTCGCGCCGCCGGATCATCCGCTGGTCGGCCGCAGGAACGTTCCGCTCGAAGCGCTCGCCGATGAACCGTTCATCGTCCGGGAGCGCGGTTCGGATACCTGGAATTCGATGGAAGAAGGCTTTGCCGGCCGGCTTTCGAACCTGAATGTCGCGATGGAGATCACCAGCACCGAAACGATCAAGCAGGCCGTGATCGCGGGCATGGGCGTGAGTTTTCTGTCCGCGCACACGATCAGCATGGAATTGCAGGTCGGCAAGCTGGCGGTGCTCGATATCGAGGGTTTTCCCGTGATGCTCAACTGGTTCGTCGTGCACCGGAACAACAAGCGTTTGCCGCCGGTGGCGCTCGCCTTCAAGCAGTTTTTGATCGAAGAAGGCGCTGCGCAGATCGAAGCGATTACGCAGATCGTCGCGAAGACGGGTAAACCCAATACATAACGCTTGATGAATACATAAACAAAAAAGGTTTAACTATCGTATATGGATCGTGTTCCCTATTCTCCATTCATGCCCCACGGCCATACAGGAGACGATCATGATCCACGCAACGCACCACGATGACCGCGAAGTCCAGGCGCAAGTCTGCGCGTTCAACACCGCTTTCGAAGAACTCGACCTGATGTTCCGTTGGGATGCACATACGTATCGCTCGCTCGCGTCGGCGGACAGCGATTACGGCAAGATCGCGCAGTTCGTCGAATCGCACTGTCCGCATCTGCTGAAGGCGTACAGCGCGGAGTTTCTCTGCCAGGCGATCGTCGAGCGCAAGAATTCGACTATCGAAGCGTGCCGGCAGAACACCGTTCAATATGAAGACAGCACGCAACGGGCGCGGCTTTGGCGAGCGCGCAACCAGGAAACGGCGCGCGTCTGACAGTTCACTGATATCGATGCGGGCGGTCCGGATTCTTCGGACCGCCGTTTTGCGTTCGGTCGCCGAAGGTGATGCGCCGCGGATGCCCGCGGCGGCTGCATGACCTGCGGCATCAGGGCGTCAGCGCGATCCAGACGGCTTTCGGCTCGGTGAAATTTTCGATGGCGACATCGCCATGTTCGCGGCCGAAGCCCGAATCGCCGCCGCCGCCCCAGGGCAGGCGCACATCCGTGAAGCCGTAGGTATTGACCCAGACCGTGCCTGCCTTCAGTTCGGCGGCCATCCGATGCACGCGGCCGATATCCGCGCTCCACACGCCTGCAGCGAGACTATAGGCGGTGCCGTTGGCGATGCGCAGCGCGTCGGCTTCGTCATCGAAGGGAATGACGCTCGCGACCGGCCCGAAGATCTCTTCCTGCGAAATTCGCATCTCATGCTCGACGTTGGCGAACACGGTAGGCTCGACGAAATAGCCGCGCTCGCCCACGCGCTTGCCGCCCGCGACGAGCGATGCGCCCTCTTCCTTGCCGATATCCACATAGTCCAGCACGCTCTTCATCTGCTTGGCCGAAATGAGCGGGCCCATATTGGTTTCGCGTTTGGACGGATCGCCGAGCTTGATCGTCTGCGCGCGCTGGGCGAGGCGCTCGACGACTTCATCGTAGACAGCGCGTTGGGCAAGAATGCGCGAGCCCGCCGAGCAGACTTGTCCGGCGTTGAAGAAGATGCCCGACGCGGCGGCGCGCACGGCGCTATCGATATTCCCGTCCGCGAAAATCACGTTGGCGGACTTGCCGCCGAGTTCCAGCGTGACGCGCTTGAAATTGCCCGCCGCGCCTTGCAGGATGCCACGCCCGACGGACGGCGAACCGGTGAACGTCACCTTGTCGACACCCGGATGCGCGACGAGCGAATCCCCGACGACCGAACCCTTGCCCGTCACGATGTTGAGCACGCCAGGCGGCACGCCCGCTTCCAGCGCGAGCCGTCCGATCATCAGTGCGGAGAGCGGTGTGATTTCTGCCGGCTTCACGATCAACGTGCAGCCGCATGCGAGCGCCGGCGCGATCTTCCACATGCCGATCATCAGCGGAAAATTCCACGGGACGATCGCCGCGACCACGCCGACGGGCTCGCGCACGGTGTAGGTGAGCGCATCGGGGCGCGCGGGCACGACCTGTCCGTTGATCTTGTCGCACCAGCCGGCGTAGTAGGCGAGCGTATCGATGGCGGCGGGCACGTCCTGGCGCTGCACGCCGGCGATCGGCTTGCCTGCGTCGAGACTTTCGAGGGCCGCCAGCTCTTCTTGATTTTCGCGAAGCAGGTCGGCGAGCTTCATCAGGATGCGGCCGCGCTCGGCGGCGCGGATCGCGTTCCAGGGCTTGAGCGCGGCGCGCGCCGCCTGCACCGCGCGATCGACATCAGCCGATGTGCCTTGCGCCACGCGCGCGATGGGGTTTTCGGTCGCCGGGTCCAGGTTGGTCGAGTACTCGCCGCCACTCGGCGGGACGAATTCGCCGTTGATCAGCAATTCGTAGCGCTTCAAGTCCGCTGTGCTTTCCATGTCTCACTCCATGTGCTTTTAAGAACTAGTTCATGTTGGAGCAGAAATTCCGTTCACGAAAGCAAAACATTTTTATCATTTGCATAGGGCGGAATGTATGGGGGAATATAGCGATGGGTCGGACCGTCTGTCGCGTCGTCTCGGCGTCCGACGGCGCTATACTTCCCGCCTTCCATATCGCCGCGAGGCATCAAGCAATACGTATGAACGCACTACCTCCCTGTCCGCAATGCCATTCGGGATTCACATACGAAGACGCTGGCATGTACATCTGCCCCGAATGTGCGCACGAATGGTCCACGCAGATGAGCGCCGCGTCGGAGCCCACCGCAAAGGTTTATCGCGATTCCGCCGGGAACGTTCTTCATGATGGCGACACTGTGACTGTCATAAAGGATCTCAAACTCAAGGGCGGTGGTGGAGTGGTCAAGATGGGCACCAAAGTCAAGAACATTCGCCTCGTCGATGCCGATCATGACATCGACTGCAAGATCGAAGGGTTTGGTGCTATGAGTCTTAAGACGGAGTTTGTTAGAAAGGTTTGATTTTTTTTCGCGGTGTGACGCGCTTCGGCCAATGCGCGCGAGCGATCTCCTGCTTTCCTGGTCCTATTTGACGCACGATTTTGATAAAGGCGGGGCGCCCTTGCATTGAGCTTGCGGGCGCGCTCAACGCGACATGAATCAAAATCAATGGTCAAAAGAAAACCCTTGAAAATTTCATTTGCATTCCGAATCAGTATTTCCGCAATATTTTTAGCTTAAAAGTGCTCCATGGGTGGGCGATTGGTCAAAGACCGCCGACTCAACAGGCGCCGTCGACATAGCCAGGGATGACTGAATTTCTAACCGGAGAATACTGATTCATGCTCAAGCCCGTTCCTGTCTTAATCTCGTGTCTTTCTTTGTTGGCGGCTTGCGCGCAACCGCATCCGCCGAGCGCAAATGCATCCGCGAATCAACCTGCTTCGCGGGCCGACGCGCGGATCGGCCTTGCAAATCCGGCATCCGTGAATTGCGCTCGCCAAGGCGGAACGCTGCAAATCGTCGATACCAGCAACGGCCAGCTCGGCATGTGCCGCTTTCCCGATGGCCAGTCATGCGAGGAATGGGCGCTACTTCGCGGCGAATGCAAAGTAGTGGGACTCTAACCAGGTCGCGGGACCGATATTTTTGAGACACGTCCGATGGAGACACAACCCGGTTTATCTCAAAATTAGTCCTGTCCGAAACGCAACCGAGGTGAAACAGTCATGAGCCCCTTCTTCCTGATCGATGTCGCAGCGCTGTCCCGCCAGGCTGCTCTGCCGCGCAATCCCCTGCAAGAAGCCGTTCCAACGACGATGATCGAAACGCTGGTCCGTCTGCTCACTTCACTGTTTCACTAATCGATGTGTGCGTAGGCGGTCGACTGGATGCAGGTCGTGCCTCTACGCGATCAGCCCGTTCTCGCGCATCGGCGCAGTACACATTGACCATGCCGATATGCGTCTTCACTCGATTGCGGCTGTTCACTGAGCATCCGCTGGCAGTCGGCGGCGAGCGCCTCGTGTCGGTGCCCGAAGCGGGACCATGACATGACAACAGGCAGATGCACCTGCGGATAAACGGGAGCACTGCGATACAAAGTGGCAGACGTTTAAGACTTGTCTGATGGGACCTCGATACCATGTTGCTCAGAATTTTCAGCTCGAACGCGAGTTGCGTGCCGCGATGCCGTTGGCGCTGATCGTTTCGTCGAAATTCTCTGAGCCCACGTCCCGAACAACGGGAAGGAAGTATCGTGTTTCTGACACCCGCTCAACGCAAGTCCCTGATGGAATCAACCATTCCGCATAAGGGCGCCGGCAGCCGAATTGCCGCCATCGATGCCGTCGTCGCACGGCTGCGTCACGAAAATCCCAACGCGTTTCATTTCACACAATCGCTCGAACAGCGGGTGTTCTTTCACGCGCCAGACAGCGACATTCCGCATCTCGCTGCCATCAAGCCCCAGTCTCACAGTTCACAGCGTGAAGGCCGCTCCGCCGACTAAACCGCAGCCAGCGTCGCGTCCGGCATCAGCTTGAAACGCCGTGCGATCGACAGCGCAAAGGCGCCGGCGCGCGAGCAGCGGCGCGCCGTCTGCGCCATAGTCTGGACTGTCGACCGCTGTGCAGTTGCGGCTTACTCCCTTATCCCAAATTTCTCTGATTCGTCCGATAGGCGGAGATCTGACGCGCTCCTACCATCTCACAATTGGAAATTAGTTACAGGGGAGTAAGGGTGGCGACAGTCGTCTCGCGCTCGAAGAGCATCTGTATATCGTGATGCGGCGCGGCGCGCTGCGTGCCATCGTTGGCACCGCCTGCGCGGCGGTCGCGCTCTCGTTGGCTGCCGGCCTTGCGCTGGGGCACTACAGCGCCGCGCCGCTGCGCGTCCGCCACGAGCCTGCGAGGTCTTCCTTCGCCCCGTCCGTCGCATCTCCCTCCCCTTACGCGGCAGCCGAGTTCGCGCGCCTGCAGGCCGCGAATGCCTCGCTGGATGCGCGCGCCGAGCAGCTCGCCGCGCAACTGGACGCCCTCAGCGCGTTTGACCAGCGCCTGCGCGCGCGATCGCCGCTCGCGACCGCCACGAAGGCAGTCGCAGGGACGTCAGCGCGCGGGGCTTATAGCGATGCCGAGGGCGGCCCGGAACTGCCGCCGCGACCTTGCCAAGCGGCCGGCGCGCATCCAGATCCGCAAGTCGCCCGCGGCGAACTCGACTGCCTCGCGGCGACGCTCGCCACGCTCGAACAGGGCGTAGCCGAGCACGAGGCGGCACTGCGGGCGTTCCCGGGGCGCCGACCGCTCGCGCTCGGACGCACCGGTTCCCCGTTTGGCAACCGCCTCGACCCATTCACGCACCATCCGAGTTTCCATCCGGGCGTGGATCTGGTCGCCCCGACGGGCACCCCGATCCTCGCGGCCGCCGGCGGCCGCGTGATCCACGCTGGGCCGATGCCCGGCTATGGCAATACCGTCGAGATCGATCACGGTAACGGCTTTATAACGCGCTACGCTCATGCCTCGAAGATCGAGGTTCGCGTCGGACAGCGTGTGCAGCCGCGCGAAGCGATCGCTGAGGTTGGCTCGACCGGGCGCTCGACCGGTCCGCACCTGCACTTCGAAGTGCGCGTGGGCGGCCAACCGGTCAACCCGGCCGACTATCTCGCGCTTTTTGCGAACGATTCCGATGCGTGAAATTCGCCCCGATGTTCGGGATAGAAGTAACAAGGAATACGAAATAACGTGGCGATAACACAGGCTTCGGACGCCCGAGGCGGTGTCATGACCCACTGACATCCTTGAACGGTCCCTGAATGGTCTTATCAAGGTCAGAAAACAGCGCTTCTGCTGATCGTTTGATTCAACGAAGAAAGAATGGTGGGCCGGGTGGGGCTCGAACCCACTATCGGTCGATTATGAGTCGACAGCTTATACCAGTTAAGCTTCCGGCCCTTTTGCACGCAAAGGGCAAAAAGAAAGCGCCATTATCGGCGCTTTCTGTTACTTCCGAACATTGCGCAGCGCGGCTTTCGAAGGGTAGCGAGTTTGCCTCACAACGCCTCTCAAAACAAGTCCCTGTCAGTTCCCTTCCAGGAATGACTTCAACTTGTCCGACCGACTCGGATGCCGCAGCTTGCGCAGCGCCTTCGCTTCGATCTGGCGAATCCGCTCACGGGTGACATCGAACTGCTTGCCGACTTCCTCGAGCGTGTGATCCGTGCTCATCTCGATCCCGAAGCGCATGCGCAGCACTTTGGCTTCGCGCGGCGTCAGCGAGTCGAGCACATCCTTCACGACATCGCGCATCGACGCGTGCAGCGCCGCATCGGACGGAGCGACGGTATTCGTGTCCTCGATGAAATCGCCGAGGTGCGAATCGTCGTCGTCGCCGATCGGCGTTTCCATGGAGATCGGCTCCTTCGCGATCTTCATGATCTTGCGGATCTTGTCCTCCGGCATTTCCATCTTCTCGGCCAGCGTCGCCGGGTCCGGCTCGAGACCGGTCTCCTGCAAAATCTGACGCGAGATGCGGTTCATCTTGTTGATCGTCTCGATCATGTGAACCGGAATGCGGATCGTACGCGCCTGGTCCGCAATCGAACGCGTGATGGCCTGACGGATCCACCACGTCGCATAAGTCGAGAACTTGTAACCGCGCCGATATTCGAACTTGTCCACCGCCTTCATCAGGCCGATGTTGCCTTCCTGGATCAGATCGAGGAACTGCAGGCCACGGTTCGTGTACTTCTTCGCGATCGAAATCACGAGACGCAGGTTCGCCTCCGTCATTTCGCGCTTCGCCTGACGCGCCTTCAGTTCGCCCGCGGCCATCTGACGGTTGGTTTCCTTCAGGTCCTTCAACGGCAGCACGACGCGCGCCTGCAGATCGAGCAGACGCTGCTGCTGTTCGCGGATCGCCGGAATATTGCGCTCCAGCACCGCGCTGTACTCGTGCCCTTCCGCAACGACCTTGTCGGACCATTCGAGATCGGTCTCGTTGCCGGGGAAGCGCGTGATGAACTCCGCGCGCGGCATGCCGCACTTGTCGACCACGGTATGCAGAATCTGCCGCTCGACCTGCCGCACCTCGTCCACTTGCGCGCGCAACGTATCGCACAGACGCTCGACGGTGCGCGCCGTGAAGCGGATGTTCATCAGCTCGGTCTGGATGGCTTCCTGCGCCTTCAGATACGCCTTCGACTTGTAGCCTTCCTTCTCGTAGGCACGGCGCATCTTGTCGAACCATTCGCTGATCAGCGCGAACTTCTCGAGCGACTGGGCTTTCAGAGCTTCCAGCTGCGCGGCGTTGGCGCTGGCCTGCGCGCTGCCGTCGTCCTCTTCTTCCTCTTCCTCGTCGCTCTCTTCCTCGGTTTCCTCCTCCTCGGATTCGATCGCCTCCGCTTCCTGCTCGGAGAAACCGTCCGTGTCCTGCGCATTCGGATCGAGCAGGCCATCGACGAGTTCATCGACGCGCACTTCCTCGTTCTGGACGCGCTCGGCCATCGCCAGGATGTCCGCGATGGTGGTCGGGCAAGCGGAGATCGCCATGACCATGTGCTTGAGACCGTCTTCGATCCGCTTGGCGATCTCGATTTCGCCTTCGCGCGTCAGCAGTTCGACCGTGCCCATCTCGCGCATGTACATACGCACCGGGTCGGTCGTGCGGCCGAATTCGGAATCGACCGTGGAAAGCGCGACTTCGGCTTCTTCCTCGACTTCGTCGTCGGAGGAGGCATTCGGCGCGTTGTCGTTCAGCAGCAGCGTTTCGGCATCGGGCGCTTGCTCATACACCGCCACGCCCATGTCATTGAACGTGCTGATGATGCCTTCGATCGCCTCGGTTTCCGTGAAGTTGTCGGGCAGATGATCGTTGATCTCGCCGTACGTGAGGAAGCCGCGCTCCTTGCCGAGCTTGATGAGCGCGCGCAGCTTGCCGCGCCGCTCCTCGAGTTCCTCGACGGTGCCGGGCGCGCTCGACGAGAACGCGTCCTTCAGCAGTGCCTTTTCCTTCGCGCGGCGATCGCGAGCCCTGGCCTTCTCGACCTTCGCCGCGGGAGCGGCGCCAGACTCTGCGTTTTGCATTGCGTCGTCTTCGACGGATACATCGTTCAGCTTTTTCGTCATGGAGTTCGCCATACCGGCTTTAGTCTCGACTCGCGGCTGCTGGACAACAGCCGATGGAACCGTGAATACCCAATCTGCGCACGCTGCTTCGTCCTGCGTGCCCTGCCCGGGGCGCCATCGCGGATCGAACGAGTGTGAATCGTCTTCTCGCCCTACCCTCAATAGCAGCCGCTTCCCTTATGCCCGTCTGTTCGTCGGCGTGCTTACCGGCCCGTTTCGTGTGATTTATGCGGCGCGCACCACGTATGAGCACACCGCACCGCCGCTCGAAACGCCGATTCAGCCCGCGCCTTCCTGCTTCTATCCCGCTGCTCTTCCTCTACCCGAAAACGCCTCAACAGTTGACAAAAAGCAATCCTTTTTGAACTTTCGATTATAGCATTCTCATTTTCCGGCATCCCGGCTCGCGCCCCGTCCAGCCTTGATCTGAGCGACTTTCGTCGACAGATCCGAGAACTCCGCGACCTCTTCCGCCGACAGACTCGACTGCCGCGCCATTTGATCCAGCCGTGCGCGATAGCTGTCATGCCGTAGCTTCACCACCGTCGCCTGCAACTCCTCGGCGAGCAGGCGCTTCTGTTCCTCGACACGCTGCGCCGCGTCCTCGTCCGACGGATCGCGCATCAGCAAATCGCGAACGTTTTCATCATAGGCGAGAATTTCCTGGAAGATATCTTCGTACGTGGGCGCATTTGCTGCATTTCTCAAGACGTCCGAGAGCATCTGGAATTCCGCCTCGCCGCCGAGTTCGCGCGCGTGACCGATCACTTCGCTGAAAATTTCGCCGTGCTCGGTCATGGTGACGAGGGTGCGCTCGCTGTCCTGATCGAGCGCCACCGCGATGCCCGGATACATCACCAGATTGCGCAAGGCGCGTTGCTCCTGACCCGTCACGCGACGGCGTTCGCTCTTCGGCACGTTCGCGCGGGCGACCGCCGCGGCGCGCGAATCGATGTCGCACAGCGCGGCGATCTCCGTGAACGGCGTGTCGAGCCGGTCCGCGAGCATATGCAGGATCTGCACCCGCAGCGCGTTCGCGGGCAGCGCCTGCAGCAGCGGCTTCGCGTCGAAGAGCGCTTTCGCGCGGCCTTCGGGCTGCTCCAGTTCCTTGTCGTTCAACACCTCATTCAGCAGGAATTGCGACATCGGCATCGCGCGATCGATCTGCTCGCCGAATCCGTCGGTGCCGAACTCGCGCACGTAGCTGTCCGGATCATGCTCTTTCGGCAGGAACAGAAACTTGATCGTCCGATTGTCCGCCGCGTGCGGCAGCGCCGCCTCCAGCGCGCGGCGCGCGGCGCGCCGGCCAGCCGAATCGCCGTCGAAACTGAACACCACGGTATCCGTCTGACGAAACAGCTTTTGCACGTGGATCGGCGTGCAGGCCGTGCCGAGCGTCGCCACGGCGTTCGCAAACCCGAGTTGCGCGAGTGCGACGACGTCCATATATCCTTCGACGACGAGCACGTAGCCCAGTTCGCGAATCGCCAGACGCGCCTCGAACAGCCCGTACAGCTCGCTGCCCTTGCTGAACAGCGGCGTCTCCGGCGAGTTCAGATATTTGGGCTCGCCGCCGTCGAGCACGCGCCCGCCGAAGCCGATCACGTTGCCCTTCACGTTGCGGATGGGAAACATCACGCGCTCGCGAAAGCGGTCGTAGCGCCGTGCCTGTCCTTGCGAATCGGTCTTCTCGCTGACGATCACGAGCCCCGATTCCACCAGGTTGTCATTCCGATAATCGGGAAACGCGGTTTCGAGGTTCTGCCAGCCGTCCGGCGCATAGCCGAGGCCGAAACGCGCCGCGACCTCGCCCGTCAGACCGCGCTTCTTCAAATAAGCGATGGCGTTCGGCGCGCCGCGCAGTTGCTTGCGATAGAAATCGCAGGCGGTCTGCATGACTTCGGTCAACGCGACGCTGACCGCCTTGCTCGGCGCGCTTTCGCCACCGCCGCTGCCGCCACGGAAGTTGTTCGAAGGCTCCTGCGGCACCGTCAGCCCCGCGCCTTGCGCAAGGTCCTTCACGGCCTCGGGGAAGGTGAGACCCGTGTGCTCCATCAGAAAGCCGATCGCGGTGCCGTGCGCGCCGCAGCCGAAGCAGTGATAGAACTGTTTGGTCGGGCTGACGGTGAACGACGGGCTCTTCTCGTTGTGGAACGGGCAGAGCCCCATGAAGTTCGCGCCGCCCTTTTTCAACTGGACGTAACGGCCCACCACGTCGACGATGTCGACGCGGTTGAGCAAATCCTGCAGGAATGCGTGCGGAATCACCGATCGAATAAGCCGCGGCGGTTACTTGGCGAGTGCGGCCTTCACCTGCGCCGAAACCGCGGTCATGTCGGCCTTGCCGGCAAGTTTCGGCTTGAGCACGCCCATCACCTTGCCCATGTCCTGCGGACCGGCGGCGCCTGTCGCGGCGACGGCGGCCTGGACCTCGGCGGCGATCGCTTCGGCGGAGAGCTGTTCGGGCATGTACGCCGCGAGCACCACCAGTTCCGCTTTTTCCTTGTCGGCGAGATCGGTGCGGCCCGCGGCTTCGAACTGGCTGATCGAATCCTTGCGCTGCTTGATCATCTTGTCGATGACGGCGGTGATGCCCGCGTCGTCGAGCGTGACGCGATCGTCGACTTCGCGCTGCTTGATTCCCGCGAGCAGCAGGCGAATCGTGCCGAGGCGCTCGGTTTCCTTTGCGCGCATGGCAGTCTTCATGTCGTCGTTGATCTGGTCTTTGAGGCTCATCTTTCACCCGTTGCAATTGCGAAAATATGGATTCCGACCGGCGTCTGGGCTATCCCGCGAAAGCAAAAACCCGCTTGGGAACGCTTCCTCAAGCGGGACTTTTCGCGGGTCGTTCCGGCGCCTGCCAGAGCGGAGAGGACCCTCCTCCGATGACCGTCTGAGTATAGCAAACGGGTTCGCGTTTCGAGACTCGCCAAAACCCCCGGCCAGGCGCGCTCAGGCGGCGCTCGCCGCGTCTCGCGCGAGCTCGGCGGCGGCCTTTCCAGCCGCCACGCCCGACGCCCACGCCCACTGGAAGTTGTAGCCGCCGAGCCAGCCGGTGACATCCACCGCCTCGCCGATGAAATAGAGCCCGGGCATGCGTTCGCTCATCATCGTCGCCGACGAAAGCTCGCGCGTGTCGACGCCGCCGCGCGTGACTTCGGCCTTGCGATAGCCTTCGGTGCCGCTCGGCGTGAGCGTCCAGTCCGACAGCGACGCGCCGAGTGCCTTCAGGGTGCGGCCGGGCAGATCGGCGAGCCGCGCATCGACGGACACGCGCTGCGCCTCGAGCCACACATGCGCGAGACGCGCCGGCACGTGCTCGCCCAGAAAATTGCCGATCTGCTTTTTCGAGCCCGCTTTCGCCTCGATCAGCATCTGGGTGGCGTCGACATCGGGAAGCAGATCGACGTGAATCGGCTCCGACGTATTCCAGTAGCTCGAAATCTGCAGCACGCCGGGCCCCGACACGCCGCGATGCGTGAGCAGCAAGTCCTCGTCGAACTCGCCGCGTGTCTTGCCCTTTCCCGCGCTGATGCGAACCGGCAACGAGAGTCCCGAGAGCGCGGCGAACGGCGCCCAGTCAGCCGACGTGAATGTGAGCGGCACGAGCGCCGGACGCGTATCGACGAGCGTGTGGCCGAACTGCTTTGCGACGCGATAGCCGAAATCCGTCGCGCCGATCTTCGGAATCGACAGGCCGCCGGTCGCGATCACGAGCGCCGCCGCGCAGATCGCGCCCGCGCTCGTATCGAGCGCGAAACGCGCGCCATCGTGCCGGATCTCATGCACGGCGACCGGACGCCGCCACGCGACGCCGCCCGCATCGCACTCGCTTTTCAGCACGTCGATGATGGTGTCGCTGGAGTCGTCGCAAAAGAGCTGGCCTTTGTGCTTCTCGTGCCATTTGACGCGGTACTGCTTGAGCAGCGCGAGAAAATCGCGCGGCGTGTAGCGCGCGAGCGCGGAGCGGCAAAAATGCGGATTCGCCGACAGAAAATTGGCCGGCTGCGCATTGACGTTGGTGAAGTTGCAGCGTCCGCCGCCGGAGATGCGGATTTTCTCGGCGAGACGTTCGGCGTGGTCGATGAGCACGACGCGGCGCCCGGATTGAGCGGCCACGGCCGCGCACATCATGCCGGCCGCGCCCGCGCCGATGACGGCGATATCGAAGGATTCCATGGCGCGCATTTTACCTTCGGCACGCGCGTTGACGCCCGCTGCTATACTTTTCTGTTCCTCCAAGGCATTGAATCCATGCTCGTTCTCGGCATCGAAAGCTCCTGCGACGAAACCGGCCTCGCCCTCTACGACACCGGGCGCGGCCTGCTTTCGCACGCCCTTCACTCGCAGATCGCGATGCATCGCGATTACGGCGGCGTCGTGCCGGAACTGGCTTCGCGCGATCACATCCGGCGCGCGCTGCCGCTGCTGGAAGAAGTGCTCGAGCAATCCGGCGCGCAGCGTGGCGACATCGACGCCATCGCGTTCACGCAGGGGCCGGGACTCGCGGGCGCGCTCCTGGTCGGCGCAAGCATCGCCAATGCGCTCGCGATGGCATGGGATAAACCGACCGTCGGCATCCATCATCTGGAAGGGCATCTGCTGTCGCCGCTGCTCGTCGATGCGCCGCCGCCGTTTCCGTTCGTCGCGCTGCTCGTGTCGGGCGGCCACACGCAACTGATGCGCGTAACCGACGTCGGCGTGTACGAGACGCTCGGTGAAACCCTCGACGATGCCGCCGGCGAAGCCTTCGACAAAACCGCGAAGCTGCTCGGCCTCGGCTATCCGGGCGGGCCGGAAGTGTCGCGGCTCGCGGAGTTCGGCACGCCCGGCGCGGTGACGCTGCCCCGTCCGATGCTTCATTCCGGCGATCTCGATTTCAGTTTCAGCGGCCTGAAAACCGCCGTGCTCACGCAGAGCCGCAAGCTCGGCAACAACGTATGCGAGCAGGCGAAGGCCGATCTCGCGCGCGGTTTCGTCGATGCCGCCGTGGATGTGCTTGTCGCCAAGTCGCTGGCCGCGCTGAAGAAGACGGGCTTGAAGCGGCTGGTCGTGGCGGGCGGTGTCGGCGCGAACCGGCAGTTGCGCGAAGCGCTGTCGGCGGCGGCGAAGAAGCGCCGCTTCGACGTGCATTACCCCGATCTCTCGCTGTGCACCGACAACGGCGCGATGATCGCGCTCGCCGGTGCGCTTAGGCTTTCGCGCTGGCCGGAGCAGGCCGTGCGCGACTACGCGTTCACCGTGAAGCCGCGCTGGGATCTCACCTCGCTCGCGCGCGCCTAAAGCTTTCTACTTCGGCGGATTGAACGGCTGCACGATCGCCCGGAACACGGGCAGCGTCTCGCAGCGGTCGCTATGGCCGATGAGCGTCGGCCAGCGCGTCGAACTGAAGAGCTCCGGATGCGCCTCGCGCGCGAAGCGCAGCGCGCAGGCCACGGTGATGTCGGCGTGCCCGATCGCATCGCCGAACCAGTAAGGCGTCGCACGCGCGGCGCGGTCCGCTTCCAGCGCGTTCAACACGCGCTCGACCTGCCCCGTGCAGCGATCGAGCCATTTCTGCGATCTTTCCTTGTGCAGCACCCGTTCATAGACGAGCGCGACGGCCTTGTCGGCCAGGCCTGTCGCGAGCGCGCAGACCTTCAGTGCTTCACGCCGCAGCGGGCCGTCCGGCGCGATCATCACGCGCGCGGCGCCCGCCTGTTCATCGAGGTAATCGAGGATCATCGTGCTCTCGATGAGCACGTCGCCGGAATCGAGCACGAGCGTCGGCACGCGGATCAGCGGATTGAAGGGCGCGATCTTGTCGGCATCGCCGAACACCGACCACGGGCGATGCTCATACGCAATGTCGTACAGCTTCAGCGCGATGGCGACGCGCCGCACGAACGGGGAATCGTATTGGCCGATCAGGATCAAGGTGCGCTCCGCAGGGTCGATTTCTCGGACGCACAGTTTAAGGTCGCGCGGGCTTCGGAAACAACAGCCACGCCAACGACGCGCACGCGCCCGCCGCCAGCCATACGACAGGCCATGAACTGATCGCGAGCACCTGCGGAATGACGAGCGGCGTCACGAAAAACCCAGCGTACACCGCCGTGTTCGCCATGCCGAGCGCGGTGCCGGCGCGGGCGGTGCCAGCCAGCGTCGCCAGTTCCGTGTACGCGACGCCGTGCCACGCGGACACGCAGATGCCGGCGAACACGAGCATCGTCGAGAGCAGCAAGGGCGCACGCGCCGCGCCGCTCGCGATCGCCGCGGCCAGCACGACGAACGACATCGACGCCACGATCACCGACCCACGCAAGTACGCGCGCCGATTGCCGCGGCGGTCCGTGTGACGGCCGCTCCACACGCGCATGGCCATCGCGCCGAGCTGGATCGCGCCCATCGTCGCGCTGATCGCCGTCACGCCGAAATGGCCGGCATCGTGCAGGAACACGGTCGCGAAGGTCAGCACCGCGAACTGCGGCACGCACAGGATGCCGATGCCAAGCACCACGCGCCAGACGAGCGCGTTCTTCAACGGCGCAGCGCCTTTGCTCGGCGCCGCGCGATGCACCGCGTCCGGCGGCTCATGCAGCCAGCGCCAGGCGAACGCGCCGGACACCGCGCACATCGCCGCCAGCGCGCCGTAGACCGCCGCGAAGCCATGCGACGAAGCCAGCCACGGCAGCAATGCCGCGCCGATCCCGCCACCGAGCGGCACCGCGGTCTGCCGGATGCTCATCGCGAGGCCGCGCTCGCCCTCGGCAAACCACGCCATCACCGCGCGCCCACTCGATCCGTTGACGCTGCCGCCGAGGAGCCCCAGCGCGCACATCGCGAAGACGAGCCAGCCGAGCGTCGCCGATGACGGCACCGCGTACAGGCTCATCGCGACGAGCACCGCCGCCGTCGACAGCAAACCGGTCAGCAGCACGGGACGATCGCCCCAGCGATCCGTCAGCACGCCCCACGGCAACTCGGAGAGCGCGACGCCCAGACCGAGCGCGCCGAGCGCGAGGCCCAGTTCGCCGTTGTTCAGGTGATAGCCGCTGCGCATCCACACGGCGGTGGTCGGAATACCCGCGGCCGCTGCCGAGAAGCTCGCGTTGGCCGCCACGCCGACGGTGAGCACCTTCCAGCGATGCCCGCCGCCGAGCACGGGCGCATTTTTCGATTTCAGTACGAGAGGAGTGGCCATCACGCGGTCCATATCGGATTTGACTGCGACCAGTGTGCAGGCTTAGCATCGTCCTGAAAATCGCAAAGTTTTCATTCGATCATTCAGAAAATCAGGACGATAGTAATGAGCCAGACGACCTTCGATCTCGCGGTGCTGCGCAGCTTCGTCGCCGGAATGGACTTGGGCAGCTTCGCGAAGGCAGCGGACCGCGTCGGACGTTCGACATCGGCAGTGAGCGCGCAGTTACGCAAGCTGGAGGAGCAGGCGGGCGCGCCGCTGTTTCGCAAGGCCGGACGCGGGCTTGCGCTCACCGACGCCGGCGAGGTGATGCTCGGTTACGCGCGGCGCCTGGTTGAACTGAACGACGAGGCCGCCGTGGCGATTCGCGGCGTCGATCTGGAAGGATGGATCCGGCTCGGCTTGCAGGAAGATTTCGGCGAAGTGGTATTGCCGGATGTGCTCGGCCGGTTTGCGCGGGCGCATCCGAAAGTGCGGATCGAAGCGCGGGTCGCGCGCAATACCGAATTGCTGGAGCGCATCGATTCGGGGCAACTCGATCTCGCGCTCGTGTGGGGCGCAAGCGGCGTCACGGACGACAGCAACGCCGCGATGATCGCGGAACCGATCGCCGCGCCGCCGATGCGCTGGATCGCGTCATCGACGGTTCCGTGGCACTTCGACGCCGACGAACCCCTGCCGCTCATCGCGTTCGACCGGCCTTGCCTCTTTCACAGCGCCGCGGCTGCTGCGCTGGATCGCGCGGACATCAAGTGGCGCGTCGCGTTCACGAGCCCGAGCTTGTCGGGGCTGTGGGCAGCGGCGGCGGCGGGCTTGGGCGTCACCGTGCGTACGAGCTACGGATTGCCGTCGACGGTTCGCGCGCTCGACGCCGGCGAAGGCGGATTGCCCGCTCTGCCATCGATTCCGCTGGCGCTGCATCGCGCATCGGCAAGCGCGTCGCCGCCGGTCGAGCGGCTGGCAGCGCTCGTGATGGCATCGGTGCGGCAAGCGCACGTTCCATCGGAAACGGCGCTCGCCTGAGGCGGGCTCAGGCGTCGCGGCGCTTGTCCCGCTCGATCACCGCGTAGGCGCTGTGATTGTGGATCGACTCGAAGTTCTCGGCTTCGAGCACGTACGCGACGATGCGCGCATCCGCGTTCAGGCGCGTCGCGATATCGCGCACGAGGTCTTCGACGAACTTGGGATTTTCATACGCGCGCTCGGTCACGAACTTCTCGTCCGGGCGCTTGAGCAAGCCCCACAGTTCGCACGACGCCTCTTCCTCGGCGATGCGAATCAGATCCTCGACCGCGATATCCTCGCTCAGCTCCGCCGAAATCGTGACGTGCGAGCGCTGGTTGTGCGCGCCATATTGCGAAATCTTCTTCGAACACGGGCACAGACTCGTCACGGGCACGAGCACCTTGATTGACATGCGCGTGTCGCCGTCGCGCCGCTCCGCGATGAAGGTCACTTCGTAGTCCAGCAGACTCTTCACGCCCGAGACCGGCGCGGTCTTCATCACAAAGTACGGCAACGTCACTTCGATACGGCCGGAATGCGCCTCGAGTTTCGCCAGCATCAGGGCGAGCATGCCGCGCAACGCGTGTTGATCGAGCGGCAGGCGATTTTCTTCGAGCAACGCAACGAAACGCGACATATGCGTGCCCTTTTGCTCGGCAGGCAGGTGAACGTCGAGATTCCATACGCCGACGGTCGGCTTCAGCCCGTCTTCCGTCAATACCGTCAGCGGATAGCGCACGCCCTTCACGCCGACGCGCTGAATCGCGATCTGACGTGTGTCGGGGGTGCTCTGGACGTCGGGCATCACGAAGGCGGGATTCATCTGATTCATTTTGTTTTGTCCTTATGCGCCGCGCGTCGCGCAAGACGCGAGCGGTTCGAAACGTTCAAGCGCACACGGCGCGGGACGATGCCCGCGCCGTGTGCCAAAGCGTTGATGCGCGGCGCGCCCCGAGCGCGCCGTTTTCAGCGACGCGTCAGGCGACGCGCTTGGTCAGCTTGCCTGCGTTGGCGCTTTCGATCGCATCGAGGAAGCGTTCGCGAATCGAGCGCGCAATGCCGGCCGCGTCCAGTCCGACGCTCGACAGCAGTTTGGCCGGATCGCCGTGATCGATGAAAAGGTCCGGGAGGCCGAGTTGCAGCACGGGCTTGATAATCGAGCTGGCGAGCAGCGCTTCGACGCACGCGGAACCCGCGCCGCCCATGATCGCGCCTTCCTCGATCGTCACGATGGCGTCGTGCGTCGCGGCGAGTTCGCGAAGCAGGTCGGCGTCGACAGGCTTCACGAAGCGCATGTTGGCGACGGTCAGATCGAGTTCTTCCGCCGCTGCGAGCGACGGCGCCACCATCGTGCCGAATGCGCAGATCGCGATGCGCTTGCCCGAGCCGAGCTTCTGCGACGACTCGCGGCGAATCTCGCCACGGCCGAGGGGAATCGCGGTCATCTGCTTGACCGTCGCAACGCCGGTGCCCGCGCCGCGCGGATAGCGCACTGCCGTCGGGTTCGGCTGCTGCAAGGCCGTGTAGAGCATCTGGCGGCACTCGTTTTCATCCGATGCGGCCATCACGGTCATGTTCGGAATGCAGCGCAGGAAGGCGAGATCGTAGTTGCCAGCGTGCGTCGCGCCATCCGCGCCGACGAGACCCGCGCGATCGATCGCGAACACGACCGGCAGATTCTGCAGCGCGACGTCGTGGATCAGCTGGTCGTAGCCGCGTTGCAGGAAGGTCGAATAGATCGCGACGACGGGCTTCATGCCGTCCGCAGCCAGCCCGCCCGCGAACGTGACCGCATGCTGCTCGGCGATGCCGACATCGAAATAACGGTCCGGGAAGCGCTTCTCGAACTCGACCATGCCGGAGCCTTCGCGCATCGCCGGCGTGATGCCGACCACGCGCGAATCCTGCGCCGCGGCGTCGCACAGCCACTCGCCGAACACTTGCGTATAAGTCTTTTTCGAAGGCGCCGTCGACGGCTTGATGCCCTCGGCCGGATTGAACTTGCCCGGACCGTGATAAAGCACCGGATCGGCTTCGGCGAGCTTGTAGCCCTGGCCTTTCTTCGTCACGACGTGCAGGAATTGCGGGCCGCGCAGTTCCTTGATGTTCTGCAGCGTCGGGATCAGCGAATCGAGATCGTGACCGTCGATCGGCCCGATGTAGTTGAAGCCGAATTCCTCGAACAGCGTGGCCGGCACGATCATGCCCTTCGCGTGCTCTTCGAGCTTGCGGGCGAGGTCGAGCACCGGCGGTGCGTGACGCAGCACGCGTTCCACGCCCGCGCGCGCGGCGGCGTAGAAGCGGCCCGACATCAGGCGCGCGAGATGGCGATTCAACGCGCCGACCGGCGGCGAGATCGACATGTCGTTGTCGTTGAGGATGACGAGCAGCGGGACGTCGTCGGCGACGCCTGCGTTGTTCATCGCCTCGAAAGCCATGCCGGCGGTCATCGCGCCGTCGCCGATCACGGCGATCGAGAAGCGGTTGTCGCCCTGCAGCTTGTTGGCGATCGCCATGCCGAGCGCCGCCGAAATCGACGTGCTCGAGTGCGCGGTGCCGAAGGTGTCGAATTCGGACTCGGAGCGTCGCGGGAAGCCGGAAATGCCGCCCAGTTGACGCAGGCCCGGCATCTGATCGCGACGGCCCGTCAGGATCTTGTGCGGATACGTCTGATGGCCGACATCCCATACGATGCGGTCATTAGGCGTATCGAACACATAGTGCAACGCGATCGTCAGCTCGACCGTGCCCAGATTGGACGACAGATGGCCGCCCGTCTGGGACACGCTGTCGAGCACGTAGGCCCGCAGCTCGTCGGCCAGCGGTTGCAGTTGGCGGCGATCGAGGGCCCGCAAATCGGCCGGATCGTCGATGGTTTTCAGCAAGTCGTACATCGTCGTCCCATTTTAGGAAAACTGGCGTGATTCGTTCGGCGCGATTATGTCTCTTCTCGCCGTGGGGTTCGTCACGCGTTCAACAATCAATTCACCCGGTTCACGACCAGATCGGCGAGTTCGGCCAGACGCTGGCCGCGTGCGCCGAACGGCTGGATCGCGGCATGCGCGTCGCGACCGAGTTGCGCGGCGAGTTCGCGCGATGCATCGAGCCCGATGATCGACACGTAAGTCGGTTTGTCGTGCTGCGCGTCCTTGCCGGCGGTCTTGCCGAGCGTGGCGGAGTCGGCGGTGACGTCCAGGATGTCGTCGACGACCTGGAAGGCGAGGCCGACGGCGGCGGCGTAATCGTCCAGCGACGCGAGTGCGTCCGCGTCCGGAAGCGCGCCCGCGAGCGCGCCCATACGCACCGACGCGCGCAACAGCGCGCCCGTCTTCTTGCGATGCATCGTCTCGAGCTCGGGGCGCGTCAGCTTGCGCCCGACGCTTTCGAGGTCGATCGCCTGACCGCCCGCCATGCCGAGCGAGCCGCTCGCGAGCGCCAGTTCGCGCACGAGCGCGGCTTGCTGGGCATCGTTCAGACCATTGGCCGCGGCCGTCAACGCAACGAACGCCTGCGATTGCAGCGCGTCGCCGACGAGCAGTGCCGTCGCTTCGTCATATTGGATGTGTACCGTGGGCTTACCCCGGCGCAGTGCGTCGTCGTCCATGGCGGGCATGTCGTCATGCACCAGCGAATAGACGTGAATCATCTCGAGCGCGGCGCTCGCCGCTTCCACGGCCTGCGCGCTCGCGCCGGTCAGCTCGCCCGCCGCGTGGACCAAGAGCGGCCGCACGCGCTTGCCGCCGCCCAGCACGGCATAGCGCATCGCTTCGTGCAGGCGCGCGGGCGCGACGTCCGTGCCCGGAAGATAGTGTTCGAGTGCCGTCTCGACGCGATCGAGCGTCGCGCGCATCCATTGTTCGAAGGTCATAGGTCGTCGTCCCCGTTGTCGTTTGTCGCTCCGGCACCCTGGGTGGCGCGCTGTACCTCGGCGGGCAGCGGCTTGAGCGTCTCGCCGTCGAGCACGCGTACCTGCTGCTCGACTTTCTCGAGCTGCTGTTGGCAAAAGCCCACAAGCGCCGCGCCGCGGCGATACGCCGCGAGCGATTCCTCGAGACTCAGCGCGCCCTCTTCCATGCGCGCGACGAGCGATTCGAGTTCTGCCAGCGCTGCCTCGTAGTTTTCCGGAAGCTGCGCGGCGTCCGCGCTCTGTGCGTCGGCGCCGGTTTTGTCGCCTGTTTCCTGGACAGCGGTCTTCGCCATGAATCGTGGATGTGCAATTGAATTTTTGGAACCAAGTCGCACATTCTACGGCAAAAGCCAAATTTTCGACCCGCATCCCGTCCGCTTCGAAGGCTGGCGTTCGGATTGCGGCATTTTCTCCCGATCCTTGCACGGTACGCCACAGGCACGCGCTCTTGCTGCGATTGCGAGGAACTCTCGCCACAATTTATACCCAAATCAAGACCTTAAGCACCCCAAGGAGGGGGATTTCGGTATAATCGCGGGCTCCCTAAATCGAATCTTCGATGGTTGGGTTGTTCACTGCTTTCACGTTTTCATCGGGAGTGGGAATGTCCAATCTGAGCAATGCATTGCAGCTGAACGCCATTCACAGTCAGCTGCCAGTCACGGCTTACTTTGACGAAGCGCTTCTTGCGCGCGAACTCGACACACTTTTCAAGCAGGGTCCACGCTACATCGGGCACGAACTCATGGTGCCCGAAGCGGGAAACTATTTCGCGCTTCCGGGCGAGGGCGAAGGGCGCGTGCTCGTTCGTAATCAGCAGAACAATATCGAACTGCTGTCGAACGTGTGCCGCCATCGCCAGGCGATCATGCTCAATGGCCGCGGCAGCGCGGACAACATCGTCTGCCCGCTGCACCGCTGGACCTACAATCTCGACGGTCAACTGCTCGGCGCGCCGCATTTCGCGGACAAGCCCTGCCTGAACCTCGGCAAGACGCCGCTGCAGAACTGGCAAGGCCTGCTCTTCGAGTCGGAGGGCCGCAACGTCGCGGCCGATCTCGCGAAGCTGGGTACCGCGAAACATTTCGACTTTTCGGGCTTCATGTTCGATCACGTCGAGGTCCACGAGTGCAACTACAACTGGAAGACCTTCATCGAGGTCTATCTGGAGGACTATCACGTCGCGCCGTTCCATCCGGGCCTCGGCAGCTTCGTGTCGTGCGACAACCTCGAGTGGGAATTCGGCGACTGGTACAGCGTGCAGACCGTGGGCGTCCACAAGAATCTGGAGAAACCGGGCAGCCCGACGTACCGCAAATGGCACGACGAAGTCCTGCGTTTTCGCAACGGCACGCCGCCCGAATTCGGCGCGATCTGGATGGTGTATTACCCCGGTCTGATGATCGAGTGGTATCCGCACGTGCTGGTCGTGTCGTGGCTCATTCCGCAGGGCACGCAGAAAACGACCAACATCGTCGAATTCTATTACCCCGAGGAAATCGCGCTCTTCGAGCGTGAGTTCATCGAGGCGGAGCGCGCCGCGTACATGGAAACCGCGCGCGAGGACGACGAGATCGCCGAGCGCATGGACGCCGGCCGGCGCGCGCTGATGGCGCGCGGCGAGAATCAGGTCGGGCCGTACCAGAGCCCGATGGAATCCGGCATGCAGCATTTCCACGAGTTCCTGCGGCATCGACTCGGGTCTATCTGAACGCGGTTCCGGGCTTGCGCCGGACGTCGGGAAAAGACGGGCTTTCGAGCCCGTTTTTTCTTTTAGACTATTGGCTCATCCCCGCATCACACGCGCCGATTCAGGAGCCGTCATGCCGCACACTCACTACACCACGCTCATCTCGGCGACCAATCTCGCCGAACGGCTCGCCGCCGCGCCCGGCAGCGTGCTCGTCTTCGATTGCCGCTTCGATCTCGCCGCGCCCGAATCGGGCGAAGCCGCTTACGCGCAAGGGCACATTCCCGGCGCGCACTATCTCCATCTGGATCGCGATCTGTCCGGCGTCAAGACCGGCACGAACGGGCGTCATCCGTTGCCCGAGCGCGCCGCGCTCGTCGCGAAGCTGGCGAGCTTCGGCCTGAAGGAAGGCCAGCAAGTGGCCGCCTACGACGCCCACGGCGGTATGTACGCGGCGCGCGTCTGGTGGCTGCTGCGCTGGCTCGGGCACGATTCCGTCGCGCTGCTCGACGGCGGCCTGCAGGCATGGGAAGTCGCGGGCAAGCCGCTCGACACGGCCGTGCCGCCGAAGACGCAAGGCACGTTCAAGGCCGGCGCGCCGCTTCAGGTGACGATCGACGCCCAGGCGATCGAGCGCAGCATCGGCACGCGCGATCATCTGCTGATCGATGCCCGCGCCGCCGACCGCTATCGCGGCGAGAACGAGACGATCGATCCCGTCGGCGGGCATATTCCCGGCGCGCTCAATCACTTCTTCAAGAACAACCTGACGCCCGAAGGGCGCTTCAAGACCGCTCACGAGTTGCGCGAGGCGTTCGGCTCGCTGGTCGGCACGGTGCCGGCGGACCGCATCGTCCTGCAATGCGGCTCGGGCGTGACGGCCTGCCATAACGCGCTCGCAATGGAAATCGCCGGCCTGCACGGCGCGGCGCTCTATCCGGGCTCGTGGAGCGAATGGAGCGCCGATCCGGGACGGCCCGTCGCGACCGGCCCGACGCCCTGAAGCGCGTTATTTGACGCCGTGCTCGCGGAACCACGCGAGCGCGCGCTTCCAGCCGTCCTCGGCGTCGGCCTTGCGATAACTCGGACGATAATCCGCGAAGAACGCGTGCGGCGCGTCGTCGTAGACGACGAACTGCGAGTTCTTCGCGGGCGGCGGGTCGTTCGCGAGCGCCTGCTTCATCTGCTCGATGCTGTCCTGCGGAATGCTCTGATCCTGCCGACCATACAGCCCGAGCACCGGCACCTTGAGCTGGCTCGCGAGGTCGATGGGATTGCTCGGCGTGTTCTCGGTCTTGTTGCCGACGAGCCGCCCGTACCACGCCACCGCCGCCTTCAGATTGGGATTGTGCTCGGCGTAGAGCCACGCGATGCGCCCGCCCCAGCAGAACCCCGTAATGCCGACGCGCTTCGGATCGCCGCCGTGCTCGGCCGCCCATTTGACGGTCTGATCGATGTCGGAGATCACCTGCGCATCGGGCACTTTCGACACGAGCTGCTCGTTGAGCTGCTGCATCGACTTGTACGCCGTGGCATCGCCCTGACGCGTGTAGAGGTCCGGCGCAATCGCCAGATAACCCTGCTTCGCGAAGCGCCGGCACACATCGGCGATATGCTCGTGCACGCCGAAAATCTCGTGAATCACGATGATTACCGGCAGATGCGTCTTGCCCTTCGGCTGCGCGCGATAAGCCGGCACGAGCGTACCGTCCGCGCCGCGAATGCCGATGGCGCCGGCCTCCAGCCCATCGGTATCGGTATGAATGGTCTGCGCGGACACCGGCAGCACCGCAGCCGCAAAACCGGTGCCGAAGGTTGCCTTGATGAAGGTGCGCCGATTGAACGGCACGTGCGGAATGAGGCTGTCGACTTCAGGGTCTAGCATGGAGAACTCCCGCGGCAGGGCCGTCGCGGCGCGTGCTCGATCGCGCGACGGCGTGAATCGTTGAAATCCGCACGACATGGACAAGGCATCATGACGCACGGTGCTGCACGACGATGAAGGCGCGTTATGCATTAAGCGCGCCGCCCATTCTAAACAGCATTCAACGAATCGCGCAGGCGTTCTATTCCGCGTCAGTGCAACTTCACGCGCGGTGCGGTGGAGCGGCGCAGCCAGTGCGCGACGGTGTCGAGCACCATGCGCGCATAGCCGTGCAGCGCGGCGATGTGCAGCCGGTAGAGCGACATGTACATGAAGCGCGCGAAGAGCCCCTCGATCAGCATGTTGCCGCCGATCAGCCCGCCCATCAGACTGCCGACCGCGCTGTAATGCCCGAGCGACACCAGCGAGCCGAAGTCGCGATAGGTGTATTCGGGAAGCGGCTTGCCCTGCAACATCCGCTCGAACGACTTGAACAGAAAGCTGGCTTGCTGATGCGCGGCCTGCGCGCGCGGCGGCACATTGCGCTCGTTGCCGGGCCACGGACACGCCGCGCAATCGCCGAGCGCGAAGACGTTGTCGTCGGTTTCGGTTTGCAGCGTGCGGCGCACGACGAGCTGGCCGAGGCGGTTGGTCGGCAAGCCTTCGAGATTGGTGAGGATCGCGGGGGCCTTGATGCCCGCCGCCCAGACCGTGAGATCCGCGCGTATGGCCTTGCCGCTCGCCGTGTGGATGGTATCGCGCGAGACCTGCGCGACCGTCTCGCCCGTCATCAGCTTCACGCCGAGCTTGGTGAGCAGCTCCGCCGTCGCGCTCGACACGCGCTCCTGCAGCGCGGGCAAAATGCGCGGCCCCGCCTCGATTAGCACGATGCCGATATCGTGTTTCGGATCGAGCTTGTGCAATCCGTACGCGGACAGCACTTGCGCCGTGTTGCGCAGTTCCGCCGACAGTTCGACGCCCGTCGCGCCCGCGCCGACGATCGCCACCTGGATACGCGGCAGCGGATCCACACCCGGTTCGTCCTCGCCCTCCTCGACGCCCGCCGCGACAGGCTCCGGCGCGAAATGCTCCGCGCGCATGCACGCTGCGATCAGGCGCTTGCGAAAGAGCTCGGCCTGACCGACTGTATCGAGCGCGATCGAGTTCTGCTGCGCGCCTTCGACGCCGAAGAAATGCGTCGTACTGCCGATGGCGATGACGAGCGTGTCGTATTCCAGTTCGCGCTCGGGCAGGAGTTCGCCCGCTTCTTCATCGCGCAACGCGCCGATCGTGATGCGCCTGGTCGCGCGATTCAGCCCGACGAGTTCGCCCTGCTGAAATTCGAAGCCGTGCCACAGCGCCTGCGCCGCGTATTCGAGTTCCTGCGTGAACGGGTCCATGCTGCCCGCCGCGACTTCATGCAGAAGCGGCTTCCAGATATGGGTCGGATTGCGGTCGACGAGCGTGACTTGCGCTTTTGGCGGAGTCTTGCCGTCCGTCGAGCCGAAACGGTCGCCGAGACGCGTCGCGAGTTCGAGGCCGCCGGCCCCTCCGCCGACGATGATGAAGCGATGCATGGCACTCTCCCTGTCCTTTTATATTCGACCGACTATCGTTGTTGCTTTCCTCTATTGACTTATTGTGCGTGAGCTTCGATGACAGTCACAAGCGTGTCACCGAGATGTCGGGCATACGCGACATCCGCCGCGCATGCCTTGCGCAAAGTATTTCAGTGCGCTTCTTCCCAATTGTTGCCGACACCCACTTCCGCGACGAGCGGCACCTTCAGCTTCGCGACGCCGCACATCAATTCAGGTAAGCGCTTCCTGACATCGGGCAGCGCTTCCTCCGGCACTTCGAGCACGAGTTCATCGTGAACCTGCATGATCATCTTCGCGCCGATGCCCGAGCTTTCGAGCCAGTCCTGCACGGCGATCATCGACAGCTTGATGAGGTCCGCCGCGGTGCCCTGCATCGGCGCATTGATCGCGGCGCGCTCGGCCGCCTGACGACGCGGCCCGCTGCCGCCGTTGATCTCGGGCAGCCACAGGCGACGGCCGAATACGGTTTCGACGAAGCCGTTGGCCTTCGCGCTCATGCGCGTGTTCTCCATATACGCCGCGACGCCCGGATAACGCGCGAAATAGCGGTCGATATACAGCTTCGCGGCATCGCGCGTGATGCCGAGATTCGATGCGAGTCCGAACGAGCTCATGCCGTAGATCAACCCGAAGTTGATGACCTTCGCGATGCGCCGCTGATCGTTATCGACTTCGAGCGGCGTGACGCTGAACACTTCCGATGCCGTCGCGCGATGCACGTCCTCGCCTTCCTTGAACGCACGCATCAGCGATGCGTCGCCGGAGATATGCGCCATGATGCGCAACTCGATCTGCGAGTAATCGGCCGATACGATCTTGCTGCCCGGCGGCGCGATGAACGCCTCGCGAATGCGCCGCCCTTCGCCCGTACGCACGGGAATGTTCTGCAGGTTCGGCTCGTTCGACGACAGGCGTCCCGTCACCGCGACGGCCTGCGCATAGTTCGTATGCACACGCCCCGTCGATGCATTCACCATGCGCGGCAGCTTGTCCGTATAGGTGGATTTGAGCTTCGACAGGCCGCGATGCTCGAGCAGCACCTTCGGCAGCGGATAGTCGTCGGCGAGCTTTTGCAGCACTTCTTCATCGGTGGAAGGCGCACCGCTCGGCGTCTTCTTCACGACCGGCAATTGCAGCTTCTCGAAGAAGATCTGGCCGATCTGTTTCGGCGAGCCGAGATTGAATTCGCCGCCCGCGAGTTCATACGCCTGCGCCTGCAGTTCGATGAGACGCTTCGCGATCTCGTTGCTTTGCGTATCGAGCCTCTGGCGATCGATCAGTACTCCGTTACGCTCCATCTTGCGCAGCACGCGCGAGGTCGGCAACTCGATGTCGCGATAGACGCGCAGCAAGCCTTCCTCTTGCGCCACTTGCGGATATAGCGCGTGATGCAGACGCAGCGTGATATCGGCATCTTCCGCTGCGTAGGCCGATGCCTTGTCGAGCGGCACTTCATCGAAGCCGATCTGCGACGCGCCCTTGCCCGCGACGTCTTCGTACTTGATCGTCTTCACGCCGAGATGGCGCAACGCGAGGTTGTCCATGTCGTGTGGGCGATGCGATTCGAGCACGTACGACTGCAACAGCGTGTCGTGCTCGACACCGCGCAATTCGATGCCGTAATTGGCAAGCACCTGCTCGTCGTACTTCAGATGCTGACCGACCTTTTTCTTCGAGGCATCTTCGAGCCACGGCTTGAGCTTCGCGAGCACTTCATCGCGCGGCAATTGCTCGGGCGCGTCCGGCCCGCGATGCGCGACGGGAATGTAGGCCGCGTGTCCCGGCTCGGTCGAAATCGACACGCCGACGATCTGCGCGGTCATCGGGTCGAGCGAGGTCGTCTCGCTGTCGAACGACGTGATCTCCGCCTCATTGATGCGCGCGAGCCACGCGTCGAACTGCTCCCACGTCTGCACCGTCTCGTAGTGATGCACGATCTCGGTCACTTCGGCGGGCGGCGTGTCCGTCGGGCCTTCCACGGCGTCGGCGATTTCGACTTCGCGCAGCCAGGTCTTGAAGCCATGACGCATGAACACATCGCGCAACTCATCGCGCGACTCGGGACGCGTCGCGAGCGTGCCGTCGATCGACTCGATCTGCGAAGCGAGGTCGCATTCCGTGTGCACGGTGACGAGCTTTCTGGCCATCGGCAGGAAGCCGAGAGCCTTGCGCAGATTGTCTCCTACCGCACCTTTGATCTCGTTCGCATGTTCTACGATGCCATCAAGGGTGTCGTATTGCGTGAGCCACTTGAGCGCCGTTTTGGGACCGCATTTCTCGACGCCCGGCACGTTGTCGACGGTATCGCCGATGAGCGACAGGTAGTCGACGATACGCTCCGGCGGCACGCCGAACTTGGCGAGCACGCCCGCGCGATCGAGCGTTTCGTTGGTCATCGTATTGATGAGGGTGACATGATCCGTCACGAGCTGAGCCAGATCCTTGTCGCCCGTCGACACGATCACCTTCATGCCGCGCTTCTCGGCCTCCACGGCGAGCGTGCCGATGACGTCGTCGGCCTCGACGCCCTCGATCATCACGAGGGGCCAGCCGAGCGCGCGCACGGCGACGTGAATGGGTTCGATCTGTCTGGAGAGGTCTTCTGGCATCGAAGGACGGTTGGCCTTGTAGTCGGCGTACCAGTCGTCGCGGAAAGTCTTGCCTTTGGCATCAAATACGCACGCGCTATACTCTGCATTGATTTCGCGCCGCAAGCGCCGCAGCATGTTGATCATTCCGTACAGAGCGCCGGTGGGGCCGCCGTCGGGGCCACGCAGGTCCGGCATCGCATGGTAGGCCCGGTACAAGTAACTAGAACCGTCGACCAATAGCAGGGTCTTACCTTCAAGACTTAGTTCTTCAGGCATTATGAACAAGAGAAAAGTGATTCCGAGTCTGCGATCGCTCGCAGATCAAGAGCGCGCGACGGCCAAGAAGGCTCGCGCATCGTGGCAGATGTTCACGATTATGGCAGAGTTTATCGAGGCGACCGAGTACCTCTCGGAGATCCGCCCTGCCATCAGCATCTATGGTTCGGCGCGGCTGAAACCCGAGTCGCCGTACTATCAGCGCACGATCGAAATCGCGCAGAAATTCTCCGACGCGGGCTTCGCCGTCATTTCGGGCGGCGGCCCGGGCATCATGGAAGCCGCGAACAAGGGCGCGCACGCGGGCAAGTCGCCTTCGGTTGGCCTCAACATCGAACTGCCGCACGAGCAGTCGGGCAACCAGTGGCAGGACATCTCGCTGCGCTTCCGTCACTTCTTCACGCGCAAGGTCACCTTCGTGAAGAACTCGGACGCGGTCGTGGTGATGCCGGGCGGCTTCGGCACGCTGGATGAACTCGCCGAAGTATTGACGCTCATTCAGACCAAGAAGTCGCGTCACGTGCCGATCGTGCTGGTCGGCTCGGAGTTCTGGGCTGGCTTGCTCGACTGGTTCAAGACCACGCTCCTGACCAATGGCGTGATCAGCCCGAAGGATCTGGATCTGATGCAGGTGATCGACGATCCAGATCAGGTGCTCGATGCCGTGCTGCGCTTCTATGAAGACCGCGAGGATTCGGTCGAGCAGCCGGCGGAAGGCAAGTCGGATGAGGATCGGATGTTCTATCTGTGACGCTGTGGAAGCGAGCGGATTTCGAATCCGCTCGCTTCGCTTCAGGATCTGCGGATCACTGAAACGCCACCTCCGCGAAGCTTCGCAACTTCCGCGAATGCAGCTTCGACAAGCCGTTCATCCTCAGCAACTCCATCGCCTTCACGCCTATCTGCAAGTGCTGATCCACCTGCGCGCGATAGAACTGATCCGCCATGCCGGGCAGCTTGAGTTCGCCATGCAGCGGCTTGTCCGACACGCACAGCAGCGTCCCGTACGGCACGCGAAAGCGGAACCCATTCGCCGCGATCGTCGCGCTTTCCATATCCAGCGCCACCGCGCGGCTCTGCGACAGCCGGCGCACCGGCTCGCGATGATCCCTTAATTCCCAGTTGCGGTTATCGACGCTCGCGACCGTGCCCGTACGCATCACGCGCTTGAGTTCGACGCCTTCCAGTTGCGTCACCTGCGCAACCGCGCGCTCGAGCGCGACCTGGACTTCCGCGAGCGCGGGGACGGGCACCCACAGCGGCAGATCGTCATCGAGTACGTGATCTTCACGCACATAACCGTGAGCGAGCACGTAGTCGCCCAGACGCTGCGTATTGCGCAGACCCGCGCAGTGCCCGAGCATGATCCACGCATGCGGCCGCAGCACCGCGATGTGATCCGTGATCGTCTTCGCGTTCGACGGCCCCACGCCGATGTTCACCATCGTGATGCCGCTGCCGTCCGCGCGCTTCAGGTGATACGCAGGCATCTGCGGCAGGCGCGCGATCGGCGCGCCTTCCTCCGGCTGCTCGCCGAGGTTCGCGTTGTACGTGACGACATCGCCCGGTTCGACGAACGACGAATACTCGCTGCGATACGCGCGCGTTTCCTCGTCGTCGGCGCGCGACATCATCGTGCGGCCGAGCTTCACGAATTCATCGATATAGAACTGGTAGTTCGTGTACAGGACGTAGTTCTGAAAATGCGTCGGCGACGTGGCCGTGTAGTGCCTCAGCCGATGCAGCGAGAAATCGACGCGCGCCGCCGTGAACAGCGCGAGCGGATGCGGCTCGCCCGGACCCGGCTCGTACGTGCCGTTGACGATGCGGTCGTCGAGCAGCGCGAGGTCCGGCGTATCGAAGATGTTGCGCATCGCGAGCAGGCGGTCGCGATCGAGATCGCCTTCGAGATGGATGCCCTCGGCAAACGCAAAGTGAATCGGAATGGGCTGCGCGGACACGCCTACTTCGAGACCCACGTGATGGTTCTTCGTAAGCAGTCGCAATTGCTCGCGATAATAATCGCCGAAGAGATCGGGACGCGTGAGCGTCGTTTCATAGATGCCCGGGCCCGCCACGAAGCCATACGAACGCCGCGAGTCGATCTGCGTGTTGAGCTCCGAGCGCACGCGCACGAACGGATAACAAGCGCGCACGCGATGCGTGAACTGCTCGTTGCGGCGATAACGCGCGAAGGCATCGCGCAGAAATGCGGTATTCGCTTCATAGATCGCCGAGAGGCGCGTGACGGCGGCAGCCGGGTCCTCGAAGGATTCGGTCGGGAAGTCGTTGGCGGGTGTGCCCTGTGTGCTTTGAGTCCGGTCGTTTGTCATGATCTTGTGTCTTTCTTCAATGCCCTCGTGGTGAATCGACATTAACACGGAAGAATGCGCGAACCATGAAGTCCCTCTTCGTGTGAGTGCGTGCGATCACACCGTGCAACACCTTTTTGGCAGGTGCAGTCAAATTTCGCGAAAGCAGCGCAAAATAAGGCGTTCGACCCGAGTGAGCCACTGCGTCAGCAACCGTTTTGTTAGAATCCGGCCATCGCCTGGAGAACCATCATGAAGCCGCACCTTTGCGCCGCCGCCGCGGCAGTCCTCGCCGCAGCAAGCCTCGGCGCATTTGCGCAACCGGCGCAGCCAGCCGCCAACGCAGCACCGCAACCCGCGGCGCAGAAAATGTCGCCGGAAGAAGCCGCGGGCCTTCCGGACCTGAAAGCCATCAACCGTCCGCCCGCCAATGTCAGCTCGAAAGTCGAGATTTCGCCGCCGCGCGTGCCGAGCTATCACGAACTGAGCACCAATGGCACCGAAATCACCGAATTCCGCGACAAAGGCAAGCCCGTCGAAATCGACGTGCGTTCGAATCTCGGCACGCGCTATCAGATGAGTTCGCCCGCCGATACATCGCCGCAAGTGCGCGACAACGGCAAGGCAAGCACGCGCTTGCCCTCGGTCAACCTGCGTTACTGATCGCCGATCCCGTAAGATTGCTTCGGACCCGCTCCTTCCAAGCGGGTCGCGGCACTGTGGCTTCCTGCCCGGCGCCATCGTTCACAGGCCCGCTCCTGGCCGTCCAACCTGACCGACGTTTTCCTGCATGGCTGTCTTCACTCCCGTCACCAACGCCGAACTCGGCGACTGGCTGCAAGACTACGATCTCGGCGATGTCGTCGAATTTCGTGGCATCCAGTCGGGCATCGAGAACAGCAACTTCTTTCTCACGACGACGCACGGCGAGTTCGTCCTGACGATCTTCGAGAATCTCACGGCGACGCAACTGCCGTTCTATCTCGATCTGATGCGTCATCTGGCATCGCATCGCGTGCCGGTGCCCGATCCGATGCCGCGCCGCGACGGCTCGCTGTTCGGCCTGCTGCACGGCAAGCCCGCGAGCATCGTGACGAAGCTCGAAGGCGCGCCCGAGCTTGCGCCCACGCCCGCGCACTGCATCGAAGTCGGGCAGATGCTCGCGCGCATGCATCTCGCAGGTCGCGACTTCTCGCAGCATCAGCCGAATCTGCGCAGCCTTTCGTGGTGGCAGGAGAAGGCGCCGTCGATCGTCGGATTTCTGAGCCCGGAGCAACGCGCGTTGTTCGAGAGCGAACTCGCGCATCAGACGGCGTTCTTCGGCTCGGCGGACTACGCGTCGCTGCCGGACGGCCCGTGCCACTGCGATCTGTTTCGCGATAACGTGCTGTTCGCGCCCGGCCGCGAGCACGCGCGTCTGGGCGGCTTCTTCGACTTCTACTTCGCGGGCGTCGACACATGGCTCTTCGACGTCGCCGTGACCGTGAACGACTGGTGCATCGATCTCGCGACGGGCGCGCTCGACCCGGCGCGCGTCGATGCGATGCTGCGCGCCTATCAGACGGTGCGTCCGTTCACGCCCGCCGAGGAGCGTCACTGGAACGACATGCTGCGCGCAGGCGCGATGCGTTTCTGGGTCTCGCGCCTGTTCGACTTTTATCGCCCGCGCGAAGCACAGATGCTGAAGGCGCACGATCCCGGCCATTTCGAACGCATTCTGCGCGAACGCGTCAAAGCCGCTTCCCCCCTCAACCGATAACCCTGCGACATGCGACTGATCGAAGTTCCCGCCAAGACCGGCTACGTGTGGTTCCGTCAGGGCATCTGGCTGTTCCGCCGCAACCCGTTTGCGTTTCTCACGGTGTTCTTCGCCTATCTGTTCGTGATGACGCTGATCTCGCGCGTGCCGCTCATCGGCCCGATTCTGCCGCTCCTGTTCATTCCGGGCGTCGCGGTCGGCTTCATGGCGGCGTGCCGCAACACGATCGCGGGCAAGCCGGTCTGGCCGACGGTTCTCGTCGACGGCTTCCGCTCGTACGGCGGCATCGTCGCGCGCCGGCTGCTCGCGCTGGGCGCGCTGTATATCGTTGCGATGGCCGCGATTTTCGCGGCATCCGCGCTCGTCGACGGCGGCACGCTGCTCAGCCTCATGATGGGCGACGCCCCGACCGGGGATCCAGAGACGGTCGCCGCGAGCTTCAGTCCGCTCGCGGTGCTCGTCGCGATGGCGTGCTATCTCCCTGTCGCGATGCTGTTCTGGTTCGCGCCGATCCTCGTCGCGTGGCATGACGTGCCGCCCGCGAAGGCGCTGTTCTTCAGCCTCGTTTCTTGCTGGCGCAACCGTGGCGCGTTCGTTTACTACGGCGTGCTGTGGATCGTCATCGCGCTCGCGGTGTCGTTCGGCCTCACCGCGCTGATGCAGGCGCTCGGCGCGGGTCAGGAAATGGCGCTCGCGGTGCTGATGCCAGCATCGATCATCGTGACGACCGCGCTGTATTGCTCGTTCTACGCGACCTATCGCGGCTGCTTCGGCGTGCAATCGCCCGATTCGCCGGACATTCCCGACGCGCCCGGCACACCGAACGCCTGACCGAAACGCCGCGCGCGGCGAACGCGCGCGGCGATCCTTCGTGCGCGAAGCATTGCACGTACACTAGCGCCATCGGCCGCCCCGGCCTTTCTGCCGCGCCCTCCATGACTTCGCCCGACGCCTCGCCCGACTTCCCGCTCGAACTCGATCAGCAGTTGTGCTTCGCGCTCTATTCGACATCGCTCGCGATGACAAAGGCGTACAAGCCGCTTCTGGAGAAGCTCGGGCTGACGTATCCGCAATATCTGACGATGCTCGTGCTCTGGGAAGCCGACGATCTGACCGTGAAGGACATCGCCGCGCGTCTCGCGCTGGATTCCGCGACGATGACGCCGCTGCTCAAACGCCTCGAAGCGCAGGGATATGTCGAGCGCGTGCGTGGAGTCGAGGACGAGCGGCAGGTTCATATCCGGCTGACTGACGTCGGTCGCGATCTCAAACGCGCCGCCCGGGCGATTCCGCCGGAAATCTACTGCGCATCGGGCACCGATGCCGACGCCATGCTTCGCTTGCGCGACGACCTCGTACGCTTGCGCGCTTCGCTCAACGAATACCTCGACGCGTGACCGTCGCCCGATAGCGAATCCTCAACGAATCGATTGGTAATTTTTAATTTGCACGCTAATTATTATCGCGATATATTTAGTCCGTGGTTCACGCAGTACCCAACCGACAACCGAAACCGACGGAGAGAAAAGATGAGCATTCTGTACAAGGCAACCGCGACGAGCACGGGCGGACGTGATGGCCGCGCAGTGTCTTCGGACGAGCAACTGAACGTGAAATTGAGCGCGCCGAAGGAACTCGGCGGATCGGGCGCGCCGGGCACGAACCCTGAGCAGCTTTTCGCGGCGGGCTATTCGGCCTGCTTCCTGTCGGCGATGAAGTTCGTCGGCGGCCAGCAAAAGCGCGCGGTGCCGGCCGATACGACAGTCACGGCAGACGTGGGCGTCGGCCCGAACGATGCGGGCGGTTTCAAGCTCGACATCGAATTGCGCGTTTCGTTGCCGGGCCTCGATGCCGCAGAAGCGCAGGCATTGGTGGATGCCGCGCACAAGGTCTGTCCTTACTCGAACGCCACGCGCAACAACGTCGACGTGCGCGTGAAGGTCATCTGAGATAGCGAGAACGAAAAAAGCCGGCCCACGGGGCCGGCTTTTCCGAACTGCTGAAGCAGAAACTTAGTTCGACATCCACGACGGATGACGCGCCGTCACGCGCTGGTCCAGCTTCTTCATACGATATTCGAGATCGTAAATATCCGTCGCTTCAGCGAGATAAGCGTCGTCGCGCTCGCGATCGCGTTGGTCGGCGGATTTGGTCAGGAACAGGAAAATACGGCTGAGCAGGAACATGGTGGGCCTCGCTTGAATACTGGGGTAACTACCTATGAAACTGATTATAGGGTAATCCCTGATCCAACACCAGCCCTGTTTGCTAGAACGCTGATACTAAAGACTAAATTGCAACACTCGAAACGCTGTCCGCCCGCCCTCAGGCGACGTACACATCGCGCGCAGCCACGCTGGGCCGCCGCTGGTGCTTGAAAAACTCCCACATCAGCGCCGACGAGTCCGGACCCTTTGACGAGTGGAACGCCACGGTATCGTCGCCGCCGGCCCATGAATGACCGAGGCCGCGCACGATCGCTGTCTTCACCACACGCCTGCCGTTCTTGACGTAATCCGTCACGACGCCGTCCGACTGCGTTTCCTCCCGTGTTTCGCCCGCGCGGCGATTGCCCGCCGCATCGACGAAGCCGTTCAGCCGAAGAAACTGTTTCGCCAGTTGTCCGGCGTTCGCCGACGTGACGACCGAGTCCAGTTCGCCATGCACGATGATCGCCGGCATGCCCGGATACTCGCGAACATCGACAGCCGCGTCGATCAGCGTGACGGGATCGGTGCGGCTGCCGCGGCGCATCACGTCCATTGCGCCGATGGCCGAGCGCGCCTCGCCGAAGACCACGCCCGAATGCAGGCCGACGGCCGCAAACAGATACGGATAACGCACAGCCAGAAGCGCCGCGAGCCCCGCACCCGCCGACATGCCGGCGACATATACGCGCTCCGGATCCAGGTTGTGTTGCTCGACCATCGCGCCCACGAGGGACACGACCGAAGCGGCCTCGCCACCGCCGCCCGCGCCCGAATCGTCGTACCAGCGCCAACAGCGATGCGCGTGATCGTGCTTCGACTGCTCCGGATAGAGCACCGCGAAGCCGTACCGGTCCGCGAGCAGGTTGATGCGCGTACCTTGCGCGAACTCGTCGGCGTTCTGCTTGCAGCCGTGCAGCATCACGACGAGCGGCATCGGCTCCAGACTGTCTTTCGGCGGAAGGTAAAGCGCGTACGACATGTGATTCACGAAGCGGCCGGCCGTGGGCGGCGCTGAGTGATACGAGCGCGCCCATTTCCCGCGCGCCCAGGCGGAAGCGCGTGGCCGCACGCGTGACTCGCGCATGGCCGGGCGCGCACCGGCGCGAGGCGCGCCAGTCGCCTTGGCGGTTGCGGTCGCTTTGGTGGCCGCGCCCGACTTCAGCTTTGACTTGACGGTCTTCGCGCGCGCGGGCTTGGCCGCCGGGCGGGGCTTCGGTGCGCGAAACGATTCCACTTGGCCGGCGACCAGGCGTCTCAAGCCGCGCAACCAGAGCTTGGTAAGGCTTTTCGACATTCGGCTGGGTCCTCCACAAACATGCAAGTCGACGGGCGCGACGAAAGATCGCGCCGAGTTGTGCATTGCACAATAACACCAAACATGGCTGAACGGCGCGCGCCCGCTACTCACATATCGAGATGAAATAACGGAAATTCAACACTAAAGGCAAAATTAAACGTAAGTTACGCGATGTAACGGTCAGCTTGGTTTAAGCAATGTCGCATAATTCAGCATCTTCCCAAGCGTTATACTTGTGTTCATCTGCGGCGGCGCACACTAACCGTTCAGCAAGAGCATCATTCGTTCCCAAGCATCCAAGAATACTAATGACCGTAGATTTGCCCACTTCCATCTGGATCTCCATCACCGCGCTCGGCAGCGTCGGCGTCATGGGTCCTGCGGCGCTCATCGTCGCCGCATGGCTCGCACTCGGCTATCGCTGGAAATATGCGCTTGCATGGCTCGCATTGCTCGGCGCGGCGAGCGGCCTGGTCGCGTTGAGCAAGATCGCGTTCATCGGCTGGGGCATCGGCGTGCGTCATCTCGATTTCACCGGCATCAGCGGACACGCGCTTATGTCGACGGCGGTTATGCCGGTCGCGATTTTCGTCGCGCTGTTGCCCGCGCGCAGCGCAATCCGCGCGGCCGGCGCCGCGATCGGCCTGCTGCTGGGCGTGTGGGTCGGAGTATCGCGCGTCGTGCTCGACGCGCATTCGGTGTCGGAAGTGGTGGCGGGCTGCGCGCTCGGCGCGGTGGTCGCGCTGGCGTTCGTGTGGATCGCGTGGCGAGCCGAGTCCGGCAAGCTTGCGCCGACGCCCGTCGCCGCGAGTCTCGCGGCAGTCGTCGTGGCCCTGCATGGCGTGCCGGTGCCGACTCAGCACTGGATCACCGAAATCGCGCTCGGGCTGTCGGGCCACGAGCGCCCTTACGTGCGGGCGAGCTGGAAAGCGAAAACCTATCGCGCCCCTGAGCGCCGCACCGAAGTTCCATCCAAGGAACGCGCGGCCGCCTGACGCGGCCCGCGCCTTCGTGGCGTGACGCTCAGTCGTTCACGCCGATGATCACGCTCGATGCCTTGATCACCGCCACAGCCTTCTGACCTTGCGCGAGGCCGAGCGAGTCGGCGCTCTGATTCGTGATGATCGCGGTGACGGTGGTGCCGCCGTCGAGCGAAAGCGTCACTTCGGCGTTCACCGCGCCCTTCGTTACGCTGGCAACCGTGCCGCGCAACTGATTGCGTGCCGAAAGTTTCGCGTTCGTGTCTTCCATCAGCATGACCCACGACGCCTTGATGAGCGCAAACGCGTCGCTGCCTTCCTTCAGCCCCAGCGACTGAGTGCTTTCATGCGTGACGACCGCGACGATCGTCTGGCCGCCTGGCAAACCGAGTTCGATTTCATCGTTCACCGCACCGCGCGTGACCTTCGTCACCTTGCCGGCCAGTTGATTGCGTGCGCTTGTTTTCATTCCTAGTCTCCCGATCAGTTGCCAGTCATGGGCGAAGCCTTCGATGGCCGCGCCCGCTCTTTCCAGAAATCTTCGATGCTCGCGCTCGACCGCGCGGTACGTGTCGATGAGGCGCAGCGCCGCCGGCGTCAGCGTCGTTCCGCCGCCGCCCCGGCCGCCCGCCGCGGTCGTCACGAGCGGTTCGCCGGCCAGGTTGTTCATGGTATCGACTGCATCCCACGCGGCCTTGTAGCTCATGCCGACGGCCTTCGCCGCGCCGGTGATCGATCCCGCATCGCGAATCGCAGCCAGAAGGGCGATGCGTGCCGCGCCGCCGAGCGTCTCCGTGCCGCTGCTCAGCCACACGGAGCCACCGAGTTTCAGCGGGTCGCGCACCTTTGGCAGTGCTGTTTTGGTCATCTGTTGCCTCTGCGGACGTGCCGAAACGATGAAACGCGAACCGCATTATATCGACGGCCTCACACGCGGACGATGCATCGAGCGAAGCAGCCGCTCGCCTTCCTGCGCGTCCTTTCTCGCCGACGCCGCGCCCCACGCCCGCGCGAAGCCGCGCTGGTAATCGCTGGCCTCGGGAATGGCCGCGAGCCGGTCGGCGGCGACGGCCGCATCGTTCGCTTCGCCGAGCACCGTCTGCAATTCGCCGAGCCGCTGCGCCGTTTGCTTGCGCGTGCGCCGCGACGTGACCGAGCGGAAGAATTCGAGCGCATAGCGCAGCCGCTTCGCGTGAATACGCACGCGATGCCGCTCGCGCGCTTCCAGCGATGCGAGATCGGGCGCGCGCGCGATGCGCCGGTAGTCCTTGCGAATGCGCTTCGCGGCATAGCTGACCAGCCGTACCGGCTCTGCGTCTTCCTGCGAGGCGAAGCGCGCAAGCCATTCGACGAACGCGAGCGTCAGACGCGCGTAACGCTTCGACGCGAGCGCGTCGCGCACCGCGTCCCGCGCGACGCGCCGCTTGATGTCGGCGGCGGCGATGAGCGTCTGCCAGCGCTCGGCGCTGTCGTCTGCTTCGGCGTAGGCGGGCAGCGTTTGATCGGTAAAGACGTCCCAGTCGCGCGCATTGGCGAGCAGATCGCCGAACCACTCGAGATCCGGCGCGATGCGCGTATTCCAGGCATCGTCGACATAGCTTTTGAAGAGTTTCAACAGCGTCTTCAGGCGCCGCTGCGCGACACGCAACTGATGCACATGCTCATCGCCGAGACTTGCATGCGATGCAGCCGCGTTGCCGAACCAGTGTTGCGCCACCGACGCCGCGATCGCGACGAACGCCTCGTGGCGCGTCGCGGTGCGCGGCAGATCGAGCCGTGCCGCATGCACGGGCGCCGTCTCTGATTCCTGCGCTTCGTCCGGCGCGACGAAAAACGACGCTGCGTCGATGACCTCGCCCGCGAGCCGGAACACCGCATCGAACGCGCCACCCACCGACGCCGCCGCGAGCCGCAAAATCGGCGGCCCGTTGCTGGAGGCTTCGAGCGTGGCGAGGACATCCGCGCCGCCCGCGTCGATACGCCATTCGATGCGCTCGATCTCACGCTCCAGATCGGTATCCGGCAGCGGCCCGTCGAGCGGTTCGCGCAACGCATCGTCGGCCTGGGCGAATTCCCTCAGCGATGCCGCCAGATCGTCGCTCGCAGGCCGCGCGAAGGTCCGATAACGCGTGAAGCCGGAAATCGGCGTGCCTTCCTCCTGCACGGCGCACAGCGTGCGCGCGCCGTCCAGCGTGTCGATCGACAGCCGCCAGCCCGGCACCTTCAGCGGAATCTCCCGTGTCGTGAAGCGCGCACGCACGGGCGTCACGTCCGCGAAGGCGGCAATGCGCTGCAACGCGTCGGCAAGCGCGCCGACGGAACCTGAGCTGGAACGATGCGATTGCAGCGCAACTTCGACCCACACCGTCATGAAGACTCCCGAAGCGGTCTCGCGCCGCTATCAAGTCATACGAAAAGCCAGTTTTTCCGAAGTCATGAAATCGACACATGGCGCGGGAAACATGGCCATTTGTGCTTCTGAACGCTGCTCGTCTGCCTTTCAACTCCTCACACGACCTCGCGCAAGGCCGGCCCCAAGGACGCGACATGAACCAGATTGCCTTCCCTTCCCAGAACGGCCGCACGCCCGGACAGCGAATCGCGCTGCTGGTGTTCCTGCTCGCGATCTTCGCGGGCGCCGTGTACTGCATCATGCATCTGCTCGACGACCTCGCGCCGGTGCGCGAATCGTCGGCGTTTCCGTACATCATGCTTGCCATCGCGCTGCTGATCGCGCTGGGCTTCGAGTTCGTCAACGGCTTTCATGACACGGCCAATGCCGTCGCAACCGTAATTTACACGCACTCGCTGACGCCGAACCTGGCTGTCGTCTGGTCGGGCGCATGGAATTTCATCGGCGTGCTGGTGTCGAGCGGCGCGGTGGCGTTCGGCATCCTGCAACTGCTGCCGGTCGAGCTGATCATCGGCGTGGGCAGCTCGCAAGGCTTCGCGATGGTGTTCGCACTGCTGATCGCGGCGATCATCTGGAATCTCGGCACCTGGGCGCTCGGTCTTCCTTCTTCGAGTTCGCATACGCTGATCGGTTCGGTGATCGGCGTCGGCCTGATGAATCAGATGCTGCACGGGACCAACGGCACGTCGGGCGTCGACTGGAGCCAGGCGGCGTCGGTGGGCAAATCGCTGCTGTTCTCGCCGATCGTCGGCTTCGTCGCCGCCGGTTTCCTGCTGTATGTGCTGAAGCTCGTCGTGCGCGTGCCGGCGCTCTACAAGGAGCCGAAGAAAAACACGCCGCCGCCGTTCTGGATTCGCTGCCTGCTGATTCTCACCTGCACGGGCGTGTCGTTCGCGCACGGCTCCAACGACGGCCAGAAAGGCATGGGCCTCATCATGCTGATCCTGATCGGCACCGTGCCGACCGCCTACGCGCTGAACAAGGCTGTGACGGCGAACGAGACGCAGACCTTCGTCGCGGTGAGCCACAGCGCATCCGACGTGCTGCAGCGCTACACCAACGGCGCGGCGCCCGCCGCCGACGCGCGCGGCCAGGTCGAGAAGTTCGTGCAGACGAAGACGCTCGCGCCGGACACGATCGCATCGCTGAAGAGCGTGGTGGATTCGATCGAAGCGCAGATCCGCCCGAGCCAGACGATCGCCGCCGTGCCGCAAGACAACGTCCGCAACGTGCGCAACCAGATGTACATTGCGTCCGAAGCGCTGCGCATCATGGAAAAGCAGAAGACGCCCGCGTTCTCCGCCGATGACACCGCCGTGCTCGACAACTACAAGAAGCAGCTCGACCACGCGACCAAGTTCATCCCGACGTGGGTGAAAGTCGCCGTCGCGGTGGCGCTCGGCCTCGGCACGATGGTCGGCTGGAAGCGCATCGTCGTGACGGTCGGCGAGCGCATCGGCAAGTCGCATCTGACGTATGGACAAGGCGCGTCGGCGGAACTCGTCGCGATGCTGACCATCGGCGCCGCCGATGTCTACGGCCTGCCGGTCAGCACGACACACGTGTTGTCATCGGGCGTCGCGGGCACGATGGCCGCGAACGGCTCGGGCCTGCAATGGCGCACCGTGCGCAGCCTCGCGCTCGCGTGGATCCTCACGCTGCCGGTATCGATCGCGCTCGCGGGTTTGCTGTTCTGGGCCTTCCGCGGCTTGTTCTGACCTCACTTCGGCGTTTCACGAACGGCGCGAAGAATCCCGTCGACGGCTCTTCACGCCGTGCAACTTTTGCCCGCCCCACCGCATTTCCCCTCTCCTTTTCGACAATCGTATGCTCACGCGCGCGCTCACCAGAACTGCGAGCGCCTTGTTCCACGGGCTTTCACGCGCGCTGGCATGACCGTTGCTCTATTGCTCTCGTCGATCGCACAACGGATCTGCCGGCGGCATGAGCCGCCGATCCCCTGGCGTATGACTGTCGATGACAGTTGGGAGGCCGCGCCGGGCGCCGATTCGCCCACGCGGTCTATTTGAACAAGGAGAAGTCGAATGACGATCGGAACCATACTGCTGATCATCCTGATCCTGATTCTGATCGGCGCCATACCTTCGTGGCCGCACAGCCGCAGTTGGGGCTACGGACCGAGCGGGATCGTCGGCGTCGTGCTGATCGTGGTGATCGTCCTGCTGCTGATGGGTCGCCTATGACGCATTGCGGCTGCCAGCCGGGTTGGGCCGCACAGAAAAAGGGGCGCTCCGTCGGGGCGCCCCTTTTGTCGTCTACGCTTTGTGAGGTGTTTCTAGACCCGCATCACCTGGCCGTTCGGCTCGATCTTGCGCGGGATGACCGGTTCGGTCTGTTTCGGCGATGATGCCTTCGGCCGCGGCGTCACCGGCGGCTGTTCGATGGCGGTCTTGTCAGCGACCTGCTTCACCGTGGTTGCGCTCTTGCGCTTCTTTTTGGCCGAGGCCTGCGTGCTCGCGTGCGCTTTGCTCTTGCCCTTGACGCTCTGTGCTTCGGGAGGATTCCAGACTTCCGTGTAGCGCTCGGCCGCAAAAAGCGTCGACGAGCCGATCAGAAGAACGACGATCAGGAATACGCGCTTCAAGTGATTCGCTCCAACGATTAGTGACCCGCTCTGCGCGAGAGGATGGCGTCGAGCGACTGCTCGGATGTTTGCAGCTCGCGCAACGCGGCGTCGAGACGCGCAAGCGCACGTGCGACGAAGCGCCCGTCCTGACCGGACTCGGGCTCGCCTCGCGTGGCGTCGAACGCTGCGTGGACCGCGCGCGTCGCGCGCATGAACCGTTCGAGCGCGGCGGCTTCGAGCGGATCGTTGCGTGGATTCATCGGCAACCTCCCTGTCGCGGACAACCTGTACGAATATACAGTAAGCGGTCGCAGCGGCAAACAGGCGGCGCGCGCCGTGGTGAAAATGCCGAAGCGCCTCTTGACCGGCACGCCAGCCCGACTTCCGTGGCATGCGGCGGCATTTCGCCGCGCCTCCCGGCCGCGCCCTCGCGCATTAAGTCCCCCTTAATTCTCTGCCGACACACTCGACTCACGATCCGGCTCCATCGCCCCCGTCCGCATCGGACGGCCGAGCCACTACCGTGAGGAATGTTGCCATGCCCGCCAATACCGCCGCGCGCCGACGCCCCGCCAACCTCGCACCGACGTTGCGCAAGCAGTATGCGCTCACCCTGCGCGAATGCCGTCTGTCCCTGCCCGTCGAACCGCCCTGGGGCCCGGCTTATCGCATGGTCGAGTGGGCGCTGAAGAACGATCCGCGCGTCCAGCGCCGTGTGGTTCCCGCCGATTGCACGCCTTCCCAGATCGCCGATGCGCTCAAGTCCCATGTACCCGGCCGCCGCTACGGCCCATCCGACGACGAGGACTGATCCGGCGCTGCAAGCAGAAACACTCATGGCATGCTTGTATTAATCCAAATATGGACTAATATTCGTTGAAAGTTCCTTTGGAGACTCAACGACATGCCCAACGCCGCACACGCCACCGCGTCGGCCGGCCATCCGGTGCCGCGTCCGGCGCTTGATTCAAGCGATCTTTCTGCCGCCGGGCTGCGCGCATTCTTCAATATTGCGCGTGACTGGTCGCTTTCCGCCGAAGAGCAGATCACGCTGCTCGGCTCGCCCGGGCGCTCCACGTACTTCAAGTGGAAGCATGACCCCGAGTCCGCGCGGCTCGCGCGCGATACGCTGGAGCGCCTGTCGCTGATTCTCGGCATCTACAAGGCGCTGCAAATCCTTCTGCCCGACCCGAAAGCCGCCGATACCTGGATCCGTCGTCCCAACGCCGCGCCGCCCTTCGGCGGTCATCCGGCGCTCGATCGTCTGCTGGCGGGCAACATCAGCGATCTCGTCGCCGTGCGCCAGTATCTCGACGCAATGCGAGGCGGCTGGGCGTGATGGGGATCGCATTCAGCAAGGACACATCGAACTGGCGCGAACGATGGCCGCACGGTCTGCTCGACTGGACGCCCGCATACCGCGTGATTCCGACACGTTTTCCGGCCGTCAATCTCTTCGACCGGGTCGCGTCGCCGCAGGATTTCGAGGCGCTCTACGCGCTCGAAGCGATGACCAACGACCGCCTGCGCACCGAAGTCGGCGAACTGGATCTCGTGCCGCCCGAGGAACGCTGCTTCGGGCCGGGATGCGGGCCGATCATGGCGGCGTTCACGCATCTGAACCCGAACGGCAGCCGCTTTTCCGACGGCAGCTACGGCGTGTTCTACTGCGGTCGCGAACGGCAGACGGCGATCGCGGAGACGCGCTATCACTCGGGTCTCTTTCTCGCGGCCACGAACGAAGCGCCGCTGCGTCAGCAGATGCGTCTCTACACGGTGCGGGCGCACGGCGAAGTCGTCGATCTGCGCGGCGATGCGATCGCCGAGGCGGGACTGGATCCGCGCATTCTCGCGCCGGATGATTACGGCCCGGGCAAGGCGCTCGGCCGCGCGGTGCGTGCGGCGGGCGCGCGGGGAATCGCGTATCCGTCGGTGCGCGATCCGGAAGGCGAATGCCTCGCCGCCCTGCGCACGACGATGCTGCGCGACTGCCGTCACGCGGCCTATCTCGAGTACAACTGGAACGGCGAGACGGTCGACTATGTGTTCGAACTGAACCAGATCGGCTGACCGGGCAAACGTTTCACGCGCCTGAACCGATCGCCACCGCGGTTTCGGTGCGCGTGCGCGCCAGCTTCTTCGACGCCGGCCGCGCGGCCTTTTTCGCCGGCTTTCGGACGACCTGATCCAGCGCCTGGCTCGCCGGATTCTTGCCGCTCGCCTTGAGCGCACCGGCGCGCGCCTTGCGGCTCGATTCGGTGAGCAGCTTCGTGATGCGCGTGTCGCTCGGCGCAGCGCCCTTTCGGTTCTTGCGCGCCGCCTCGCGGGTGCGGCGCTTCGCTTCCTTCTCGAGGAAGATCGCGAGCGCGGCTTCATCGGTCTTCAATCCGTGGCGGCGCGACGCGGGCAGCGTTTCCGCCAGTTCGCCCGCCTCGAATGCGTCGATGACTGCAGGATGCACGTAGCACTTGCGGCACACGGCAGGCGTGTTGCGCAGCAATTGCGCAACTTCCTTAATCGTGCCGACGACATGCTTGCGCGCCTCCGTCACCGTCTCCCATTTGAGCCTTCTGAGCGCCGCGAGCGCGAACACGCTGCCGGCCCACGTCCGATAGTCCTTCGCGGTGAAATCCGCGCCGGTGATCTCGTGCAGATATTCGTTGATGTCCGATGAACTGACCGAATGACGCGTGCCGTCCGCATCGAGATACTGGAAGAGATCCTGACCGGGCAGATCCATGCAGCGCTTGACGATGCGGGCGACTCGCGTATCGCTCACGGCGACATCGTGCTCGATACCGCTCTTCCCGCGAAACCTGAACCTCAGCATCCCCGCCGATACTTTCAGATGACGCTTTCGCAACGTCGTCAGCCCATACGAGCGATTCTCGCGCGCGTACTCCTCGCTGCCGACGCGGATCAGCGTCGTGTCGAGCAGGCGCACGACGGTCGCGAGCACCTTGTTGCGCGGCATGCCGTCGAGCGTCAAATCGCGCGCGACGCGTGCGCGCAACTTCGGCAGCACACCGGAGAACGCGAGCATGCGCTCGTACTTGGTGGCATCGCGGGTTTCGCGCCATTGCGGGTGATAGCGATATTGCTTGCGACCGCGCGCATCGCGCCCGGTCGCCTGGAGATGGCCGCGCGCGTCGGGGCAGATCCAGACATCGGTGTAAGCGGGCGGAATAGCGAGCGCATTGATGCGGCGAATCTCCGCTTCATCGTCGATGCGCCTGCTCTGCGTGTTGAAGTACGCGAATGCGCCGTCGGTCCATTCGCGCGTATAGCCGCGCCGCGAATCGTCCATGTAGCGCAAGCCCGGCGGCAGATCCTCGGGGCAGCCCTGCACGCCTCCCGTCTCGATGTCGTTTCCGATTCGTGCCACCTTGCGCCTCGCCACTATGCGTTCGATTGATGGCGAAACATCGAGCAACGCGCGTGCCGGACTACCTGGGTTCAGGGCAGCGGGAGCGCGCCCGCACCTTCCGCCGTGGCCCAGCGCTCCTTGACGGACCAGCGCTCGTCGGTGCCGGGCTGAACGATCGTGAGCCGCCCTTCCGACGCAAACGCGCCGGTATCGATGAAGATCTGCGCGCCGATCTGCTTCACCGTGCGCGTCGGCGTGTGGCCGCAGTACGTGGGCGAAAGCCCATATTGCTGACCCGGGTCCGCGTGACCGAGCGCTAGGCCGCGGCCCCACAGAATCTGGTTGCGCACGTCGTCAGGAAATTCGGTGACGTCGAGTTCGGCGTCGCAGCCGAAAAACTCCGCGTGCAGCACATTGAAACGCTGCGCGCCCTCGCCGACGATACGCACCAGCGGCAGCTTCGCGAGCCGCGCCGCGAGCACGGCAAGCTGCTCGTCGCTGACCGATTCCGCCCAGTCGCCGCCGATCGCATACCACGACTGGCGCCGCATCGTGCCGGTCGCGACGGAGATCAGCGAATCCTCGTGATTGCCGCGCACCGCGTAAAACCACGGCTTGTCGATGAGATCGATCGCCGCAAGCGAATCCGCGCCGCGATCGACGAGGTCACCTACGGAGAACAGCCGGTCCCGCGCACCATCGAAGCCGATTTCGTGCAGCAGATAGCGCAGCGCATCGACGCAGCCATGCAGATCGCCGACCACGAAATCGCGGCCGCTCTCGTTGGCAGGATGCCTGCAGACGATAGGATAGGTAGGACCATTCATGCGTCGATGATAGCGCTGCTCAATGACCCCGTGTGAGGGTTGGATCGCTTTTGCAAGCAATCTGGAAGCTGGCTCGACAACCGTTACATCGCCGTTACGTGCGCGCTCGTCATCGACGTAAAAGCTGCCGCCCAGATCATCCAAATCCGCATTTATTGCGCCCGCTTGCGAGCGCTCACCTTGCTGAAAGGCAGACGGGCAATAATCGCAGCCATCGAGCGAAGTCTGGCTCCCATGCGGATCGACACGCGATGAAGCAGATTCTCCCGTCCGTACTGCGCAACCGGCCGCGCGCCCTGATCGGCCTGCTGATCGGTGGCGTCGTGGCCGCTCTGATTCCGGCGCACGTGCGTCCGACTGCGCGCGCACTGCTCGGCTGGGACACGGCGGTGTGGCTCTATCTTGTGCTGATCTGGCTGAAGATGGCGACCGCGCGTCAGAGCGACGTGCAGGAGCTCGCCGAGCGCGAGGACGAGAACGCCGCGACCGTGCTGATGATCGTGAGCGTCGCGGCGATCGCGAGCATCGTCGCGATCGTCGTGGAGTTGTCGACCGCGAAAAACATGGGCGCCGGCGCGGTGCTGCATTACCTGCTGACCGGCGCGACGATGCTCGGCGCCTGGTTCCTGATCCCGACGATGTTCACGCTGCACTACGCGCGGCACTACTATCAGTCGCCGGACAACGACCCCGCGCTCAAGTTTCCCGACCAGCATCTGAAGCCCGATTACTGGGACTTCCTCTACTTCTCCTTCACTATCGCCGTGGCCTCGCAGACCGCCGATGTCGCGCTCGCCTCGACCTCCGCGCGCCGCACGGCGCTCGGGCAAGCGGTGCTGTCGTTCTTCTTCAATCTCGCGGTGCTCGGGCTCTCCATCAATATCGCCGCGAGCATGGTCGGCGGCTGAAACGACGTTGTCACGCGCGCGCCATAAGCTCATCTCATCCGCCGTGTAAAAACGCGGCGCGCGCCGCTGTCAGTTTTACACGCGGCACGTTCGTGCCGTTTCGCGCATGGCCGGAGCGCACGTCGCCATCGTTCGGCACCTACGCGACCGTGCTGCACTGCACACATATCGGCGCGTGGCACACCGATTGCTGCAATGCGCCAGCCATTCCGAATCCCATCCCGATCAGCACTTGCATGCGCGGCCGTTCATCCGCGCGTTCCGCTTGCACAGGAGCCCACTTTGCCCTTGAACGTTCTGCTGGTCGCCTCCGAAGCCGTCCCGCTCGCCAAGACCGGCGGACTCGGCGATATGGTCAGCGCCTACGCCGCCGCACTGCGCGAAGCCGGCGCCGACGCCACCATCCTGCTTCCCGCTTACCCGAATGCGATCGCCCAGGCGCAAGGCCTGAGCAAGGTCGGCACGCTCAGAGGCCTGCCCGGCGGCGATGCGACGCTGTTGCGCGCGCGCATGCCCGACACCGGCGTGCCCGTGCTGCTGCTGCGCTGCGATGCGCTCTACGCGCGCACCGGCCTGTATCAGGACGCACAGGGCCGCGACTACCCGGACAACGCGATCCGCTTCGCGATGCTCTCGGCCGCGGCGGTCAGGATCGCTGAGGGCGTGCGCGGCGTGAAGAAACCCGACATCGTGCATGCACACGACTGGCATACCGGCCTCACGCCGCTCCTGATGAAGCATGCGGGCGTGCACGCAAAGAGCGTATTCACGATCCACAATCTCGCATTCCAGGGCAACTACGCGCGCTCGCTTGGTGCGTCGCTCGGCGTGCCCGAGAAGTGGCTCGTGCATGCGCTCAGCGATCCGAAGAGCATCGAGTTCTACGGGGCGCTGAGTCTGATGAAAGCGGGCATCGTGCATGCCGATCGCATCACGACCGTCTCCGAAACCTACGCGCGCGAAATTCTCACGCCGCGTTTCGGGCACCTGATGGAAGGCGTGCTGCAAAGCTGCGCCGACAAGTTGTGCGGCGTCGTCAACGGCATCGACGAACAGGCGTGGAATCCCGCTACCGATGCGCTCATCGAACGCAACTATTCGTTCGACGATATGCGCGGCAAGCACGCCTGCAAACGCGCGCTGCAACGCAAGTTCGGCTTGCCCGTCGATCCGTTCGCGCCGCTGATGGCGATCGGCAGCCGCATGACCGGTCAGAAACTGGCCGATGTCGTGCTCGAAGCGCTGCCGCGTCTGCTGGAGAAGCATCCGCGTCTGCAACTGGCGGTGATCGGCAAGGGCGAAGCGTATATCGAAGCGGGCTTCCGAAAGCTCGCGCAGGAATGGCCGGACCGGGTCGGCGTGTATATCGGATATGACGAGCGGCGCGCGCATGCACTGCACGCCGGCGCGGACATCCTGCTACATGGCAGCCGTTTCGAGCCCTGCGGCCTTACGCAGATGTACGCGATGCGCTATGGCACGCTGCCGGTCGCATCGCGCGTGGGCGGCCTCGCCGACACGATCGTCGATGCGGCGCAAAACGCGGATCACGCGGCCTACTCCGCGCTGCGTCCGTCGATCGTGCTGCGCGACGGCACGCACGACATGCCGATCGCGGCGATGCCCGCGCCGCGCGCCTCGCACGCGCCCACCGGCTTTCTCTTCGATGGCGAACGCGTGGGCGATGTCATCGACGCCGCGAGCCGCGCGCTCGATGCCTACATGCGCCCGCAAGTGTGGCGCGCGCTGCAGCGCAACGCGATGTCCCGCGATTTCGGATGGAACGAAGCCGTCACGAAGATGGTCGCACTGTACGTCGGCGTGAGCGACGCGCGCCCGAGCCGCACGGCACTGCGCCCGCGCCGCGATGCCGACATCATGCAGGCGCCCGCGCACATGCCCGCGCAGGCGCACGACGCGCATTCGCTTGCGCGCACTGCCTGAGCATGTCCGCTGCAGTTGTTCCATAGTAGTGCCCTGAAGTTGCACTGAGCCGGACACGCCGGGCGCGGCACGCTACGTGCTGCCTCGCCGTGCGTTGACGATCACTTGGGGACCGTGGCGCCCACCGTGCGCGCGAAGAGCGCTCGATACACGGTGCATCGCGGAGCGCGGCCAGGCAGGCGTCGATTCGAACGGCGCCAGGGTGTAATCTGAGTTCCGCCTGAGAGCCCGCGCGATCCGCGACACCGGGACGGCTCTTCAGCCAGTTTGGCCCGTGAGCGTGATCGCGATCGATGCCCGCATCCCCGCCACCGCAGGACGACTCTGGAAAAGACTAACGATGGAAAACCATCAAGCTCATCATGCGTACGCGCCGCGTATCTACTTCATCGATCCCCTGCTCGTCGGCCCGCTCGCGAACTGGCCCGCCCAGTTCGAGCACGCGGCCGGGCTCGGCTTCGACCATGTCCTGATCGGCTCGCCGTTCGTGCCCGGCAGCAACGGGCATCGCGAAGCGGTGTCGGATCATCATCGGCTGCACCCCGTCTTCGAATCCGATGCGAGCGCAGCCGAGGGTCTGCGCCAGCTTGCCGACGCCGCGAAGAAGCACGATCTCACCCTGCTCGTCGATATCGTGATCGATCGCGTGAGCGCCGAGGGCGGCCTCTATCAGGAGAACAAACACTGGTTCCAGCCGTTCGAAAGCGCGGACGCGCGGCTCGATCCGCGCAAGCCGCCGCGTCAGCGCGATGTCGCCTGGGCGAACTTCGCCGACGGCGAGTCCGCGCATCATCTGACCGAATGGTGGGCGCGGGAGCTGAACGTGCTGGCTGCGGCGGGCGTCGGCGGCTTTCGCTTCGATTCGCCTTACGCGGTGCCCGCGCACGTTTGGCGCAGGCTCGGCGCGGCCGTGCGCGAAAAGCATCCGGACACGCGCTGGCTCGCGTGGACCGTCGGCGCGACGCGTCATGATCTGCATGGTCTCGTCGATGCCGCGTTCGACGCCGTGTTCGCCTCCACGCGCTGGTGGGACTTCAAAAGCGCATGGCTCTTCGACGAGCACGCCGCGCTCACGCGCATCGCCTCGCCTATAACGTTCCCCGAAGATCCGTTCGGCGCGCGTCTCATCAGCGATCTCTCCGATACGAGCGACACCGCGATCGTCGAACGCGCCTACACGCGCGTGCTCGACACCGCCGCCGCGCTCGGCACCGGCATCATGGTGCCGATGGGCTTCGAATACGGCGTCGGCCTGCCGATGTCGCCGCAATACGGCGTCGCGGCGGAATACCAGCGCGCGAAGAGCGAGAAGCGCATCGATCTCACGGCGCGCGTGCGGCGCGCGAACGAACTGCAGCGCAATGTCGGCACGCTGTCGAGCGTCGGCGAACTGCGCTCGCTGACGGGCGCGGGCACGCCGTACGCCGCGCTGATTCGTGCCGATGGCGGCGATCTGCGTCACAGCGAAGGCGCCGTGCTCGCGATCATCAATCCCGATCTCGTCGCGCCCGTGCATGTCGATACGCTGCATCTGCTCGAATCGGTGCCGGGCAACTACACGCGCTTCGCGCTCATCGACGATGCCATGGAGAAGGCCGAACGCCTCGCGCCGTTCACGCTGAAGGCCGGCGAAGTGCGCCTGTTCCGCGCGGAAGCCGAGCCGTTCATCCTCCTTGCGCAACCGCAGGTGAAGCGCGGCGCGAAAACCGCCGACAAGAAATCCGTGACCGAGGCGATCGCCGCGCCGCGCGTATCGATCGAAAGCGTCACGCCATCCATCGATCACGGACGCTTTCCGGCGAAGCGCATCGTCGGCGAGGCGCTGGAGATTCAGGCCGCGATCTTCGCGGAAGGCCACGACAAGATCGCCGCCTCCGTGCAATGGCGCGCCGCCGACGAGACCGACTGGCACGAAGCGCCGATGACCGCCGTGCAGCCCGCCGGCCTCGATCTGTGGTCGACGCGCATTCCGCTCGAACGCGTGGGCCGTCATGAATTCGTCGTGATGGCATGGCGCGACGATTACGCGTCGCTCGTCGATCACATGCAGAAGAAGCTGAAGGCCGGACAGACCGTCGAGCTCGAAGTCGAGGAAGCGAAGCACCTGTTCGCGCTGATTCTCGCGGAAGTCAAGACCGCCGACGATGCCGACAGCGACAGCGCCCCGCTCGACGCGATCGTCAAGGAGTTCACCAAAGCCAATGACGCGCGCAAGCTCGAACTCGTGCTCGCGCCCGCGACCGCGAAGGCGGTTGCGGCGGCGAGGCACCGGCCGTTCCTGTCGCGCGATCCGGTGGTCTATCGCGTCGACGCCGAACGCGCCGCCGCGCGCTTCGCGAGCTGGTACGAGATCTTCCCGCGCTCGATGAGCGACGACGTGCATCGTCACGGCACTTTCATCGACGTGATCGGCAAGATGCCGCGCATCCGCGAAATGGGCTTCGACGTGCTCTATTTCCCGCCGATCCATCCGATCGGCATTGCCAACCGCAAGGGCAAGAACAACACGCTCACGGCCGAGCCGGGCGATGTCGGCAGCCCGTATGCGATCGGCGGCAAGGAAGGCGGCCACACGGCCGTGCATCCCGAACTCGGCAATCTCGACGACTTCAAGCGCATGCTCGAAGCCGCGCATGAACATGGTCTCGAGATCGCGCTCGACTTCGCGGTGCAGTGCTCGCCGGATCATCCGTGGCTGAAGGAACATCCGACATGGTTCGCGTGGCGTCCCGACGGCACGCTGCGCTATGCGGAAAATCCGCCGAAGAAGTATCAGGACATCGTGAATCCGGACTTCTATGCGCAGGACGCGAAGCCCGAACTATGGATCGCCCTGCGCGATGTCTTCCTGCACTGGGTCGCGGCGGGCGTTCGCATCTTTCGCGTCGACAACCCGCATACGAAGCCGTTTCCGTTCTGGGAATGGGTGATCGGCGACGTGCGCGCGCGTCATCCCGACGTGATCTTCCTCGCCGAAGCCTTCACGCGGCCGCGCGTGATGAATCGCCTCGCCAAACTCGGCTTCTCGCAGTCGTACACGTACTTCACGTGGCGCGAAAGCAAGCGCGATTTCATCGAGTACATGCACGATCTCACGCAGACCGACGCGAAGGATTACTTCCGCCCGAACTTCTTCGTCAACACGCCGGACATCAATCCGCGCTTCCTGCAAAGCTCGGGGCGGCCGGGCTTCGTGATCCGCGCGGCGCTGGCGGCGACCCTGTCGGGCCTGTGGGGCGTCTATAGCGGCTTCGAGTTGTGCGAGTCCGCGGCGCTGCCCAACAGCGAGGAATATCTGCACTCCGAGAAGTACGAGCTGAAGGCGTGGGACTGGAACCGGCCCGGCAACATCGTGACCGAGATCACCGCGCTCAACCGCATCCGCCGCGCGAATCCCGCGTTGCAGACGCATCTCGGCGTGAACTTCCTGCCCGCGCATAACGATCACATCCTGTTCTTCGAGAAGGCGAACGCATCGCGCGATAACGTCGTGCTGGTCGCGATCAATCTCGATCCGTTCAACGAGCAGGGCGCGGATATCGACCTGCCGTGGCAGACGCTCGAACGCTGGGGCGTGCACGACTGGGACGCCGTCGCGGTCGAAGATCAGGTGACGGGCGAACAATTCGAATGGCGTGGACGGCGTCAGCACGTGCGGCTCAATCCGCATTCGCTGCCGTTCGCGATATGGCGCATTTCGCCGACCTGGGGCTTGCCGAAGCCTCAACCGAACGAGGAAGGATGAATCACCGGCGGCGAACGAGAGCACACCAATAACAAGGGCGGCAGCTAGCCCGCACGAAACATTGGAGCGAAACGTGGATACAAGGGTGAAGCGCAACAAGAAGGCGTCGAGTCTCAGCGATGATCCGCTCTGGTACAAGGACGCGATCATCTATCAGGTTCACATCAAGTCTTTCTTCGATGCGAACAACGACGGCATCGGCGATTTCCCCGGCCTGCTCGCGAAACTCGACTACATCGCGGAGCTGGGCGTCGATGCGATCTGGCTGCTGCCGTTCTATCCGTCGCCGCGCCGCGACGACGGCTACGACATCGCCGACTACCGCAACGTGCATCCGGATTACGGCACCATCGCGGACGTCAAGCGCTTCATTCAGGAAGCGCACGCGCGCGGCATACGCGTGATCACCGAGCTCGTCATCAATCACACGTCGGATCAGCATCCGTGGTTTCAGCGCGCGCGGCATGCGAAGCCGGGCTCGAATCATCGCAACTATTACGTGTGGTCCGATACGGACAAGAAGTATGAAGAGACGCGCATCATCTTCATCGACACGGAGCCGTCCAACTGGACCCACGATCCGGTAGCGGGCCAGTATTACTGGCATCGCTTCTACGCGCACCAGCCGGATCTGAACTTCGACAATCCCGCGGTCCTCAAGGAAGTGCTTTCGGTGATGCGCTTCTGGCTCGACATGGGTATCGACGGGCTGCGGCTGGATGCGGTGCCTTACCTCGTCGAGCGCGAAGGCACCAACAACGAGAATCTGCCGGAAACGCACGACATTCTGAAGAAGATTCGCGCGACCATCGACGCGGAGTATCCGAACCGCATGCTGCTCGCGGAAGCGAATCAGTGGCCGGAAGACGTGAAGGAATACTTCGGCGACGAAGACGAATGCCACATGGCGTTCCATTTCCCGCTGATGCCGCGCATCTACATGTCGATCGCGAGCGAGGACCGCTTTCCGATCACCGACATCATGCGGCAGACGCCCGATCTCGGCACGACCAATCAATGGGCGATCTTCCTGCGCAACCACGACGAGCTCACGCTCGAAATGGTCACGGACTCCGAGCGCGACTATCTGTGGAACACGTATGCGAGCGATCGCCGCGCGCGTCTGAATCTCGGCATAAGGAGGCGTCTCGCGCCGCTCATGGAGCGCGACAGAAGACGCATCGAACTGATCAATTCGCTGCTGCTGTCGATGCCGGGCACGCCTGTCATCTATTACGGCGATGAACTCGGCATGGGCGACAACATCCACCTCGGCGATCGCGACGGCGTACGCACGCCGATGCAGTGGTCGTCCGACCGCAACGGCGGCTTCTCGCGCGCCGATCCGGAACAGCTCGTGTTGCCGCCCGTGATGGGCTCGCTCTACGGCTATGACGCGGTGAATGTCGAATCGCAGAGCCGCGATCCGCATTCGCTGCTGAACTGGACGCGCAAGATGCTGGCGGTGCGCCGCTCGAAGCATGCGTTCGGGCGCGGCACGATCCGCTTCCTGCGGCCCGCGAACCGCAAGATCCTCGCGTATCTGCGCGAGCTCGAAGGCGAACCGCCGATTCTGTGCGTCGCGAATCTTTCGCGCGCGCCGCAAGCGGTGGAACTCGACCTGTCGGAGTTCGATGGATCGGTGCCGCTGGAAATGACCGCCGATTCGCCGTTTCCGGCGATCGGCAAGCTCACGTATCTGCTGACCTTTCCGCCTTACGGTTTCCTGTGGTTCCAGCTGTGCCCGGGGAACATGCGGCCGGCGTGGGCGCAGGCGCCCTCGGAGCAATTGCCCGAATTCGTGACGATGGTGATACGCGCGGGACAGACCGGCCCGACGCCGGAGAACGTGCGCCTGCTCGAATCGGAAGTGCTGCCGAATTACCTCAGCAAGCGCCGCTGGTTCGCGTCGAAGGATCAGAAGCTGCATGGCGTGCGCCTCGCCGCGCTGACGACGATCGAAGGCGCCGGCTTCGCGTTCACCGAAATCGAAGCCGATGTCGGCGATCATTGCGAGCGCTACGTGCTGCCGCTGTCGATCGCGTGGGGCACGGAAACCACCTCGCCGCTCTATATGCAGCTCGCGCTGGCGCGCGTGCGGCGCAACCGCAATATCGGGCATCTCACCGATGCGTTCTCGGTGCCGCAGTTCACCTACGGCGTCATGCGCAAGCTGAAGGAACGCGCGGTCGTGCCGACGGTGCAAAAGAGCGAGATCCGCTTCATTCCGACCGAGCGGCTCAACGAACTCAACTACTATCCCGCCGATCTGCCCGAGATTCGCTGGCTCGCGGCCGAACAGAGCAACAGCTCGCTCGTGATCGGCGACAAGGTCGTGTTGAAGCTGGTGCGGCGCATCGTCGGCGGCATTCATCCCGAAGCGGAGATGAGCCGCTATCTGACGAAGCTCGGCTATGCGAACACCGGCCCGCTCTACGGCGAAGTCGTGCGTGTCGATCCGCAGGGCGTGCCGCATACGCTCATTATCCTGCAGGGCTATATCGACAATCAGGGCGATGCGTGGAACTACGCGCTCGACTATCTGCGCCGCACGGTCGATGAACTCGCCGTCGCGGTGGAAGCGGAGGAGCATACGCAGGAACGCGATGCGCAGCTCGAAGGTTTCGCGGGCTACGGCACGATCGCGGGCGTGATCGGCAAGCGGCTGGGCGAGTTGCATGTCGCGCTCGCCACGCCCACCGACGATGAAGCATTCGCGCCACAGCGCGCGAGCGCCGAAGACGCGCAAGGATGGATCGACGGCACGCTGAAGCTGCTCGATTCGGCGCTCGATATCCTCGCGCAGAAGATCGGCGAGTTCAACGAGCACGACCGTTTCCTCGCGCAGAGCCTGCTCGATCGACGCGACCTTCTGGTCGACGCGGTGAAGAAGCTCGTCGCGCCCGGCGCCGATGCGCTGTGCATCCGCATCCACGGCGATTTCCATCTGGGCCAGGTGCTGATGGCCCAGGGCGATGCCTATCTGATCGATTTCGAGGGCGAGCCCGCGCGTGCGCTCGAAGAGCGCCGCAGAAAGACGAGCCCGCTACGCGACGTCGCGGGCCTGATGCGATCGCTGTCGTATGCGAGCGCCGCGGCGCAATCGACCACGGAAAACGCGCCCGCGCAGACGGCGGATCGCAAGCGCGCGCTGTTCGAGCGGATGCGCGCGTTCGCCGAGGAGAGCTTCTTGCGTGAGTACATGGCGGCGATTGCATCGTCGCCTGAAACGATCGCGGCCGAAGACGTGTTTCAACCGTTGTTCGATCTCTTCCTGATCGAGAAGGCCGCTTACGAAATCCGCTACGAAGCAGCGAACCGGCCGACCTGGATCGGCCTTCCGTTGCGGGGTCTCGCGTCGCTCGCCAGCCGTTTGCTGGGAGATACGGGCGAGCCGCCCGCTCCGGGCACGCGACCCGTGTTCGGAGCAACCAAGGACAATCCGGATGGAACCCACCATGAACACTCGTAGCGATCCGGCGGATACCAGGAATCCGGCGCACGGCCTCAATCCGCTCGACATCGACGCACTCGTCGAGGCCCGGCATCCCGATCCGTTCTCGATGCTCGGCCTGCATCAAACCGATCTGGGGCATGTCGTGCGCGTGTTCCTGCCGGGCGCATCGTCCGTGGGCGTGACGGATGCGGGCAACGGCGAGCACATCGGCTCGCTCGCGCGCATTCACGATGCGGGGCTCTATGCGGGCTTCGTCGAGCGGCCGACGGCGTATCGTCTGCAGATCGACTGGCACGGCACGCCGCAGGAAACGCACGACACGTATTCCTTCGGCCCCGCCTTGCCCGATGAATGGCTGACGCGTCTATCGCATGCGGACCCGTATGCGGTGCTCGAATGTCTCGGCTCGCGCCCGGTCACGCATGGCAATGTCGCGGGCGTGCGTTTCGCGGTGTGGGCGCCGAATGCGCGCCGCGTGTCGGTGGTCGGCGACTTCAACACGTGGGATGGCCGGCGCCACCCGATGCGTCTGCGTCACGATGCGGGCGTCTGGGAGCTGTTCATTCCGGGCATCGGCGCGGGCACGCGCTACAAGTACGAGATCGTCGCACGCGACGGCCACGCGCTGCCGCTGAAGGCCGATCCTTGCGCGATGCAGAGCGAGAAGCCGCCTTCGACGGCATCGGTGGTCGCGGATGCGGATGCCATCGATCACTACGCATGGACCGATGCCGAATGGATGGCCACGCGCGGCGGCAAGCAGACCGCGCAATCGCCGATCACGATTTACGAGGCGCATGCCGAATCGTGGCTGCGCGTGCCGGAGGAAGCCAATCGCGGCATGAACTGGCACGAGCTTGCCGAACGCCTGATTCCGTATGCGAAGGGCATGGGCTTCACGCATCTGGAGTTCATGCCGATCGCGGAACATCCGTTCGGCGGTTCGTGGGGTTATCAGCCGCTCGGGCAGTTCGCGCCGTCCGCGCGCTTCGGCACGCCGGAGCAGTTCGCGGAGTTCGTGAACCGCGCACACGAGGCAGGGCTGGGCGTGATCATCGACTGGGTGCCGGCGCACTTCCCGAACGACGCGCATGGTCTCGTGCAATTCGACGGCACGCCGCTGTACGAACACGCGGACCCGCGCGAGGGCTATCACCAGGACTGGAACACGATGATCTACAACCTCGGGCGCAACGAGGTGAGCGCGTTTCTGATCGCATCGGGGCTGGCGTGGCTGAAGCGCTATCACGTCGATGGCTTGCGTGTCGATGCGGTCGCGTCGATGTTGTATCGCGACTATTCGCGCAAGGCGGGCGAGTGGGTGCCGAACATCTATGGCGGTCGCGAGAATCTCGAATCGATTGCGTTTCTCAAGCGGTTGAATCACGAAGTGCGGCAGATTCCGGGCGCCATCACCGTGGCCGAGGAATCGACGGCGTGGCCGGGCGTGACGGCGGATGTCGAGAGCGGCGGGCTTGGTTTCGACTTCAAGTGGAACATGGGCTGGATGCACGACACGCTGCATTACATGGAGGAGGACCCGGTTTATCGGCAGTACCACCATCATCTCTATACCTTCGGGATGGTGTATGCGTATTCCGAGCGCTTCGTTCTGCCCTTGTCGCACGACGAAGTGGTGCATGGCAAGGGATCGCTCATCAACAAGATGCCGGGGGACCGGTGGCAGAAGTTCGCCAACCTGCGCGCCTATTACGGTTTCATGTGGACGCATCCGGGCAAGAAGCTCCTGTTCATGGGCGGGGAATTCGGGCAGTTCGCGGAGTTCAATCACGATGAATCGCCGCACTGGCATCTGCTCGATGATTCACTGCACGGCGGGTTGCAGAGGCTCGTGCGCGATCTGAATCTGCTTTATACGAGCGAGCCAGCGTTGCATAAGCTCGATAGCGATTCGCGCGGGTTCGAGTGGATCGTCGGCGATGACAATGCGAACAGCGTGTATGCGTATCGGCGTACGGATGCCGAAGGGCGGGATCTTGTCGTGGTGTGCAATATGACGCCGGTGCCTCGGCTGGCTTATCGGATCGGGCTGCCACGGCGTGGGCGTTGGAGTGAGGTTTTCAACTCCGATGCTTCGATTTATGGTGGGTCCAATACCGGGAATGGTGGGGTTATTCATACGGATGACTATCCGGGTCATGGGAGGGAGCAGTCAGCGGCGTTGACGTTGCCGCCTTTGGCGACCATTGTGTTGAGGGCGGATTGAGGTCTGGTTTTGTTTTTCGCCGGATCCCGATTTCGTGTCGGTGTATTAGCGTTGCCCCTGTGCGGGGCGGCACCTACTTTCTTTGCTGCTGCAAAGAAAGTAGGCAAAGAAAGCAGCTCGAGACGCCCGCGGTCACACGCAATTTGGGTGTTCTTCTCGTTGATCGTGGCCTCTGTAGCGAGTGCCCTCGTAGGTCTAACCGGGCTTGGACCGCGCACGGTCTGACAAGCTAGTCGTTTGAGCGCGCTGGTTCAGCACGAAATAGCTTCGGCACAGCGCTACGCGCTGCCGTCGGGTATGCAAGGGAAACCAACGAGAAAAGAGAAACGTAGAAGCACACGCAGTCCCGATTGACCCATCGGCCCCGCAGCGGGCCGGAGCTATTTCGTGCTGAACCAGCCACGCACGCGGCGCGATGTGACAGACCGTGCGCGGTCCAAGCCCGATGTGGCCTTTGAGGGCACTCGCTACTGAGTGCCACGAGCGAGGAGAAGAATACCCAAATTGCGTGTGACCGCGGGCGTCTCGAGCTGCTTTCTTTGGTTACTTTCTTTGCAGCAGCAAAGAAAGTGACTGCCGCCCCGCACAGGGGCAACGCTAGTAGACCAACACGACAACGGGATCCGGCAACAAAAAGACCTAACCTAAAGGAAAGCCCAAATGGCAAATGCACTCCCCGAACGGTTACTCCCGGGCGCCTCCTACCCGCTCGGAGCCAACTGGGACGGTCTGGGCGTCAACTTCGCGGTGTTCTCATCGAATGCTCACCGCATCGAGGTATGTCTATTCGACAGCACCGGCCGCAAGGAACTGATGCGCTTCGACCTGCCCGAGTGCACCGATGAAATCTGGCACGGCTATCTCCCCGGCGCGCATCCGGGAACGGTCTACGGTTTCCGCGCCCACGGCCCGTACCAGCCACAGCAAGGTCACCGCTTCAACCCGCACAAACTGCTGCTCGACCCCTACGCGAAAAAGCTCGTCGGCCCCTGGCGCTGGTCCGATGCGCTCTTCGGTTATCGCGTGCATTCGAACCGGCTCGACATGTCGATGGACCGTCGCGACTCCGCACCCGCGATGCCCAAATGCATCGTCACCGACGACGCCTTCGACTGGTCCCGCGACGTGCGCCCCGACACGCCCTGGGGGGAAACCATCATCTACGAGACGCACGTGCGCGGCACATCGATGATGCGCCACGACATCCGCCAGCACGAACGCGGCACCTTCGCGGCGCTCTCGTCGCCGTGGTTCATCGAGCACTTGCAGAAACTCGGCATCACCGCTGTGGAGTTCCTGCCGGTCCACGCTTTTCTCAACGACCGCTTTCTCGTCGAGCGCAGCCTCAGAAACTACTGGGGCTACAACACGGCGGCGTTCTTCGCGCCCGAACCGTCGTATCTGTCGACACATCGGCTCAACGAAATGCGTATCGCCGTGCGCCAGTTGCACGCGGCGGGCATCGAAGTATTTCTCGATGTCGTCTACAACCACACGTGCGAAGGCAACGAGCTCGGACCGACGGTCTCATGGCGCGGCCTCGACAATGCCAGCTACTACCGCCTGATTCCCGGCGACGAGCGCCATTACATCAACGAGACCGGCTGCGGCAATACCGTGAACCTGTCGCATCCGCGCGTGCTGCAGATGGTGATGGATTCGCTGCGCTACTGGAGCACCGCGTTCAATATCGACGGCTTTCGTTTCGATCTCGGCGTCACGCTCGGGCGCGAAGGCCACGGCTTCGATCCAGGTTCGGGCTTCTTCGATGCCGTTCGCCAGGATCCGATCCTCTCCACGCGCAAGCTCATCTCGGAGCCGTGGGACATCGGGCCGGACGGCTATCAGGTGGGCAATCATCCGCCGGGCTTCGCCGAATGGAACGACAAGTATCGCGACGGCGTGCGTCGCTTCTGGCGCGGCGATGCGGGCATGCGCCCCGATCTCGCCGCGCGCCTCACCGGCTCCGCGGAACTGTTCAACCGCCGCTTCAGGAAACCGTGGGCTTCGGTGAATTTCGTCGCGTCGCATGATGGCTTCACGCTCGCCGATGTCACCGCGTATTCGCACAAGCATAACGAGGCGAATCAGGAAGGCAACAACGACGGCCACAACGAAAATTGCAGCACGAACTGGGGCGTGGAAGGCCCAACCGAAGACCCCGCGATTCTCGCCATCCGCGCGCGCCTCGCCCGCTCGATGATCGCGACGACACTGCTCTCGCTCGGCACGCCGATGCTGCTCGCCGGCGACGAATTCGGCCGCACGCAACAAGGCAATAACAACGCCTACTGCCAGGACAACGAGATATCGTGGCTCGACTGGGACGCGGCGGCGAGTACGCAGGGTGTCGAGATGACCGAGTTCGTCGCGCGCGTCATCGCACTGCGCAAAAGTTACCCCGTGCTGCGCGAAACGCGCTTTCTCTACGGCGACCGCGAAGTGTTGCCCGGACTCTACGATGTGAGCTGGTTCGATGAACGCGGCGACGCGCTCGAGATCGAAGCATGGCAGGACGCCGAGCGGCGCGCGCTCACGCTGCGGCGCGCAGGCCCCGGTATCGACGGCGAAATCGATGTGCTGCTGATCATGTTCAACGGATCGTCGCAAACGCTGGTATTCACGCCGCCCGCGCCGCACTTGGAATGGAACGTGCTCATCGATAGCGCGGAGCCCGACTCCGTGACGCGGCCGCTCGTCGGCAGCGATCTGGAAGTGGCCGCGCACAGCATCACGGTGCTGCTGGCCGAGCCGACCGGCGAGGCCGACTGGCAGGCGGTGTGGATGGCGGGCGCGCATCAGGGGCCTCGACTTTTGACGGCTTTGCCGCCCGATCCGGGTACGATGCCCTCGCCACGTGCGCCCGACATCGATTCGCCGCATTGAAGCGCCAGCAAAAGACTTGACACGCCCGCGAGAAATTCGCCGAACAGCAGCACAACAGGCAGGAAATCATGTCCGAACGTCCGATCGATCCGCACAAGCATCATCATGCGTATTGCCTTCCTTTCGGCGCTCATCTGACGGGCGCCGTGCGTGAAAATCCGCGTACGCGCTTTCGGTTCTGGGCGCCTTCGCGCGATGCCGTGCAAGTGGAAATTCAGCGCGCGGGCGGCGCGCCCGAACTGGTCGGCATGCAGGCAACCGGCGACGGCTGGTTCGAAGCCGAAGCCGATGGCGGCGCGGGCACGCTCTACCGCTATCGGCTGGACCAGGACCTCGCCGTGCCCGATCCCGCTTCGCGCTTTCAGCCGCAGGACGTGCACGGCCCGAGCGAAGTCGTCGATCCGCGCGCGTATCGCTGGACCCACACCAACTGGCACGGCAGGCCGTGGGAAGAAACCGTGCTGTACGAACTGCACGTCGGCGCGATGGGCGGTTATGCCGGCGTCACCGCGCGTCTGCCGGAACTCGCGCAACTCGGCGTGACGGCCATCGAACTGATGCCGCTCAACGATTTCTCCGGCACGCGCAACTGGGGCTACGACGGCGTGCTGCCCTACGCGCCCGACTCGTCCTACGGCCGCCCCGAGGACTTGAAGAAGCTTGTCGACACGGCACACGGTCTCGGCCTGATGGTGTTTCTCGATGTCGTTTATAACCACTTCGGCCCGGACGGCAACTATCTGCACGCGTACGCGAAGACCTTCTTCCGCGAAGGCGTGTACACGCCGTGGGGTCCGGCGATCGACTTCGAGCGTCCGCAAGTGCGTGACCTCTTCTTCGACAATGCCCTGTATTGGCTCAACGAATATCGTTTCGATGGCCTGCGCCTCGATGCGGTGCACGCCATCGACGACGACGAATGGCTGCGCGAGTTCGCGCACCGCGTGCGCAGTTCCGTCGAAGCGGGCCGTCACGTGCATCTCGTCCTTGAGAACGAGCACAACACGGCGAATCTGCTCGAAACGCATTTCGACGCCCAATGGAACGACGACGCGCACAACACGCTGCACGTCCTTCTGACAGGCGAAAGCGAGAGCTACTACGGCGCGTATTGCGACAGGCCCATCGAGAAGCTCGCGCGCATCCTGAGCGAAGGCTTCGCGTATCAGGGCGATCCATCGCCGATCCACGATGGCAAGCCGCGCGGCGAAACGAGCGCGCATCTGCCGCCCACGCGTTTCGTGATGTTCCTGCAGAACCACGATCAGATCGGCAATCGGGCGATGGGCGACCGTCTGCGCTCATTGACCGACGATGAATCGCTCTACGCCGCGACGGGTCTTCTGTTGCTGTCGCCGCAGGTTCCGCTGCTGTTCATGGAAGAGCAATACGGGTCGAAGCAGCCTTTCCTGTTCTTCACCGACTATCACGATCAGCTCGCCGATGCCGTGCGCGAAGGCCGTCGCAAGGAGTTCGCAAAGTTCTCCGCGTTCAGCGACGAAAAACGCCGCGCGCAGATTCCCGATCCGAACGATAAACAGACCTTCGCGATGTCCTCGCCGACGCTGTCCGACAAACAGGACGAAGAAGACCGGCTCGCATGGCTGCACTTCTATCGCTCGGCGCTTACGGTGCGCGCGAAGCTCGTCACGCCGCGTCTGAAGGGCGCGAAATCGCTCGGCGCGGATGTGCTCGGCGACAAGGCGCTCGTCGCGCGCTGGAAGCTCGGCGATGGCGAGACGCTGACCATCGCGCTCAATCTCGGCGATGAGGGCATCGCGCTGAAGGAGAATCCCGCCGGCAAGATCATCTTCGAGACGCCGGCGCGCGCGCAGGATCGCGCGCGTGACGGGGAACTCAGCGGGCGCACGTTCCTCGCCTGGCTCACCGGCGATGTGAACGAGTACGCGATCGCGCACGACGCGCGCCGCTTCGAACCGGCATCGGCCGAAGGGAAAGTCTCGTGAGCGCCGCCACCAGTAAAACGCACGACACGCGGCCCGTGAGCAGCATCGAAGCGCTCGCGGAGCGCGCGGGCTTCGAGATCGAATGGCTGAACGCGCACAAGACCATGCAGCGCGTGCCGGAAACGACGCTGCGCATCCTGCTGGAAAAGCTCGGCCTGCCGTGCGGCAACGCCACGCAGATCCGGCAGAGTATGGCCGCCATCGATGCCGAGATCAGCGGACGCAAGCTGCCGCCGCTCATCACCGCCGAAGTGGATCGCGGCATCGCGCTGCCGGTGTCGGCGGCGAAGTCGGGCGCGCGCTATCGCATCGAACTGGAAAGCGGCGAGGTCATCGACGGACGCTTCACGTCGCCCAAGGGCGAGACCGCGCTGCTCTCGCCGATCGCCGAGCCGGGTTATCACACGCTCGTCATCAACGACCACCGCACGACGCTCGCGGTCGCGCCCACGCGCTGCTATACGATCGACGACGCATGGCGCACCGTGGACGAAGACGCCGAACACGCGCCGCCGCTCTGGGGCGTCGCGGCGCAGGTGTATGGACTGCGGCGCAACGGCGATGGCGGCATCGGCGATTTCACCGCGCTGGCGTCGCTCGCGACGCAGACGGCGAGGCGCGGCGGACACGCCGTCGCCATCAGCCCGATGCACGCGATGTTCAGCGCCGAGCCGAACAAGTTCAGCCCGTATTCGCCGTCGTCGCGGCTCTTTCTCAACATCGCGCATATCGATCCGGCCGCCGTGCTCGGCGCGCCCGCGGCCCGCGCGGCGATCGAAAAAGCGGGCGTGGCCCAGGAGCTCGACGAACTCGAAGGTCTCTCGCTGATCGACTGGCCGCGTGCATCGAAAGCGCGTCTTGCGATTCTGCGCGCCCTCTTCGACACCTTTTCGCAAGACCGCGATTCGCCCTTCGCGAAGGACTTCGCCGCGTTCGTCGAGGAAGGCGGCCGGCCGCTCGAAGATCATGCGCGCTTCGAGGCGCTGCAGGCCGCGCAGATCACGGAGAATGGCGAAGGCCACTGGCGCAACTGGCCCGAGGCGTTGCGCGATCCGCGCAGCGACGCGGTGACGGAATTCGCCAGCGCGCATCGCCGCGAAGTCGACTTTTATCTCTTCACGCAATGGCTCGCGGCCAAGGGCCTCATGCATGCGCAGTACGCCGCGCGCGATGCGGGCATGGCCGTGGGTCTCGTCGCGGACCTCGCGGTCGGTTGCGACAGCGCGGGCAGTCACGCATGGTCTTATCGCGAGGAAATGCTCACGGGCGTGTCGGTCGGTGCGCCGCCCGACCTCTTCAATCAAGCCGGGCAATCGTGGGGCCTCACGACCTTCTCGCCGCGCGCGATGCGCACGCAGGGCTTTGCGGCGTTCATCGACATGCTGCGCTGCGCGTTCGCGCGCGCGGGCGGCATCCGCATCGATCATATTCTCGGCCTGCGCCGGCTCTGGCTCGTGCCCGAAGGCGAAAGCGCGAAAGACGGCGCGTATCTGCGCTATCCGCTCGATGACATGCTGCGGCTCATCGCGCTCGAATCGTGGCGGCATCGCGCGATCGTGGTCGGCGAGGACCTCGGCACCGTGCCGCCAGGCTTTACGGAGCGCTTGCAGGAGCACGGCTTGCTGGGCATACGCGTGCTGTGGTTCGAGCGCGAAGTGGATGGCCCGGGCTTCAAGCCGCCGCGCGAATGGGACAGCGGCGTCACCGCGACGACGACGACGCACGACCTGCCGACCGTCACCGGATGGTGGCGCGGCGAGGACATCGTGTGGCGCTCGAAGATCGGTCAGACGAACGCGCGCGCCGATGGCCGCGACGCCGTCGAAGCAGCGCTCGAGGAGCGCGGCGAGGACCGCGCCTATCTGTGGCGCGCGTTTCAGGATGCGGGCATCGCACCCGACGACGTGGACGCGCCCGGCATCGACAACGCGCCCGTCGATGAAGCGCTCGCCTTCGTCGCCGCGACGCCCGCGCCGCTCGTCACGTATCCGCTCGAGGACCTGCTGGCGCTCGCGGAGCAGCCGAACCTGCCCGGCTCGATCGACGAGCATCCGAACTGGCGAAGGCGCATGACCAGCGCCGTCGACGAGCTGTTTCTCGACGATGCCTTCTCCGACCGCCTGCTCGCCGTCGATGCCGCGCGCAAGCGCTCCGTGCAGCCGAACGAAACCACATCGAAACCCGAATCACCATGACCGTACCGCGTTCCACGCTCAGGCTTCAGCTTCACAAAGACTTCACGTTCGACGACGCCGCCGCGCTCGTGGACTACTTCGCGCAACTCGGCGTGAGCCACGCCTATGTGTCGCCGATCACGACCGCGACCGCCGGCTCCACGCACGGCTACGACGTCGTCGACTACACGACGGTCAATCCCGAGCTGGGCGGCGAGGATGGGCTGCGGCGCTTTGTCGAGAAGCTGCGCGCGCACGAGATGGGACTCATCGTCGATATCGTGCCGAATCATATGGGCGTGGGTGGATCGCAGAACGCGTGGTGGCAGGACATCCTCGAATGGGGCCGCCATGCCGCGCACGCGCGCTTCTTCGACGTCGACTGGCATTCGCCCGATCCCGCGTTGCGCGGCAAGGTGCTCGCGCCGTTTCTCGGCGCATCCTATGGCGACGAATTGCAGGCCGGCAAGATCAGGCTCGCGTACCGCGCGGACGAAGGGCGCTTCGTCATCGAGTATTACTCGAATGCGTTTCCGGTCTGCCCGGTCGACTACCCTGCCGTGTTTCAGGAAGCGCCCGAGCTTGCGCAACGCTTCGTCGGTCTGACGACGCAGCCTGTCGATCAGCCGCGCGCCGCCGACGCCCGCACCGCGCTCGTCACCATCGCGCAGACCGAGGGCGGCCAGGCTGCGATCGAGGCGATCCTCGCCGCGCATGCGCCGGATACGCCCGCAGGCCGCGACCGGTTGCATCGTCTGCTGGAGCGCCAGCATTTCCGCCTTGCATGGTGGCGCACCGCCGCCGACGAAGTGAACTGGCGGCGCTTCTTCGACGTGAGCACGCTCGGCGGCGTGCGCGTCGAGCGGCCCGAGGTGTTCGAGGCATCGCATGCGCTCGTCTTCAGACTCTTTACGGAAGGGCTGATCGATGGCGTGCGCGTCGATCACGTCGATGGTCTCGCCGAACCGCGCGAGTATTGTCAGCGCTTGCGCGCGCGACTCGAAGAGCTGGCGATCGAACGTCCCGAGGCGTTGCGGCACGGCAATGGCCGCACGTATTTCGTCGTCGAGAAGATTCTTGCGCGCGGCGAGCCGTTGCGGCGCGACTGGCAGGTCGACGGCACGACCGGCTACGACTTCATGAACGATGTCGGCGCGCTGCTGCACGATCCGGCGGGCGCGGAACCGCTTGCCGCGTTGTGGGCCGAGATCACGGGCAAGAGCGCGTGCTTCGCCGATGAAGCGCTCGCCGCGCGCCGCAAGATACTCGCGGAGAATCTGTCGGCGGAACTGGATCGCGTCACGCGCGCGCTGCATCGTATCGCGCGCGATGCGCAGACGACGCGCGATCTCACGTTCACGTCGATCAGGCGGGTGGTCGCGGAACTCGTCGTGCAGTTTCCGGTGTATCGCATCTATCCGATCGGCAGCGTGCGCAGCCCCGAGGACGAGCGCTTCTTCACGCAAGCGCTCGACGCCGCGCGCGCGGTGCTCGCGCGGGCGGATCATGTCGTGCTCGACCAGGTCGCGCAATGGCTCGGCGGCAAGCTGCCCGACGATGTGCCGCAGCCCGAGCGTGGCGAGCGTCCGGAACGCGGCCGTGATCGCGCCGCGGAGCGCACCCGCGAGCGTGATCGCAATCAGGCGCAGGCGGGGCCGAACCCGCCATCGTCGAGCGGCTCGCAGCGTCGTGCGGCGCAGACGCTGTTTTCGCAGTTGACATCGCCGGTGGCGGCGAAGGCGGTCGAAGATACGGCGTGCTATCGCTACGGGCGGCTCATTTCGCGCAATGAAGTCGGCGCGGACCCGGGTGAATTTTCGCTGTCCGTCGACGCGTTCCACGCAGGCAATCAGGAGCGCTTCGCCGCGTTTCCGCATGCCATGCTCTGCACTGCGACGCACGATCACAAGCGCGGAGAAGACGTGCGCGCGCGCATCGCGGCGTTGAGCGAGATTCCCGACGAGTGGGCCACGACGCTGCGGCAATGGTCCACCTTGAACACGCCTCTGAGACGCGGCGATCAGCACGACTGGGCGCCGGGGCCGGCTGCGGAGGCGATGCTTTATCAGACGCTCGTCGGATGCTGGCCGACGACGCTCGCCCCCGATGACGAAGCGGGCGTTCACGCGCTTGCGGAACGTGTGGCGCAATGGCAGTTGAAGGCGCTGCGTGAGGCGAAGTCGCGTACGAGCTGGTTCGCGCCCGACGAAGCGTACGAGAACGCGTGCAAGGACTTTCTATTCGATATCGTCGCGCCGCAACGGCGCAATGGCTTTTTGCAGGAGTTGTCGGCGTTCGTCTCGCGGGTCGCGCCGCTCGGCGCGATCAACAGTTTCCAGCAGACGCTGTTGCGGCTTACATCGCCGGGCGTGCCGGATCTTTATCAGGGCACCGAGTTGTGGGACTTCAGTCTCGTCGATCCTGACAATCGCAGGCCTGTCGATTATGGGTTGCGTCGGCAGTGGCTCGCCGAGGTGGAAGAGAAGGGACCGCCCTCCGAGCAGTTGGCGAACTGGCGCGATGGGCGTGTCAAGCTGGCGCTCGTGAGACGCGCTTTGGCTTTGCGCAAGCATTGCGAGTCGTTGTTCGCTCAAGGAGAGTATGTGCCGCTCGAGGTTCAGGGTGAGCAGGCTGGACATGTGATCGCTTATGCGCGGCATGCGGGGAGTGCGTTTGCGATCGTGATCGCGACGCGGCTTGCGGCGCCGTTGCTGGATCCTGAGCGGGATGTGCCGCTTGTCGAGCCTGAGCGGTGGGGCGACACGGCGATCGTGTTGCCCGAGGCGCTGCATTCGCGGGCGTTGTTCGATTGGTTGGGGCCCAATGCGCCCAAGGCCGAGGGGGAGAGGCTGTTTTTGCGCGATGCGTTGGGGGTGATGCCGGTGGCTTTGCTGGTGGAGGAAGGCGTGCCGAAGCCTTAGGGTTTTGGTTTTTCGCCGGATCCCGTGTTCGCGTCGGTCTATTAGCACTGCCCCTGTGCGGGGCGGCAGTCACTTTCTTTGCTGCTGCAAAGAAAGTAACCAAAGAAAGCAGCCTGACACGCCCGCGGTCACACGCAATTTGAGTGTTCCTCTCGTCGATCGTGGCGTCAGTAGCGAGTGCCCTCGTAGGCCTAACCGGGCTTGGACCGCGCACGGTCTGACAAGCTAGTCGTTTAAGCGCGCTGATTCAGCACGAAATAGCATCGGCACAGCGCTACGCGCTGCCGTTGGGTATGCAAGGGAAACCGACGAGAAAAGAGAACCGCAGAAGCCCACGCAGGCCCGATTGACCCATCGGCCGCGAAGCGGGCCGGAGCTATTTCGTGCTGAACCGGTTTGTTTTGTGGCGCGATGTGTCAGACCGTGCGCGGTCCAAGCCCGGTTAGGCCTACGAGGGCACTCGCTACTGCTGTGCCAAGACCGATCGCCTGTGCCGGGGCCGGCATGAAGTACTTTGGATGGGGAAAGCTGTTTCTTTGGTTACTTTCTTTGCAGCAGCAAAGAAAGTGACTGCCGCCCCGCACAGGGGCAACGCCAATAAACCGACACGCCAACGGGATCCGGCGACAAACCAAAAACCAAAACCCAAACCCCAAAAGGTCACTCCGCTTCCTCAAGCGCCTCTTCTCTTGGATAGACCCGCACCAGTACGATGCGCGGCCCGTTCATCTTCTTGACCACGATATCGAACCGATCGAACTCCACTCGTTGCCCTTCGGTGGGCAAATCGCCGAGCGCATTGATCACGAGCCCGCCCACCGATTCCGCCCGCCCTTCATCGATATCGATCCCCAGCGCGCGCTCGAGCGAAACAACCGGCAAGCTCCCCTTGCCCATCAGCGTGCCATCGTCCATGCGTGACCAATCGGCATCGCCCTGACGAAACTCGTCGTGAATCTGCCCGACGAGCGCGCCAAGCAGGTTATCGAGCGTGATGAAGCCGATCGGCTTCGCCCCCTTGCGCCCAACGATGGCCAGATGCGGCGCGCCTTTGCGAAAACGCCGAAACAACTCCAGCGCCGACAGATTCGGCGCGACATATTGCACGGGCCGCACATGCCGAGAAAGCTTGTCGATCTTCTCGGCTGCATCCTTGGACAAGCTGAAGTTGAAGCCGCGCCCGCTGCCATCGCCCGCCAGCAGCAGGTCCTTCAAATGGATCATGCCGATCACGCGCTCGCCTGACGCATCGGCGAACAGCGGATAGCGCGAAAAACGGTGCCGCGAAATCACAGCGAGGTTGTCACGCATCGGCAAATCGTTACGCAGCCCGACGAGCTCATGTGCCGGACGCATCAGGTCCGACACCGTCATGCGGCTGAAATCGAGCGAATGCGCGATGGTGTTCCACTCGTCCTCGTTATACGAAGACGCGCCGCCATGACGACGCCCGCGCAGGATCAGCTTGAGCTCGTCGGTGGAGTAATGCGCATCGTGACCGTGCTCGGCCGAGATGCCGAAAAGCCGCAGCACGAAGTTCGCGCTCGAGTTCAGCACCCAGATGAACGGATACATCACCCAGTAGAAGCCATAGAGCGGCGTGGCGAGCCACAGACCCACCTGCTCCGCGCGACGAATGGCCCACGACTTCGGCGCCAGCTCGCCGACGACGATATGCAGAAACGAAATGACCGTGAACGCGAAGAAGAGAGAGATCGAATCGATCAGCTTCTCCGATTCGACACCGATCAGCGCAAACAACGGATGCAGGAGCGTGGCGAACGCCGGCTCGCCGATCCAGCCAAGCCCGAGGGACGCCAGCGTGATGCCGAGCTGGCATGCGGACAGATAGGCGTCGAGCTGCCCGTGCACCTTGGCGAGCAGGCGGCCAGGAAGGCCGTTGGTGCGCGCGAGCGCCTTGACGCGCGTGGGCCGCAGTTTGACGAGCCCGAACTCCGCCGCGACGAAGAAGCCATTCAACGCGACGAGCAACAATGCGCCGATCAGCGCGACAACCTGAGCCAAAGCAACTCTCTTCGAAAATGGAAAGCGTCAGTATATGGCCGACAGGAAATCGAAAGTCAATTTACATCCCTGCGACCGGCAGGCGCACCGACAACGTCACTTCCGCGCCGTCCGCGATATCGCTGTGCTCGAACGCGCCGCCATGCGCTTCGGACACGCGCTTGCACAGCGCGAGCCCCCACGCGATGCGCCCGCCTTCGCGCGGTTCCAGGGCCTGTCGGCGCGCGAAGGCTTCGAGCACGTGTGGCGACGCCGCGTCGCTGAGCGCCTCGGCCGATACCGTGAAACGCACGTCGGTGCGCCACATGCTGCCTTCGACATTGCTCGACGCGCGCACCGTCGCGCCCGCCGCGCTCGCCTCGGCGGCGAACGCGAGCATCAGCCAGAGCGCCTGCAACAGACGCTCCGCATCGCCTTCGAGTTGTTCTTCCGCGAGCGGCGAGTCGATCTCGATCGTCACGCCGCGCGCCCGCGCGACGCCTGCGCGCGCCAGCGCCGCGCTCTTTTCCAGCAGCGGACGCACCGCGACCGGTGCGAGCGCGACGGACAGCGCCTTGGTCTCGGCGCGTGTCGTATCGACGGATTGCTCGATCAGCTTCACCTGTTGCTCGACACCCGAGCGGATGCCCGCGAGCGCGCGCTGCGCGGCTGGATCGTTGGCGTCGACCTTGCGTTCGAGCACGTAGCCCCAGCTATGGATCGCGTTCAACGGACCGCGCAGATCGTGCGATACCACCGACAGCACATGATCGCGCATGAAGAGCGCCGCCTCCGCACGCAGATGCGCGATGCGATCGGCGGTGCCGTCCTCCTTGTCCGATACCCCTGCCGACGGCGACACGATCAGCGTCACGCAATCCGCACCCGGCAGCGCGATGATCGAAAAGGCGCGCGTGGTATCACCCTCGTCGATCGACACGTGCGCGCGGCGCGTGCCGTTGCACGCGAGCGCGGCATCGGCCGCCGACGCGAACGCCGCGGTGAGAGGTCGGGGTAGCGGGGTATCGGCGAGCGCGCGGCCGACGAGCGCGGCGGGATCGAGATCGAAGAGATGCGCCAGGACGGCGTCGGCGGAGAGGCAGCGCTGGGCGGCGTCGAGCACCAGCACGCCGTCGTTTCCTGCGACGGACGCGCCGAAGGAGTTGTCGCCTTCCGGCTCGACCGTACTGGAAAAAGACGTTGTCACGGTTATGGATCCTTGCGTGTAACGGTGTTGCGGTGAAGTCGCGAAGCCGGTTGCATCTGCCCGAAGAATGGGCAGCTCGAATGAATCCCTGCGGATCATTATATGTGAGCGCCTACGACGCATGCGGCAGCGGTGCATTCCGTGCGCCGCCGCGCCTGTGTAGCAATCCGCGTGCACGATCGTGCTCAAGCAGCCCGATTCGAAAATATCGGAATGCTATTAATTCGCTTTTTGATAGCCGCATATTCAAGGCAATAAACTCTCGTTACGTTTTTTACATGTCGAGTTTCAAAGCGGGATTGGCGGCTGCAAACAAGCTCAAGTTGGCAAAATGCAATACCTTCAGCAATTAAAATTCCCTACGCAAAGCCGCGCATCGATTTTATTTTTCTCTTGACGGCGACTTGAGGCGCTCAATCTGGAGAATACGCATTCGATTCCGCATTCAGGCGTAGCAGAACTTTCCCCGCTTCACACCTGTCCATAGCATTCCCTCCGGCGTTCAGCGTTTGAAGCGCTTGAATCAGCCGGCACGCATGACCGCCTCGGCCACGGTGGCTTTCGAATCAACTCTAACCGGTGACACGAGCACAATGACACGCGTCCACAATGGCAACCCTGAAACCTTGCTCTCGGTGATCATCCCCGCGTACAACGTGGAGCATTTCATCGCCGCGTCTCTCGAATCAGCGCTCTCGCAACCGCGTTCCGATGAAATCGAACTGATCATCATCGACGATGGCTCGACGGATCGCACGCTCGAACGCATCCTCGACGTGCAGCGCAGCGCACGCGGCCGCAATATCCGCGTCATTCATCAGGAAAACCGTGGCGTTTCCGCCGCACGCAATCGCGCGATCGCGGAAGCGACGTCGCCATACATAGGCTTTCTCGATTCCGACGACGTCTGGGCAGCGGACTTCACCGCGAAGATCATGCCGCTGCTCGACTCGAACGCTGCGGACATCATCGAATTCAACGTCGGCATCATCGATTCGGGCGGCAAAGTCATCGACAAGGTCACGCTGATCGATGCGGGCACGGAAGGTCATCGCGCATGCGATCTCGACGCGCTGCTGGACTTCGCGCGCGTGTATCAGGTGTTTCCGGTCGCGCGCGTGTACAAGCGCGAACTGTGGGACGGCATCGAGTTTCCGGCCGGACGCGTCTATGAAGACGCCGCCGCGATTCCGCTCGTCTATGCGCGCGCGAAATCGCTCTTTCGTCTCACCGATGATCTCTACTTCTATCGCCGCCGCGCAGGCAGCATCACGACCCGCGCGACGCCGTACACGGTGCAGTCGCTCGCGACCTGCGCGGAAGAGACCATGCAACGCTGCCACGGCGGCCCGCTCGATCCCTTCTGGCTCGCGATGTTCCACAAGGTCTTCGCGTATGCGTGCTTTCAGGCCGCGCGCGTCGATGGCCACGCGTTCGCCGAATCGATGCGAATCATCGAAGCCACGGCGGCACGCTATCGCGACTTCGCCACGCATCGCTCGGATACGCAGAAGGAACTGCGCTTTCACGGGAAGATCGCCGTCGATCGTCGCGTGTTCCTCGCCAAGCGCCTCGTCAAGCGCGCGCTCGGCCTCGAGTTGCGTCCGCCTGCGGCGGCATCGCGTGCACATCGCGTTCCCCGACAGGCGTCAGCGGTGAATGAATGAGGCCTGCGAAGCCGGTATGCCATACCAGCACTTCAAGTAGTTTGCAATCGAACGATCCCGTGTCAGACGCACATTTGCGTGGGCAAACCCACTGATGAATATGCTTTTATTTTGTTAAATAAGGTTTGCAATACACTGATGCTTTCCGGCTTTGAATCGATGGTCCGGAGGCGGTGTATTCCGTTCAACTTCCGCGCACCCGACGCCGGTCCAAAGGCGCAGACGTGCACATCTCCTGGCCGCGTGCCGCATTGACGGCAGAGCGCGCAAGCGAAACTATTCGCCTGAGAAGCTGTCACGCAAGAGCCCCTCGCGTCGGGCGAACCAGCACGGTTCGCAACCTTGCGGCATAGTCATCAAGATCACCACGCTTCGCACAAGCCGGGAAAAAACCGTTCAATGGCATCTTTTCGAAAGAACTTCACGATTCTGATGACGTTGCAGGTATCCACATACCTCGCACCGCTGCTGACGCTGCCGTGGCTCGCGCGCGTCCTCGGTCCGGGCGAATATGGACGCCTTTCATTTGGCCTGGCCTTTACTGCCTACTTCATCTCGCTCACCAACTACAGCTTCTCGCTGACGGCCACGCCGAAGGTCTCGATCAATCGCGACAATCGCGAACTGCGCTCGCGCGTGTTCTGGGAAACCATCCTCACGCAAGCCTCGCTCGCGTGCGCCGGATTCGTCGTGATGGTCATACTGACGTCGGCCATCCCCTTTCTTCAAGAGAATCGCGAGCTGCTTCTCATCGGCTATGGCCAGGCGGTCGGCGCGATGCTGATACCCACGTGGTACTTCCAGGGCATCGAAGATCTCGGCATGCTGAGCCTCTTCGTATTCATCGGACGCGCGCTCAGCATTCCTGCGATGTATCTCTTCGTGCGCGAACACGACGATGTGTACATTGCGATGGCCGTGAATGCGCTGGTGCCGTTGCTGTCGGGCATCGCGATCTGCACGTACCTGTACTCCCGGCGCGAGCTCGACTTCGTGCGCGTGTCGTTCAAGACCATCGTCACTCGTCTGAAGGACGGCTGGAGCGTGTTCATTGCCACGGCGATCGTGGACATCTACGCATCGAGCAACATCGTGATACTCACGTTCATCGCGGGCAATGTCGCGGCGGGCTACTTCGCCGCGGCCGACAAGCTCATCCGCGCGGCACTGAATATGCTGACTCCTCTCAAGACCGCGGCGTATCCTCGCGTGAGCTTCCTCATGCATCACGCAAGAGAAGATGCCTTCGCGTTCCTTCGGAAGATGTTCGTGGTGCAAGCCGTGATCGTGTCACTGATCTCGGTGTGCATCTTCTTCGGTGCGCCGCTTGCAGTAAAACTCTTGTACGGACCGAAGTTCTTGCCTACCGTAGAGGTGTTGCGATGGATGGCGTTCGTGCCGTTGATGGCCGGCCTCTCCGATCTCTTCGGTGTTCAGACGATGCTTCCGCTCGGCATGAAGGCACAATTCAGTCGTGTGCTGATGGCGTCCGCGGTGGTGAACTTCGGCTTGCTCGCCGTGCTCGCAACGCTGTTCGGCGAACAGGGCGCGGGGGCTACGGTGCTGATCACCGAAACGCTGGTTGCTGCCGCGATGGCATTCACGCTGCATCTGCAAGGCGTGCCGTTACTGAAGCGTCGTCCAATCGCCGAAGGCGCGAGCTCGGGAACGACGTGATGCATGATTTTGATGTGGCAACATTCGACACACGCCCTACTTCAAAGTTGCATGCATGTATGTGAGTCAGCGAACCGACCGATGCAGTTCGAGCCGGTATCGTATTGGTATGACCAGTGTTTAATTAAGAGAGCCTGTGGAATGGAATCAGAGGAAATGTCGATCGAACACGTCCAGAAGCTGGTGCAGCAGGCCCAAAGCCTGCGCATGCAATCGGTCGCGGTTCCGCTCAAAGACCTGCAGATAATTCTGGAGATTTGCGAAGCGGCGATTGCTCAGCAGAATGCCTCAGTAACGAAATGACCTCAAACAATCCGTGTCCTGAGCACTTCAATGAGGAAGGTGCCCACGCCGGATGCCGCAGTCCCGACGCCGGGACGCCAAAAAATCTGAACGATTAGTCGGCTTCGCGCACCATTGCAGGGCGGCCGTTTTTACCGGGCCTTACCGCATTTCAACCGCGCGACGCAGAATAATCCTCAAAAAGACCGATCTAGCGGGAGCCATACGGCCAAATTGACCTGGTCAGAGGCTTCCAGCAGGTAATTCCGGGGAAGTTTTCGAGCATGATGGGGTTCCTCGCATCCGTGCGCGGGAACGACTCATGCTATGTCGCATCGCGTGCGAATTTTTCGATTGCGCAATTCAATGCTCGATCAGTACTCCTCGTGAACGACCGTGCACCTCTTTCATGCATCGGTCATTTCTCGAAAGTGTCACGTCGATCACCGATAACGATTAGGCCATTAACTTCTTATTGCGTATTGCCGCGGGTGCTCGGCAGGACGCCAACGAAGAGTCCAAGATGAAAGAGATCGTCCATATCACCGAAGCTTTCGGTGGCGGTGTGCTATCCATGCTGACCCAGCTTTCGAACCGCGCGGCAGCCGCGGGCGTCAGCGTCACGATCCTTCATTCGATCCGGCAGGAAACGCCCAACAATTTTTCCAGGCTTTTTCATCCGGCGGTCAAGCTGACCTATGTGAACATGGTTCGCGAAGTGAGCATGAAAAGCGACCTCACCGGTCTGTGGAATCTGGTCCGCAAGCTCAGGGAGTGCGATCCGTCGGTGATCCATCTGCACTCCTCGAAGGCCGGCGTGCTGGGACGCGCCGCTGCGCGCATCGCCGCACCGCGTGCCCGCGTGTTCTATTCGCCGCACGGCCTCGCGTTTCTGCGCCGCGACGTGTCGGCCGCGAAGCAGTTCGCCTATCTGAGCTTCGAGCGCATCGCGGCGCGTCTGGGCGGCACCATCGTCGCGTGCTCGAAGAGCGAGCTCTCCGAGATCGAGACGAGAATGCACGCGCGACAGGCCCGCATGATCGAGAACGGCGTGAACGTGCCGGAGATTCCGCCGCGCATCGAGAAAGACGCGCAGGACGTGCTCATCGGCATGAGCGGGCGCGCCACGTTTCAAAAGAATCATGAAGCGTTCGTGGACCTCGCCACCGCGTTGCACGGCGACTCGACGCAGTTCCTGTGGATCGGCGGTCATGCCGAAGAGTTGCCCGCCGGGACGCCCAACGACGTCGTGTCGTGCAGTGGCTGGGTCACGCGCGACCGTGCGCTTGAACTTACCGCCAGTCTCGACATCTATGTGCAGACGTCCCGTTGGGAAGGCATGCCTATCGCGCTGATCGAAGCGCAGGTCGCGGGCATTCCCGCCGTGGTCACGGACGTGGTCGGCAATCGCGATGTCGTTCAGCATGGCGTCACGGGCTTCGTCGCATCGAGTGTCGAAGAAATGACGCAGTACACGGCGATGTTGCGCGACGACCCCGTCCTGCGCGCGCGCATGGGAACAGCGGCGAGAACGTCGGCGAGCAAGCGCTTTTCGATGGACGCGATCTTCCGTCAATGGCTCTCCATATACGAACTCGACTCCTCCACGCACGCGCCCGCGCCCCTCGACAAGGACGAGATCGCCTATGAAACCAGCTCCGATTCACAGTTCTGACGCCTAGACCATGGATACTTCCTTCGCCACCAGCAAGCTCGTCTACAACGGCCGTTTCACGAGCCAGAAGACCACCGGCGTGCAGCGTGTCGCGCGCGAACTCGTCGCCGCACTCGGGCAGTTGCCGCAAGGCTCGCATGTGAGGCTCGCGGTTCCGCCGCAAAGCGGCCTCGATCCCGTGCAGGGCGTCGACACCGTCAAGCTCGGCTTCGGCAAGGGCGTCTTCTGGGAGCAGATCGTGCTGCCGCTCTTCGCCGGCCGCTCACGTATCGTGAATCTGTCCAACTCGGGCTCCATCTTTCGCACGAACCAGATCATCTACATGCACGATGCCGCGGTGTTCGATACGCCCGCGCACTTCTCGTGGAAGTTCCGCACCTGGTATCACGTGATGTTCTGGATTCTCGCGCGCACGTCGAGTTGCGTGCTGACCAACTCGACCTTCTCGCGCGACCGGCTCGCGCATCATGTCGGCGTGCCTGCGGAGCGCATCGGCGTGGTGCCGCTCGCCGCGGACCATCTCGATCACATCACGCCGGATGCTTCCGTGATCGACGAACTGAAGCTCACGAATAATCGCTACGTGCTCGCCGTGAGCAGCATGAATCCGACCAAGAACTTCAAACGTCTCGTCGAAGCATTCATGAAGCTGAACGATCCGTCGATCGATCTGGTGATCGTCGGTATGAAGAATGCGTCGATTTTTGGCAAGGCGCATGATCTGTCGAGCGCGCCGAACATCAAGCAGGCGGGCTACGTCAGCGACGAAAAGCTGAGAGCGCTCTACCAACATGCGGCATGCTTCCTCTATCCTTCCATTTACGAAGGGTTCGGCATTCCGCCGCTGGAGGCGATGCGCAACGGCTGCCCGACGCTCGTGGGCCGCGCGGCTGCGTTGCCGGAAACGTGCGGCGATGCATCGATCTATTGCGACCCCTACTCGGTCGACGATATTTCGAGCAAACTGCGCGAGCTGCTCGATTCGCCGGAACTGAGCGCGGACCTGAAGCGGCGCGGCCTCGCGCATGCCGAGCGCTTCCGATGGACGGAAAGCGCACGCCTGCTGATGCAGTTCATCGACAAGCCATGACGGCGCGTGCCAGCAGCAATGCCGACGCGCGCAGCGAGGGAGGAAGCCGGTGAGGTTGGGAATCTACTGCGACTCGGGTATAAACGGCGGTCACGAAGAGATGCTCAAGCGCTTCATGCTTGCGCTTGTGCCGAGCACGCAGGTCGAAACCTTGCATATCCTCGTGCCGACCAGGAACGAGCCGTTGTATCGCTACGTGCGCGATCTGGCGGCCGCTCATCCGAAAGTGAAGGCGATCGGTCTTTCGTACACGGCCGAATCGATACGCGGGAATGCGCTCGCGCTGTGGCGCACGATGCGCGCGACCGCCGCGACCTTGCGCGCATTGCGACTCGACAAGGTGCTGATCGCGCAAGGCACGATCGCGTCCGGCATCGCGGGGCTGTTCGCGGCGCGCCGGGCACGCATCGAGACGGTCAGCTATCTGCCGCTCGTCGACGAAGCGCCCGCGAACGCGAGCCGATCCGGCAAGCTCAAGTGGCTCGTCAAGCGCCGGTTGTATCGCATGCCGAACGCGTACGTCACGTTGAACGATCATCTGTGCGGCAAGCTGAAGACGCTCGCGCCGAACGCGCGCGCGATGGTGCTCGAGAATTATGTCGACGATCGCTTCAGCCGTTCGACGCTCACGAAAGAGGCCGCGCGCGCGTCGCTCGGCCTGCCCGACGACGGCACCACGATCATCGCGCATGTCGGCCGGCTGAACTTTCAGCAGAAGCGTCAAGACTTCCTGATGCAGGCCATCGAGCGACATGCCGATGCATTCGCACGTACGCTCGTGCTGATCGTCGGCGAAGGGCCGGACGCAGCGCGTCTGCAAGAGACGATCGACGCGAGCCCTGTGCTGTCCGCCTGCGTGCGAATGGTCGGGCCGCAGAAAGACGTGCTGCCGTATATCGTCGCCAGCGATGCGCTCGTGCTGCCCTCCGCGTACGAGGGCGTGCCGCTCGTGATGATCGAATCCGTGCTCGCGGAACGGCCGATCGTCGTCGCGCGCGTATCGGGACTCGACTCGTACTTGCCCGATGCATTGCTCTTTCCCGCGCACGACCACGATGCCTTCGTCGAACGCATCTTCGCCGCGAGCGATTTTCCGCTTGCCGCGTTGTCGGCCGCATTCCGGCGACGCTTCTCGCGCGAAGTATTCGATGCGCAGGCGCTGAACGTCGTGCTGCAAGCGGGCGATGCGCGCAACGCGGGCGTCGAGGCGACGGCACGACACTCCGACGCGCTGGTCAAATAACCGCGCGCACTATCACGAGGCCGAACGTCGATGCGAATTCTGGTGGCTGCGGTATTGGTGTTTGGCGCGTTGCTGTGCGCTTCGGTGCTGATCTTCGCGCGCAGCGGCACGTCCGACGCCTACCACAGCAGTCGCTCGGCCGTCCCCAAGGCGGATGCCGCGGGCCACGCGACGCCGAAGATTTCCTGCGGCAAGGGGTCGACCGGCGTGTTCTATGGCATCGCGGGACATCTGGAACATCGTGGCGCGTATCGCATGAGCGACTATGGTCTGCAGATTTCACAACTGCGTGATCTTGGTGTCACGATGTACGCGCAAGATGTGTCGAACGAGGAAAGCGCGCACATGGTCGCGGATTTCGCGCGCGCGGCGGCGAAGCAATGCATCGGCGTGCTCGCGCTCGTGACGCCCTTCGAACAGGAGAAGCGCGCGAACGAGCAGGAAACGTTCGAGCGCGGCTATGCGCTCGGCAAGATCGCGGGACGCATGCTGAAGGGGCTCGTCACGTACTATCAGGTGGGCAACGAGTACGACAACTGGACGATCCTCGGCTCGGACCGCAGCGGTGAACATCCGTCGGATTACGACAACGCGAGGTTCATGAAGGCGCGCGGATCGATCCTCGGCTTGATCAAAGGCATACGCGAGACGAACCCGGACGCGAAGATCCTGCTGACATCGTTCAGCTGGCTTCACTACGGCTTCACGGACATGCTCTATGCGGGTACGCAGCCCGACGGCAGCAAGGGCCATCCGATTCCGCAATGGGACATCACCGCGTGGCACTGGTACTCGAACATGGGATCGATCACGGCGGCGGGACAGAACAAGGTCAACGTGCTGGAGCGGTTGCGCGACAGTTACGGCAAGCCCATCTGGATCACGGAATATGGCGTGCGGCCGACTCATGAGGACCCGGCGGGCTATCTCGTCGGCAAGGATGCGTTGAAGGGATTCGTGTCGCTTGCAAAAACTTACAACATTCAGAATGTGACGTTGTACGAGCTATACGATGATCAACGCTACGGCGGCGATGGCAACTACGGCGTGATTCACGATGACGGTAAAACGCGCAAATCGCGCTTCGATACGGTGCGCGACTTCATCAAGGCGAACCCGATGCCGTGAAGATGGGCTCAACTTGTATGACGAAATCAACGCGCGTCGAACCGATGATTATCGCGCGAAAACACGGGGGCGCAAGTGGCGTGCCCGACATTGGAAGGCATTTAACGTTCGCTACTTAACAGACGCGAGCAACTCACGCCCGGAAGATAGTTTTGAACGCTATTTTTTCCGGGCGTATCGTATCGTTGATGGCAAGCGATTCGAGACGGATTCGCGAGTTTCATCCGCTGAATCCAAGACGCGGCTCCGAGGCACGGTGTGTGCTTCGGGCATATATCGCACTCCGATGAGCCGGCATGCTTCGTCATGCGACGCGAGGCATCGAGCGCTTTGCCCGCTTTTCAAGAGCCTCTCGCGTCTTAAAGTCTGGAAGTTCCAACGGCTCTCTCGCCGGACCACTGACACGTAACGTACCGCGGCATGCCGCGCGGGCTCTCTGCTTTTTCCGCAGCCCGGAAACAACGCTCAATTTATCGACTGAGGACTGCGCCTTTGAACACCCCCTATGTCAACGCCTTACCTTCGCGCCCGGGCAAGGATGACGGTGAATTCACCGCGAGCGACATGCTCAGGCTACTGCGCGACCACCTTGGCATCCTCTTCCTGTTCATCGGAATCGCCGCCGCGCTCGCGAGCGCGTATGCGTTTCTTGCCAAGCCCATTTATTCGTCGGACGTGGTCGTGCGCGTGGATCCACCCGATCCGAACGCACTCGGCATCGCGCCGCAAAGCCAGCAGCAGATGCCGCAGGCGGTGCAGACAGTGAATCAGCTCGCGCCCGCCGAGATCTCCATGATGCAGAGCCGCTCGGTGCTGGAGCCTGTCGTCAAGCAGTTTCACTTCGACGTGAAGGTCAAGCCCAACACGCTCCCCGTGCTCGGCTCGATCGCGGAACTGTTCGCGAAGAAGGGACATCTCGCGCCTGCATGGTTCGGGCTCGATTCGTACGCGTGGGGCGGCGAGTCGCTGCAGATCGGCCGGCTCGACGTGCCGCCCGCGCTCGAAGACCAGAAGCTCGATCTGGTCGTGCTCGAAAACAACCAGTACGAGTTGCACGACCCGGACGGCGAGACGCTCCTGCGCGGCACGGTCGGCCGTCCGGCATCGGCGAACGGCGTCTCAATACTCGTCGACAGCGTGATCGGTCGCCCCGGCGTGCATTTCGATGTGACGCGCCTCAATACGCTCGACGCGATCGCGCTCATGAAGAAGACAATGAAGGTGGCCGAGTCCGCGAAGGACACGGGCGTCGTGCAGATCACCTTCAATGCAGACGATCCCGCGCTCACCGCCGATGTCGCCAACGCGCTCGGCCAGGCGTATCTGGCGGCCGCCGTGCAGGCGCGTCAGGCAAACGACACGAAGACGCTCGAATTCATCCGCGGAGAACTGCCGCGCCTCGAACGCGATCTGCGTCAGGCCGAAGGCAATTTGAGCGCGTTCCGTTCGAAGTCGCAGTCGGTGCAGCCGATCAACGAAGCGCAGGCGTATCTGCAAGGCAGCATCGTGTCGATGCAGCAACTTGCGACCTTGAAGCTGCAACGCACGCAAGCCTTGCAGCGCTTCCAGCCGAGCAGTCCGCAGGTGGTCAATCTCGATCAGCAGATCGCCGAGCTCGAAGCATCGAACAAGCAGATTCAGCAACGCTTCGACAGCATGCCCGCGTCCGAACGTCAGAACGCGACGCTCACGCGTGACGCGCGCGTGGCCGAGACCATCTACATGGGCATGGTCAACAAGGCGCAGGAGCTGTCGGTGCGCCGTGCAAGCACGAGCGGCGGCGCGCATATCGTAGATAACGCGTTGCGCCCGTATCGTCCGGTGAAGCCGAACAAGCCGCTCGTCATCCTGGCGGGCACGGGTCTGGGCTTTTTCATCGGCACCTTCTTCATCTTCCTGCGCCGCCACGCGATGATCGGCGTGACCGATCCGATGTTCGTCGAGCGCCGTCTCTCGGTGCCGGTGCTGGGCGAAGTGCTGTACAGCCGGCAGCAGGCGATGCTCGATCACGAGATCGCCGTGTCGCCGGCGGAGCATGCGCCGCTCACCTATTCCGGCGCCGAGCAAGGCGGACCACCCAAGGCGCTGCCGTACGTTCATCTGCCGGAGCACGATGCGTTCGCGATGCCGCACGTCGCCGACACCGATCGCGACGCCCGCGTGCTCGCCACGCGCTATCCGCACGATCCGGCCGTCGAGGCGCTGCGCGCGGTACGCACGGAGCTGTATCGCGACCTCGCCAACGCGCCGAACAACATCGTGATGCTGACGGGCCCGATTCCGTCGGCGGGCAAGAGTTTCGTCGCGGCGAATCTGTCGGTGCTGCTCGCCGAAATCGGTCTGCGCGTGCTGCTGATCGACGGCGACATGCGGCGCGGCCATATCGCTTCGTTCTTCAAGCAGTCGAATCCGGGCGGTCTCTCGGAAGTGCTGAAGGGCGAGATGGCGCTCAGCGATGCGATCCGTTATGTCGGCGTGCCGGGCCTGTCGTTCATGTCGTGCGGCGGCTATCCGGAGAATCCGTCCGAGCTGCTGATGATGCCGGGCTTTCGCAATATGCTCGCGCGCATGAGCGATCAGTTCGATCTGGTGATCGTCGATACGCCGCCGTTCCTCGTCGTGACCGATGCAGCGATCGTCGCAAGCGATGCGGGCTCGACGGTGCTCGTGCTGCGCTCGGGCATCCAGAGCGAGGAAGAGATCGAAGAGACCGTGAAGAAGGTGCAACGCGCGGGCGGCAGACTGGTCGGTTCGGTCTTCAACGCGATTCCGCGCCGCCCGAGCAATCGCCGCAGCTACGGTTATGCGGCGGCTTATACGAGCACGTTCAAGTCGGTGAACTGATGTTGCGCGCGCGATGACGCGCGTATCGTACCGATGCTTCACGCCGCGTGCCCGTCACGCGGCGCTTTACGTTCCATCCGTTGCGGGAAACGCTCGCGCGATCGGGATGTCAAACGATTTGCGGCATGACGAGCTATCTTCCGGAATGTGATCGTCGCGCGCTGGGCGCTTGCGATCAGAGCGTTGTTTCACGGGGCTTCGGCGCGCTTCGCGTCGCCAACCGGATCGAGGAAAGGGACGCATATGAGCGGACGTTTTTCCTTCAGGCATCGGCTCGTGCAATGCCCGCGCTGTCGCAGACAGGTGGCCGCGGCTTCGTCCGTGTGTCCGCATTGCGATTTTCATCGCAAGCCGAAAGCAGCGCGCAGGCGCGCGCCCTTGCGCATGGCGCTGGTCGTCGCGCTGGCGCTGCTTGCGATCGGCGGCTGCCTTTATCTGGGCGAGTCAGGACTCGATACACACCTGTTCCTGTCGCGTTGAACCGGCGGTTTCATCCGATGGTTCGCCACAGTGCCGGCTCCATCCAACATAACCTTCGACGATGAAAGAAAAAGCGGCGCTGACCGACCTTTACTACCGAATCTGGGCCTTCGCGATGCCGGTGACGTCGTTTCTCGTCATGCCATCGATTCAGGGCACGACGATCGGCTATCTGATGTGCTTCCTCTCCGTGCCGCTCGTGCTGCTGTTCGGCGGCCGCGCACGCAAGCACTGGCTGCACTTCGTGGGCGCGGCGCTGCTCGTCTGGCTGATCATGTTCTTCACGTCGCAGTTCGCGGACGTGATGGCGCCTTTCGATCCCGACTTCAGCAAGGTCGTGCTCGTCGACGACACCGATCCCTTCACCTTCGTCATGCGCAAGAGCCTGTTTACGCAGTCCGCCTACGTGGCGGCCGTCGTGCTCTACGCGGCCTACGTGTACCACTACTACAAGCCGACCTGGGACCAATGGCTGCTCGCGGCCATTACGCTGTTCGCGCTCTACGGCATGTTCGAAGTGGCTTACTACATCGCGACGGGGCAACCGGGCGACTTCATCTCGAACCGCGCTTTCGGCGATCAGTTCGGCAAGGGCATCGTGCGCTCGGACGGCACGGTGAACGGCAGCTCGTTCCAGCAGATCGACGTCAAGGGCTTTCCGATCCAGCGTCTCAAGGCGCTCACCGGCGAGCCGTCGATGTACGCGATGTCCATCTTCCCCTTCTGGGTCTACTTCAACGCGACTTCGCGGGTGCGCTGGCCGGTCTGGATCATCGGGCTGTCGCTTTTGATGACCACGTCGTCGACCGTGCTGATCGGCTATGCGGTGTACTCGCTCATCCGCGTGCGCAAGCTCGGCATCAATCCGGTCAAGGCGCTGATCGGCCTGTTCGTGCTGTGCATCATCGCTTATGTGCTGCAGGACTACATCGCCGACCTGTTCAAGCAGATGGTCACGGACAAGCTGGAGGCGAAAACCGAGTCGGGCTCGGATCGCTCGCTGCTGTTCCTCGAATCGATGCGTCTGTGGTTTCATGCCGCGCCGCTCAATCAGCTCTTCGGCGTCGGCTTCGGCTATATCCGCTCGACCGATCTCTTTTCGACGCTGCTCGTGAACATCGGCGTCGTCGGCACGGTCTTCATCAGCGCGATGATGCTCTACCCCGCGTTCAAGCTCGACTGGGATCCGCGCGGCATGGCGCTGCGCCAGTGCTGCGCCGCGACCTGGACGATGATGATGGTCTCGGTGCCCGAGTTCGCCTATCTCGCGCCGTGGACGCTGGTCGCGATGGCGTATGTGCGCGTGCGTGCGCTCAAGCTCGCGCGGCAGCACGTCGACGACAGGGCCGCCGCCAGCGCGATGCGCGATGCACAGGACGGCGCGTCGATCGGCACGGCGATCGGCAGGCATGTGCGGCCGGAAATCGGCGCGCGCATCGGCTCGCGCTTCGGTCCGCGCGGACGTCATCTCTGAGGCCCGCGCATCGGCTTGCATCCCTCCGACGTTCTACAATGTCGGTTTCGACCACCGGCTGATCCATCGTTCGGGATCGCCGGGCAACCAGGGAGCAACCATGTCGACAGTCACGACCGATTCCGGTCTCAAATACGAAGATGTCACCGTTGGCGAAGGTGCCGAAGCCGTCGCGGGCAAGACGGTCAGCGTGCACTACACGGGCTGGCTCACGGATGGCCAGAAATTCGATTCGAGCAAGGACCGCAACGACCCGTTCGCATTCGTGCTGGGCGGCGGCATGGTCATCAAGGGCTGGGACGAAGGCGTGCAGGGCATGAAGGTGGGCGGCGTGCGCCGTCTCACGATTCCGCCGCAACTCGGTTACGGCGCGCGCGGCGCGGGCGGCGTGATTCCGCCGAACGCCACGCTCGTGTTCGAAGTGGAACTGCTGGACGTCTGAGCGTCGACGGCATGAGCGCGCCGCTGCATCGCCCGGCCGTCTCGCTGCGCCGTTATGAAGCGGCGCAGGCGTCGGACGTGCACGACTTTCATCAGATCGTGCTCGGTCTCGACGGGTCGATGGAAATGGCCGTCGATGGCAACGGCGCGCGTATCGACTGCGGCGGCGCGTGGATCATTCCGGCGGGCGCGCGCCACGATTACTGGGCCGACGGCGACAACCGCCAGCTCGTGCTCGATCTGCCCGCCACCTCCGTCGCGGTGCCCGAGCGCTACTTCGCGCGGGCGCGCGCCATCGCGATCGATCCGCGCGTCACGCAGGCCGTCGCGGACGTCGCCCGTCATGCCCGTATCGGCGATGCATCTCTGTCGGACCGCGTCGCATGGCAGGCGGCCGCGCATCTGTGCGGCGCGCTGATGCACGACACGGACGACTCCATCGACATGATGCGTGGCCTCGACTTCGCGCGCATCGACCGGTGGTTGCGTCAGCATCTGTCGGAGCCGCTGCGTATCGCCGATCTCGCCGCGCATTGCGGCTTCGGCATGCGGCGCTTTCATCAGTTATTCAACGAAGCGTTCGGCGAGACGCCGCATCGCTATCTGCATCGTCTGCGGCTCGATACGGCGCTGACGCTGCTGGCCGATCCGCGCACGTCGCTGACCGATATCGCGCTCGATGTCGGCTTCGCGGATCAGAGCGCGCTCACTCACGCGTTTTCGAAACGCTTCGGGATCTCGCCGGGGCAGTGGCGCAGCGGCGGCTTCAGGTCGCCGCGCGGCGCCTAGCCCAGACCGCGCGCCAGATCGGCGCGTATGTCCGCCGGATCTTCGAGACCCACCGCAAGACGAATCAGCCCTTCGCGTATGCCCGCCGCTTCGCGCACTTCGACGGCGAGGCGTCCATGTGTCGTCGTGGAGGGATGCGTGATCGTCGTGCGCGTATCGCCGAGATTGCCGGTGATCGAACAAAGCTTCGTACCGTCGATCACGCGCCACGCGTTCGCGCGCTGCTGCTCCTGCGTCTCACCCTTCAGCTCGAACGATACGATCGCGCCGCCCGCCTTCTGCTGCTTCATCGCAATGGCATGTTGCGGATGCGATTCGAGCCCCGGATAAAACACGCGATTCACAGCTGGATGCGCTTCGAGCCAGCGCGCGATTTCCAATGCATTCGCCGACTGCTTCTCAACGCGCAGCGTGAGCGTCTCCATGCCCTTCAGGAGCACCCATGCGTTGAAGGCGGACATCGTCGGACCGGCGCTGCGCACGAACGGAAACACCGTCTCCATGATGAAGCGTTTCGAGCCGACGAGCGCGCCGCCGAGCACGCGGCCCTGACCGTCGAGAAACTTCGTGGCCGAATGCATCACGACGTCCGCGCCGAGCTTCAGCGGCTGCTGCAAGGCCGGACTGCAGAAGCAGTTGTCGACGACGAAGAGCGCGCCGTTATGCTTCGCGATCTGTGCGATTGCCGCGATATCCGCAATTTCGGTCAGCGGATTGGACGGCGTCTCCAGAAAGAACATCTTCGTCGCAGGCGTCACGGCAGCTTGCCATTCGTCGGGCTGCGTCGGATCGACGAACGTCGTCGTGATGCCGAACTTCGGGAAGATCTGCGTGAACATGCCGATCGTCGAGCCGAACAGGCTCTTCGAACTGACGATGTGATCGCCCTGCTGCATCGACGCCATCACGACCGACAATATCGCCGACATGCCCGACGCCGTCGCCATGCACGCTTCGCCGCCTTCGAGCGCGGCGAGGCGGTTCTGGAACATCGTCACGGTCGGATTGGTGAAGCGCGAGTACGTGTAGGCTTCTTCGGCATTCCTGAAGCGCTCGGCCGCTTCCGCCGCGCTCGAAAAGCAGAAGCTCGATGTGAGAAAGAGCGCCTCGCTATGCTCGTTGAATTCGCTGCGCAAGGTCCCGGCGCGCACGGCGAGCGTGTCGAAGTTCAGGTGGTCGTCCATGTTTTTCTCCCTCGTTTTCAGGCTCGCGACGTAAAAAACCCGCTTGGTCCTTGCAGACGAAGCGGGCTCGCATGAAGCGCCGGAAACTTACTCGACCGATAGTTGCAGATGCAACTGCGACCGCGTCATGCCGCCGTCCTGCGCGTCGCTCGCCGCGTCGCGATCCGACTGCGATTGCGGCGCGAGACGCGCGGTTTCGATGCGATCGAGATAATCGGTCGTCACGTCGCCGGTGATGTAGTTGCCGTCGAAGCACGAGGCTTCGAATTCCTTCAGCGCCGGGTTGATGTCGCGGATCGCGTTCTTCAGGTCTTCCACGTCCTGATAGACGAGATAATCCGCGCCGATCATGCGCGCGACTTCGTCGTCGCTGCGGCCGTGCGCGACGAGTTCGCCGCGCGTCGGCATGTCGATGCCGTACACGTTCGGGAACTTCACCGGCGGCGCGGCGGACGCGAAGATCACCTTGCTCGCGCCGGCGTCGCGCGCCATCTGCACGATCTCATGCGAAGTCGTGCCGCGCACGATCGAATCGTCGACGATCAGCACGTTCTTGCCCTTGAACTCGATGCCCATCGCGTTCAGCTTCTGGCGCACCGATTTCTTGCGCACCGCCTGACCCGGCATGATGAAGGTGCGGCCCACGTAACGGTTCTTGAAGAAGCCCTCGCGATACTCGACGCCGAGCTTCGCCGCCACCTGCATCGCGGCGGGGCGCGACGAATCGGGAATCGGCATCACGACGTCGATCGGCACGTCGGGCAGCACGCGCTTGATCTTCTCGGCGAGGTAATCGCCCATGCGCAGACGCGCGTTGTAGACCGGCACGCCGTCGAGGCACGAGTCCGGACGCGCGAGATACACGAGCTCGAAGATGCAGGGGTTGAGCTCGGGCTTCTCGGCGCACTGATGGCTGTGCAGGTTGCCTTCGGCGTCGATGAAGATGGCTTCACCCGGCTCGACATCGCGCACGAACTCGAAGCCGATGCCTTCGATCGCCACCGATTCCGAAGCAACCATCCACTCGACGCCCGTCGTCGTTTCCAGCTTGCCGAGCACGAGCGGGCGGATGCCGAACGGATCGCGGAACGCCACGAGCCCGTAGCCCGCGATCAGCGAGACGATCGCATACGAACCCTTCACGCGGCGATGCACGCCCGCGACCGCCTTGAACAGCGCGGTGGCGTCGAGTTGCAGGCCCGAGCTGGCGAGCTGCAGTTCGTGCGCGAACACGTTGAGGAGCACTTCGGTATCGGATGCGGTGTTGATGTGCCGGCGGTCGATGCGGAACATCTCGTCCTTCAGCTGCATCCAGTTCGTGAGATTGCCGTTGTGCGCGAGGATGATGCCGAACGGCGCATTCACGTAGAACGGCTGGGCTTCTTCCTCGCTCGACGCGGAACCGGCGGTCGGATAACGCACCTGGCCGATGCCCACGTTGCCCGGCAGGCTGCGCATGTTGCGCGTGCGGAACACGTCGCGCACCATGCCGTTGGCCTTATGCATGTGGAAGTTGTTGCCGTTCGCCGTGGCGATGCCCGCCGCATCCTGTCCGCGATGCTGGAGCAGGAGCAGGCTGTCATAGATCAGCTGATTGACGGGACTTTGGGAAACTACACCTACGATGCCGCACATGGCATGGTCCTTCAAAGAGTCGAAACGGGTAGACAAGGCGTGGCCGGGTCGAAGCGTCTTCGAGCCGTCTCGCGTTCCTCGTGTAGCCGGCCGTTCGTCTATTGTGCGGCGTCTGGCGCCAGTCCGCTCGGTTGAGGAGCGACATGCACATACGCGGCGAGCGTATCGGGGAGCAGCGGTTTCAATTCGCGCACGCCTTGCTCGGCCATCGGCCTCAGCAGCGCATTGCGCCAAAAATCCTTTTGCGGCAGTTCGGTCAAGCCAGCCAGGGCGACCAGTATCACTACCAATATAGCGCCTCTCACGAGGCCGAACAGCAAGCCCAACGAGCGATCCACGCCGCGCAGGCCGGTCACTTCGGTGATGCGCGTCAACAGCGCCGACAGCACGCTCGACACGAGCAGCACCGCCGCGACCACCAGCAGGAACGCCACCAGCCACTGCGTGAGCGCGCCGCCCGGCCATGTCGCCGGAATATAGGGCACGACGAACCCGACGAAGCGCCCCGCGATCAGAATGGCTGCGATCCAGCCGACCAGTCCGAACGCCTCGGCCAGCAGGCCACGCCACATACCGCGCAGCGCGGACAGGCCGATCACGGCCATCACGGCATAGTCGAAAGCGGTGAACATCGAGCCTGCTTAATTCGATGTCGACCGGGTGCCGCCGCCCAGGCCGGCCTGGCGCACCTTCACGAGCGCCGCCTGCGCCGCCGCGCGATCCGGGAACGGACCCGCACGCAGCAACGACTTGGTCGCGCCGTCCGACTGCTTGCGATGTTCGAGATATGCGGGCACGCCCGCGGACTTCAACTTGTTGACCCAGTTCTGCGCGGCGGTTTCGTCGTCGAACTGGCCGATTTGCAGCACGAAGCGGCTGCCGGCCGGCGACGACGGCGTGTTCGCGGCGCCCGCAGCCGCGTTGGCGGCGGAGTTCGCGGTGGCGTCGTCGGAGGGTTCTGCGGCTTGCTGTTTCGCGTTCTGGCTCGCGACCGCGGCGGGCTTCGACGGCTTCGTCTCGGCCTTCGCTTCCGGCTTCGGCTGTTCCTTCGGTTCGGGCTTGGCCTGCGCCGTCGCGGCCGGTGCTGCGGCCTGCGGTTGCGTCACGCCGGCTGCGACACCACCTGAAACGCCCGCCGGCGCCTCGTGCGCGACGCCAGCCTGCGTGTCCGCGTCATTCGCGTCGCGCGACTGCTTCGCGGCAGGCGCCGGGCGATTGGGAATATCGATGGAAATATCGTCGGTAACGGGCTTCGGGCGCGAATCCAGCACCATCGGCAAAACGATGACCGCAGCCAGCACCAGCGCGACCGCGCCGATGAGTCTGCGGCGCGCACGCTGTTTCTCGGGGAGGGTGGGATCGAGCATCATCGCGTCGGTGTCGGTGCGCTCGCTACGGTCGGATCTGCGCGTGCGGCGCTCCGTGCGGACGGTGTGACGCGAGCCGCGTGAGGAATCGGAGGATGCGTCGCGACCGGAGTCGTCTTTCTTGCCGAACGAGAAGAGTCCCATGTATCGCTTGGTGCTGACGGCCGACCGTCTGGGTGATGCTGCTCAGTGATGCTGCGACTTACGGTAGGCCATGACGCCTGCTACCGTGTAGAAACTGCCGAAGACCAAGATTCTATCATTTTCGGAGGCACGGCCTAAAGCATCTTGAAAAGCTGCGGCCGGCGTTTCAAACCGGAAAACGCTGCTGTCGGGGCCATCGTTGACACCGGCATCGCGCAATGCGTGCTCCAGTTGCTCCGCCGAGGCAGCGCGCGGCGTCGGCAGTGCGGTGACGTTCCAGTGATCGATCTCGCCTTTCAGCTGATTCACGACGCCTTCAATGTCCTTGTCGCGCATGGCGCCAAACACTGCGTACGTGTACGGAAAATAGCCCATGTTGCCGAGATTTTGCGACAAAACGGCGGCAGCGTGCGGATTGTGCGCGACATCGAGAATGATCTGCGGCTTGCCCGGCAGCACCTGAAACCGGCCCGGCAACTCGACATTGGCGAGGCCGAGACGAATGTCCTGCGCCGATACCGGCAGGCGCGCGCGCAGCGCTTCGAGCGCCGCCAGCGCCGCCGATGTATTGATCAGTTGATTCGCGCCGCGCAGCGCCGGATAGGCCAGGGCCGAGCGCCGCTGCTCACGTCCGATATAGCTCCATTGCTGGCGCTCGTTGCCCGGCTGCGCTTCGTAACGGAAATCGCGTCCGACGAGCCACAGGTCCGCGCCGACCGCTTCGGCGTGATCGATGAGGCTCTGCGGCGGAGAAGGATCGCCGCACACGGCGGGCTTGCCCTGCCGGAAAATCCCCGCTTTCTCGAAACCGATCTTCTCGCGCGTATCGCCGAGATAGTCCGTGTGGTCGATATCGATGCTCGTGATCACCGCGCAGTCCGTATCGACGATATTCACCGCGTCCAGACGCCCGCCCAGCCCCACTTCGAGAACCACCGCGTCGAGCCCGCGCGAGGCGAACAGATGCAGGATCGCGAGCGTCGTGAATTCGAAGTAAGTCAGAGAAACCGGCTCCGCGAGACTCGCGCGCGCCTTTTCCACCGCCTCGAAATGCTCGAGCAGCTCGGCGTCGCTGGCTTCGGCGCCATCGATACGCGCACGTTCATTGAACGACAGCAGATGCGGCGACGTATGGCAGCCGACGCGATAGCCCGCACGCAGCAGAATCGTTTCGATGATCGCGCACGTGGAGCCCTTGCCATTCGTGCCGCCGACCGTGATGACCGGACAATCGAAATGCAGGCCGAGCGCGTCCTTCACCTTGCCGATGCGCGCGAGGCCCATGTCGATGCCGACCGGATGCGCCGCTTCCAGATGTGCGAGCCAGGCGTCGAGAGTGGGGAAAGTGTTCATTTTCGAGATCGGAGAAAAGCAAAACGCCGCGCGAAAACCGTAGGGCTCTCGCGCGGCGCAGCGCTGCAAAATCAGCAACTCAGGCGACGGAATCGGCGGGTTGCCGCGTCATGAGCGCCATCAACTGGGCCAGTTCTTCGCGCATCTTGCGGCGATCCACGATCATGTCGATCGCGCCCTTCGTCATCAGGAATTCGGCGCGCTGGAAGCCTTCCGGCAGCTTTTCACGCACGGTCTGCTCGATCACGCGCGGGCCGGCGAAGCCGATCAGCGCTTTCGGCTCGGCGATCACGACGTCGCCGAGGAACGCAAAGCTTGCGGACACGCCGCCCATCGTCGGGTCCGTGAGGACCGAGATGAACGGCAGCTTCGCGTCCGAGAGTCTCGTCAGCAGCGCGGTGGTTTTCGCCATCTGCATCAGCGAAAGCAGGCTTTCCTGCATGCGCGCGCCGCCGGAAGCCGTGAAGCAGATGAACGGCACGTTCTGCTCCAGCGCGTTGCGCGCGCCGCGCACGAAGCGCTCGCCGACCACCGAGCCCATCGAGCCGCCCATGAACGAGAATTCGAAACACGCGACGACGCACGGAATCGTATGGATCGCACCGCCCATGACGACCATCGCATCGGTTTCGTCGGTATCCTCCATCGCTTCCTTGATGCGGTCCGGATACTTGCGGCTGTCCTTGAACTTGAGCGCGTCGACCGGCACGACTTCCTGGCCGATTTCATAGCGGCCTTCCGGATCGAGCAGACGGTCGAGCCGCTCGCGCGCGCCGATACGCATGTGATGGCTGCACTTCGGGCACACGTGCAGGTTCGCCTCGACGTCGTTGCGATACAGCACGGCCTCGCACGACGGGCACTTCACCCACAGGCCCTCGGGAATGCCCTTGCGGCTTTTGGGATCGGTTTGCTTGATCTTCGGCGGCAGCAGTTTGTCGAGCCAGCTCATCGTTTTTCCTTGACTGATCGGTCGCCGCGCGGCGCACGTCCGAATCGGACGGCCCGCGGCGGCGCGTATTTTACTGTGCGGCGTCGAGCGCCTGACGAATTTCGGCGATGAAGCTCGTCAGCGACGCAGCCGCGGCGTCCGGTTTCGCCTCTTCGAGCAGTTGCACGAGGCGGCTGCCGATGACGACGGCGTCCGCGACATCGGCGACGGCGCGCGCGGTCTGGGCATCGCGAATGCCGAAACCGACGCCAACCGGCAGGGGCACATGCGACTTGATGGCCGGGATTTTACTCGCGATGCTGGAAACGTCCAGATTTGCCGCGCCGGTCACGCCCTTCAGCGATACGTAGTAGACATAGCCGCTCGCGATCTTGCCGACCGCCGCGATGCGATCGTCCGTCGATGTGGGAGCGAGCAGGAAGATCGGATCGATGCTGGCGGCGCGCATCTTCTCGCCGAATTCGATCGCTTCCTCGGGCGGGTAATCGACCACCAGCACGCCGTCGACGCCCGCTTCCTGCGCGGCTTTCGCGAACGCATCGGCGCCCATGCGCTCGATCGGATTCGCATAGCCCATCAGCACGACGGGTGTTTTGTCATCGGTTTCGCGAAAGCGCGCGACATCCGCGAGCACGCTCTTCAGCGTCACGCCGCGCGCGAGCGCGCGCTCGGACGAGCGCTGGATGACGGGGCCATCGGCCATCGGATCGGAAAACGGCACGCCGAGTTCGATGACATCCGCGCCGCCCTTCGCCAGCGCGTGCATGAATTCGACCGTCTGCTCCGGATTCGGGTCGCCCGCCGTGATGAACGGGATCAGACCTTTCTTTCCCTGCGCGGCCAGGGCCGCAAAAGTTTGCTTGATACGGGACATGAGAAATTCTCGTAAACGTTCGTTAGCGTCGATGCTTCTGTATGCATCTGACGCGATCAGCAACGAAAAAGGCGCTATTTGGCAGCTTGAGCGGTGTCGGTGACAAGAAGCGTTTTGCGGCGCGCGCGAACCGGTTCATCCGGGCTGAGTCGCGCGGCCCGTGCTTGCGCGACGCGGCTTTCCGCAATCGCGCAGTAGTCCGCGTTGATCTCATACCCGATGAACTGCCGCCCGTGACGCGCGCACGCGACGCCGGTCGTGCCGCTGCCCATGAACGGATCGAGCACGCGGCCACCCGGCGGACAACTCGCGAGGACCATGCGCTCGACGATTTCCAGCGGCTTTTGCGTGGGATGATCCACGCGCTCCGCGTGCTGCCTGTGCAGGCGGGACACCGACCAGACGTCCTTCGGGTTGTAACCGAGCTCCAGCCACTTGCTGCCTTCGAAAATCTTGCGCGAACGCGCCTTTTTCGTCTCTGCGTCGTAGGGGATGCGGACCGGATCGAGATCGAAGTAATAATCCTTCGATACCGCGAAATAGCCAATGTTATCGTGCACTGACGTAAATTTACGCGTCGTTCCGCCCATGCTCGGCACGCGCCGGTCCCAAACGATCTCGTTGATCATCATGAGACGACGCTTCAGGAACACGAACAGTTCGGGCGAATATTGCCAGGTGCAGAAGATGTACAGCGAGCCGCTCGGCTTGAGCTTCGGGATCGCCAGATCCAGCCAGCGATACGTCCACTCCAGAAAAGCGTCGCCGGACAGCATGTCCGAGTCGTTCCCGTAATCCTTCCCCAGACCATAGGGCGGATCCGCGACGATCAGATCGATCGACGCGTCGGGAATGTTCGCGGCATCGGCCAGAAAATCGCGGTTGCGGATGTCGCTGCCGGCGCCCTGAAGCGCGCCTGCGGACAACGGCTCGTCGATGACGGTACGCATCTATCAGGCGCTCAGAACTGGATGCCCGATCGCTCCGCGACCGTGTGCATGTCCTTGTCGCCCCGGCCCGACAGATTGACGAGCAGCACCTTGTCGCGCGGCAGCGTTTTCGCGAGCTTCGCGCCGTAGGCGAGCGCGTGGCTCGATTCCAGCGCCGGAATGATGCCCTCGATGCGGCAGCAGTCATGGAACGCCTTGAGCGCTTCTTCGTCGGTGATGCCGACGTATTCCGCGCGCCCCGCGTCCTTCAGCCACGCGTGCTCCGGACCGACGCCCGGATAGTCGAGACCGGCCGAGACCGAATGCGTCTCTATGATCTGCCCGTTCTCGTCCTGCAGCAGATACGTGCGGTTGCCGTGCAGCACGCCGGGGCTGCCGCCCATCAGCGACGCCGCATGACGTCCGGTATCGATGCCGTCGCCCGCCGCTTCGACGCCGATCAACTTGACGTCTTTATCGTCGATATACGGATAAAAAATGCCCATCGCGTTCGATCCTCCGCCCACGCAGGCGATCACCGCATCCGGCTGGCGACCGGTCATTTCCGGCATCTGCACGCGGCATTCGTCGCCGATTACGCGCTGGAAGTCGCGCACCATCATCGGATAGGGATGCGGACCCGCCACCGTGCCGATGATGTAGAACGTATTCTCGACGTTCGTCACCCAGTCGCGCATGGCTTCGTTGAGCGCGTCCTTGAGGGTCTTCGAACCGGATTCGACCGGCACGACCGTCGCGCCGAGCAGCTTCATCCGATAGACATTCGCGGCCTGACGACGCACGTCTTCCGAGCCCATGTAGACCACGCATTCCATGCCGAAGCGCGCGGCGATCGTCGCCGTCGCCACGCCGTGCTGACCCGCGCCCGTTTCGGCGATCACGCGCGGCTTGCCCATCTTGCGGGCGAGCAGCGCCTGACCGATCACGTTGTTCACCTTGTGCGCGCCGGTGTGATTCAGGTCTTCGCGCTTCAGGTAAAGCTGCGCGCCGCCGAGCATTTCGCTCCAGCGCTTCGCGTGATAGATCGGCGACGGACGGCCCACGTAATGCTTGAGCTCGTACTCGTATTCGGCGAGAAATTCGGGATCTTTTTGTGCCGCTTCATACGCGACGCGCAATTCATCGAGCGCGTGGATGAGCGTTTCGGAGACGAACACGCCTCCATATTGGCCGAAATGGCCTCTTTCGTCTGGCAAGTTGTACATTGCGTCACTCTCTCGGTTACGCGGACCGGCAGCGCGGCCCGCGTTCGAATCACCCGGCATCCGCCTCGCGCACCGCGCGCACGAATGCCGCCATTCGGGCGGGATCTTTCACGCCCTTGGCGCCCGGCACTTCGATGCCGCTCGAGACATCGACCGCGTACGGGCGCACACGCCGAATGGCGTCACTGACGTTTTGCGCGTTCAACCCACCACTCAAAACGGCCCGATGCCCGAGATCTGTTGGGATAAGTGACCAATCGAATACCTTTCCACCGCCGCCGAAGCCCTCGACGAGAGCGTCGAGCAGAAGACCGCCTGCGGCTTTGAACTTGAGAGACGATTCTATCAAATGGCTTGTGGACGCATCAGCCCCAATTCGCAGCGCGCGCCAATAGGATAAACCCGCAATCGCCGCGAGTTCCTCGCATTGCTCCGGGGTTTCGTCGCCGTGAAATTGCAGCAGGGAAAGCGGCACGTTCGACGTGACTTCGCGAATCCACTCGGGCGTCGCATTCACGAAAAGCCCGACCGCCGATACCAGCGGCGGCACCTGCCGCGCCAGTTCGACCGCCTGCGCGACGCTCACAGAGCGCGGGCTCGACGGATAGAACACGAAGCCCACGGCATCCGCGCCGAGCGCGACGGCGTGCTGCACGTCCTCGACGCGCGACAGTCCGCACAACTTGATGCGGGTGCGATGCAAATCTCGTTCTGTCATTTCGGCTCGGCCCAGATGGCGCTCCAGGGCATGCTGGCGATGTGCGGCGGCGGCACCGCGAAGCGTTCAGGATAGCCGACCTCAGCCAGATACAGCCCATCGGGCATGAAGGTCGGCGCGGCGGCGCGGCGGTCGCGTGCGGCGAGTACATCTGCCATCCAGGAAGCCGGGTGACGGCCTCGCCCGATCGCGACGAAACATCCCATCAGGTTGCGCACCATGTGATGCAGGAACGCGTTGGCGCGAAAACGGAAGTGGATGAAATCGCCCTGCTCGCGCACGTCGATCTGATGGAGATGCTTCACCGGCGTTTTCGACTGGCAATCGGCCGCGCGGAACGACGAAAAATCGTGCTCGCCGATCAGACACGCAACCGCATCGCGCATCGCGCCTGCATCGAGCGGCGTATGCACCCAGCCCGCGCGTTTCGACAGCATCGGCGAACGCACCGGATTGACGTATAGAACGTAGAAATAGGTCCGTTCGAAGGCGGCGAAGCGCGCGTGAAAATCGTCGGGCATCGGCTTCGCCCATTGCACGGCGACCGTGTCCGGCAGAAACGCGTTCGTGCCGCGCACCCACGAGAACGCCGTGCGATCGAGATCGGTATCGAAATGGACGACCTGACCGAGCCCATGCACGCCCGTGTCCGTGCGCCCGGCGACGACCGTCTGCAGCGGCGTCTGCGCGAACGCGGCGAGCGCGCGCTCCAGTTCGTTCTGGACCGTCTTGCCGTGCGGCTGCGACTGCCAGCCGCAAAACGCCGAACCGTCGTACTGAACGCCCAGTGCAATACGCATCAGGAATGCGGCGCGAGCGTCGACAGGAGCGTGGCGGCCTGCTGACGCGTCGCCGGATCGTTCGACTCGATCACTTCCTGCAGCAAGGTGCGCGCGCCCGAGAGATCGCCCAACTCGATGTACTCGGCGGCCAATTCGAGCTTGTTGCGCGCGATGGTCGCGAGTTGCGCCGGCGTGAGGGCGGGAATCGGCTCGGTGGTGCTCGACGCCGCGCCGAGATCGAAATCGAGGCTCAGCGGCCCGAATCTCGTCGCGCCCAAGCCTGCCACCGACGCCGCACCGGCCGTGCCGGCTTCGATCTGCGAAGCGACGGACTGCGCCTGCGATTGCGGCGGTTGCGCCGGATCGGGCCGCGCCACCGGTTGCGGGACGAACGGCGCCTGTTCGATCGGTTGCGACAAGGACGGCACTTGTTGAAGCGCCTTCGGATGCGCCTCCTGCGGCGGCGCAAGCTCAGCCGGCGGCGAGGCCAGCGTGGCCGGCTCCGTGATCGCGGGCGGCTTGATCGTCAGTTCCATGCGCGGCGGCAGTTCCATTTCGAGCGAACCCAGCGCCTGAATCGCGTCCTGCGGGAACTTCGGCATCGGAAAGCGATGCGCGAGCACCGGCTCCTCGTCCGGCGCGATACCCGATTTTTCCGCTTCGCGCGCGGCCAGTTCCTCGATGTCGCGCTGCTCGGCGGCACGCTGCTCGGCAGCCTGCTCTTCCGCGGCGCGCGCCTGCAATTCCCGCAACTCGGCTTCGCGCGCGATGATCTCGCGTGCGGCGGCGTCGCGCGACTGCTCCTCGCGCTCGGTCACCTGACGCAATTCGGCCTCGCGCTGCTCGGCTTCGCGGGTAGCCATTTGATGGGCGAGCGCTTCTCGCGCAGCGGCTTCGCGCGCACGAATCTCGCGCTCCTCGGCCTCCTGCGCGGCTGCCTGACGTGCCGCGGCTTCGCGTTCCTCGTTTTCCCATTTCTCGGCCTCGAGGCGGGCCGCCTCGCGCGCCTCGATTTCGCGAAGGTGCGGCTCGTGCGCGCCGGCGTCGGCTGCGGGGGCTTCGGGCAAGGGCGGAACGAAGTCGGCGTGTCGAGCCGCGGGCGCGACGGGCGCGAACGGCTCATCGCGAGCCGGTTGCTCTGCGGGCTTCGATTCGGTCGTCGGCGGCAATTCGCTCTCGACGCTCGCTGCCGTCGCGGCTGCAGCGCCGACGCCCGCACTCACCGCCGCAGCTTCACGCTCCTTGCGAAGCGCTTCGTTGCGCGCGGCCGCATCGGCTTGCGCTTCTTCGAGGCTGGAGAAGGTTCGCGGAGTGCGATCGAGGTCGCCGCTCGCTGCCGCGCGCCGCTTGCGACGGCGCATCCTGAGCAGCAGCGCACCGATCACCACCAGCACGATCGCAACGATGAACGGCGTCAGGCCGATCGTCGCGGCGGTCGCGCCTTGATGACTCGCGGATGCGGGCGCCGCGCTGGCTGGCGCACTCGCTGGAGCCTGCGTCGCAGACGCGGCCTCGGGCTGTGGCTCCGGCGCGGAGGCGACCTCCGCAGGCGCGCTCGCATGCGGCTCGATGGCGGATGCGGGCGCCGCTGGCGCTGCGCTCTCCGATACCGGTGCCGCGGCTTCCGGAGCGGGCGCAGGAGCCGGAGCGGGCGTTTCGGCGGGCGCGGAAGGGGAAGCCGCAGCCGTCGCCCCACCCAGATCGGCCGGCACGTTCAGCACGGCGCCGAGTTTCAGCTTGTTGATATCGTGATTTCCGAACGCGCTCGGATTGGCGTCGAACAGCGCACGCGCAGCACGCGCGCGTACGTCGCGGTCCTTCGATCCAGTGAGCTCGCCAGCGATATCGCTCAACGACTGTCCCGGCTTGACCGCGTACGTCTGCCCCGTCGCGCCCGGCGCCGCCGCGCTGCTCGCCTGGGCGAGCGCATCGCCGGGATTCGCCCAGAACATCGCGCATACGGCGAAACCTGTCGCGGCGAGCGCCGCACGCGATGACGAAAGGAGAGACCGGCGAGGTCGTTGGATCATTGAGGCTCCGGGTCCGGCAAAAAATTGAAACGTACGGCGAAAACGGCTCGGCCGACACAGCTTTGCAACAAAACGACGCGAAAACAAAAAAGCGCCGCGAGAAGCGACGCTTTTCATGCTGGCACGCGCTTCCAGGCGCGTAGTTTACTTTACTTGTCGAGCAGAATGCGCAGCATGCGGCGCAGCGGTTCGGCCGCGCCCCACAACAGTTGATCGCCGACAGTAAATGCGGACAGATATTCGCCGCCCATCGCCAGCTTGCGCAGACGGCCGACCGGCACCGTCAGCGTGCCCGTGACGACTGCCGGCGAGAGATCGCGAATCGACGCGTCGCGCTCGTTCGGGACGACCTTCACCCAGTCGTTCGCCGATGCGAGGATGCCGTGCACTTCGTCCAGCGGCACGTCCTTCGTGAGCTTGACGGTGAGCGCCTGCGAGTGGCAGCGCATCGCGCCGATACGCACGCAGAGGCCATCGACGGGAATCGAGCCCGGCGCGCCCATGGCCGGCTTGCCGAGAATCTTGTTGGTTTCCGCGCCGCCCTTCCACTCTTCCTTCGACATGCCGTTGCCGAGATCCTTGTCGATCCACGGAATCAGCGAGCCGGCGAGCGGCACGCCGAAGTTGTCGACGGGCATGCGCTCGCCGTTCATCGCGGCGAGCACGCGGCGATCGATGTCGAGAATCGCCGACGACGGGTCCGCCAGATCTTCCTTCGCCGCACCGTAGAGCACGCCCATCTGCTGCAGCAGTTCGCGCATGTTCTGCGCGCCCGCGCCCGAGGCGGCCTGATAGGTCATCGCGGTCGTCCATTCGACGAGGTTCTCGCGGAACAGGCCGCCGAGCGCCATCAGCATCAGGCTGACCGTGCAGTTGCCGCCGATGAAGTCACGGCCGCCCTTCACGAGCGAATCCTTGATGACGTCCAGGTTCACCGGATCGAGGATGATGACCGCGTCGTCCTTCATGCGTAGCGCCGAGGCCGCGTCGATCCAGTAGCCCTTCCAGCCCGCCGCGCGCAGCTTCGGATACACGTCGTTGGTGTAGTCGCCGCCCTGGCACGTGATGATCGCGTCGCACTTTTTCAGGTCGTCGATGCTCGTCGCGTCTTTGAGCTTTGTCTCGTTCTTGGCGAACGACGGCGCGTTGCCGCCCGCATTGCTGGTGCTGAAGAACACCGGTTCGATCAAGTCGAAATCGCCTTCCTGCTGCATGCGTTGCATCAGGACGCTGCCGACCATGCCGCGCCAACCAACGAGACCTACGTTCATGACTAACCTTTCCTAGTGGACGCTTCCCCGCATCTTTACCCGGCGTGGCCGCGCGGGGAAGACGCTCGGACACGAGGGACGATCAGCGAATCGTGATCGCTTTGATGGAGATTTTCGTAATGCGCGTTTTCAGGACGCGTTTGACCGCGTCGATGCGCGTGCTGATGGCGAGTTCCGTCGCGACGACGTTTGAGCCGCGTCCGATGGAATCCAGAGAGAATTGAGAGTTCTTCGCCATGACCAAAGAATATACACGATAACCCGATGTTTTCGTCACGCGCTTGCGGCACGCGTGTGAAAATCGTGCGGATCGTGCGCGAACATCGGTAAAAAGAGACGATCGGCCGCGCTTTAGCTTGCAACCGCCGATCGTCTTTTCGGCGCTTACAGCGCCTTCAGCACCGCATCGCCCATTTCCTTCGTGCCGACGACTCGGCCGTCCGCCGTGGCGATATCGCCGGTGCGATAGCCCTGCTCCAGCACCTTCTTGACCGCGCTTTCGATGCGATCGGCCTGCTCGGTCTTGCCGAGCGAATAGCGCAGCATCATCGCGGCGGAAAGGATGGTCGCGAGCGGATTGGCGACGCCCTTGCCCGCGATGTCCGGCGCGGACCCGTGCGACGGCTCGTACAAGCCCTTGTTGTTCTTGTCGAGCGACGCCGACGGCAACATGCCGATGGAACCGGTGAGCATGGCGGCCTCGTCAGACAGGATGTCGCCGAACATGTTGCCGGTCACGACGACGTCGAACGCCTTGGGCGCTTTCACCAGTTGCATCGCGGCGTTGTCGACGTACATGTGCGACAGCTCGACGTCCTGATATTCCTTTGCGACGTCGATCATCGTGTCGCGCCACAGTTGCGACGTTTCGAGCACGTTGGCCTTGTCGACGCTCGTCAGCTTCTTTTGACGCTTCTGCGCCGCCTGAAACGCGACGTGCGCGATGCGGCGCACTTCGGGCTCGGAATAGCGCATCGTGTCGAAGCCTTCCTTCGCGCCTTCGAACGGGCCGTCCGGCGCTTCACGCAGGCCGCGCGGCGCGCCGAAGTAGATGTCGCCGTTCAGTTCGCGGACGATGAGAATATCGAGACCCGACACGATCTCCGGCTTCAACGACGACGCGCCCGTCAATTGCGGATAGCAGATCGCCGGACGGAAGTTCGCGAAAAGCTGCAGATGCTTGCGCAGGCCGAGAATCGCCTGCTCCGGACGCAGCGCGCGTTCGAGCTTGTCGTACTTCCAGTCGCCGACCGCGCCGAACAGGATCGCATCGGCTTCCTTCGCGAGCGCCAGCGTCGAATCGGGCAGCGGATGGCCCTTCGCCTCGTAGCCCGCGCCGCCGACGGGCGCTTCTTCCAGCTCGAACTTCTCGCCGAGCGCGTTCAGGACCTTGACCGCTTCGGCGGTGATTTCCGGACCGATCCCGTCGCCGGGCAGAACTGCAATCTTCATCGTCTCTTCCTTCTGTTCGTGGTTCGATTTATCCGACGAGCCGGTGATTCAGCCACGGCTGCTTCGCGAGCCGCTCGGCTTCGTATTGCCTGATCTTGTCCGCGTGACGCAGCGTGAGGCCGATATCGTCGAAGCCGTTCAGCAGACAGTACTTGCGAAAGCCCGGCACTTCGAACGCGTATTCCGTGCCGTCGCCCGTACGCACGACTTGCGCTTCGAGATCGATCGTCAGCTGGAAGCCGACGAACGCATAGGTCTCGTTGAACAGCTTGTCGACTTGCTGCTCCGTCAACACGACCGGCAGCAGGCCGTTCTTGAAGCAGTTGTTGTAGAAGATGTCCGCGAAACTCGGCGCGATGATCGCGCGAAAGCCATACTGGTCCAGCGCCCAGGGCGCGTGCTCACGCGAGCTGCCGCAACCGAAGTTCTTGCGCGTGAGCAGAACGGACGCGCCCTGATAGCGCGGCTGGTTCAGCACGAAGTCCGGATTGAGCGGACGCTTGCTGTTGTCCTGACCGGGCTGGCCGACATCGAGATAACGCCATTCGTCGAACGCATTCGGACCGAAGCCGGTTCGCTTGATCGACTTCAGGAACTGCTTCGGGATGATCGCGTCCGTGTCGACGTTCTCGCGATCCAGCGGCGCGACGAGGCCGCTATGCACAATGAATTTTTCCATGATCTTTTCTCTGTATCCCGGTTGATCACGCAAGCTTGCGCACGTCGACGAAGTGGCCTTCGATCGCGGCGGCGGCGGCCATCGCGGGGCTCACGAGGTGCGTGCGCCCGCCCGCGCCCTGACGGCCTTCGAAGTTGCGGTTCGACGTCGAGGCGCAGCGCTCGCCCGGATCGAGCCGGTCAGCGTTCATCGCGAGGCACATCGAGCAGCCCGGCTCGCGCCATTCGAAACCGGCGTTCGTGAAGATCTTGTCGAGGCCTTCGTGCTCGGCTTGCGCCTTCACGAGACCCGAGCCCGGCACGACCATCGCGAGACGGATGTTCGACGCGACGCGCTTGCCCAGCGACTTCACGACATACGCGGCCGCGCGCAAGTCTTCGATACGCGCATTGGTGCACGAGCCGATGAAAATCTTGTCCGGCTTGATGGATTCGATCGGCGTATTCGGTTGCAGCGCCATGTAGGTCAGCGCGCGCTCCATCGCGTCGCGCTTGACCGGGTCCTTTTCCTTCTCGGGATCGGGCACGCGGCCATCGATCGAGGTCACCATTTCCGGCGACGTGCCCCACGTCACTTGCGGCACGATTTCGGCGGCGTTCAGTTCGACGACGCGATCGAACTGCGCATCCGGGTCCGATTTGAACTGGCGCCAGTATTCGACCGCCTGATTCCACTCGACGCCATGCGGCGAGTACGGACGGTCCTTGAGGTAATTGATGGTGGTGTCGTCGACCGCGACCATGCCCGCGCGCGCGCCTGCTTCGATCGCCATGTTGCAGACGGTCATGCGGCCTTCCATCGACAGGGCGCGGATGGTCGAGCCGCCGAATTCGATGGCGTAACCCGTGCCGCCCGCCGTGCCGATCTTGCCGATGATCGCCAGCACGATGTCCTTCGCGGTGCAGCCGCGCGGCAGCGGGCCTTCGACCTTCACGAGCATGTTCTTGCTCTTCTTCTGCAGGAGCGTCTGCGTGGCGAGCACGTGCTCCACTTCCGACGTGCCGATGCCATGCGCGAGCGCGCCGAATGCGCCGTGCGTGGACGTGTGCGAGTCGCCGCAGACGATCGTCATGCCCGGCAGCGTCGCGCCCTGCTCCGGCCCGATGATGTGCACGATGCCCTGGCGCAGATCGTTCATCTTGAACTGCGTGATGCCGAAGGCGTCGCAGTTTTGATCGAGCGTATCGACCTGGAGCTTGGAGACCGGATCGGCGATGCCGTGCGAGCGGTCGGTGGTCGGCACGTTGTGGTCCGACACCGCCAGATTCGCGCTGATGCGCCACACCGGGCGCTCGGCCAGCTTCAGGCCCTCGAACGCCTGCGGGCTCGTCACTTCATGCAGCAGGTGACGATCGATGTAGAGGATCGAGGTGCCGTCCTCTTCCGTGTGGATCACGTGCGTGTTCCACAGTTTGTCGTAGAGAGTCTGTGCCATGGTGAGCGCTTTCGTATGTGACTGCGGGGGATGGGTTGACCACTTGTGAGTCGATTATGCCACCGTCAAGGGGCGCCCGGGTAGTACTAGGCTACGAAAAAAGCTAATAAAAACAGTGGTTTGCGTAGTGGCGACAGTACCCGGATAAAGACTACCCGGATGGGGGCGGTGGTCGAAAGGGCATCCCTTCGCACGACTCGCTTAGCCCATCCGGCTGACTGGTCTGCGCTGAAGCAGCCTCGTATGGTTGATTGACCGCCCGATGCTCGCGAGTCAGAACGGCTATTGACGCCATTTCCCTTCTGGTAATAACATTGTAATTACACGAACAACCATGATCGATCTCATGAAAACCACCATCCGGAAGATGGGCAACTCGCAAGGGGTGCTCATACCCAAGCCGTTTCTGGCGCAACTGGGTCTGGAGAACGAAGTAGAGATGAACGTCGAAGACGATGCTATCGTGCTGCGTCGACCCCGTAGCAGGGTCCGCGAAGGCTGGGCTGAGGCAAGCAGGTCGATTGCCGCGAGCGGGGATGACAAGCTGGTGATGGGTGAGTTCGCCAACGACGATGATTCGGAGCTCGAATGGTAGCGCGCGGCGACATCTGGCTTGTGGCGCTCGACCCGACCTTGGGCAGCGAGATTCAGAAAACTCGGCCCTGCGTGATTGTTTCTCCGCCGGAAATGCACGACCACTTGCGCACTGTCATCGTCGCGCCGATGACTTCGAAAGGCGCCTCGGCACCCTACCGTATTCCCGTTTCGTTCAAGCGAAAGGAAGGACTCGTCCTTCTGGATCAGATGCGCAGCGTGGACAGGATGCGGCTCGTCAGGAAAGAAGGCACCCTGGCCGGCAAGACGCTGTCAGACGCGCTGCGCACGCTACAAGAAGTGTTTGCCGTCTAGATTGGCCCACAAAAACAAAAAGCCCCGGCAGTCACCCGCCGGGGCCTTCACACCTACCTGAAGCCGTGAATCAGCTTACCGCTTCGCCAGCGGCTTCGCTTCACGCGCCGTCTGACCGATGAACAACTGACGCGGACGGCCAATCTTCTGCTCCGGATCCGCAATCATTTCGTTCCACTGCGCGATCCAGCCGACCGTACGCGCCATCGCGAAGATACACGTGAACATCGACGTCGGGATGCCCAGCGCGCGCTGCACGATGCCCGAGTAGAAGTCGACATTCGGATACAGCTTGCGCGACACGAAGTATTCGTCTTCCAGCGCGATCTTTTCGAGTTCCATCGCGAGCTTGAAGAGCGGGTCGTCGTGCAGGCCGAGTTCTTCGAGCACTTCGTGGCACGTCTCGCGCATCAGCTTCGCGCGCGGGTCGTAGTTCTTGTACACGCGGTGACCGAAGCCCATCAGCTTCACGCCCGAATTCTTGTCCTTCACCTGCTTGATGAACTCGGGAATGTTGTCGACCGAGCCGATCTCTTCCAGCATGTTCAGCGCGGCTTCGTTTGCGCCGCCGTGCGCCGGGCCCCACAGACACGCGATACCTGCCGCGATACACGCGAACGGGTTCGCGCCCGACGAACCGGCGAGACGCACGGTAGACGTCGACGCGTTCTGCTCGTGGTCCGCGTGCAGGATCAGGATGCGGTCGAGCGCGCGCACGAGCACGTCGTTGACCTTGTACTCTTCGCACGGGTTGGCGAACATCATGTGCATGAAGTTCGCGCTGTACGAGAGTTCGTTCTTTGGATACACGAACGGCTGGCCGATGCTGAACTTGTACGCCATCGCGACGAGCGTCGGCAGCTTCGCGATCATGCGAATGGCCGACACTTCACGGTGACGCGGATCGTTGATGTTCAGCGAGTCGTGATAGAACGCCGACAGCGCGCCCACCGCAGCCGTCAGCACGGCCATCGGATGCGCGTCGCGACGGAAGCCGCGGAAGAAGAAGTGCATCTGTTCGTGCACCATCGTGTGACGCGTGACCGTGTCCACGAATTCCTTGTTCTGCGCTTCGTTCGGCAGTTCGCCCTTCAGGAGCAGATAGCAGGTCTCGAGGAAGTCGGCGTTCACGGCCAACTGCTCGATCGGGTAGCCGCGATACAGCAGCTCGCCCTTGTCGCCGTCGATGTACGTGATCGCGGAGTTGCACGCCGCCGTCGACATGAAGCCCGGGTCATACGTGAACTTGCCGGTCTGACCGTACAACTTGCGGATGTCGATCACGTCCGGGCCCAACGTGCCCTTGTAGATCGGCATTTCGACGCTCGGCGAGTTGTCGCTGAACGATAGCGTGGCTTTAACATCTGACGGGGTCATAGCACATCCTCAATCGAAGTATGGATACAGGTTTTCGATAATTTGCACGACGGAAGCTGCGCGGCAAAACTGTTCGATCGGCCTGTGTGCATTGCAACAGGCGTATTTTGCAAAACTCCGCGAATTCCTGCTGGAATCACACGGTGCGCAGCGTTTCCAGCAAGCGGATCACGTCCGGCGTCGCGAGGTCGCCTTCAGGCTCCGTGCGCGCCAGCAGCAAGTCCATCAGTTCGTTGTCGCTCAGTTCCAGCAGACGGGTCAACGCGGCCACGTCGGCGTCACTGAGGTCATGCTCATATCGGCTGAAGAAACGCTCGAAGATCAGATCGTTTTCCAGCAGGCCGCGCCGCGCGCGCCAACGAAGGCGCGCCCGGCGAAGGGGATCGGACTGATGCGAGTTGTCTTGATTGTCGACCATCACATTGCCCACTCAGACAGCCCGCCGCACCATCAATTCCTTGATCTTGCCGATCGCCTTGGTCGGATTGAGCCCCTTGGGGCACACGTCGACGCAATTCATGATCGTATGGCAACGGAACAGACGATACGGATCTTCCAGGTTGTCGAGCCGTTCGCCCGTCGCCTGATCGCGGCTGTCCGCGATGAAGCGATAGGCTTGCAGCAGGCCCGCCGGTCCCACGAACTTGTCCGGGTTCCACCAGAAGCTCGGGCACGACGTCGAGCAGCTCGCGCACAGAATGCACTCGTAGAGACCATCGAGTTCATCGCGCTCCACCGGCGACTGCAGGCGCTCTTTCTCGGGCGGCGGCGTATCGTTGATCAGGTACGGCTTGATCGAATGATACTGGTTGAAGAACTGCGTGAAATCGCAGATCAGGTCGCGCACCACCGGCAGCCCCGGCAGCGGACGCAGCACGATCTTCTGCGGCAGTTCATTCAGGTTCGTCAGGCACGCGAGGCCGTTCTTGCCGTTGATGTTCATCGCGTCCGAACCGCACACGCCTTCACGGCACGAACGACGGAACGACAGCGTCTCATCCACCGACTTCAGCTTCACCAGCGCGTCCAGCAACATGCGCTCGTGCTCGAGTTCGAGCTCATAGGTCTGCATGCGCGGCGCCGCGTCCTTGTCCGGATCGTAGCGATAGACTTCAAAAATTCTCTTTGCCATTTCTCTATCCTCGTGCGCTTAGAAGGTACGCGCCTTCGGCGGCACCGATTCGACCGTCAGCGGCTTCATCTGCACCGGTTTGTAATCCAGCCGATCGCCCTCGCTGAACCACAGCGTGTGACGCATCCAGTTCTCGTCGTCGCGATGCTCGTAGTCGCTGTGCGCGTGCGCGCCACGGCTTTCCTTGCGCGCTTCGGCCGACACCATCGTCGCGCGCGCCACTTCGATCAGGTTCGCCAGCTCCAGCGCCTCGACCTTGGCCGTGTTGAACACCTTCGACTTGTCCTTCAGATGCACGTGCTTCACGCGCTCGGCCAGTTCCGCGATCTTGCCCACGCCCTCTTCCAGCAGCTTCGAGGTGCGGAACACGCCCGCGTGCGCCTGCATCGACGCGCGGATGTCGCCCGCGATGTCCTGCGTGTATTCGCCCGAGGTGGACTTCTCCAGCACCGCGAGACGTTCCATCGCGAAGTCGGCGGCATCGGCCGGCAAGGGCTTGTGCTCCTTCAGTTCCTTCGCGTGCTTGATGATGTGATTGCCCGCGGCGCGCCCGAACACCACCAGATCAAGCAGCGAGTTCGTGCCCAGACGGTTCGCGCCGTGCACCGAAACGCACGAACATTCGCCCACTGCGTAGAAACCGTTGACCGGATCGTCGTAGCCCTTCGCGGTGCCCACGACCTGACCATGCATGTTCGTCGGAATACCGCCCATCTGATAGTGGATGGTCGGCACCACCGGAATCGGCTCCTTGATGCAGTCGACGTTGGCGAACTTCAGCGCGATCTCGCGAATCGACGGCAGACGCTTCATGATCGTCTCCGCGCCGATGTGCGACAGGTCCAGCAGCACGTGATCCTTGTTCGGACCCACGCCGCGGCCTTCCTTGATCTCCTGGTCCATCGAGCGCGAAACGAAGTCGCGCGGCGCGAGATCCTTCAGCGTCGGCGCGTAGCGTTCCATGAAACGATCGCCGTTGGAGTTGCGCAGAATGCCGCCTTCGCCGCGCACGCCTTCGGTGATCAGCACGCCCGCGCCCGCCACGCCCGTCGGGTGGAACTGCCAGAACTCCATGTCCTGCAGCGCGATGCCCGAGCGCGCGGCCATGCCGAGGCCATCGCCCGTATTGATGAACGCATTCGTCGATGCCGCGAAGATACGGCCCGCGCCGCCCGTGGCGAACAGCGTGGTCTTGCCTTCGAGGATATAGACCTCGCCCGTTTCCATTTCGAGCGCGGTGACGCCGAGCACGTCGCCATCGGCGTCGCGGATCAGATCCAGCGCCATCCATTCGACGAAGAAGTGCGTTTTAGCCGCGACGTTCTGCTGATACAGCGTGTGCAGCAAGGCGTGGCCGGTACGGTCGGCAGCAGCGCAGGCGCGCTGCACCGGCTTCTCGCCGTAGTTCGCGGTGTGACCGCCGAACGGACGCTGATAGATCGTGCCATCGGCGTTGCGGTCGAACGGCATGCCCATGTGCTCGAGCTCGTACACCGCATTGGGCGCTTCACGGCACATGAACTCGATCGCATCCTGGTCGCCGAGCCAGTCGGAGCCCTTGATGGTGTCGTAGAAGTGATAGTGCCAGTTGTCCTCGCTCATGTTGCCAAGCGAAGCGCCGATGCCGCCTTGTGCAGCCACCGTATGCGAGCGCGTCGGAAACACCTTCGAGAGCACCGCGACGGAAAGCCCCGCGCGCGCGAGCTGCAGCGATGCGCGCATGCCTGATCCGCCCGCACCGACGATGACCACGTCAAAGCGACGACGCGGCAGGGAAGTCTTGATTGCAGCCATGTTCTTTACACTCTCCAGAGAATCTGTGCGGCGTAGCCGGCGCATCCGATCAGCCACAGGATGGTCAGCACCTGCAGCAGCAGGCGCACGCCCATGGGCTTCACGTAGTCCATCCAGATGTCGCGAATGCCGACCCACGCGTGATAGAAGAGGCAAAGCAGGGCCACGAAAGTCGCAAGCTTCATCCACTGGGTCGCGAAAATGCCGGCCCAGCCTTCATAGGAGAAGTTATGCGCGCCGAAGAACCAGAACAGCAGAATGACGGTATAGATGGCCATCACGACCGCGGTGACGCGTTGCGCGAGCCAGTCGCGCAGACCGTAGTGGGCGCCGACGACCAGGCGCTTCGGACCAACTCGATTTTGCGTTGCCATGTTTAGAACACTCCGAAGATCTTGAGAGCCATCGCGAGCGTGAGCAACAGCGAAACGATCAGCACGATGAGCGCGGTCTGCCTGCCGCCTTCCTTGTTCACCGCGACGTGGGTGTCGAGCAGCAAAAAGCGAATGCCCGCGCAGAAGTGATGCAGATACGCCCACGACAGCACGAGCGTGATGATCTTGACGATGGGGTTGGCGAGAAAGCCCTTGAACGCGTCGAAGGAGATTTCCGACGTGAGGCTCTGATCGAGCAGATACAGGATGAACGGCAGACACACGAAGAGCAGCAGGCCGCTCACGCGATGCAGGATGGATACCTTTCCTGCCAGCGGCAAGCGATACTTCGCGAGTTGGCCGATTCCGATGTTCCGGTACTCGGGCCTTGGTTTTTTTACGGCTTCAGCCATGTTAGACCCCAACTTGTTAATACACTAATCCGCGATTTTAGCGCCTTTTTATTTCGCGCTGCAGCGAAAAGCCGTCGAAGAGACTCTTGCTCAGTACGCGAAAATGGCCTTCCTGACGTGCGCATTCCGCGCGAACTCAGCCAGTGCGCGCGACCCCGTCTTCATTCGTTCAACTCAAGTCGTTCTGATAGAAATAACCGGTCGTGACATACCAGCCGCGCCGAACTTCGACCGGGCGATCGCCATACGTATAGGACACGCGCTCCACCGATAAAAGCGGGAAGCCCTGCGCGACATCGAGGAACTGCGCGACGGTCTCGTCGGCGGCGACAGCGCGAATCTTTTCCGTCGCGCGAATCATGCGCGTGCCGAACTCGGTCTCGAACATCGCGTAGAGCGGACCTTTGTATTCCGCGAGACGCTCGGCCGTGAGGCCGCGAAAAACCGCGCCGGGCAGCCAGATTTCGTCGAATACGGTCGTTACGCCATCAAACTGCAACAAGCGCTTGATAAGAACGACAGGATCGGCGGGCTTCAGATCCAGTTGGCGCGCGATCTCGGCGGGCGCGCGCAGCCGCCTGCATTCGAGCAGACGGCTCACATGGGGATGAACGTCGCCATCGTCGGGCAAAAGGCGCAGGAAGCGGAACTGCACGCGGTCTTCGTTGTGCGTCGCAACGAACGTGCCCTTGCCCTGGCGGCGAACAAGAAGATTGTCGGCGGCGAGCTCGTCGATCGCCTTGCGAACGGTGCCCTGACTCACCTTGTAGCGCGCGGCCAGCTCGACCTCGCTCGGGATGATCTCGCCGGGCTTCCACTCGCCGGACTCGAGTCCCTGCGTGATGAGCGCCTTGATCTGCTGATACAGTGGGCTGAACGTCGGCGACGGCGTGCTCGCGGCCTCAGCCGCCGGTGCAGTGCCGTTGGGGGTCGTCGTGCTCGCCGGGTTGGAATTCATGCCGCGCATTTCAACACAAGGGCCGCCACGCGTCCAGAGTTTTCCCGCAGATTCCTATGTCTTATATAAGACATAAGATAGTGTTGACTTTACCTTCCGGCAATCCTACACTCCTTGGCGAGCAAGGGTTTGCGGGTCGTTGCGAGAGCGCAGGAACCGCCGGTCAGCGTGTTTTCGGCCTCGGGAACATCTCGGGTCGCGGCAGCCACGCATCGCGCACCATACCGCCAGGCACGCCCTTTCGCTTTCGCCTCACGCCGATCGGCCATTCGATTCGCGCCCCGCTGCCTGCCCCATGCCTCGCAACGTCAAGCGCCGTCCCGAATGGGCGCGTTGCCGTCAGACTCGAGCGAAATCCCCGCGTCCTTCCTGAACAACTCCGCACGCCTCGCGCTCGAAGAAGGATTCATGACATGGCAGTCACGCCCGCTCATTCATTTACGCGGCGCGAATCCACGAACGAACGCGCGCAACGCCAGGTGGCGCCCGCTTTCGATGATTCGCGCACGGCATGGCCGGCATGTCTTCATCAACGCTTTGCGTAACGCGCATAAAATGGCGTTTTCCCTAGCGTTCCACGCATCGTCCAGGAGAGTTCTCAATGGCTAAGTCCGCAAAGCGCGTTGCCGTCACCGGCGCCGCAGGTCAAATCGGCTACTCGCTGCTGTTCCGCATCGCCAACGGCGATCTGCTCGGCAAAGACCAGCCCGTGATTCTTCAGTTGCTCGATCTGCCGCAAGCGCAAGGCGCCGTGAAGGGCGTCGTGATGGAACTGGAAGACTGCGCCTTCCCGCTGCTCGCCGGCGTGGTCGTCACGGACGATCCCAAGGTCGCGTTCAAGGATGCCGACGTCGCGCTGCTCGTCGGTGCGCGTCCGCGTTCGAAGGGCATGGAGCGCAAGGACCTGCTGTCGGCGAACGCCGAGATCTTCACGGTCCAGGGCAAGGCGCTGAACGATGTCGCGAGCCGCGACGTCAAGGTGCTGGTCGTCGGCAACCCGGCGAACACGAACGCGTACATCGCGATGAAGTCGGCGCCGGATCTGCCGAAGAAGAACTTCACCGCCATGCTGCGTCTGGACCACAACCGCGCGCTGTCGCAACTGGCTGCCAAGTCGGGCAAGCCGGTCGCGTCGATCGAAAAGCTCGCCGTGTGGGGCAACCACTCGCCGACGATGTACCCGGACTTCCGCTTCGCGACCGCCGAAGGCCAGGACCTCACGAAGCTCATCAGCGACGACGAATGGAACCGCAACACCTTCATCCCGACCGTCGGCAAGCGCGGCGCTGCGATCATCGAAGCGCGCGGCCTGTCGTCGGCGGCATCGGCGGCCAACGCGGCCATCGATCACGTGCGTGACTGGGTGCTCGGCACGAACGGCAAGTGGGTCACGATGGGCATTCCGTCGGACGGCACGTACGGCATTCCGGAAGACATCATCTACGGCGTGCCCGTCACGTGCGAAAACGGCGAGTACAAGCGCGTCGAAGGCCTGGAAATCGACGCGTTCTCGCGCGAGAAGATGGACGGCACGCTCAACGAGCTGCTCGAAGAGCGTGACGGCGTCGCGCATCTGCTCGGCAAGTAAGCACGTCGTTTGAAAGGGAAGCGCGAGCGGCGCTTCCCGTCAGCGCGAACGCCCGAGCGCGTTCGCGCCTGATCCGATCGCGCTTGAAGATCCGCCTGAGGATCTTTCGAGCGCGGCCGAATCAGAAGCATGAGCCAAGTTCGAATTCACTTCCCCAACTCGGACCCGACGCCGACAATGCGCGCTCTCACTCCCGCCGAAGTGCTGTTTGACGGCGAACCGCAACCCGCCGTGCTTCCGCCCTGCGATCACTACGCCGGCAGCGAGAAGCTGATGAAGAAATCGCTGGCGTTGCAGGCGCAACTCGGCCCGGTATTCGACATCACGCTCGATTGCGAAGACGGTGCGCAGGTCGGTCATGAGGTCGAGCACGCGGAGCTGGTCGCATCGTTCGTGGGTGGCGACGAAGACCGTTTCGGGCGAGTCGGCGTGCGTATCCACGACTTTCATCATCGCGCGTGGCGCGACGACGTGCGCATCATCCTGCGCCACGCGAAGCAGGCGCCCGCCTTCATCATGCTGCCGAAGATCCGCAGCGTCTTCGATGCCGCCGAGATGGTGGCTTTCATCGAAGCCTCGCGCTGTGAGTTCGGCATTCAGAAGCCCGTTCCCTGTCATCTGCTGATCGAGACGCACGGCGCGCTCGCGGAAGCGTTCGAACTCGCCGCGCTGCCCGGTGTCGAATCGCTGAGTTTCGGCCTGATGGATTTCGTCTCGGCGCACAACGGCGCGATTCCCGATACCGCGATGCGCTCGCCCGGCCAGTTCGAGCACCCGCTCGTGCGGCGCGCGAAGCTCGAGATCGCGGCTGCGTGTCACGCGCACGGCAAGGTGCCGTCGCACAATGTGTCGACGGAAGTGCGCGACATGAGCATCGTCGCGAACGATGCCGCGCGCGCCCGCAACGAATTCGGCTACACGCGCATGTGGAGCATCCATCCGGACCAGATCAGGCCGATCGTCGAGGCCTTCTCGCCGCGCGCGGAGGAAATCGCGCTCGCCGCCGCGATCCTGCTCGAAGCGCAACGCGCGCAGTGGGGCCCGACGCGTCACGGCGACACGCTGCACGACCGCGCGAGTTATCGCTATTACTGGTCGGTGCTGCGCCGCGCGCGCGCAACCGGCCAGACGATGCCCGACGATTGCGCGCCGCTCTTCGCCGCGCCGGCTTCAGAGGCATGAGCACGAGCGCGTTCTTCAAGCACAACAAGTAACGCCGCATTGCGCGCGTACGTAAGGAGACTGGAGAGCATGACCGATACCGCATCGACCGACGCACCCGCAACCGGCGCATTCAAGCCGAAGAAATCCGTCGCGCTGTCCGGCGTGACCGCGGGCAATACCGCGCTGTGCACGGTCGGCAAGACCGGCAATGACCTGCACTATCGCGGCTATGACATTCTCGATGTCGCGACCACTTCCGAATTCGAAGAAATCGCGCATCTGCTCGTGCACGGCAAGCTGCCCAACGCTGCCGAACTGAAAGCGTACAAGACGAAGCTGAAGGCGTTGCGCGGCCTGCCCGCGAACCTCAAGGCCGCGCTGGAATGGATTCCCGCGTCCGCGCATCCGATGGACGTGATGCGTACCGGCGTGTCCGTGCTCGGCACGCTGCTGCCGGAGAAGGACGATCACAACGTGCCGGGCGCGAAGGACATCGCCGATCGCCTGATGGCCTCGCTCGGTTCGATGCTGCTCTACTGGTATCACTATTCGCACAACGGCAAACGCATCGAAGTCGAAACCGACGACGATTCCATCGGCGGACACTTTCTGCATCTGCTGCATGGCGTGGCGCCCTCGAAGTCGTGGGTCGATGCGATGCATGTGTCGCTCAACCTGTATGCCGAGCACGAATTCAATGCGTCGACGTTCACCGCGCGCGTGATCGCGGGCACGGGTTCGGACATGTATTCGGCGATCACCGGCGCCATCGGCGCGCTGCGCGGTCCGAAGCATGGCGGCGCGAACGAAGTCGCGTTCGAAATCCAGTCGCGCTATCAGACGCCCGACGAAGCGGAAAGCGACATCAAGCGGCGCGTCGAAAACAAGGAAGTGGTCATCGGCTTCGGCCACCCCGTGTACACGATCTCCGATCCGCGCAACAAGGTCATCAAGGAAGTCGCGAAGAAGCTGTCGAAGGAAGCCGGCGACACGAAGCTTTTCGACATCGCCGAGCGGCTCGAATCGGTGATGTGGGACGCGAAGAAAATGTTCCCGAACCTCGACTGGTTCAGCGCGGTCTCGTATCACATGATGGGCGTGCCCACGGCCATGTTCACGCCGCTGTTCGTGATCTCGCGCACCTCGGGATGGGCGGCGCACATCATCGAGCAACGCATCGACAACAAGATCATTCGGCCCAGTGCGAATTACACCGGACCGGAGAATTTGAAGTTCCTCCCGATAAATAAGCGAAAATAGAGGGCTGCGCGATCGGATTCGATATGAACGACAATCCACGCCGCGCTGCACTCTGTTTTCAACCCCAATGTTTTTGAAAGGTTTTTCGATGAATAAACTTCTGATCGCTGCAATCGCCGGCACGCTGGCAACGACGAGCGTCTTCGTCAGCGTCGACGCCTTCGCTGCGACGACGACCGACGCGAGCAAGGCCAAGGCCACGTCCACGGCCAAGCGACCCGCACCGGCTCGCCGCCTGATCAAGCGCAGCCCCAAGGCCGAAGCGGCCGCGGCGGCCAAGGTCGATCCGATCCCCGAAGGTGCAGTGAAGTGGTCGTGCAAGGACGGCAATACTTTCTATCTGAAAGGCGACATGAAGCGTGACACCATCGTCACGGTGAACTGGGCCAAGAAGGACTACAAGCTGCCGCGTCAGGACACGACGACCGGCGCCGACCGTTTCCACGATTCGGCGACGGGCATGGATCTCGTCGTGATCCCGTCGAAAGCGATGTTGTTCTCGGACAAAGACTCGTCGCGCCTGGCCGACGAGTGCGTGACGCCGGAAATGGCTGCGGGCGGTGCCGCCCCCACGCAGTCTGAAGCGCTGATCAAGAACGTGAACTAACTCAGGCAGCATTTACATCAGGAATCCCTCGATGTCCGCACCGACCTCCAACATCCGGCCTGATCCGGACAAGGTACTCGTCGAGATAGTCGACTACGTGCTGACCTGGCGTGTCGACAGTGCGCTTGCGCTCGAAACGGCGCGCAACTGCCTGATCGACACGCTCGGTTGCGGACTCGAAGCCCTCTCCTACCCCGCCTGCACCAAGCTGATGGGACCGATCGTGCCCGGCACGATCGTCCCCAACGGCGCGAAAGTGCCCGGCACGCAATTCCAGCTCGACCCGGTTCAGGCCGCGTTCAACATCGGCGCGATGATCCGCTGGCTCGACTTCAACGACACCTGGCTCGCCGCCGAATGGGGCCATCCGTCGGATAACCTCGGCGGCATTCTGGCTACCGCCGACTGGCTTTCGCGTAACGCGATCGCCTCGGGCAAGCAGCCGCTCGACATGAAAGACGTCCTGATCGCGATGATCAAGGCGCACGAAATTCAAGGCTGCATCGCGCTCGAAAACTCGTTCAACAAGGTCGGTCTCGATCATGTGCTGCTCGTGAAACTGGCTTCCACGGCAGTCGTCGGGCAGATGATCGGCCTCACGCGCGACGAGCTCATCAACGCTGTTTCCCTGGCCTTCGTCGATGGCCATTCGCTGCGCACGTATCGTCATGCGCCGAATACGGGCTCGCGCAAGTCGTGGGCCGCGGGCGACGCCACCTCGCGCGCGGTGCGTCTCGCGCTGATCGCGAAGACCGGCGAGATGGGCTATCCGTCCGTTCTGACCGCCAAAACGTGGGGCTTTTACGATGTGCTCTTCAAGGGCAACGCCTTCACGTTCGAGCGTCCGTACGGCTCGTACGTGATGGAGAACGTGCTGTTCAAGATCGCGTTCCCTGCCGAATTCCACGCGCAGACCGCGGTCGAAGCCGCGATGACTTTGCACGGCAAGCTCAAGGAAACCGGCAAGTCCGTCGATGACATCAGGCGTATCACGATCCGCACGCACGAAGCGGCGATTCGCATCATCGACAAGAAGGGGCCGCTCAACAACCCGGCGGACCGCGATCACTGCATTCAGTACATGATCGCCGTGCCGCTGATTCACGGCCGCCTCACCGCTCCCGATTACGAAGACGCCATCGCGCAGGACCCGCGCATCGACACGCTGCGCGCGAAGATGGAATGCGTGGAAGACCCGCAATACACGAAGGATTATCACGACCCGGAGAAGCGCTCGATCGCGAACGCGTTGACCGTCGAATTCAGCGACGGCACGAAACTCGATGAAATCGCGGTCGAGTATCCGATCGGTCACAAGCGCCGCCGCGCGGACGGCATACCTCTGCTCGTCGAGAAGTTCAGGACGAACCTCGCGCGCCGTTTTCCGCAGAAGCAACAGCAAGCGATCCTCGCGGCATCGCTCGATCAGGCAACGCTCGAAGCGATGCCGGTCAATGAATACGTCGATCTGTATGTGATTTAGCCTGACAGCAACCAGAGCAATTTCCTCGTCTTAGTCCAAGGAAAATAACCATGGCCCACAATCTCCACAATACGCTCAAGGAATTCGACAGCGGTTCCGGCAAAGGCAAGCTCTATTCGCTGCCCCAGCTCGGCGACGCGCTGAAGGTCAAGATCGAGCGCCTGCCTGTTTCGATTCGTCTGGTGCTCGAATCGGTGCTGCGCAATTACGACGGCAAGAAAATCTCCGAGGAGCACATCGAGCAACTCGCGAACTGGAAGCCGAACGCAGCGCGTGTCGATGAAATTCCGTTCGTGGTCGCGCGCGTCGTGCTGCAGGACTTCACCGGCGTGCCGCTGCTCGCCGACATCGCCGCCATGCGCGGCGTCGCCAAGCGCGCCGGCAAGGACCCGAAGGCGATCGAGCCGCTCGTGCCGGTCGACCTCGTCGTCGATCACTCGGTGCAGATCGACCACTTCCGCGAGCCGAATGCGCTCGACCTGAACATGAAACTGGAATTCCAGCGCAACAACGAGCGCTACCAGTTCATGAAGTGGGGCATGCAGGCATTCGACACGTTCAAGGTCGTGCCGCCGGGCATCGGCATCGTGCACCAGGTGAACCTGGAGTACCTCGCGCGCGGCGTGCACAAGAAGGACGGCGTCTATTATCCCGACACGCTCGTCGGCACCGACAGCCACACGACGATGATCAACGGCATCGGCGTGGTGGGCTGGGGCGTGGGCGGCATCGAAGCGGAAGCGGGCATGCTCGGCCAGCCGGTGTATTTCCTGACGCCGGACGTGGTCGGCGTCGAGCTGAAGGGCAAGCTGCGCGAAGGCTGCACGGCGACCGACCTCGTGCTGACCATCACCGAAATGCTGCGCAAGGAAAAGGTCGTCGGCAAGTTCGTCGAGTTCTTTGGCGAAGGCACGGCCTCGATCGGCGTGCCGGATCGCGCGACCATCGGCAATATGGCGCCCGAGTACGGCGCGACGATGGGCTTCTTCCCCGTCGACGAAAAGACCATCGACTACTTCAAGGGCACGGGCCGCACCGACGCCGAAATCGCCGCGTTCGAGCAGTATTTCAAGGCGCAGAAGCTGTGGGGCGTGCCGAAGGCCGGCGACATCGACTACACCAAGACGCTCACGCTGGATCTGAGCACGGTCGCACCGTCGCTCGCGGGTCCGAAGCGTCCGCAGGACCGCATCGAAATCGGCAACGTGAAGAGCACGTTCGTCGACCTGTTCTCGAAGCCGGTCGGTGAAAACGGCTTCAACAAGAAGGCAGCGGAACTCGAAACCCAGTACACGACGACCGATGGCGTCGACGTGAAGAACGGCGACGTGCTGATCGCCGCGATCACCTCGTGCACGAACACGTCGAACCCGAGCGTGCTGCTCGCCGCGGGCTTGCTGGCGAAGAAGGCCGTCGAAGCGGGCCTGACGGTCGCGCCGCACATCAAGACGTCGCTCGCGCCGGGGTCGCGCATCGTCACCGAATATCTGACGAAGACGGGCCTCTTGCCCTATCTCGACCAACTCGGCTTCACGCTCGCCGCTTACGGCTGCACGACGTGCATCGGCAACGCGGGCGACCTGACGCCAGAACTGAACGACGCGATCACGAAGAACGACATCGTCGCGGCAGCCGTGCTGTCGGGCAACCGTAACTTCGAAGCACGCATTCACCCGAACATCCGCGCGAACTTCCTGGCCTCGCCGCCGCTGGTCGTCGCGTACGCGATCGCGGGCAACATCACGCGCGACCTGATGACCGAGCCGGTCGGCAAGGGCACGGGCGGGCGCGACATCTATCTCGGCGACATCTGGCCGACGAGCGACGAAGTCCACGCGCTGCTCAAGTACGCGCTGGATGCGAAGGCGTTCCGCGAGAACTACTCGCAGCTCACGAAGGACGGCGACCTGTGGAGCAAGATCGCGGGCGAAAGCGGTCAGGTCTATGACTGGCCGAAGTCGACGTACATCGCCGAGCCGCCGTTCTTCGGCAGCGACTTCTCGATGTCCCCGGCCGATTCGATTCCGGCGGTGAAGGGCGCGCGCGCGCTCGGCATCTTCGGCGATTCCGTGACGACCGATCACATCAGCCCGGCGGGTTCGATCAAGGAAACGTCGCCGGCGGGCGTGTGGCTGAAGGCGAACGGCGTGCAGAAGGCCGACTTCAACAGCTACGGCTCGCGCCGCGGCAACCACGACGTGATGATGCGCGGCACCTTTGCGAACGTGCGTATCAAGAACCTGATGATCCCGGCGAAGGCGGACGGTACGCGCATCGAAGGCGGCCTGACGATTCACCAGCCGAGCGGCGAACAACTGTCGATCTACGACGCGGCGATGAAGTACATCGACGCCGACACGCAGACCGTCATCTTCGCGGGCGAGGAGTACGGCACGGGTTCGTCGCGCGACTGGGCCGCGAAGGGCACGCAACTGCTTGGCGTGAAGGCCGTGGTGGCGCGCAGCTTCGAGCGTATCCATCGCTCGAACCTGGTCGGCATGGGCGTGTTGCCGCTGCAGTTCAAGGGCACGGACAGCGTTCAGACGCTGGGCATCACGGGCGAAGAGACCTACGACGTCGAAGGACTCGGCGACGACTTCAAGCCGCAGCAGGAAGTCACGCTCGTGATCCATCGCAAGGACGGCAAGGAAGATCGCGTGCAGGTGCTGCTGCGTATCGACACGCCGATCGAAGTCGACTACTACAAGCACGGCGGGATTCTGCCGTTCGTGCTGCGCTCGCTGCTCGCGGCGTAAGCAAGCTTGTTTTGCAGGTGACCGCGCTCGAAAGAGCGCGGGAACATTGAACCCGGCTACGGCCGGGTTTTTTTTGTCCTACGCCTTGAAGGTCGCGAGCTTCACGGACATCGGACGGCGCCCAAGCCACACGCGGACGATTTCGGCCAAGCGCCGCGCGCCGCCCCGCGTCGAGTCGGATGCCAGCGAGAACCAGCTCGCGTCCTCCGTTCCGCTGACCCAGATCGTCGTGTAAGGCTTCAACTCGACGGATGCGCCCGCGTCCAGCCAGTAATCATCGGCTGCGCCTTCGATGGTCACCCAGATTTGCCCGCGCGTTACGCGCAGGATTTGAGGCCGGTCGATTACCCAGCGCGTCGGCGCGTCGCGCCGATCGAGTTCAAATGTGCGGATTTCACGCATGATGCTGCTCCTTCGGATCGTCTAACTGGAAGGCCGCATTCGCATTCAATAGCAGCCGTTGATCCTATTATTCGACTGATTTCGAACAGTTTGAATGAACACTTATGAACAGTTAGAGCAGAACTGTTAAGCTAAATTGGGTGAACAGTTCATATCGATCTGACACTTTAAAAACACTTCGCTTAGCCGTTCGGCCAGTCTTGACGGGGCTTTTCGGATGGGTTCGAATGTCGCCACGACACTGGCGAACAGAGAAATCGAACTGTTCACCGCGATTCACTGAACAGTTTCCGACATCATGAACGCACTTCCGCTTCACATCGACGGCGGCACCGGCGTGCCGCTGACCGAGCAGATCGTCAACCAGATCGAGGCGATGATCCGCTCGCGCCGCGTGCTCGCGGGCGCGAAGCTGCCGTCGATCCGTCAGCTGGCCGCCGAGCAGCGCATCAGCCGTTTCCCGGTGATCGAGGCGTATGACCGTCTCGCGTCGCGCGGACTGATTCAGCCGAAGCACGGTTCCGGCTTCTACGTGGCCAATCATGTCGAGGAACGCGAGAGTAACGCCGGCAATTGCAATCCGCGCCTCGCGGAAGAGGAATCGAACCAGATCCTCCAGCAGTTCAACTATCCCGGCGAGACGCTCAAGTTGTCGAGCGGCTTCATTCCCGAAGCGTGGCGCGACGTGGACGGTCTCACGCAGGCGATCCGCCAGTCCTCGCGCGTCGACGTGCCGAGTGTGATCGACTACGCGATTCCTCACGGCGACACCACGCTGCGCCAGCAGGTCGTGATGCGTATCAACGCGCTCGGCATCAACGCCGATCTGCCGAACGTGATGATCACGAACGGCGCGAGTCAGGCGCTCGATCTGATCGTGCGCTACATGTTGAAGCCGGGCGATACGGTGCTCGTCGAAGACCCCGGCTACTACAACCTGTTCGGGCTGCTCAAGCTGCAGGGCGTACGGCTCGTGGGCGTGCCGCGGCTCGCGAACGGCCCGGATATCGATGTCGCCGAGGCGCTGTTGAAGCAGCATCAGCCGAAGCTCTTCTTCATCAATACCGTGTTCCAGAATCCGACCGCGACGAACATCGCGCCGCAGGTCGCGTTCAGGCTGCTGCAACTCGCGACGCAGCACGGCTTCACGATTGTCGAGGACGATATCTACGCCGACTTCCAGGCCGTGCCGACCCAAAGGCTCGCATCGCTCGATCAGTTCGATCGCGTGATCTATGTCGGCGGGTTGTCGAAGACCTTGTCGTCGTCGCTGCGGATCGGCTATCTCGCGGCGAATCGCGAACTCGTGAAGAATCTCGTCGACGTGAAGGTGCTGACGAGCCTCGGCGGCACGCGTTTCGCGGAAAGCGTCGCGGCAAGCCTGCTGGAGCGCGGCACCTATCGCAAGTATCTGGAGCGGCTGCGCAAGCGCGTGCGCGATTCGCTATCGAGCGCGGTGCAAACGCTCGAAGGCTATGGCTGGGACGTGTTCGATGAGCCGGGCGGCGGCAACTTCGTGTGGGCGAAAGTGCCGGGCATCGACGATTCGGCCGTGCTCGTCGACGAAGCCGTGAAGTTCGGCGTGACGCTCGCGCCGGGCAGCTATTACCGCCCGAACGGCGAAGCGTGTCCGTGGGTGCGTATCAATTCGGCGTATGCGGGCGACCGGCGCGCGACGCGCTTCTTCGAAGCGATGACGGAAACCGCAGCCGCGCGCGCTTAACGTGCTGCGTTGAAGAAGCGTTCGAGCGCGTCGGTCGCGTCCTTGTCTTCTGCAAGCCGCGCGTACAGCCCGGCCGCGCCTTCGTAGATGCGATGCTCTGCGAACTCCTCGCCGATGAACTGCGCGATCTCCTCCATCTCCGCGACCCAGCGATACGCCTTCGGCGGCATGCGCGGCACGTTGACCGCGAGCCACGCGGCCAGCGCGGGCTGACTCTGCGCGAGTTCGGCGAACAATGCGTCGCCCGCGCCGTTGCGCAGCGCGGCGAGCGACATCGCCGAGCCGAGCGCCGTCAGCCCCTTCGTGATGCCCGCATACGACATCTTGAGCGCGGACGCCGCGCCGACCGGTCCATCGAGCACGCGCACGTCGAGGCCTGCATCGGCGAGCGGTTGCGCGTGCCGTGCGTGCGGGCCGGACACGTAGAACTTCGGCGAGGAAGGCTGGCCGATGATCGCGCCATCGACGAATGGCGTGCCGGTCGGCTCCAGCGTGCGCGCGATCTTCCTGACGGTATCGGGATTGATCGCGTTGCAGTCGATATAAAGCGGCCGTACGCTCGCGCGTTCGAGCACGGGCACCATGCGCTGCGCGGTTTCGATCGCGACGGCGGGCGGCACGATCGACAAAATGAACTCGCACGCCGCGAGGCTTTCGAGACTCGCGTCCTCCATGCCGGCCTCGCGTGCGCGCGATGCGCTTGCGGCGCTCCGGCCTTCGAGCGATGTCAGCACGCGCGCGCCCGCTTGCGTCAACGCGCGGCCGACGCCCGATCCCATGCTGCCTGCGCCGAGCAATGCGACGGTCAGTTGTTTCGATTGAGTCACGTGCGGGCTCCGTGTGGACGAGAACGACACACAGAATACGCTTGCGAGCGCAAGCATGCTCGGCCTACTCGGTCTCGTCGGGTTCCTCGCTCACGTCCGCATCGCGCGAACGAAGCTTCCAGAGCGCATCGAGTCGCTCCAGCATGTCCTGTCCTTTGGGGGTGAGCAGAGGCATTGGGTCGCCGGTCGGCAGACGCCGGATTTCGACGAGCGCTTCCTGTCGAAGACGCGCGGTGCTCTGTCCGAACAACTCGACCTGATGGGGAGCGCGCTGGATCAGCATGAGCGTCGATATTTCGTGAGGGCTTAGCATTCGAGTCTCCAGGCATCGTCGAACCTATGCTAGAGAACGAAGCTGGCGATTCGGCTACACGGTTTTTTCGGCGTGTTACATGGTTACACTCTTGAAACTGGCACTTATTGCGCCACGCTTGCGCCCGTCTTTCATTGCCATTCTTTGCTTCGAAATGCTTACTATATTCATGAAAAAAGCGGCCCTGTGCAGGGCCGCTCTATAAACATCAGCGCCGGCTAGCCGATCAACGATGCTCCGTCACGAACTTCGTGACGAGATACGCTTCCATCGCTTCGCTGCCGCCTTCCGAGCCGTAGCCCGAATCCTTCACGCCGCCGAACGGCGTCTCCGGCAAGGCAAGACCGTGATGATTGATCGACAGCATGCCGCTTTCGATATCGTCCGACACCGCCGCCGATGTCGCCGCCGAACGCGTGTACGCATACGCCGCGAGCCCGTAAGGCAGGCGATTGGCCTCGGCGATCACTTCGTCATAGGACTTGAACGATGCGATCGGCGCGATCGGGCCGAACGGCTCTTCGGTCATGATGCGTGCGCTCATCGGCACATCGGTGAGCACGGTCGGTGCGAAGAAATAACCTTCGCGTCCGATACGCTCGCCGCCCGTCAGCACTTTCGCGCCATGCTCGCGCGCATCGGCGACGAGGCGTTCCATCGCTTCGAGGCGGCGGCCGTTCGCGAGCGGCCCCATCTGCACGCCGTCGTCGAGGCCATTGCCGACCTTCACCGCGCTCGCCGTGGCGACGAAGTGCTCCACGAACTCGTCATAGGCCGCTTCTTCCACGAGAAAACGTGTCGGCGAGATGCAGACCTGGCCGGCATTGCGAAACTTCGCCGATGCGAGCATCTTCGCGGCGCGCGGCACGTCGGCGTCCTTGAACACGATGGCGGGCGCGTGGCCGCCCAGTTCCATCGTCACGCGCTTCATGTGCTCGCCCGCGAGCGACGCGAGCAGCTTGCCGACCGGCGTCGAACCGGTGAACGAAATCTTGCGGATGGCGGGATGGGCGATCAGATACTTGGAGACATCGGCGGGCACGCCGAACACCAAGTTCAGCACGCCGGCGGGCAGACCGGCATCGGCATAAGCCTGCACCAGCGCCGCGCAGCTCGCGGGCGTTTCCTCGGGCCCTTTCAGCACGACCGAGCAGCCCGCCGCGAGCGCCGCCGACACCTTGCGCACCGCCTGATTGATCGGGAAATTCCACGGCGTGAACGCGGCGACCGGACCGACCGGCTCGCGCGTGACGATCTGGCGGACCGCATCCGTGCGCGACGGAATCACGCGGCCATACGTGCGGCGTCCTTCTTCCGCGAACCATTCGATGATGTCGGCTGCCGAAAGCGTCTCGATGCGCGCCTCGCCGAACGGCTTGCCCTGCTCCATCGTCATGATGGCGGCGATCTGCTCCGCGCGCTCGCGGATATTCTGTGCCGCGCGCCGCATGAGCTTGCTGCGCTCGTAGGGCGAAACCTTGCGCCATTCCTTGAAGCCGCGCGCGGCGGCATCGGCTGCGAGCGATAGTTCCGCTTCTCCCGCGAGCGCCAGGCGGCCGATCTCGGCTTCGCTCGCCGGGTTGATGACGGCCGTGTCGCGCGAGCCATCGCGCCACGCGCCGTCGATATAAAGCCGGGTGTTCGGATAGGCGGGAAGGTCGGAACGCGTGTTGCTCATGCATGTCTCCTTACGAGTGACGTGGCCTGATGTTACGTTGCGCAAGATCGACTGGCGCAAACGGGCATGTTATCCCGAACGCTCGAAATCCGCTGATACGAAAAACGCCCGCCGTCATGAAACCGGCGGGCGCGCATGGTGCGGAGCGGGCGTGGCGCTTACATCGGCGGCACGACGCCATCCTTCTCGACGACGATGCGTTGCGCCGTGAAGTCCGAACCCGACGGGCTCGCCACCACGAACACCTTCTTGCCGGGCTTCAGGTCGTCGTGCGTCGCGGGCGCGAAGGTCACGACCGGCACGTTCTCCGGCACCGTCACCGAATTCGCGCCGCCCTTGTACGAAAGCTTGAGATCGCGGCCGCTCGTGCCCTGCACGACCTGATCCACGTTCGCGTTGGTCATCGAGCTTTGCGGGCCGAGGTCCCATGCATAGTGCCCTTCACCCGTGCCGCGCGCGGCTTCCGGGAAGACCAGCACTTCGGTCGCGGTGAGCTTGCCGTCCGTGCCGGTGGTTGCCGCCGTGCCGACGAACGAGCCCGGCTTGATGTCCTGCAGCTTGATGTTCTTGAGCGCGGTGACGGGCGTATCGGACTTGACGGCGATCTTCACCGTGTCGCCGCTGCGCCGATGCACGGTGAGCGTATCGCCAGACAGCGACACGATATCGCCGCGAATGCGCGCGGGTTTCGCAGCGGGCGTCTGAGCAAGCGCCGCGGATGCGAGTGCGAGCGTCACGATGCTGACGCCGAGTTTGATTCGAATCGACATGTAATCTCCTTCGTTGAATGAAAGGCTTCAGGACCCGCCGAACCAGTTGTAGCCCTGGTTCTCCCAATAGCCACCGGGATAATCGTTCGTCACGGTGATCGCGACGATGTGTTTCGGGTTCTTGTAGCCGAGCTTGGTCGGCATGCGCAGCTTCATCGGGAAGCCGTATTTCGGCGGCAGGATCTGACCGTCGTAAGTGAGCGTGAGCAGCGTCTGCGCGTGCAGCGCGGTCGGCATGTCGATGCTCGTCGAGTAGTTGTCGGCGCAATGGAAGGCGACGTATTTCGCGCTCGTATCGGCGCCCGCGCGCGCGAGGAAATGCGCGAAGCGCACGCCGCCCCATTTGCCGATCGCGCTCCAGCCCTCGATGCAGATATGCCGCGTCACCTGGCTTTCCTGCGGCATCGCATGCAGTTCGTCGAGCGTCCACACGCGCTTGCCCTTCGCGAGCCCGCCCACGCTCAGCTTGTACGTCGACGGATCGACCTCGGGCACTTCGTCGATGTCATAGAACGCGTTGAAAGGGAACGGTCGCGTGATCATCGATTCGGGATAGGTCGGCGCGAGCTGGTTCGGATCGAACAGCAGTGCCTGCATGTCGTCGTTGAACGACGATATGCGGCGCAGCATCGCGTTGACGGATTTGTCGTCGGTGATATTGCAGCCGGACAGCATCGCGAGGCCTCCGAGCGACAGAATGCGCTTGCCGAATAAACGGCGCGCCGGCGCCTTTAATTCCTTCGCGGCATCCTTGATGATGAGTTCGGCATCCGGCCTCGATTTGAATAGCTTGAGCGACATGGCTTAACGACCTCGAATCATCAGCACGAGCGAGCGCGGCACGAGCGCGACCATCACGACGTGCACCACGAAAAACACAACGAGAAAACTCATGCCGAAGAAGTGCACGACGCGGGCATTATCGTAGCCGCCCATCAGTGTGCGAAGCAGGGGAAACTGCACGGATTTCCAGACGGCGAGTCCCGAGAGAATCACAATCACGATGTCCACGATCACCGCGAGATACGCGAACTTTTGTACGGCGTTGTAATGCGTGAGATCGTCGTGGCCGAGCTTGCCGCGCAATGCGGCCAGCGCGTCGGTGAAGATGCTTTTGATCGATAGCGGAAACATGCGGCGCCGCAAACGCCCCGTGACGAGATTCATCACGACATAGACGATGAAGTTCGCGACCAGCAGCCACATTGCCGCGAAATGCCATTGCAGCGCGCCGCCGAGCCAGCCGCCGAGCGTGATCGCGGGTGAGAACGTCAAGGACTTGAAGATCGGCGAGGCGTTGTAGATCTGCCAGCCGCTCGTCACCATGATCAGCACCGCAAACGCGTTGAGCCAGTGCGTAATGCGCAGCCATAGCGGTTGTACTTGCACATCGAGCCTCGTATTTCGAGTTGTTCGCTGCGCATGGTAGCGACGCCGCGCTGATCGATCGATGACCTCTCGATGACTTTTTTGTCATCTTTGGCGAGCCGTGCATGCGCTCTGGCTAGAATGACGGCAATCCATCGAACGCAGCGCCAGCATGACCATCCTCGTTATCGAAGACGACCGCAAGACCGGCGACTACCTGAAGAAAGGGCTCATCGAGTCCGGCTATCAGGTCGAACTCGTGCGCAACGGCACGGACGGATTGCATCAGGCGCTCGCGAATCCGTACGAGCTGATCGTGCTCGACGTGATGCTGCCCGGCATCGACGGCTGGCAGATCATGTCCGCCCTGCGCGCGAAACGTGACCTGCCTGTCATTTTTCTCACCGCGCGCGATCAGGTGACGGACCGCATTCACGGACTCGAACTCGGCGCGGACGATTATCTCGTGAAGCCGTTCTCTTTCACGGAACTCGTACTGCGAATCCGCACCTTGCTCAGGCGCGGCGTGATGCGCGAATCGAATACCTTTCAGATCGCGGACCTGCATGTCGATGTCCTGCGCCGCAAGGTGACGCGCAAGGGCGTGGACATCGCGCTCACCAACAAGGAATTCGCATTGCTGCATCTGTTTTGCAAGCATCAGGGCGAGGCACTGTCGCGCACGCTGATCGCATCGGAAGTGTGGGACATGAACTTCGACAGCGATACCAACGTGGTCGATGTCGCGGTGAAGCGTCTGCGCGCGAAGATCGATAACCCGTTCGAGCCGAAGCTGATTCATACGGTGCGCAGCATCGGCTATTCGTTCGGGGAGAATCCTTGAACCGCCCTTCGCGCTCGCTCGCGGTACGTATTGCGCTTTCGTTCGCGGTGATCGTGTGCGTCGTGGTCGGCATGGTGGGCGCGTCGCTCTATCACGCGACCAATCGCGCGCTGTCCACGCGTGCGGATTATCAGCTGATCGCGCGCGTGGAGCATTTTCGCTCGCTGCTGCACGATCTCTACACGATCAAGGAAATCGAGGCGCGGCCGAAGCTATTCGAAACGATGCTCGGCGACCGGCAGGACGTCATCCTGTTTCGACGCGCGGGCGCGACGCCCTTCATCGACGTGAATCCGGAAGGTATGCCACTGCCGCCGCTCGATGTCGTGCCGGTGACGCGGCCCATCGGACTCGACGATCTGTACGAAGGTTCGCGCGCGGACGGCGTGCGTATGCGCTGGGTCGGCGCGCAGGCGCGCATCGGTGACAGCGGCGAAGTCGTCGAAATCATCGCGGCGCACGTGATGACGCAGGAAGCGCGTGTGTTGTCGGCGTATCTGGAGCGCGTGTGGCTCACCGTGATCGGCGCGGTGCTGGTCACGTTGCTGCTCGCGTACTGGGTCACGAGCCGCGGACTCATGCCGCTCAGACTGATGGCCGACAAGGCCGCGGAAATCACGCCGGATCGATTGTCGGCGCGGCTCGATGTCGCGCATGCGCCCGCCGAATTGCAGAGCCTCGCGGCGTCGTTCAATGCGATGCTGGATCGTCTGGAGCACGGCTATGAACGCCTGCTGCAGTTCTCGGCGGATCTCGCGCATGAGGTTCGCACGCCGATCGGCGTATTGATCGGCGAGACGCAGGTCACGCTGGCGCACGAGCGCAGCGTCGCGGAGTATCGCGGCGTGCTCGAATCGAATCTGGAGGAACTGGAGCGGCTCGCGCGCATCGCGCAGAACATCCTCTTTCTCGCGCAGGCGGATCACGGGCCGCAGCGTATCGAGCGCGAACGGCTCGACATTCGCGAGGAGCTGGAGACCATCGGCGCTTACTTCGAAGGGATCGCGGATGAACGCCGCATCACGTTCGATATCGACGCCGAAGGGGAAATAGTCGCGAATGCAATCATGTGCCGAAGGGCGATCGGCAATGTGGTCGTGAATGCCGTGCGCTATGCGACGGCGGGGACCGTGGTGCGGCTGCGCGGACACGCGGATGAACGAGGCGCCTGTATCGTTGTGGGTAATCGTGGCGCTCGTATCGAGCAGGATGAGCTGGCCAGGCTGTTCGATCGCTTCTATCGCGGTGATGCTGCGCGTAGCGAGTTTACGGAATCGAGCGGACTCGGACTTTCGATCGTGAACGCGATCATGCGTTTGCATGGTGGTACTGCGTCTGCTCAATGCACTTCGGATGGGTGGATTGAGTTCAGCTTGCTGTTTCCTCGCGATTCTGGGTGAGTTTTTTTGGGTGGTGAGACTGCGTTTATGTGGAATCCTGAATTCGCGTCGGTCTATTGGTGTTGCCCCTGTGCGGGGCGGCAGTCACTTTCTTTGCTGCTGCAAAGAAAGTAACCAAAGAAAGCAGCTCGAGACGCCCGCGGTCACACGCAATTTGGGTGTTCTCCTCGTTGTTCGTGGCCTCTGTAGCGAGTGCCCTCGTAGGCCACATCGGGCTTGGACCGCGCACGGTCTGACTAGCTAGTCGTTTGAGCGCACTGGTTCAGCACGAAATAGCTTCGGCACAGCGCTTTGCGCTGCCGTCGGGTAGGCGAGGGAAACCGACGAGAAAAGAGAAGCGCGGAAGCACACGCAGACCCGATGTACCCATCGGCCGCGTAGCGGGCCGGAGCCATTTCGTGCTGAACCAGTGTGTTATGTGGTGCGATGTGTCAGACCGTGCGCGGTCCAAGCCCGGTTAGGCCTACGAGGGCACTCGCTACTGCTGTGCCCTAGATGTTCGCCTGTGCCGGGGCCGGCATGAAGTACTTTGGATGGGGAAAGCTGCTTTCTTTGGTTACTTTCTTTGCAGCAGTGTATAGACCGGGGACATGGTTGACACTTTCGTCGGGGACATCGTTGACACTTTGATCATGGGGTATCGGGCTGGTTTGGGTCAAACGTCATGAGTCGGTGATGCGCGAAATAGAGGTCGTAGGCATCGGCAATCGTGCTGCTCGGTCGCGCCGCGATGTGCAGTCCGTGCAGTGCACTGGATACGCGCAAGCGGTGCTTTCCAAACGTTACCCTGCCGTTCCAGCCCACCAGCAGAACCTGATCATCCGGTCCGTATTCGAGCGGCGGCAGGCGGCTGGGCATCGCCCGCGCACTGGGCCGATAGCGCGTGATCGGCGTCGCCATGCCGATGCCCGCGTGCGGGCGCTCAAAGTTGTAGCTTTGGCGCCAGCGGTCGAATTCAGCCTGCACCTGATCGGGCCCGGTGAAGCTGCGGTGATTCAGCACCTCGGCCTTGAGCGAGCGATGAAAGCGCTCGTCCTTGCCGTTGGTCTGCGGGTGATAGGGACGGCTATGGCTCATACGAATACCCAGCCGAATGCATCGGATGGCCAACTCGGTCAATTCGCCAGGCTTGCTTGGCGTGCCCCACGGCGCGCCGTTATCGGCGTTGATCTGTTGCGGCAGCCCGTAACAGGCGAAAGCGTTTCGCAGGTGCGTGTACACCGTCTCGGTGTCCTGGCTGCAGCACGCCTGCAGCACGAGGTTGAAGCGCGAATGATCGTCGAGCACGGTGAGCGGGTGGCAGCGCCTTTGATCGAGCATGCCGAAGTGGCCCTTGAAATCGATTTGCCACAGCTCGTTAGGCTCGGCGCGCTCGAAACGGGTCCAGGCGGTGGCCGCGTCCGAAGCCTTCTCGCCGATGCATCCATGGCGCTGCAAAATGGCATTGACCGTGCTGTGCGAAGGCACGCCTTGCAGGCCTTGATCCTTCAGGCGCCGGCTGATCTTGTGCGCGCTCCAGGCCGGATGCTGGCTTCGCACCTCCAGCACCCGCGCTTCGAGTTCGTCACAGGTTCGATTCGGGCTGCTGTGCGGACGTCTGGAGAGATCGCCCAGCGCCTCGCGGCCCCCGGCCTGATAGCGGTTGACCCACTTGTATCCGGTCTGCCGGCTGATGCCAAAGCGTTGGCACAGCTCGTTGAAAGCAATCTCTTGTTGCATGGCCAGGGTCACGAATTCAAGGCGAAGTTGCATGGTGTCCTGCGGGTTCCAAGGCATGGTCGGGTCCGGGCATCGAGATGCCCGAAAGTGTCAACCATGTCCCCGCGGATCTGTCAGCTATGTCCCCGGTCTATACACAGCAGCAAAGAAAGTGACTGCCGCCCCGCACAGGGGCAACGCCAATAGACCAACACGAATACGGGATCCAGCGACAACAACCTCAACCAACACCCCTACGCCCCCACCAACGCCTCCCGCTTCGCCAACAACCCGTGAATCTGCGAAACGACCGCCGCCCCCTCGCCCACCGCAGCGGCAACCCGCTTGGTCGAACTGGACCGCACATCGCCGATCGCAAACACGCCCGGCACGCTGGTCTCGAGCGCAGGCACACCTACCGTGCGCCCTTCATGCGCCTCCGGCCCGGTCAGCACGAACCCCTTCCCATCGACATTCACATTGCAGTTGCGCAACCAGTCGGTATTAGGATCCGCGCCGGTAAAAAGGAACAGATGCCGCGACTCGATCGTGAGCGGCCCATCGGGGGTCTGGCAGTGCACCGTGGTGAGCGCGCGGCCGTCGCCATCGAGCGAGGTGATCTGCGTATGCGTGCGTACCGTCACGTTCGGCAGCGAGCCGATTCGCTCCACCAGATAGTGCGACATGCTTGCCGAAAGCCCCGCGCCGCGAATCAGCACATGTACGTGCTTCGCATGCGTCGCGAGATACACCACCGCCTGCCCCGCCGAATTCCCGCCGCCGACGAGCACGACCTCCGAGTTCTTGCACAGCTTGGCCTCGACCGGCGACGCCCAGTAGTACGTGCCGTGCCCTTCGTAGCGCTCCAGGCCGGCGATGTCCGGCCGCCGATACGCCGCGCCCGACGCGATCACCACCGTCTGCGTCGTGACGCGCGTGCCGTTCGCCAGTTCGATCTGGATCGGATTGCAATCGCAATGCAGCGCCTTGATCTTCGTCGGTATCGCGATGTGCGCGCCGAACTTCTGCGCCTGCACGAACGCGCGCCCAGCGAGCGCCTGGCCGGAAATGCCGGTCGGAAAGCCGAGATAGTTTTCGATGCGCGAACTCGCGCCCGCCTGCCCGCCCGGCGCGCGGCAATCGAACACGGCCACCGACAAGCCCTCGGACGCCGCATACACCGCCGTCGCGAGACCCGCCGGCCCGGCGCCGACGATCGCGACATCGTAGATATGCGCCGGATCGAACTCGGGCAGCCAGCCGAGTTGCGTCGCCACCTGATTCTCGTCGGGCGCGCGCAGCACGGTGCCGTCCGGGCAGATCACGAGCGGGAAATCGGACGTCGATGCCGAAATGCGTTCGAGCAAGGAGATCGCGTCGGGATCGGTGCACGCGTCGATCACCGTGTGCGGATAACCATTGCGGCGAAAAAAGCCCTGCAGCGACACGAGCCGGCCGTCGTCCGACTGGCCGAGCAGCACCGGCCCGCTGCCTTTCTCGATCAGCCCGACGCGCCGCAGGATCAGCGCGCGCATGATGCGTTCGCCTAACTCCGCTTCCGCGACGAGCAACGCGCGCAGCCGTTCCGGCGGAATCACGATGCCGTGCACATCCTCGGCGGCGATGCCATCGACGAGACACGGCTTGCCAGACAGTTGCGCCACTTCCGCCAGAAAATGCCCCGGCCCGTGCTCGACGACCAGATGCTCCTGCCCGAGCGCGTTGCGCCGCGTCACGCGCACGAGTCCGGAAAGCACGATCACCATGCCGCGCCCGGTCTCGCCCATGCGGAACATCCACTCGCCCCGGCGCCAGTGCGAGGCGGTGCCGAAGCGGCTCATGCGCTCGATCTCGTTGTCCGTCAGGCGCGGGAACATCTGGTGCGCGCGCGTTTCGAGCGGCGAGAAAGGCGCGCTGTCATCGGCTGCCGCTGCGGCGGCGGGGGACGCCACCACGTTCGGATTCGACGTTTCAATAGGCTCGCGCGCGCTCCACGCGACGACATTCGGCACGCCTTCACCCGGCTCGTTGAACGGCGTTGTACTCATGCGCGATCTCCGTGTGGAAAACCAGCTTCATGCAGGGATGCCGAGCCCGCGGATGACGCCGCGGCCGATTTCACCGGCCACGGGCACATCGCCGCCATTTCCGCGACCTCCTCGGGCGTGGTCGCCACGAGCTCGCCGAATTCGGTCAGCGTCGCGACATCGAAACCGGCGAGCCGCCACGCGTCCAGTCCGCCCGTGAGCGGCACCACGTCGCGGAAACCCGCGTTGCGCATCGTTTTCGCCATCCATGCGGCCGACACTTCGTTCGGACACGAGCAATAGATGACGACCTTGCGCGACTTGTCGTAGTTCTCGATGATCTTCGCGAGATCGCGCTCGTCTGCGAACAGCGAGCCGGGAATCGTGAACGGATCGAGCATGCGCTTTTCCGGCGAACGGATATCGAAGATCACCGGCAGCGGTTGGTCGTTCATCATCGCGTAGAGCTCGTCGACGCTGATACGCGCCTTCTCCAGAGTCGCCATCAGCGCGCGGCGGCGCCACCAGCGGTAGGTGACGTAGATCGCGAGCAGCACGGCGAGGACCATCACCGCCTGCCGGCCGAGCTGCGAGATCATCGCGAAGACCATTTCCAGTTGCGCCGCGAATATGACGCCGATGGTCAGCCCGACCGCGCTCCAGAGCGCGATGCCCGCGCCGTCGTGCGCGATGAAGCTGCGCAGCTTCACGCCCATCGCGCCCGCGAGCGGCACCGAGACGAGCGACAGCCCCGGAATGAACTTCGCGACGAGCAGCACGCGCACGCCCCAGCGGCCGAAAAAGCGCTCGGTCTTCTTCACGCAGGTATCGCGCGACAGGGACAGCTTGCAGATGGTCTTGAGCGTCTTGTCGCCGTATCTGCGCCCGCCCTGGAACCAGACGAGGTCGCCGAGCACGCCGCCCGCCACCGCGACACACAGCACGCCCAGAAGCGGCGGCCAGAACGCGCCGCCGTTCACCGCCATCAGCGCGACGGACGCGCCGACGATGATCATCGTCGGCATGGCGGGCACGGGCAGCCCGAGCGCCGAGCCCATCACGTTGATGAAAACGATCGCCGGGCCGAATCGATCGACTAGCTGATGCAACAGCATGGGAATCTCCCGCGAGGGAAAGGTGCGAGTTCACGGGACGGAACGACGGAACGCGCGCCGCGTTACCGGCGCAGCGAAGGCGCAAGAAGCACGAAAGCGAGCGAGATACGAGCCTGCAAGCGCTCGTGGTTCAACGCGGTGCACGCGGCGCCGGGCCGACGTCCGTCACATTTAAGGGATAAGTGTAGCCCGGAAATGCAAATGTCAGCATGACCGGCGCGCGGGACGCGGGCATCGCGCCCGCGATGCCCGGTGGATGGGTCAGAGAGTGGGATTCAGCCGCGTTCGTCGGCGATATAGGCGCGGATCACGTCGGCGAAATTCCTGTCGCCCGACAGGCCGAGCTGCTCGGCGCGCGACGTGTTCCACGCGCCCGGCCAGCTGCCGACGATCTTCTCGATGCGCTCGTCGCGCTGCCAGTCGATGCGCTGCACGGCTTCCTCGCCCGCCACTTCGCGCAGTGCGGCAACCATCTCGTTCACGCTCACCGACAAACCCGGAAGGTTGATGACCGGCCGCAGCCCGAGCTTCTCACGCTCGATCTCGCAGCCCGCGATGAGCGCTTCGACCGCGCTTTTCGGCGACAGCAGCCAGACGCGGGTGTCACCATCGACGGGGCAGGTCGAGCGCTCGCCGTTCAGCGGCTCGCGGATGATGCCGCTCGCGAACGACGACGCCGCCGCGTTCGGCTTGCCCGGCCGCACGCTGATGGTCGGCAGGCGCAGCACGCGGCCATCGACGAAACCGCGCCGCGCGTAGTCGGAGAGCAGCAGTTCGGCGATCGCCTTCTGCGTTCCGTATGACGATTGCGGATTGAGCGCGGTGTCGTCCTGCACGACATCGGGCAACGCGCCGCCGTACACCGCGACCGAACTCGTGAACACGACGCGCGGCTTGTGGCCCGCCGCGCGGCACACTTCGAGCAGCGCGCGCGATGCGTCGAGGTTGATCTTCATGCCCAGATCGAAATCCGCTTCGGCTTGGCCGCTCACGATCGCGGCGAGGTGGAAGATGGCTTCGGTCTGGGTATCGATGTGGCGTTGCAGCACCGCCGGATCGGAGATATCGCCGGTTTCGGCGTGTACGCGCTGGTCGGCGAGCAGGCGTTCGTCGTTCGGACGCGCGACGTCGAGCAGCACGAGTTCCGTGACGGGTTTGCCGTCGAGCTCGTTGCGTTCGAGCAGGCGCTTCGCGAGACGCTGGCCGAGAAAACCCGCGCCGCCGGTAATGAGAATCTTCATGTGGGTCGCTTCCTTGCTTTTTTCACAGATAGGGTTTGAGCCAGCCGAGGCCTTCGGACGTGCCCGCCTTGGGTTTGTATTCGCAGCCGATCCAGCCTTCGTAGCCCAGCGAATCGATCAGCTCGAACAGATACGGATAGTTCAGTTCGCCGATGCTCGGCTCGTGACGCTCCGGCACGCCCGCGATCTGGATATGGCCGACGCCCGCGTTTGGGCGCTTCATGTCGCGCTTGAGCTTCATCGCGATGTCGCCTTCCACGATCTGGCAGTGGTAGATGTCGAACTGCACTTGCAGGTTCGGTGCGCCGATTTCATCGCAGATGGCCTGGGCTTCGTCCTGACGGTTCAGGAAGAAGCCGGGAATGTCGCGGGTGTTGATCGGCTCGATCACGATGCCTATGCCTGCGTTCTGCGCTTCCTTTGCCGCGTATTCCAGGTTCTTCAGATACACCGCGCGATGTTTCTCTCTCGGCTGATCCGGGGCGATCAGGCCCGCCATCACGTGCAGCTTCCTGTTGCCGAGCACGGCGGCGTATTCGAGGCCCTTTGCGACGCTTTGCCTGAACTCTTCCTCGCGCCCGGGTAATGACGCAATGCCGCGCTCGCCCTTTGCCCAATCTCCCGGTGGTGCGTTGAAAAGCGCTTGCGTCAGGGCGTTGTCGGTCAGGCGCTGTTTGATGTCGTTCGCGGCGAAGTCATAAGGGAACAGGAATTCAACCGCCTTGAAGCCGTCTTTTGCTGCTGCGGCGAAGCGGTCCAGGAACGCATGTTCCGTGTACATCATCGTTAGGTTTGCGGCGAATTTCGGCATTTTTTGATTGCTCCTGATTTGTCGTGGAAACCTGACGCAAGCCCTACCATCGGGCGTTGAACGTCGCTCTCAAGTCCTCGATCGCTTCTTCCGGTAGTGGCTCCGGGCGCGGGTGCGTCGACAGATACAGGCGCGCCGTCTCTTCCAGTTCCTCCAGCGCGTACGATGCGTGCGACACCGACTTCTCCCAGACCACCGGGCCAAGCCGCTCCAGCAACACCGCACGCACGCGCGACGCCAATGCCGCCACTTCCTCCGCCACCGCCGCATCGCCCGGACGCCGGTACGCGATCAGCGGCACGTGGCCCACCTTCATCACGTAGTACGGCGTGATCGGCGGCAAGACATCGTCCGGCTTCCAGACGCCCGCCAGGGTCAGCGCCACGAGATGCGTCGAGTGCGTATGCACGACGCCGCGGGCCTCTGCGTTGTTCTCGTAGATGCGGCGATGCAGCGCCAGCGTCTTCGACGGCCGTCCGCCCGATACGTGATTGCCCCGCACATCCACCTTCGCAATCTCGGCGGGATCGAGGCGGCCAAGGCACGCGTCGGTCGGGGTGATCAGCCAGCCGTCTTCCAGGCGCGCGCTGATGTTGCCCGCGCTGCCCACCGTATAACGACGCTCGTAGAGACTCTTGCCGGTGAGGCAGATCTCTTCGCGAATGGAATTTTCGGTCGATGCCATCACAGTGCCTTCAGCGCTTTCTCGAAGAAATCGGTCGCGCCGAAATTGCCGGACTTGAGCGCGAGACCCAGCGCTTCGCCCGCATTCGCACCGATCGATTGCGTCGCCGGCACGCCCGGATCGATCTGCGGTCCGATGCGCAAGGAACGCACGTCGAGCGCCTGCACGACCGCGCCCGACGTCTCGCCACCCGCGACCACGAACCTCGTGTAGCCGTCGTCGCGCAACGCGCGCGCGATGGAGGCGAGCGCGTCCTCGACCAGATGCCCCGCCTTTTCGACGCCCAGTTCCTTCTGCACCGCCTTCACTTCATCGGGCGATGATGTCGCGTAGATGAGCACCGGCTCGTCGTGTTCGCGCGCGAATTCGACGGCGCTCTGCACCACCGGCTCGCCGCGCGAAAGCGCCATCGGATCGATCCGGAAGCTCGGCTTCGATTCACGCCAGTGCGCGACCTGCGCGTTCGTCGCCTTCGATGCGCTGCCCGCCAGGACGACCGACTTGCCCTCGAGCTTCGGCAGATCGGCTGCGTGTTCCGCATGCGCGAGCAGATTCGCCGCGCGAAAGTTCTGCGGCAGACCCAGCGCGATGCCCGAGCCGCCCGTGATCAGCGCGAGATCGCGGCACGCATCGCCGAGCACGTGGAGATCGGCGTCGGACACGGCGTCGGCGATCGCGAGGCGCACGCCGTCCTGCTTCAACTCGCCGATACGCGCGCGGATCGCGTCGGCGCCTTTTGCGATCGTGTCGTAACGGATCAGGCCCACTTTCGATTTCGTCTGGCGCTGCAACACGCGCACGAGGTTCGGATCGGTCATCGGCGTGAGCGGATGATTCTCCATGCCCGATTCGTTCAGCAGCACGTCGCCGACGAACAGGTTGCCGCGAAAGATCGTGCGGCCGTTCTCGGGGAATGCGGGGCAGGCGATCGTGAAATCGTCCTTCAGCGCGTCCAGCAGCGCATCCGCGACCGGGCCGATGTTGCCCTCGTCGGTCGAATCGAAGGTCGAGCAATACTTGAAGAAGAACTGGCGGCAGCCCTGCGCGCGCAGCCATGCGAGCGCGTCGAGCGACTGGCGCACGGCGTCATCGGCGGAAATGGTGCGCGACTTCAGCGCGACGACGAGCGCGTCCGCCTCGATGCGCGCGTCCGCCGCCGGCACGCCGATGGTCTGCACCGTACGCATTCCGCCGCGCACGAGCATGTTGGCGAGATCGGTCGCGCCGGTGAAATCGTCGGCGATACAGCCGAGCAGTGCCTGCGTCATGCCTTCGCTCCCTTCGGGACATCGATGCCCGGAAAAATCTTGATGACCGCGGAATCGTCCTCGCCGCCGTGTCCGGCGGTGGACGCCATCATGAACATCTGGTGCGCCGCCGCCGAGAGCGGCAGCGGGAATTTCGACGTGCGGGCCGTGTCGAGCACGAGGCCGAGGTCCTTCACGAAGATATCGACGGCGGACAGCGGCGTGTAATCGCCCGCGAGAATGTGCGGCACGCGGTTCTCGAACATCCACGAGTTGCCGGCGCTGTGGGTGATGACGTCGTAGAGCGCATCCGGATCGACGCCCTCGCGCAGGCCGAGCGCCATCGCTTCGGCCGCCGCCGCGATATGCACGCCCGCGAGCAGCTGATTGATGATCTTGACCTTCGAGCCCGCGCCGTGCGCGTCGCCGAGACGATAGACCTTGCCCGCGATCGCATCGAGCACGTCCTCGCAGGCGGCGTAGGCATCGGCGGGGCCGGAGGTCATCATCGTCATGTCGCCTGAATTGGCCTTCGCCGCGCCGCCGGACAAGGGCGCGTCGAGCAGCAGCACGCCCTTTTCGCCGATGCGTCTGCCTAGCTCGGCGGCGAATTGCGGCGACACCGTCGCGCACGCAAGCACGACGCTGCCAGGTTTCATCGCGTCGACGGCGCCACTCTCTCCGAACAACACGGCCTCGGTCTGCGCTGCATTGACGACGACCGTCAACACGACCTCGCACTTGCCGCCCAACTCGGCGGCCGACGCGCACGCGATGCCGCCCTCGGCCGCGAACGCGTCGAGCGCGGCCTTTTTCACGTCGCAGGCGTGAACGGCGAAGCCCGCGCGCAACAGCGAGCGTGCGACGCCCATGCCCATTGCGCCCAGACCGATGACTCCCACGTTTCTCGTCATAGCGTTTTTTTCCCGATGAATTAGCAGATGCCCGCTTCCGACAGGCGGCGCGCGGCGTTGATGAGATGCGTCTGCGCGGCGTTGCGCGCGGCGGCGGCGTTGCTGGCGCGGATCGCCTCGACGATCGCCGCGTGTTCCTCGCGCACCTGTCGCATGAAATCCTCGCGCAGCGCTTCGTTGCCGCGCGTGACGATCGTGCCGGCTTCGAGATACTGGTTCAGAAAGGTGAGGGTTTTCAGGAAGTACGGATTGCCGGTCGCATTGGCGATTTCGCGATGAAACGCGACGTCCTCGGCGACGCCGTCGCGGCCTTCGCGCACCGCGGCGTCGATACGCGCGAGGGCGTCGTCGATGGCGGCGAGCTGGGCGTCGGTGCGGCGCAGCGCGGCTTCGGACGCCACTTCGGCCTCGATCGCCCGGCGCAGCGCGAGAATCTGCACGACCGCGCCCGGCTCGGCGGCCTGCGCGTAGTCGATCCGCAGCGGCCGGATGCCCGCGCGCTCGACGATGAACACGCCGCTGCCTTGCCGCGGCTCGACCATGCCTTCGTTCTTCAGCCGCGAGACCGCTTCGCGGATCACCGTGCGGCTCACGCCGAACTCCTGCGCGAGCACGGCTTCAGTCGGCAGCTTGCCGGTGCTGGCGAAGCTGCCCTTCTCGATCAGCTTTTGCAGTTGCTGCGCGACCGAATCGGACAGGGCGCGCGGCGGAATCTTTTCGAACATGCGAATCGATGACGATCGTAAAGTTGTCGGGTCATCATACAAGTTTACGGGCCAGACGTTGACCAAGGCAAAACCCTTAGTCGCGTGCGATTACGCGAGCGGCTCGTCGATGAGCGCGAGCGCGTTGCGGATTTCGGCGACGTCGCCGGGACGCACCAGGCGCGCGACCTCCTTGCCGCCCAGCATGAAGACGAGCGTCGGCCAGAGCTTCACGCGAAACGAGCGGCCGAGCGGCCGGCCGCTGCCGTCCTCGATTTTCAGGTGCCTGATGGCGCCATGTCCCTGAAACGCCTGCGCGATCAGCGGCTGCGCGGCGCGGCAGAAGCCGCACCAGTCGGTGCCGAACTCGACGACCAGCGGGCCGCTCAGCGCGTCGATTTCCGCGCGCTCGGGCGCGCTTTTCGCGTATTCGATATTCATGGTCATGGCGCTCGTCCTTGCTCCTTCGTCTTATTGGGCGTTCAGCAGAAAATCTGCCCGCCGCCCGCAAAGCCGAGATCTACGGGGGCGTCACGATCCGATCGCAATCGCCGTCACCTCGTGATGCGGGCTTCCGGTGACGGTCACGGCCATATTCGTTCTCAGCGCCATCATAAAGAGATTATTTCGATTGTCGTAGCTTTCCCCGTTCGGCCACATGTGCATGCAATAGCGCGAGCCGTCGTTCGTTTGCAGCACGTAATGGACGGCGGCGCCCTGGTCCTTGTCGACGATCCGGACCACGATTCCCGTGCGCGTGTCCTGCAGTTTGAGAAACGTGGAATTCAATGACGGAATCGGCGAATCACTGGGCCCAATGGCCATTCCGATGATATAGCCGCGCTGATCGCCGGCCAGCGTAATGGGCAGGCCATAATCGAGCGCCATCATCAGGAGATTGTTGCGATTGTCGTGAGCGGAGATATTCAACTGACCGCAGTATGACGCGCCGTCTTCGGATCGGAGTATGTAATTGACATTTTCAAGGTCGTTTGAATCGATAATGCGGATTAAATATCCGCCTCTCACGTCCCGGAGGGGAACGCCACCTCGAACCAGCAGCAGGCTGGCATTGCTATCAATGTTTCTCAACGAATCACCCTATATATCTGAATTACGGCCCACTGTGAGCCGATATGGCTGAACGGCGCTTTTGCGATTCAAGCGCGCCGTTCGCACGCGCTCGCCTAATGCAAGCCGTCATTACCCGCAAACGCATGGCTTTCGGTCCCGACGACCGCCGATCGCACATAACTGTTGATGCCGCCGACGAGCATGACGGAGCGCCCGGATTCGACCGCGAGGCGTATCAGGGCGTCCCGGTTGCGCCGCCGCCGGGTGTCCATCTGCGCTGCGTACTGGGTTCCGTCGGCGGCCTGGATCAGGTAGTTGATATACGCGGACGTGTCGGAGTCGACGATCCGGACGACGACGCCGATCCGCACGCCGTCAAGCGGAATACCGGGGCATATCAGCGACGGAATCACCGGGGAACTTCTTATTTTCATTTGATTTCTCCTGTTACGACGTGAGGCATTTCGGTAGATAGCAACTGTCAATCTGGCAAGCTATTCGACATCGACTGAAAGCTGTTTCTCATTTTCGAGTCAGATATATCAGATTTTGTTATGCAATCTCTTAACCGAATCTAATTCGACGATGCACATTCCCTGTTTCACTAGGAAATTCGAGCGACGGTTCGCGTTTCGTTCCGTAGGGTAAAAGATTCCTCCCGCGCGTCGCCGGGGGCTGCGCGCGCTTTCGTGACCGAATAAAGTGGCCCTGACAAAGTCAGGAAAACGATTAATTGACTTGGATATTTCTAAATGGCAGGAGCGTAATCTACGGAATCAATATTCGATCCGTCAAACTGGAATTTGTCATTTTTTGAGAAGCCAGTGAGACTAATGAAAGTCGCGTGATACACGCAAATGATTATTGCGGCGATTGCAATGAATCAAACCAGCGGCGTCATTGTCCAAAACCGGTCAGCCCGATGAGCGCGCCGCCCGCGAGCAGCCAGAGCGGATGCAGCCGCGTGCGGTACGAAAGCGTCGCCACGACGACGGTGATCGCCGTCAATAGCCACGTCCGGTCCGATGCCTGAGCGATCAGCAGCGCGCTCGCCGCGACGAGCCCCGCCGTGATCGGCACGAGGCCGAGCTGGATGAAGCGCCGCCACGGCCGGTCCTTGAATCGCTCCCACGCGTGCAGCGCGGCGACTGTCACGAGCGACGAAGGCCCGAACTTCGCGATCGAGGTGACGAGCACGCCCGGCCATCCCGCGACGTGCCAGCCGATCAGCGTGACGACCATCATGTTGGGGCCGGGCGCGGCCTGCGCGAGCGCGAAGAGCGCGGAGAAATCGGCGCTCGACATCCAGTCGTGGACCTGCACCACCTGACGCTGCATTTCCGGCAGGATCGAGTTGCCGCCGCCGAACGCGAGCAGCGACAACTGACTGAAGATCGCGGCGAGCGACAGCAGGTTGTCCATCATCGGCGCAGCTTCCACGCGATCAGCACCGAGAGCGGCGTGAAGACCAGCATCGTCGGCAGGAGAGGCGTGCGCAGGAACGCGATCGCCGCGAACATCAGGAGCGCGACGACGGCCGCTTCCGGCTTGCGGCGCAATGGCCACATGATCTTCACCGCCATCGCGACGAGCAGGCCCGCCGCGGCTGCCGCGAGCCCCGCGAACAGATGCGCGATGCGCGGGTCCTGATGCGTGCGCTGATAGATCACGCCGAGCGCGATCACGATGAGCGAAGGCCCGGCGAGCAGACCGAGCAGGCCCGCGAGCGCGCCGGGCACGCCGCGAAAGCGCATGCCGATGGCCACCGACAGATTGATCACGTTGCCGCCCGGAAGGAACTGGCAAAGGCCGAGGAGATCGGTGAACGCGTCGGCGTCGAGCCACTTGCGGCGTTCGACGATCTCGCGACGCGCAAGCGGCAGCGCGCCGCCGAAGGCCGTCAGCCCGAGCGTGAGAAAGCCCGTGAAAATCTCCGCGACGCTGGGGCGCGGCGGTTCTTCGCGATCCATCGCTCAGCGCGACGCGGCCGAGCGCGCCCGGCGCGCCTCGTAGGCTTTCAGATGCGCATACGCCACCGCCAGCGCCGACACGCCGTCGATCGCCGTGCGCCGCCGCGCCAGCAAATCCCCGACGATGTGATCGGCTTCGATCGGCGCGCCGTTCTCCAGATCGCGCAGCATCGACGCGGTCATCAGCGAGCCGCGCTCGGAGAAGAACGCACGGGCGCGCGTGACGACCGGCTCGCCCGGCGCGTGCGCGTTGTCGCCGGCGATGCCGCAGCATTCGTCGAAGAGCCGGAACAGCAGCGCCTCGCCGCCCGGCGCCGCGAGAATATCGCCGATGGGCGCGCGCATCAGGCAGGTGCCGGTCGCGAGCGTGGCGAGGAAGACCCACTTGTCCCACATCGACTGCAGGATGTCTTCGCTCACGCTCAGGTCGAAGCCCGCGCCGCCGAGTTGCGCGGCGATCGCGTCGATGCGCGCGCTGCGCCCGCCCGCGCGCTCGCCGATGGTCATCGAATGCAGGTTGTTCAGATGCAGGATTTCGCCTTCGGCATCGAGCGTCGCGGCGATCACGCATTGGCCGCCGAGCACGTTCGCCGGGTTGAAGCGCGCATCGAGCGCGTCGAGATGGCCCATGCCGTTCAGGAGCGGCAGGATCGCGGTGTCGGGACCGACGGCGGCCGCGAAGGAATCGATCGCGCCTTGCAGGTCGTAGGCCTTGCAGCTCAGCAGCACGAGATCGTAGGGACCGTCGATGTCCTTCGCGAGCACCATCGGCGGACAGGCGAACGCCAGATCGCCCTCGGGGCTTTTCACTTTCAGGCCGCACTGCCGCAGCCGCTCGGCGCGACGTTCGCGCACGAGGAAGGTCACGTCCCTGCCCGCTTCGAGCAACCGCGCGCCGAAATATCCGCCGATGGCCCCCGCGCCCACTACCAGAATCCGCATGTCTCGCTCCTTGTCATAGATATACCGCGTCACGCCTGCCAGACGCCATAGCCCGCTTCCCGCAAGCCGATCGCCAGTTCCACTTCCATGTCGCGCGCGCCGTCGTAGGGCATCGGGTTGTACATCTCGTACAGTTGCGGCAAAAGCCGCAGCCCGAATTCGCGGACGAAGCGGTTCGACTGGATGCCCGCCTTGTGCTTGTCGAAGCGCACGTCCGGATCGACGCCCGTCATGCCCACGTAGACGAACGGCATGCCGGTCACGTAATCCGGATTCGCGCGGCGAAAGCGCGCTTCGTTCCAGACCGAGCCGGACAGTTCGACCACATAGACGGAGTAATGATGGCGGCGCGTGCGCCGCGACGACGGCATCTTCGGCGGGCCTTCGCGGCGTGCTCGTTGCGGGCGTTCATTCTAAGACGGCGGCGCGCAAAGCGCTCGTGCGGGCGGCATGCCCCATGCCGGATGCGCCTCAAAGTGGTAAATTCGGGGCGGTCCGCGTTCGCGCAACGTTCGGTTCGCCGCACGGCCCGTCGAGCCGCCGATCGAACCTGGAGACGATCTCTCACGCGCGGGCGCCGCTCCCATCGACACGTTTTCATCCCGAAGCCGCGCGCCACGAGCCGCACCGGCTTCGGTTATCCGGAGATCAAGCATGAGCAAACAAGCTATCGGCGTGGTGGGCCTCGCCGTCATGGGCCGCAATCTGGCCTTGAACATCGAGAGCCGCGGTCACGCCGTTTCGGTCTACAACCGCAGCCGCGCCAAAACCGACGAACTGATTGCCGAACATCCCGACAAAAAGCTCGTGCCCACTTACACGCTCGAAGAGTTCGTCGAGTCGCTCGAAAAGCCGCGCCGCATCCTGATGATGGTGAAGGCCGGCGCGGGCACCGACGACACCATCGCGTCGCTGCGTCCGCTGCTCGAGAAGGGCGACATTCTCATCGACGGCGGCAACACGCATTTCACCGACACCATCCGCCGCAATCAGGATCTCGCGAAGTCCGGGCTGCATTTCATCGGCACGGGCGTGTCGGGCGGCGAGGAAGGCGCGCTGAAGGGCCCGTCGATCATGCCGGGCGGACAGAAGGAAGCCTACGAACTGGTCGCGCCGATCCTCACCGAGATCGCCGCGAAAGCGCCGGACGGCGAGCCGTGCGTCGCGTACATGGGTCCGGATGGCGCGGGCCACTTCGTGAAGATGGTGCACAACGGCATCGAGTATGGCGACATGCAGCTCATCGCCGAGAGCTATGACGTGCTGAAACGCGTCGCGGGCTTGTCGAACGAAGAACTGGGCAAGGTCTATGTGGAATGGAATCAGGGCGAGCTGGACAGTTACCTGATCGAGATCACGTCGAAGATCTTCTCGAAGAAGGACGATGAAACCGGCAAGGATCTCGTCGATGTGATTCTCGACCGCGCCGCGCAAAAGGGCACGGGCAAGTGGACGAGCCAGAATGCGCTCGATCTCGGCGCGCCGCTGCCGCTGATCACCGAAGCGGTGTTCGCGCGCGTGCTGTCGTCGCTGAAGGATCAGCGCGTGGCGGCGAGCAAGGTTTTGAGCGGTCCGGCGCCGAAGTTCGATGGCGATCGTGCGGCGTTCGTCGAGTCGGTGCGGCGCGCGTTGTATCTCAGCAAGATCGTCTCGTATGCACAGGGGTTTGCGCAGTTGCGCGCGGCGTCGGAAGAGTACAAGTGGGATCTGCAGTATGGCGAGATCGCGAAGATCTTCCGGGCCGGCTGCATCATCCGCGCGCGCTTCCTGCAGAAGATCACGGATGCTTATGCGAAGGATTCGCAGCTCGCGAATCTGCTGCTCGATCCGTATTTCAGCGATATCGCCGCGAAGTATCAGGACGCCTTGCGCGATGTCATCGTCGCGGCGGTGAAGGCAGGGATTCCGGTGCCGGCGTTCTCGTCGGCGATCGCGTATTTCGATGCGTATCGCTCGGAGCGGCTGCCCGCGAATCTCGTGCAGGCGCAGCGCGATTTCTTCGGCGCGCATACGTTCGAACGGGTGGATAAGGCGGGGAGTTTTCACGCGAACTGGGCGTGAGGTCGAAACGATTCGGTTTTGAGTTTTGAGGTGAGAAACGCGGCTCTTTCGGGAGTCGCGTTTTTTTTGGCGATATGGCGTGTGGGATTGCTGCTGTTGCGCAAGCGTTGATTAATTAGATATACGGAACTATTATCGCCCGACCCGTTCCGCTCAGAAGCCCGAAGATTGAAAATGATTGCCCAATCGAAAGCCTGGGAACTGCTCATCGAATATCTCGAAGTGAAGCTGGGCAAGCGCAAACTCTCGCCCGAGACCGATCTGTATCACGACCTCGACTTGAATCCGCCCGCGATTTCAGCGTTGCTCGACGATTGGGGATCGAAATTCGGCGTCGACATGAGCGGATTCGAGCTGGACCACTATTACCCATTCATCAAGTTAAGCAAGCCAGCATTTTTCGGGACACTGCTCAAATCGCCCTTCAGCCTGCAAGCTCGGGAAACGCTAGGCGGATGGCAACTCACCCTAGGCATGCTGGAGGAAGCGATGATTCGAGGAAAATGGGTGATCGACTGAGGCATGCGCATCATCAGGCAAGCGCCACCCACTCCCCATTCCCCTCGCTGCTCCTCAACACCGCATCCACGAACCTCAACCCGGCGACCCCATCCTCGACGGTCGTCAGCCAGTCATCCCCCTGCGTCGTCCCGCTTGCGATGCACGCCGCTGCATCCGTATAGACCTGCGCGAACGCCTCCAGATACCCTTCCGGATGGCCGGCCGGCACGCGCGTCGCGTGCAGCGCTTCCGGACTCTGCACGCGCCCGCGCGTCAGACGCTCCGACGCACCCCCAATCGGCGTGAACCACAACTCATTCGGCTTCTGCTGATCGAACGCGATGCCCGCCTTCGTGCCATACACACGCAAGCGCAGCGCGTTCTCCTCGCCCGCCGCGACCTGGCTCGCCCACAGCATCCCGCGCGCGCCGCCCGCATAACGGAACATCGCCTGAACGTGATCGTCCACGCGCCGTTTCGGCACGAACGTCGTCACATCCGCCGATAACTCCATCGGCCGCATCCCCGTCACGTACTCCGCAAGCTGATACGCATGCGTGCCGATATCGCCGAGACAGCCCGCCGGTCCTGCCAACGCGGGATCGGTGCGCCACAGGGCCTGTCGATTCGATTGCGTCTCGACCGGCAACGACAGCCAGTCCTGCGCATACTCGACCTGCACGACGCGAATGTCGCCGAGCAAGCCGCGCCGCACCATCCCGCGCGCGTGGCGCACGAGCGGATAACCCGTGTAGGTATAGGTCACCGCGAACACGCGATCCTTCTCGCGCGCGAGCTTCGCGAGCGCTTCGCCTTCATCGAGCGAAACGGCGAGCGGCTTGTCGCAGATCACGTGGATGCCCGCTTCGAGAAAAGCGGTGGCGATCGGCGCATGCAGATGATTCGGCGTGACGATGGCCACCGCCTCGATGCCGTCCGAGCGCCCCGCTTCGGTGCGCGCCATCTCGCGATAATCGTCGTAGCTGCGCGCAAGGCCGATCGCCGCCGCGCTCGACGCCGCCCTTCGCGCATCCGACGACAACGCGCCCGCGACAAGCTCATAACGATCATCGAGCCGCGCCGCGATCCGATGCACCGCGCCGATGAACGCGCCCTCGCCGCCGCCGACCATCCCCAATCGCACGCGATTCATCGCCGCTCTCCCGCGTTGTCTCCGATCCCGAGCACGCCGCGCATCTGCTCGCGGCTCGCGCCGCTGCCGGCGAAGTCGTCGAACGCGCGCTCGGCCACGCGGATGATGTGATCGCGGATGAACACCGCGCCCTCGCGCGCGCCGTCCTCGGGATGCTTCAACGCGCATTCCCATTCGAGCACGGCCCAGCCGGAAAAGTCGTATTGCGCCATCTTCGAGAAGATCGCCTTGAAGTCGATCTGGCCATCGCCCAGCGAACGAAACCGTCCCGCGCGATCGGCCCAGCCGGAATAGCCGCCATACACGCCCTGTCTGCCGTTCGGCCGAAACTCCGCGTCCTTCACATGAAACGCCTTGATGCGCGCGTGATAGATATCGATGAACGCGAGGTAATCGAGTTGCTGCAACACGAAGTGACTCGGATCGAACAGGATGTTCGCGCGCGGATGATCGTCCACGGCCGCGAGAAAACGCTCGAACGTGACGCCGTCGTGCAGATCCTCGCCGGGGTGCAGCTCGTAACACACGTCGATGCCCGCGCGATCGAACTCGTCGAGAATCGGCCGCCATCGTGTGGCGAGTTCATCGAACGCGGCTTCGACGAGACCCGCCGGACGCTGTGGCCACGGATACACATACGGCCACGCGAGCGCACCCGAAAACGTCACGTGCGCGCTTAAGGCCAGCCGCTTCGACGCAGCCGCCGCGAGCTTCAGTTGCGAAATCGCCCATTGCGTGCGCGCCGCGGGATCGCCGCGCACGTGCGGCGCGGCGAAGCCATCGAACAAGGTGTCATAAGCGGGATGCACGGCGATCAACTGGCCTTGCAGATGCGTGGACAACTCGGTGATCGACACGCCGGCATCGTCGACGATGCGGCGGATGTCGTCGCAATAGGCATCGCTCGATGCGGCCTTCTCCAGATCGATCAGACGCGGATCGGCGGGCACCTGGATGCCTTCATAGCCGAGCGAAGCCGCCCACGATGCCAGGTTCTCCAACGTATCGAACGGCGGCTGATCGCCCATGAACTGCGCGAGAAATATCGCCGGGCCTTTGATGGTTTTCATCTTGCGCCTCTAGGAGAAAGAAGGCCGAATGAACGGCCTTCGCACATCAGAACGGCGAGTTCGGGAAATAGAACTGCTTGGCGTTGTCCTTCGTGATGAGCACCGACGGGATGATCGTCGTCGGCGGCAGCTTGTCGCCCTTCAGGCGCGCTTCGGCGGTCAGCTTGATCGCGTCGTAGATGAACTTCGGCGAGTACGAGACATCGGCCGGCACGCGCTTGTCCCCGTCCATGATGCGCTTCACCGCTTCCTTCGAGCCCGCGCCGCCGAACACGATCTTCACGTCGGTGCGCTTGGCCTGATCGATCGCCTTCAGCACGCCGACCATCATGTCGTCGTCGGCGGCCCACACGGCGTCGATATGCTTGAAGCGCGTGAGGTAATCCTGCATCACCTTGAAGGCGTCGTCGCGATTCCAGTTGGCGTATTTCGCATCGAGAATCTTGATGCCCGGATACTGCTTCATCACGCCTTCGAACGCGTTCCAGCGTTCGTTGTCGAGCGTCGTCGGAATGCCGCGCAGCGCGACGACGTCGCCCTTGCCGTCGAGCGCCTTCGCCAGATATTCGGCGGGCACCTTGCCGAACGCGGTGTTGTCGCCGGCGACGTACGCGTCCTGCGCGCTGGTGTCGGTGAGACCGCGATCGACCACCGTCACGTACACGCCCTTCTTCTTCACCTGCGCGACCGGCTGCGTGAGCGATGCCGATTCCTGCGGGAAGATCACGAGCGCATTGATCTTGTTGACGGTCACGAGATCCTGCAACTGGTTCGCCTGTTCGGGCGCGGTGGCCGCCGTCTTCACGATGACCTTGAGGTCAGGATGCGCCTTCTCCAGCTCCTTTTTCGCCTCGTTGGCCCACCACACGATGCCGCCCGTGAAGCCGTGATCCGCGGTCGGAATGGCGACGCCGAGCACGACTTTTTCGTCGGCGAACGCGGACGACGAAGCAGCGGCGAACGCGCTCGCCGCGAACGTGAGCGCGCCGAGCGCGCGAAGCATTTTCTTCATGACGATGTCTCCGGATTTATGAGCTTTAACGACGACCACGCTGCAAAAACGCTACGAGGATGATCACGGCGCCCTGCACCGCCGCGTTCAGATACACGCTGATGATGCTCGTCAGGTTCAGGATGTTGTTGATGACCGAAAGCAGAATCGCGCCGATGACCGTGCCGATCACGCGTCCTTCACCGCCCTTGAGCGCGGTCCCGCCCACCACGACGGACGCGATCGCCTCCAGCTCCCACAGAAGCCCGGTCGTCGGCGTGGCGGAGCCCAGGCGCGGCACATACAGAATCGTCGCGACGGCCACGCACAGCCCGAGCAGCATGTACGTGACGATCTTCACGCGATCCACGCGAATCGCCGCATAGCGCGCGACCTGCTCGCTCGATCCGATCGCCTGCACGTGGCGTCCGTACACCGTGCGATTGAGCACGAGCGCGCCGCCCGCCGCAACGATCAGGAAGATCCAGATCGGCACCGGCACGCCGAAGAGACTCGCGTAGTAGACCGGCCCGTACAGATCGACGAGCGAGTTGTCGAGCGTGAGCGCGCCGCCGTCCGCGAGCCACGTGAGCAGCGCGCGAAACATGCCCAGCGTGCCGAGCGTGACGATGAACGGCTCGATGCGCCCCTTCGTCACCAGCACGCCATGCGCGAAGCCGAACAGCGCGCCGAGCACGAGCGCGAGCACGACGCCCAGCGCGATGATCAGGAGCGGCGGCACCGCGTGCCCATGAAAGCCCTGCATCAGCGCGTTCATCATGTAGATCATGCTGCCCGCGATCAGCGCGGCCATCGAACCGACCGACAGATCGATGCCGCCCGAGATGATCACGAAGGTCATCCCCACCGCGATGATGCCGATGAACGACGTGCGCGTGAGCACGTTCATCGCGTTGTCGACGGTGGCGAAGTCGCGATTGAGCAGCGTGCCGCCGATGCACAGCGCGACCAGCCCGATCAGCGGCCCCACGCCAAACAGAAAACGCGCGACAGTGGAGAGGCGGCTCTCGCTTTCGATGTCTTCAGTGTGTGCCGGTCGCATGCGCGATCAACCTCTCTTCGGTCAAAAGATCCATGCCGAGCGTCGCGACGAGTTCGCCCGCGCGCATCACCGCGACGCGATGACACAAGCCGATCAGCTCGATCAGTTCGGATGAAATCACGATCACCGCGCGGCCCTCGGCGGCGAGGCGATGAATCAGAAAATAGATGTCGCGTTTCGCGCCGACGTCGACGCCGCGCGTGGGTTCGTCGAGCACGATCACGCGCGGGTCGGGATTCAGGAATTTCGCGAGCGCGAGCTTCTGCTGATTGCCGCCCGATAGCATGCGCGCGCGAATCGACGGGTTTCCCGTGCGGATGCCGAAGTCCTTCACCGCCTTGTTCAAAGCGTCCCGTTCGGCGTGCATATCGATGAACGGATGCGCGTAACGCTCCAGCGTCATCATCGTTAGATTGTCTTTCAGCGCCATGTCCACATGCAGGCCGCGTCCCTTGCGATCCTCGCTCAGATAAGTGAGGCCGTGCTTCATCGCATCGCGCGGATTCTTCAGCTTGACCGCCTCTCCGTTGATGACGACGCGCCCCGCGGCGAGCGTCCGCAAGCCGACGAGCGCCTCGAACAACTCCGTGCGACCGGCGCCGACGAGTCCCGCGAAGCCGAACACCTCGCCTTCGCGCACCGCAAAGCCGATGCCGTTCGCCCAGCCGGGCACCGATGCGCCTTCGACCTCGAATGCGACCGGCGCGTCGGCGCGCAACGCGGGCTTGTCCGGAAACATGTCGGAGACTTCGCGGCCGACCATCAGATTCGCCATCTGCCGGCGCGTGAGCGTGCTGGTCGGCGCGCGCTCGACGAAGCGGCCGTCGCGCATCACGATCACGTCGTCGGTGACGCGCTCCACTTCGTCGAGCTTGTGCGAGATATAGACGATGGTCGTGCCCGCATCCTTCAGGCGCGCCATCAGGCCGAACAGACGCTGCGTCTCGGAGGGCGTGAGCGTCGCGGTCGGCTCGTCCATGATCAGCAGGCGCGCGTCGCGCAACATCGCCTTCGCGATCTCGACCAGTTGCTTCTCCGCGACGATCAGGTCGCGCACCTTCGTATCCGGATTCTTGTGCAGGCCGACTTCGGTCAGGCGCGCACGCGCGGCTTCGCGCATCGCGGGTTCGTCGAGAAAGTAGCCTTTCTTCAGCTCATGCCCGAGGAACATGTTCTGCGTGATGCTCAGATGATCCGCGAGATTCAATTCCTGATGAATCAGCACGATTCCAGCGCGCTCGGCATCGCGCGAACTCGTGAAGCTGCGCGCGCGTTCATCGACATAAAGCTCGCCCGCGTTCGCGCGCTCATAGCCCGCGAGAATCTTCATCAAGGTCGACTTGCCCGCGCCGTTTTCGCCGAGCAATCCGTAGATGCGCCCCGGCGCGAGATCGAAGCTGACGCCGTGCAGCACGCGCACCGGTCCGAACTGTTTTTCGATGCCTTCGAAACGCACGGCGAGGCTCATCGTCACGCGCTCCTTCTCTGGATCAGCCGATGCGGCAGCAGCACGCCCGGCACTTCCGCGCGCGGATCGCGCAGACGTTTGAGCAGCAGTTCGGCGGCGGTTTCGCCGAGCAGTTGCATCGGCTGCGAGACGGTCGTGAGCGGCGGATCGACATGCGCGGCGACGGCGATATCGTCGAAGCCGACGACGGCGATATCGTCCGGCACGGCAAAGCCCGCGCCGCGAAAGCCGTTCATCACGCCGATGGCGAGCGTATCGGAGACGGCGAAGGCGGCGGTCGGTCGCGCATCGCCGAGTGCGGCGAGTTGCGCGGCCGCGCGTTCGCCCGCGTCGTAGTCGAGACTGTCGAGCTCGATCAGCCATTCCGCGCGCGGCTCGATGCCCGCGTCCATCAGCGCATCGCGATAGCCCGCGAGCCGCTGGCGTCCATACAGATAACCCTGCCCCGAGTTGATGAGCGCGATGCGCCGATGTCCCTTGGCGGTCAGATAACGCACGACATCGCCCGCCGCGAGATGATTGTCGATGCCGACATACGGCACGCCCGCCGCCGGATCGAACTCGCAGCACGCGACCCACGGCAGCGTCGAAGCTTCTTCGGCGAGCGCCTTTTGCACGGCGGCGGGATCGAGGCAGATCGCGCCGTCCGCGCGGCGTCCGCGCAGGAGATCGAAATAGCTTCGCTCGCGCAACGGGTCCGCGCCGGTATCGCACAGCAGCATGAAGTAGCCGTTCTGGCGCGCGACGCTGTCGATGCCGCGCACGATCGCCGCATAGAACGGATTGCCGAAATCGGGAACCATGGTGAGAAGCAGGCGGCTTTCGGCCGTGCGCAGATTGCGCGCCAGTTCGTTGATGCGATAGCCGCTCGCCGCGACCGCTTCGAGGACTTTTTCGCGCGTCGCCTCGCGAACGTTCGTGTGCCCGTTGAGCACGCGCGATACCGTGGCGACCGACACGCCCGCGCGCTCGGCGACGTCGGCAATCGATACTTCCTCACGCGGACGAACCGAATCTGACATCGCTCAATGTCGCTTGCGGCGATCGAGATGTAATGGATTACATTATTTGATCGTACGAGCTGCGAAGGCAACAGCAATCGACTAGGGACAAACGCTTAAGGGCGGGCATGTCGATCTCGTGTCATGTTGCTCGTCGTAGGGTGTGAGCGCGTTGATGACGCTCGATCAATACACGAACTTCAGGGAGCGATCCACATGCGATTCATGATGCTGATGATTCCGCGCGGTTACGAAAGCGCGCAACCGGGCACGATGCCGAGCGCCGACGCCGTCGCCGCGATGATGAAATACAACGAGGAATTGCAGAAAGCGGGCGTGCTGCTCGCGCTCGACGGGCTGCATCCACCGTCGATGGGCGCGCGCGTCACGTTCGAAGGCGGCAAGCCGCGCGTGACCGACGGGCCGTTCGCCGAGGCCAAGGAAGTGCTCGGCGGTTACTGGATGCTGCAGGTGAAATCGCGCGAGGAAGCGATCGAATGGGCGAAGCGCTGTCCGGGATCGGACACGGAGATGATCGAAGTGCGGCAGGTGATGGAGATGGACGATTTCCCGCCGGACGTGCAACAGGCCGCGGCGGGATTCGACGATATGCAGAAAGCGGCGAAGCGCTGACGCCAACGTCTACGCGATCGCCTCCAGCGCGAGCGCGATTCCCTGCCCGCCGCCGATGCACAGCGTGACGATCGCGCGCTTCACGCCGTCGCGGCGCATCGCGTGGGCGAGACGCGTCGTGAGTACCGCGCCGGTCGCTCCGATCGGATGCCCGTGCGCGATCGCGCCCCCGTCCACGTTGACGATGTCTTCCGGCAGGCCGAGCGTGCGCGCCACCGCGATCGGCACCGCTGCGAAGGCTTCGTTGATCTCGAAGCGCTCCACATCGGCGAGCGTCCATCCGGCGCGCTGCAATGCCTGCTGCACGGCGGGCACCGGTCCGAGCCCGAACATGCCGGGTTCGACCGCCGCCACGCCGAACGCCGCGAGCCGCACGAACGCTTCGATGCCGCGCGCCTCTGCTTCCCTGCGGCTCGTCACGATCATGGCGGAGGCGCCGCTGTTCAGCCCCGGCGCATTGCCCGCCGTGATCGTGCCGTCGGGACGAAACGCCGGGCGCAGCTTCGCAAGCGTCGCGAGCGTCGTGTCCGGACGCGGCTGCTCGTCGCGCGCGAACGCGACGGTTTCGCGGCCCGCCTTCACGTCGATGCCGACGATCTCCGCATCGAACGCGCCGTCCTTCTGCGCGGCCGCGAACAACTGCTGCGAACGCTCGGCCCAGCGGTCTTGCGCTTCACGCGTGATATCCAGCTTCGTCACGAGGTCTTCCGTGTGCCAGCCGGAATGTTCGCCCGAGAATGCATCGACGAGGCCGTCGCGCAGCATGCTGTCGTAGATCTGGGCATTGCCCATGCGATAGCCGCGCCGCCCGCCATCGAGCAGATACGGCGCGCGGTCCATGTTCTCCATGCCGCCCGCGATGGCGAGCTTCGTGACGCCCGCTGCGATCTCGGTCGCGGCCGTCGCGACGGCCTGCGCGCCCGAACCGCACACGCGATTGACGGCGAGCGCGGGCACGGAAACCGGCACGCCGCCGCCGACCGACGCCTGGCGCGCCGGATTCATGCGATTGCCCGCCTGGATCACGTTGCCGAACACGACCGAATCGATCGACGCCGGATCCAGCGCGCCGCCCGCGCGCCGCAGCGTTTCCGCGATCGCCGCCGCGCCGAGATCGACGGCGGGCGTGTCCTTCAGCGAACCGTTGAACGCACCGATTGCCGTGCGCACCGGATGACACAACACAATGTCTTGCGCAAACATGTCGATGCCCTCGCTTTATCGCGGAATGCCGGTGAGATAGATCGGCGTGTCGGTCGACAGCGAGCGCTTGACGTCGCGGCCGGTGTCATCGACGAGCACTTCTTCCTGGTTCTTCGCCACGGCGGCGAGCACTTCGTTCACCACGTGCTCGGGCGTCGATTTGGGGGCGGTGACTTGCGCGGTCATGTCGGTATCGATGTAACCGGGATGCGCCGCCACGACCAGCGTGCCCTGCTCGCGCAGTTCCTCGCGCAGCGCATTGGTGGCCGCCCACGCCGCCGCCTTCGAGATGTGATACGCGCCGCCCGCCGGCAACGACACCCAGCTCAGCACCGAAAGCACATTGATCACCGCGCCGCCGCCGTTCTTCTTCAGCACGGGCGCGAACGCCTGCGTGAGCGCGATCGGGCCGAAAGTGTTGATTTCGAGCAGATCGCGGATGCCTTGCGTCGATGCCGGATCGACCAGCAGACCGCGCGTCGTCACGCCCGCGTTGTTGACGATTACTTGCACGTCGGTGTAAGTCGCGGCCGCTTCGGCGATATCGGCGGCGTTGGTGACGTCGAGGCGAATCGCTTCGACGCCGGGGATGTCGACGCTCTTCGGATCGCGCGCGGCGGCGTAGACCTTGGCCGCGCCCGCTTCGAGCAGTGATTTCGCGAACTGTTTGCCGAGGCCGCGATTGGCGCCGGTCACGAGTACCACTTTTCCTTTGATCTGCATGATGTGCTCCTTACTGTGCATATACACTAATTTCGATATACAAAAGGCCCGCGCACGGCGAGCCCAATCTATTCCACTCAATCCATCGTCGTCAGTTCGAACAGCGACTGGCGCAACGCCTTCGCGCGTTTCTCGCCGAACTTCGCCTCGAATTCCGCCTGCGCCGCGCGCCATTGCGCCGACGCCTTCACGAGCGTTTCCTTGCCCGCCGCCGTGAGCCGCAGTCCGATCGCGCGCGAAGCGGCGGATTCCTGCGCCGCTTCGACGAGGCCGTCGCGTTGCAAGGGCTTGAGCGCGCGCACGAGCGTGGTGCGATCCATGACCATCGCGTCGGACAGTTCGGCCATCTGCACGCCCGGCCTGCGCCCGATCGCCGCGATGATCGTGAACTGCGCCGACGTGATGCCGACCACGGTCAGATGCCGCTCGTAGAGCTGCGACACGTATCGCGCGGCCTGCCGGATCGCGAAACAGTTGCAGTCGAGTGGAGAAGAGTTGGAAGTCATGTCCCGCAGAATATGAGTGCATATGCACTTTGTCAAGCCGGAGAATTTCAACCGACCCGATAGGCGCGCGGCCGGAATGGTCGGGAATCGTCGCGCGCGCTCGGGCGGCAAAATGCCCAAAGCCGCGTCGGGCTTGCGATAGCGGCAGATCGGGCCTATGCCGAAATCCGCATCGGAGGCGCGACTAAACACCAAGACGCGTCTAAATTGGCTCCCTACATTGCGCATGTCCGTCACCTGTGCCGGGCTGCGCGCGAAGCGGCTGTCTTCATCGCCGGATGGTTGGACGGTTGAGGGCAAGCCCGTCTTGCCGACACAGAACGGGTCGTGTTCCATTCGATAGCCAAATCAAAAAAGGAGAGGAAAGCATGCGCATTCGTACCAAACCTTTGGCATGGCTGGTGGCGTGCGCCACGGCCGCGCTCGGCGCCGTACCGTTTTCAGCGTCCGCCGAAGATCTCACGGTGAAAGTCGGTTTCGCCGCGCCGCTGACCGGCGCGAACGCAGGCTACGGCAAGGATCTCCAGAACGGCGTGCAACTCGCGCTCGACGAAGCCAACGCGAAAAAGATCACGATCGGCGGCAAGACGGCCAAGTTCGAGATCCACGCGGAAGACGATCAGGCCGACCCGCGCATCGGCGTGCAGGCGGCGCAGAAGCTCGTCGATGACAACGTGGCGGTCGTCGTCGGGCACTTCAACTCGGGCACGACGCTGCCCGCCTCGCCGATCTACAACAACGCCGGCATCCCGATGATCGACCCGGCCGCCACCAACCCGACGATCACCACGCGCGGTCTCGAAAACGTCTTCACGGTGATTTCGAGCGATGCGCAGAACGCCGGCACCGCGGGCGTCTACGCGGTGACGACGACCAAGGCGAAGCGCATCGCGATCATCGACGACCGCACGGCCTTCGGTCAGGGCGAGGCCGACGAGTTCGAAAAAGCGGTGAAGGCGAAAGGCGGCACGATCGTCACGCGCGAGTACAGCGACAATCAGACCGTGGACTTCAGCGCGCAGCTCACGCGCATCAAGTCGACCAACGCCGACCTGATTTTCTTCGGCGGCCTCGACCGGCAGGCGGCGGCCGTCGTCAAGCGGATGAAGCAGCTCGGCATGAACGCGCAGTTCGTGGGCGGCGGCGGCGTGATGGACGCCGATTTCCTCAAGCTCGCGGGCGATGCCGCCGAGGGCGCGCAGGCCTGGGAATACGGTAGCCCGCTCGACAAGCTGCCCGACGGAAAGGCATTCAGCGACAAGTTCCAGAAGCGCTTCGGCGTTGCAATTCTCTCGTATGCGCCGTTCGGCTACGACGCCGCGTGGGCCGCCATCAACGCGATGCAGAAAGCCGGTTCCATCGATCCGAAGGTGTACCGGCCGGTGCTGAAATCGAACAAGTTCGACGGCATCACCGGACCGATCGCGTTCGACAGCAACGGCGCGCTGAAGAACGCATCGTCGACGCTGTATCAGGTGAAGAACGGGCAGTGGGAATCCGTCGTCACCAAGCACGGCATGTGAGCGCGCGTCAGGCCTGCGCCTCGTGCGCGCGGGCCTGAAGCCGGGCGCGCGTGCGCGCTGCTTCGTCGCCCAGCCATTGCGCGAACTGCTGCAATGCGGGCGACGGCGCGGGCCGCTCCGGATAGACGAGGTAATACGCCGCGCCGCTCGGCACGCACAGCGAGAACGGCGCGATCACGCGCTTCGCGCTCAGGTCTTCCTCGATCAGCGCGACATCGCCGATCGTCACGCCCAGGCCCTGCATCGCCGAGGAAATCGCCAGATCGAGCGTGTCGAAATGCTGCGCTTTCGTCGACGGCAGGCCCGCGTAGCCGTACGCGCCGAGCCACAGCAGCCAGTCGCGGCGGTCGCGGGTGGGATGCAGCAAGGTCTTGCCGGCGAGATCGTCGGGCGTCCACGGGCCGTTTTTCTTCGGCTTCCACAATTCGGGCGCGCAGACGGGCGTCAGGACTTCATCGAACAGATGATGCGCGGTCGCGCCCTTGAACGACGGCGCGCCCGTGAAAACGATCGCCGCATCGAACTGCTCCGCACTGAACTCGACGCCGTGCGACACCGACGCCGTCACCTCCACCACCAGCTCCGGCCGTTCGTTCTGCAGGCGGATGACGCGCGGCAGCACCCAGCGCATCGCACAGGTCGGACTCTTCACGCGCAGAATGCCCGATTGCGCGCCGCCTTTCGCGAGCGCATCGTCGATATGCGCGAACGCCTGCTGCAAGGGCGCGACGAGCAGTGCGCCGTGATGCGTCAGCGCAAGTCCGCGCGCCTGCCGCGTGAACAGCGCATAGCCGAGATGCGCCTCCAGCCCGGCGATCTGGCGGCTGACCGCGCCCTGCGTCACGTTCAGCGCCTCGGCCGCGCGCGTGAAATTCAGCGTCCGGGTGACGACCAGGAAGGTTTTGAGCACGTCGAGGGAAGGCAGCGGTTTCATCGGGTTTTTGGCCTATAGCCATGATCTGCAAGCATGGCTAGTATGACAAAGTTTCGATTGTCCGCGCTTTATTGCTGCGGTTGAATCGACGCCTGCAATCGTCGAACCGCAATTCCGGAGACACCGCCGTGCAAAGCGCCTGCATTCCCGAGTCGAAGCTGCCGAACGTCGGCACGACTATTTTCACTGTCATCGGCCAGCTCGCCGACGAGCACCATGCGCTCAATCTGTCGCAAGGCGCGCCAAACTTCGCATGCGATCCGAAGCTGATCGAAGGCGTCGAGCGAGCCATGCGGGCAGGACATAACCAATACTCGCCGATGTCCGGCGTGCTCGCGCTGCGCGAGGCGATCGCCATCAAGACGCACAAGCTGTACGGCGCGACCTACGACCCGGGCACGGAAATCACCGTGGTCGCGAGCGCGAGCGAAGGGCTGTACGCGACGATCAGCGCGCTCGTGCATCCCGGCGACGAAGTGATCTACTTCGAGCCGTCGTTCGACAGCTACGCGCCGATCGTGCAGCTTCAGGGCGCCACGCCCGTCGCGATCAAGCTGTCGTCGGAGGATTTCAGCATCGACTGGGACGAAGTCGCCGCCGCGATCACGCCCCGCACGCGCATGATCCTCATCAACACGCCGCACAATCCGACCGGCAGCGCTTTCACCGCCGCCGACATCGAGCGGCTCACGGCGTTGACGCGCTACACGAAGATCATCGTGTTGTCCGATGAAGTCTACGAACACGTCGTCTTCGACGGCGCGCTGCATCATGGTATGGCGCGATATCCGGAACTGGCCGGGCGCAGCGTGATCGTGTCGTCCTTCGGCAAGTCGTATCACGTGACGGGCTGGCGGGTCGGCTACTGCCTCGCGCCCGAGGCGCTGACGTCGGAGATCCGCAAGGTTCACCAGTTCATGACCTTCTCCGCCGACACGCCGATGCAGATGGCGTTCGCCGAGGCGCTGGCGGATGAATCGAGCTATCTGAATCTCGGGCCGTTCTATCAGCACAAGCGCGATCTGCTGGCCGAGTCGCTGAAGGGTTCGCGCTTCGAGCTGTTGCCGAGCGCGGGCAGCTTCTTCATGCTGGCGCGTTACGACGCGATCTCGAACGAAAGCGACAGCGATTTCGTGCTGCGCCTGATTCGCGAGGCGCGCGTCGCGACGATTCCGCTGTCGGCGTTCTACACCGACGGCACCGACAACCGCCTGATCCGTCTTTCCTTCGCGAAGGACGATGACACGCTCATCGAAGGCGCGCGCCGCCTTTGCTCGATCTGACGATTTTTCTGGAGACCAACACGATGAAACTGAACCACATCGCCAGCGCATTATTTGTCGCGTGCACCTTCGCGAGCGGTGCGGCGCTTGCCGCCGATACGCTGCGCTTCGGACTGGAAGCGCAATATCCGCCGTTCGAATCCAAATCGTCGACGGGCGAGCTGCAAGGGCTCGACATCGATGTCGGCAACGCGGTGTGCGCCGCCGCGAAGATGCAGTGCAAGTGGGTCGAGACGTCGTTCGACGGCCTGATCCCCGCGCTGCAGGGCCGCAAGTTCGACGCGATCAACTCCGCGATGAATGCCACCGAGCAACGCCGTCAGGCGATCGATTTCACGACGGTCGTGTATCGCGTGCCGACCCAGCTCATCGCGAAGAAGGGCAGCGGCCTGGAACCGACTTCGGCGTCGCTGAAGGGCAAGAGCGTGGGCGTGTTGCAGGGCTCGATTCAGGAAACCTTCGCGAAGGCGCACTGGGAAAACGAAGGCGTGAAGGTCGTGCCGTATCAGGATCAGAACCAGGTGTACGCGGATCTGAAGTCCGGGCGTCTCGATGGGACGCTCGTGCTCGCGCCGGCGGGACAGAGCGGTTTCCTGTCGAAGCCGGATGGCGAAGGCTACGCGTTCGTCGGCGCGCCGGTGCGCGACGACAAGATCCTCGGCAGCGGCATCGCCTATGGCGTGCGCAAGGGCGACGATGCGCTGAAGACGAAGCTCAATGCGGCAATCGAGAAGGTCCGGGCGGACGGGACGATTGACAAGTACGCGAAGAAGTATCTGGGGAATATCGATATTTCGGCGAAGTGAGATAAGGCACGGTGCGCGGCGGCGACCCCGCCGCGCACCCGGGCTCAAAGTTGCAGAAAGGCGCGAATCGCGTATTTCGCCGCGTCGAGCTCCTCCTTCGTCACGGTTTCGCCACGGAACGCAAGCTCTCTGTGGACATGGCTCCAACTGCGAAGCTGGTCTACGAGTGCGACGCCCGGACGCTTGAGACTCGTGATCGGCACCTCGGTTTCCCAGCCGCGAATCTTCGACGTGATCGGAAGTCCCGTGAAGCGGCCCGTAATGTCGTTCATCACGATATCGGAGATCACGAGCACCGCGCGATATCCGTCCTGCTCATTGCCTCTCGACGGACCGACGTGCAATCTCACCACGTCGCCCGCATCAGGAATTCCGTCTCTCATTCGAAGCCCTCGCGCGTCGGATCGTCCGGCCCACCCCACTCATCGCCGACGGGATCGCCGAAATCGATCTCTTCATGCCGCTCGAGCTTGCCCTCGCGAAATTGCTGAATCAGACGTTCGCGCGAAAAACGCCGGATCGCCCGATGCGGCCGCATCGTAACGTGCCCATCCTCGACTTCAACATGCACTTCCTGGCCCTCCTCTAAAGAAAGTTCACTGGCAATGTTGGCAGGAATGCGCACGGCAAGGCTATTGCCCCAACGTTTTAGGATCTGCTTCGGCATGACGCCCTCAAAAATACGTTGATACTCGTTGATACTTCGATAATATCTGCACGATTCGAGACGTGTCAACGCGTATATACGAGCTTTGGCGCGGTTGATTGGTTGGGCATCTGCCGTTCGGCCAAGCAGCTTTTTTTGAGCGCAGGCACACTTGCGGTTGACCCGACCGACCACGAGCCGCATGAGCACACCGCCGCCGTCCACCGCGCCCGCACCGCCCCCGCCGCTCGCGGGCGGTCAGCTCGTCCTTGCCACCTTCGCGGTGGCGCTCGCGACTTTCATGAACGTGCTGGATTCGTCGATCGCCAATGTCGCGATTCCGACCATCTCCGGCAATCTCGGCGTGTCCGTCAACGAGGGTACGTGGGTCATCACCGTGTTCGCCGCGTCGAACGCGGTGTCCATTCCGCTGACCGGCTGGCTCACGCAGCGGCTCGGGCAAGTGCACCTTTTCGTCGGCGCGATCCTGATGTTCGTGCTGTCGTCGTGGCTGTGCGGGCTCGCGCCGAATCTGCCGGTGCTGCTGTTCGCGCGCGTGTTGCAGGGCGCGGTCGCCGGACCGCTGATTCCGCTGTCGCAGGCGATCCTGCTCGGCTCGTATCCGAAAGAAAAGTCGTCGATGGCGCTCTCGCTCTGGGCGATGACCGCGACCGTCGGTCCGATCGCCGGTCCCGCGCTCGGCGGCTGGATCACCGACAGCTATTCGTGGTCGTGGATCTTCTACATCAACATCCCGGTGGGCATCTTCGCGGCCGGCGTGACGTGGATCATCTACCGCAACCGCGAGTCGCCGACGCGCAAGGCGCCCATCGACGTGATCGGCCTGCTGCTGCTCGTCTCGTGGGTCGCGTCGCTGCAGATCATGCTCGACAAGGGGCGCGACCTCGACTGGTTCTCGTCGCCGCTGATCGTCGTGCTGGCGATCGTCGCGGTCATCGCGTTTGCGTTCTTCGTCGTGTGGGAGTTGACGGACCCGAATCCGGTCGTCGATCTGCGGCTGTTCGCAGGGCGTAATTTCTTCGGCGGCACCGTCGCGATATCAATCGCGTACGGCGTGTTCTTCGGCAATCTCGTGCTGCTGCCGCAATGGATGCAGCAGTATCTGAACTATCGCTCGATCGACGCCGGGCTCGTCACCGCGCCGCTCGGCATCTTCGCCGTGATCCTCGCGCCGGTGATGGGCAAGGTGCTGCCGCGCAGCGACGCGCGCATCATCGCGACGATGGCGTTCGTCGGCTTCGCGTTCGTGTTCTGGCTGCGCTCGAAATACGTGATCGAGATCGACACCTGGCATCTGGTGCTGCCGACGCTTCTGCAAGGCATCCCGATGGCGATGTTCTTCGTGCCGCTCACGGCGATCGTGCTGTCGGGCCTGCCGCCATCGAAGATTCCGGCGGCGGCGGGGCTGTCGAATTTCGCGCGGGTGTTTTGCGGCGCGGTGGGCACGTCGCTCGCGGGCAACGCGTGGGATAACCGCATCGCGCTGCATCACGAGCGGCTCACCGAGCAGGCGAATATCTATAACCCGGCGTTTCTACAGTCGCTCGGGCTGTCGCGATCGACGCTCGATGTGAGCGAGGCGCAGGCGCGCGGCATGTTCAACTTCACCGTCAACTCGCAAGCCGCGATGATGGGGCTCAACGATATCTTTCTGATCTCGGCGGTGATCTTCATTCTGATCATTCCGCTGATCTGGGTGACGAAGGTGGCGAAGGGAGGCGGTGGCGGGGCGGCGTCGGGGGCGCATTGAGGATGCGCGAGCTGCGAGGCTCGCGCGTTGACTGCTATTCAGGCAAAAACCCCTCCTCGAGCACCAAGGACATCGACCAGGGACAAACCTCCGGAAACGTATCGAAGTCGATACCCGTCTCCGCCTCGGCCTGTTTGCGCGCTTTCGACCAGACCAGATCGAGCCATTTGACGTCATCGAAGCGTCGCCGCAAGCTCGGCGCTTCGCTCAACACAAACAGCGCCTCTCTTCGCTGCACGCGGATCGTGCTCGTCCAGCTTCTGCTTCTGCGTTCCGGCTGAAACTTCCATTTCAGCAGATGCGCCAGCAGCACGCCCAACCTGCTTCGCAACTCGCGTGATTCCGTTTTCGCCACGTCCTCGATTTCCTCTGCGATATGCTCGATATCGATGGACGCAAGCTTCCCTGCACGCAGCAGCGCGGCCTGTTCTTCGGCCCACGCCACCACGTCCTTCTCATAAGGTGTTCCCATCGGCTGATTCCCGTTTTCGTGTTGATTTCCGGTATCGCCGATAGTAGTTTTCGATTCCTTGTTCATCCAGATCGTCCGTTTGGCCAACGCGCTCTACTTCAATCCGAGTTCCACGCGCGAACCTGCTCCCTTGTCCTTGATATCGTCCGCGCTCATCTTCGGCGCGACGACAAAAATCCGCTTGCTGTCGATCTTCCCGTCGAAGTACTCCTGCACCGCCTGCGCGCGACGCTGGGCCAGATCGCGCAACGATCCATCATCCACCGGCGCGTTCTTCGTCAGCGCCGCTTTCATGTCGTCGTCGGGCACGCTCTTGGTCATGCCGATGAAGTTGGTCGGCTTCTTGAAGTCCGCCGACTTGTACACCTTCGTCAGGTACTTGTCGTAATCGGCGTCCGATATCCTGATCGCGTTCCAGTCCACATTCTCGCCATTGCTCGCCATGTCGCGCACCTTCGCGCGCTTCACCTGGCTGTCGACCCACGCGGCGCGCAACGCCGGCTCGTCCGTCTTCGGATCGACGCGGCCCGTCACGTCCATCCGCACCGACGGCTTGTCCACCAGCGCCTTCGCTATCGTATCGAGCTTCTTCTGCGCCGCATCGTTCAACGTGGCCGAGCCCGCATCGAACTCGATGTAGTTCAGATCCTCGCCGCTGCCGCCGCCGAACGCGTGCGCAAGCAGCGTGAACGGCGCGGTCACCGCCTTCTGCACGAGATTGACGATCGCCTGCCACACGAGGCCGCCGATCGAAAACTCCGGATTGTCCAGCGACCCGGAAATCGGAATGTTCACGTCGATCTCGCCGCGCGAGTTCTTCAGCAGCGACACCGCGAGCCGCACCGGCAGCTTGGTCGCCGTCGGATTGTCGATGTGGTCGCCGAACGTCAGCTGATCGATGAACAGATGATTGTTCGCAGTGAGCTTGTTGTCGGCGAGCATGTAGTGCAGATCGACATTGAGCTTGCCCTTGGTGATCGGATAGCCTGCGTACTTCGTCGAATACGGCGTGAGGTTCGTCAGCTCGACGCCGTGCGCGCTCGCCGTCAGATCGAGCGCGGGCTTCTCGATCAGCGGATTGACCTGCCCCTTGATCGACACCGGCCCATTCGCCGCGAGTTTCGCGGATACGTCGACGGGCGCGGGGGTCGTCGAATGCGTGCCGAACGCGCCGATCGTGCCGTTGATCGCGACCAGATTCGCCGTGTAGTTCGGCTTGATGAAGTTGTCGGTGTAGGTCACGCGGCCGTCCTGCAGCACAAGCTGGCCGAAGCGCATGTTGACCGGCGGCCCGGACTGCGCCGCGGTCTTCACCGGCACCGTCACGGGCGCGCTCGCCGCCGCCGGCGCGGACGCCCCCTCTTCCTTCGCGCGGTCGCGCGTCACCGATTGCGGGCCGCCCTCGCTCGCCACCACGCTCTTCAGGTTCAGCCTGCCCTGCGCATCGAGCAGCACGCGGCCGTAGAAGTTCGCGAAGGTCACGCGCGCCGCGTCGACATCGGTGCCGCGTTCGCTGTAGTTCACCTTTGCATTGGTGAGGCCGAGCAGCTTCCAGCCGGCGAAGCGGTCGGACGTCGCCTTGTCGAGCATGCGTACATCCGTGAGCGAGACATCGCCCTTGTATGACGCCGCGAGAGTCTTGCCGCTGCCGGACATCGCAACATCGCCGTTCGCGTTCAGATACGCGCTCGTCACGTCGATGTTGAGCTTGTCGCCGAAATACGGTTCAAACGCGGCCGCATCGACCTGATCGCCCTTCACGTGCAGCGCGAGTTTGAGCGGACTCACCGTGACATTGCCGCCGAGCGCGAGCGCGCCTTTGCCATTCAGCGTGAGCTTGCCATCGACGGCGAGCTGCTTCGTCAAATCGTCGCTGAACTGCTTCACGTTCACCGCGAGCGGCGCGACGCGCAGCTTGACGGGCCGCGCCGTGGTTTCATCGACGACATTCGCCGATGCATCCGCAAGCGAAATCTCGCCGATCTGATAGCGCCACGCCGGTCCCGCCGCCTGCGCCTTCTGGATCTTGCGCGTGGCCGTCTGCTCGGGCGCGGCTTCGTGCGGGCCCGCGAGCGCGGCGAGATCGATGCTGCCGTCCTTGCGGCGCGTCGCGTCAAGCGCGAGGCCGCTCAGTTGCACGCTGTCGAGCGCCGCGTTGCGCGCGGAGACATCGACCTTGCCGATCTTCGCCACCGCCGAGGCCAGTTTAATCGGCGCGCCGCCCGCATTGGGCGCGAGCGCGAGCGCATCGAGCTTCACGTCGCCGGCGCCGACCTGCACGCCGCCATCCGGCTTACTCCAGTCGACGGACACCGGCAGGTTCGCGCCAAGCGTGCCGCTCGTCACGCGCGCGGCCAGCAGGTTCGCGAAATAGGGTTGCAGCGGCGGCAGCGCGAACGCCTTCAGCGCCAGTTTCGCGTCCGCCGTCTTTCCGGCGAGCGACACGCTGCCCGACGCATCGAGCGCGCCGCCGTGGTCGAACGCGGTCTTGAGCGTGTATTTCGCGGGCGTCTTCGCGAGCGTCGAGAAATCGTCGAGCGTCACGGCGAGGCCCGTCAGCGCGCCCTGCACGCGCGACTTCAGCAACTGATCGTCGAGGGCGATCGTGCCGTCGTTGATCGCGAGACGCCGGATCGTCAGGTCGAGCGGCGGCGCTTCCTTTTTCGCTTCGTCCGCGGCGGGCTTCTTCTCTTCCGGCTTGGGCACGGGGCCAGCCAGCTTCTGCACGTTCAGTTGCCCGGCCGAATCGCGGGCGAGATGCACGTCCGGGTTCGACAGCGTCACTTCGTCGAGGTGATAGATGTCGCGCAGCGGCTCGGCGTTCGCGATCTTCACGTGCAGCGCGCGGGCCGCGACGAGCGGTGCGTTCGCCTTGTCGGTGACGGCGAGATCGGCGAGATCGGCGGTGCCGTCGATGCGGATCGTCGGCGTCTCGCCCGAAATCGCGAAGCGCACGTTCAGGTCGGTCGAGAGCTTGCCGCTCCTGACCGCGACGGGCACCGATGCCGGCGCGTAGGACGCGATCTGCGGCACGTCGAGGCCGTCGAGCGACAGGGCGATTTCCGATTCGCGCGACTCCGAAAACGGCTTCGTGCGGCCCTTCACGACGAGCGGCGAGCCGTCGATGCGCGCCTGCAACAGCGGCGTCACGAAAATATCGGTGGCGGACGGCAGCGTTGCGATGAACGGAATGCCGAGCGCGAAGCGGTCGATCACATGCTTCGCCTTCAGAAACCTGTCATCGAAGGTGATCTGGCCGTTCTCGATGCGGATGTTCGACACCGAGAAGCGCGCGGGCTTGTCCGACGGCGGCGACGCGGGCTTCGCGAACTTCGCGATCAGATCCGAGAAATTGAACTGCTCGCCGTCGAAACGCACGACACTGATGCGCGGTGAATCGATCTTCAGTTCGTTGACGACCGGCGCGAGCCTGAAAACCGACGCCCACGAGGTGCGCACGACGAGCCGCGACACATCGACGAAATCGGCGGATGCGCCCGGCGCTTTCGCGAGATTCGCGCTCGCTTCGCCGATACGCACGCCATCGGCTTCGAAATCGAGCGTATAGGGATTGAGCGAGATGCGCCGGATGCTGACCGGGCGATCGAGCTGCTTCGCGAGTTGCTGCTCGGCGATATGCCGAATGACCGGCGGCGCGACGAAGAATCCCAGCGCGCCGATCACGAGTATCGCGATCAGCAAGCCGATGAAGATGCGCCGCGTGCGCCGCGCGTGCACGACCGAGCGCAGGGTTTGACCGGCGGAGGCAAGAGAAGACCTGGTGATGCTTGACATTCGATGCGCGGCGACGAGCCGCCCGTATGAGCGCCGCCCGAGCTTCGCCGTCCCGGGAAAGATGAAGCTCGAGTATACGACGACGCGGTGCGCAAACGTTGCCCAAACTGAGTATCAAACGCATGAAGGCCGCGAAAAAATCGCGGCCTTCATGGGTTCGTTCGATTGTGTCAGCGCAGCCGGTTTACTGCCGCATGACAGGCGGCGGCGCCCACGAGCCGTCGCTCGCCTGCGGCCTCGGCGCATAAAGACGCATCGCGAGCTGGAATTCGCCTTCGGGCGCGGGCAGCCAGTTCGCGTCGCGCGCGCGTCCCGGCGATTTCGCCGACACGATCACGTCGACGGAACCATCGCGATTCTTCCTGAGCCGGTCGCGATCGGAAATCGACAGGCGCGGCAGCTTTGCGTCGGCGAGCGCGCCGTCCTTCGTGTAGGCCGTGATCGTCCAGAAGCCGCGCACCGGCGGCAACTGGTCCGCCGTGAAATGCAGCGTGTACTGGTTGGCGCCGTTCAACGCATGGCCGTCGCGGTCCACGCGCGTCACGGGCTTCACTTCGCCTTCCTTCGTGCCCGTCGCGGTCTGCCGGCGCGCGAGATAGGCGCGCAGCGTGTAATCCGTGCCGTAGATGCCGACGCCGTCGCCGAACCAGATCCAGCCGTTCTTCGAGAGCGCGTTCGGCGGCACAGTCGCGAGCCGCTCGTGCGCGTCGGCGAGGCCGGCATCGAGCAGCGGTGCATCGGTCTTTTTGAACTGCACCGGCTCGCCGGGCTTGACGCCGAGATCGGCGAGCTGGCTCATCACGTGGCTGTCGTCGGTGGCGGCGGGATTGTCGTCGAGCGAACGGGCGAGGCGCGCGAAGAACGCGTTCGCGTCGAGCGCCTCGGCCTGCGCGCCCGGCGCGATCGTCGCCAGTGCGGCGGGCAACGGCGGCACCGCGGGCTGCTTCGCGCCGCCCGCGGGCCACGCGCTGGCGACGGCGGGCGTCGGATCGGACACGGAACCCTTCGCGGGCGTGAGCGTGTCGATGTGCATCGCGGTTTGCAGCTTGCGTGCCTCGCGCACGTCGTTCGGGCCGTTCACGCGCACGCGCACCGAGAGCCACACGTAGCGCGTGCGCGTTTCCACCCGCGTCGCGTTGGCGGGCAGCGTGCCGGTCCAGCCCGCAGGCACGAACGCGATCAGTTGCATCTTCGGATACGGCGTCGTGTCGGCGCTGGAATAGAGCGCGTTGGTCCACGCGTCGAACGCGCGGGCGTCGAGATAGCGGCCGCGCGGCGCGGCGGGCAGCGACACGATCACGGGATCGGCGGAAACATCGAGCCAGGCGGTCGATTCGAGCGTGTCGACGCTCGGCGCGCCGCCCGCGCCCGAGGGCGGCAGCGCGCTCGCGTGGCGGAAGGCGTTGAGCGGCGCCTGGCCCTGGCCTGTGCCGCCGCTCGCCCGCTCACGCGCGATGTCGGTGGCGACGAGCGGAAAGCCGAACGTATAGGCATCGGCGACCTGGTTCTTCACCCAGCCCGTGCTGGTCGGTTTCGCCTCGGGCGGCTTGCTCGCGCAGCCGGCGAGGACCGCGATTCCGGCGAGGCTCACGCTCATCCAGATGACGGGGTTGAGCGCAAACGTCCAGCGTCGGTTGTTCTTCATTCGAATGGGAATCCGGTTTTCTTTCGATGGGTTCGCGCGCGCATTATCGCCGCATCCAGGCCCCGCGCGGCGCGCCACGAGCATTATCTCGAAATTCGGGTTTTAACTTATCCGCGGACGATAGGCAAGAAGTCAGGCAAGCCGAAGCGAACAAAAGCGCTTCGGCGTTGCGAAGCATGCACCAGTTGCCGGGCAAAAGCACTTCGTGACTTGCCGTATGCCGGGCGCATCGGCAGGCTGCATTTCAGAATTGCACGACGCCGTACATTCCGTCCTTGACCTTCCAATCACTGGAAGGTCGATACTGGTCTCGTAGGGGATCTTCGCGATCCCGGCCAGACTGGAGCGTTACATCATGTCCACAACCGATCAACAAAGAACCGCGGAATTCGCCGTGACTGGCATGACCTGCGCGTCGTGCGTCGCGCGCGTCGAGAAAGTGCTCAGGCGCGTGCCGGGCGTCGAGAGCGTCGCGGTCAATCTCGCCACCGAGAAGGCGACCGTCCACGCGAGCGGCGCCGTCACCGACGATCAGCTCGTCGCCGCCGTCGCGAAAGCCGGTTACGACGCCGCGCCAATTCTGCCTGAAGCGCCCCCCGCCGCCGCCGCGCCGCCCGCATTCGATCGCGAACTCGCGGCGGTGTTCGCGTCCGCCGTGCTCACCGTGCCGCTGCTCGCGCCGATGTTCGGCCTCGCGCTGAACCCGTGGCTGCAACTCGCGCTCGCGAGCGTCGTGCAGTTCGGCTTCGGCGCGCGTTTCTATGTCGGCGGTTATCGCGCGGTGCGGGCGTTCGCGGGCAACATGGATCTGCTCGTCGCGCTCGGCACGTCGGCGGCGTGGGGCCTGTCCGTCTGGCAGATGGCCGCGCACGGCGGCATGACGGAGCATCTGTTCTTCGAGGCGTCGGCGGTCGTCATCACGCTGGTGCGCTTCGGCAAGTGGCTGGAAGCGCGCGCCAAGCGCCAGACCACCGACGCGATCCGCGCGCTCAATGCGCTGCGCCCGGACAAGGCGCGCGTGCGCGATCGCGACGACCCGGCGCGCGATCGCGAAGTCCCGCTCGCCGAGGTGCGGATCGGCGATATCGCGATCGTGCGGCCGGGCGAGCGCGTGCCGGTCGACGGCATCGTGCGGGAGGGCCGCACGCATATCGACGAATCGCTGATCACGGGCGAAAGCCTGCCCGTCGCGAAGGAACCCGGCGCGCGCGCGACCGGCGGCTCGATCAACGGCGAAGGCGTGATCGCGATCGAAACCACGGCGATCGGCGCGGAAACGACGCTCGCGCGCATTATCCGGCTGGTCGAATCGGCGCAGGCGGAGAAGGCGCCGATCCAGCGGCTGGTGGATCGTGTGTCGGCAGTGTTCGTGCCCGCGATCCTCGCGATCGCGCTCGTCACGCTGGCCGGCTGGCTGTGGCACGGCGCGAACGCGGAAACGGCGCTGCTCAACGCCGTCGCAGTGCTCGTGATCGCGTGCCCGTGCGCGCTCGGCCTCGCCACGCCGACCGCGATCATGGCCGGCACCGGCGTCGCGGCGCGCCAGGGCATTCTCATCAAGGACGCGCAGGCGCTCGAACAGGCGCATGCGATTACGATCGTCGCGTTCGACAAGACCGGCACGCTGACCGTCGGCAAACCCAGCCTGGTCGCGTTCGATGCCGCGCCCGGGCAGGATCGTGCCGAAGCGCTCGGGCTCGCCGCCGCCGTGCAGCGCATGAGCGAGCATCCGCTGGCGAAGGCGGTGGTCGCGGCTGCGCACGACGCGCCGCGTTTCGATGCGAGCGCGGCGCGCGCGGTCGCCGGGCGCGGCGTGGAGGCGGATGTCGGAGCGCGGCGCATCGCGATCGGCAGCGCGCGCTGGATCGCCGAATTGAACGCCGACGTACCTTCGTCGCTGGCGGCGCGCGCCCGCGAACTGGAGGCGCAGGGCAATACGATTTCCTGGCTCATCGACCTCGATAGCGCCGTGCTCGCACTGCTCGCGTTCGGCGACACGATCAAGCCGACCGCACGCGCCGCCATCGATCGCCTTGCGCGCATGGGCGTGAAAAGCGCGCTCGTCACCGGCGACAATCAGGGCAGCGCGCAGGCCGTCGCGCGCGCGTTGGGCATTCCGTCGGATCTGGTGTTTGCACAAACGCTGCCCGCCGACAAGGCGCGCGTCGTCGCGCAACTGAAGGCGTCGGGCAAGGGCATCGTCGCGATGGCCGGCGACGGCATCAACGACGCGCCCGCGCTCGCCGCCGCCGATATCGGCATCGCGATGGCGAGCGGCACCGACGTGGCGATCGAAGCGGCCGGCCTCACGCTGATGCGCGGCGATCCGGCGCTCGTCGCGGACGCGATCGATATCTCGCGGCGCACCTACCGCAAGATTCAGCAGAACCTGTTCTGGGCGTTCGTCTACAACCTGATTGGCATTCCGCTCGCGGCGTTCGGCATGCTCGATCCGATGTTCGCGGGCGCGGCGATGGCGTTCTCCAGCGTGAGCGTGGTGACCAACGCGTTGCTGCTGAGAACGTGGCGCGCTCAGGCCGGCGCAGTGGCCGACGAAGCGCGTCCGGCCAAGCCGATCACGCGGCCCGCATAACGCGCGTCCTTCAGCGCGATGGCCGGCTCGGCGGCGATGCGCGCGGCGATGTCCTCATCGAACGATGCGGACTTCGGCGCGCCGCTCGAATCGATGTGCATCATCATCTGCTCGCACGCGGACACCGGCTCGGCCGTCTCGCCCTCGAACATCTCCATATAGAGATGGACGCGCTTCCTGTCATGCGCGACGACCCGCGTTTCCACGCGCACCGCCGCGCCCTCCTTGATCTCGCGCAGATAGCTGATGTGCGCTTCGAGGGTGTAGAGCGTGCGCTGCCGCGCGCGGCGGCCCGCGTCGTCGAGACCGATGTGGTCCATGAACGCATCGGTCGCGAGGCTGTAGATCAGCATGTAGAACGCATCGCGCAGATGGCCGTTGTAGTCGACCCATTCGGGCTTGACCGTGTCGCGATAGATCATCGTGGTTCCTTTAATCTTCGATGCCGTGACGCGCTTTCGCCTGCGCGATCGCCTCGATCACGCTCGCGATGCAGTCGTCGCGATAGCGCTCCAGTTCCTTGATGCCGCGCCCGTTGGTCTGCCGTGATGTGCCGTCGACCACGCGGTCGATGAGTTCGTCGGTCAGCTTCGGCGCGACGAGCTTCGTCCACGGCAATTCGAGCGCGGGGCCGAACTGCTGCATGAAGTGTCGCATGCCCGCCTCGCCGCCGGCCAGCGTGTAGGTCAGGAACGTGCCCATGAACGACCAGCGGATGCCCGCGCCGTAGCGGATCGCGTCGTCGATTTCGCCGGTCGTCGCGACGCCGTCGTTCACGAGATGCAGCGCCTCGCGCCACAGCGCTTCGAGCAGGCGGTCCGCGATGAAGCCCGGCACTTCCTTTCGCACGCGCAAGGGCCGCATGCCGATGGATGCGTAGAAGCTCATCGCGGCGTCGATCGCTTCGCCCGAAGTCGCTTCGCCGCCGAGCACTTCGACGAGCGGCAGCAGATACACCGGATTGAACGGATGACCGACCACGCAGCGCTGCGGATTCACCGCACGCGCGTAGAACTCGGTCGGCAGCAGCCCGGACGTCGACGACGCGATGATCGCATCGGGCTTCGCCGCGCGGCTCACGCGTTCGTGCAGCGCGAGCTTCAGTTCCTCGCGTTCGGGCGCGCTTTCCTGGATGAAGTCGGCATCGGCGACGCATTCCTCGACCGTCGATACGACGCGCAACCGCTGCGGCGACGCGCCTTTCGCCAGACCGGCGCGCTCGAGCGCCGGCCACGCATTCGCGACGTTCGCGCGCAACTGCGCTTCGGCGCCGGGCGCGGGGTCCCACGCGGTGACGTCGAGCCCCGCTCCGAGCGCGCGCGCCACCCAGCCGCTGCCGATCACACCCGCGCCGAGCGCGGCGAATTGCTTGACTTGCATGTCGATGTGTCCTTGTCTGTTCAGGCGAATTGTTCGGCGATGCGTTTTTCCAGCGGACGTTCGCCGCGCGGCGGCAGCCCGAGCTTTTTGCGTCCTTCGGCGGGCGTGAGCGCGCGTGCGCCCAGTCGCTCGATGATTTCGACGGCGCGTTGCACGAGCGAGCCGTTCGTCGCATGCACGCCGCGATCGAGCCACAGGTTGTCTTCGAGACCGACGCGCACGTGGCCGCCGAGCAGCATCGCCTGCGCGACCATCGGCATCTGCATGCGGCCGATGCCGAAGCCCGCCCAGTGCGCGCCGGGCGGCAGGTTGTCGACCATCGCCTTCATCGTGCCGGTGTCGGGCGGCGCGCCCCATGGGATGCCCATGCACAACTGAAAGAGCGGCGGGTTATCGAGCAGGCCTTCTTTCAGCAGTTGATTGGCGAACCACAGATGACCCGTATCGAAGATTTCCAGTTCGGGCTTCACGCCGAGTTCCTGGATGCGCTTTGCGCCGGCGCGAAGTTGCGCGGGCGTCGAAACGTAGATGTAGTCGCCGTCGCCGAAGTTGAGCGTGCCGCAGTCGAGCGTGCAGATTTCGGGCAGCAGTTCTTCGACGTGGGCGAGACGCGTCAGGCCGCCGACGAGATCGGTGTTCGCGCCGAAGCGCATCGGGTCTTCGCCCGGGCCAATTTCGAGGTCACCGCCCATGCCGGCGGTCAGGTTGACGATCACGTCGGTGTCGGAGGAGCGGATGCGGTCTACTACTTCTCGGTACAACGCGGGATCGCGGCTGCCTCTGCCCGTTTTGGGATCGCGTACGTGGCAATGGGCGACGGTGGCGCCCGCGCGGGCCGCTTCTATTGCTGCCTGAGCTATCTGCTTTGGAGTCGTGGGGATGGCGGGGTGCTTGCCGGTCGTGTCGCCAGCGCCCGTTACTGCGCACGTTACTATCACTTCGTAGTTCATCGTCTTGGTCCTTTTCCTTCTGTTAGGGTTCCTTTGTTTCTGGCTCGCTTTTTGTTGCTTTCGCTGGATCCCGTTTTCGTGTCGGTTTATTAGCACTGCCCCTGTGCGGGGTGGCAGTCACTTTCTTTGCTGCTGCAAAGAAAGTAACCAAAGAAAGCAGCCTGATACGCCCGCGGTCACACGCAATTTGGGTATCCTTCTCCTCGCTCGTGGCGTCTGTAGCGAGTGCCCTCACAGGCCTAACCGGGCTTGGACCGCGCACGGTCTGTCACACCGCGCCGCTCGCGTGGCTGGTTCAGCACGAAATGGCTCCGTCCCGCTGCGCGGCCGACCGGTCCCTCGGGTCCGCGTGTGCTTCTGCGTTTCTCTTTTCTCGTTGGTTTCCCTCGCCTACCCGACGGCAGCGCGAAGCGCTGTGCCGAAGCTATTTCGTGCTGAACCAGTGCGCTTAAACGACTAGCTCGGCAGATCGTGCGCGGTCCATGCCCGGTTAGGCCTACGAGGGCACTCGCTACAGAGCCCACGAACGACGAGAATAGTGGCCAAATTGCGTATGACCGCGGGCGTCTCGAGCTGCTTTCTTTGCCTACTTTCTTTGCAGCAGCAAAGAAAGTAGGTGCCGCCCCGCACAGGGGCAACGCTAATAGACCGACACGATCACGGGATCCGGCGACAAACCCAAACCCCAATCGCAAGCAAAACTCAAAGCCCGAGATACTGCCTGACCGCCGTCAACCCCTCCTTCCCATCAACCGTCTTCACGCCTGCAAGCCAGGCATCCAACACCTGCGGGTTCTGCTTGAGATAGGCCTTCGCCGCCTCCTGAGGCCGCTCCTTGTTCATCACCGGCTGCATCAACCGGTTCTCCAGATCAGTCGTGAATCGCAGATTGGAAACGAACTTCCCCGCATTAGGACACCGCGCCAGAAAATCCGTATTCGTCAGGGTGTAAACCCGCGCTTCGCCATAGTTCGGCCCGAACACCTCATCCCCACCCGAGAGATAGTTGATCTTCATCTGAATGTTCATCGGATGCGGCTCCCACCCAAGAAACACCACCGGCTTCTTCTCGCGGATCGCGCGCTCGACCGTGACCAGCATCCCCGCCTCGCTCGACTGCACGAGCTTGAACCCACCCAACCCGAACTGATTCGAATCGATCATCTTCTGAATCTTGGCGTTCGCGCTGCTGCCCGGCTCGATGCCGTAGATCGTGCCGCCCAGTTCGTCGCGATGCTTCGCGATGTCCGCAAAAGTCTTGATGCCCGCATCGTACGCATAGCTGGGCACGGCGAGCGTCGCTTTCGCGCCCGAAAGATTCGGCGGTTCCAGCTTCTGAATGCTCTTCGCTTCGAGGAACGGCTCGACCGCTTTCTGCTGCACGGGCCACCAATAACCAAGCGAGACATCGATCTGCTTGCTCTTCAGCCCGGCAAGCGAAATCGGCACCGACGCCACCGTGGTCCGCGGCGCATAGCCGAGCCCCTCGAACACGACGGAAGCGAGCGCGGTCGTCGAAGTGATGTCGGTCCAACCGATGTCGACGAAGCGCACCGTGCGGCAACTCGCGTCTTCCGCCTGCGCGCCCGGCGCAACGGCGAATGCGGAACAGGTAACGGCAAGCAGCGTGCAGATCAGGTGTTGTCTCATGTCGAGCCTTCCGGTGAGGGTTCAATCGATGCGCCGGTTCGCGTGCCGGCATGGGGTACAAAGTACCGCCGCATAAAGCCGCCCGAACGCCCGCTTGCGACCGTGACTTGACTGCCTGCGACCTCCCGACCGGACGCATTCACGCACGCACGTTCGCGCCTCGGACTATCTCTTTTCAGCCTATATTCCAAGATCTTTCGCCATAGCGTAAACGCGAATTGAGATGAACAAACCCGCCAGAAAGCGTAGTAATTGCCGCCTTTCGGTATCCGAAACATGCTTTAGCGCCCATTTGCAAGGTCAAACTGTGCCGGAACGCCACAACCTCTGTGGTTGCGCGCACATTGGAAGGATTTCCGGCGGGGTACATTCGACATGAGGGGTTAGGCTGGTCTCCGACGCCTGCGGCAGAGGAAATGGAGCAATTTCCTGCGATCGCCGTCGAGCACATAGCTATTTAAATCACGTCGTCCAATCAAAGGTGCCTGGGACATGGACCGTCAAGACGCCATCCGAGAGAATGCGCGGCTGTATGCGCGCGAACCGCTATTTCAGCCGTCCACCGAACAGATTTCAGCATCGCGCATGACGGCCTTCGCACAGGCCTTCGAGAAAGCAACTGGCGAACATTTCGCTGACTATTCCCAATTGCACGCCTACGCGGCGCGTGAATACCGGCAATTCTGGAAATGCTTTCTCGAATCGGCGCGCGGTCTCGAATGGTCGGGTTCGGATGAGCCGGTTTGCATCGGCAATCAATGCGAAACGGCCAGATTTTTTCCGAACGTCGAATTGAATTACGCCGAGAATCTGCTCGGCAAACGCATCGCTCCCGACGACGCGCCCGCGCTCACCTCGTGCTATGCCGACGGCCGGCGCATCGCCTATACGCGCGGTGAGCTGCGCGAGCGCGTCGTGCGGCTCGCGCAGACGCTTTCCGAGCTGGGCCTTAAAGAAGGCGACCGCGTGGTCGCGATCATGCGCAACGACGGCGACGCGATCACCGTCGCGCTCGCCGTGACCGCGCTCGGCGCCACGCTGTCCACCGCCGCGCCGGAAAACGGCGTGCAGGCGATTCTCGACCGCTTCGCGCCGCTCGACCCGAAGATGATGTTCGCGCATACGATGCAGCGTCCGTTCGACACGGGCGGCTCGATCTCGGGGCACGTCGCCGCGGTGGCCGCGCAGCTGCCGACGCTGACCGACATCGTCTGTCTCGACGAGACGGATCTGCCCAGTTCGGTGACGCAGCGCCAGCACGAGTTGCACTCGCTGATCGTGCGCGGCGACGCGATGCGCTTCTCGTGGAAGCGCTTCCCGTTCAATCATCCGCTCTTCATCATGTTTTCGTCGGGCACGACGGGCAAGCCGAAATGTATCGTGCACGGCGCGGGCGGCACGCTGCTCGAACACGTGAAGGAACATCGCCTGCACAGCGACTTCGGCCCCGGCGACAAGCTGTTCTTCCACACGAGCTGCTCGTGGATGATGTGGAACTGGCAGATGTCGGTGCTCGCATCGGGCGTCGAGATCGTCACCTATGACGGCCCGGTCTCGGCCGTCGACACGCTTTGGCGTCTCATCGCGAAGGAGCACGTGACCGTGTTCGGCACGAGTCCCGCCTATCTCAAGATGAGCGAGGACGCGGGCATCGAACCGGGTGCGCAGGTCGATCTGTCCGCGCTGCGGGCGATGATGTCCACCGGCGCCGTGCTCTACGACTCGCAGTTCCAGTGGGTCTACGAGCATGTGAAGCCATTGCAGTTGCAATCGATCTCGGGCGGCACGGACATCATCGGCTGCTTCGTGCTCGGCAACCCGAACCTGCCCGTCTATGCGGGCGAAGCGCAATGCAGGAGCCTCGGCCTCGACGTGCAGGCGTTCGATCAGGGCGCGAGCACGATCATGCCGGGCGAGCTCGTCTGCACGAATCCGTTCCCGTCGCGCCCGCTCGGCTTCTTCGGCGACGATGACGGCTCGCGCTTTCACAAGGCCTACTTCGCCGCGAACGAAGGCGTGTGGACGCACGGCGATGTCATCGAGTTCTCGCCGCAGGGTTCCGCGCGGCTGCACGGCCGCAGCGACGGCGTGCTGAACGTGCGCGGCATCAACGTGAGCCCGGGCGAGATCTATCGCATCCTGAGCGGCATTGCCGAGATTCGTCACGCGATGGTCGTGCCGCAGACCGGCGCGAACGCGGGCGATGCGGGCCAGCGCATCGTGCTGCTGCTCGTGCTGCGGCCCGGCGCGCAACTGAATGCGGCGCTTGCCGCACATGTGCGCCGCGATCTCACGCGCCAGGGCTCGGCCGCGCTCGTGCCGGACGTGATCGTGCAGGTCGCCGGTCTGCCGGTCACGCACAACAACAAGCCATCGGAAGCCGCCGCGCGCGACGCGGTCAACGGTCTGCCCGCGCGCAACGTGTCGTCGCTCGCGAATCCCGAGTGTCTCGATCAGATTCGCGAGCATCCGTCGCTCACGCGCGTGAAGCGCGAACTGCCCGCGCCGGGCGAATCGGTCGAGGCGATCGAAGCGTATCTGTGCGCGCTGTGGGAGCAGCATTTCAGCTTCTCGCCGATCGGCCGCGACGACAATTTCTTCGAGCTGGGCGGCCATTCGCTGCTCGCCGCGCGCATGCTCACCGACGTGCAGCGCGCGACCGGCCGCACGCTGCCGCTCTCGACGATGATCCTCGCGCCCACCATCGCGCGGCTCGCCGCGGTCCTCGCCGCCGATCCGGACACGCGTGCCGGCAACTCCACGCTCGTGCAGATGCGCGCGGGCAGCGGCCGGCCGCTTTTCATGGTGCACAGCATCACCGGCTCGGTGATGGAGTGCCTGACGCTCGCGGGCATGCTGCAGAACGAGCGGCCCGTCTATGGCTTGCAGGCGCTGGGCCTCGACGGCGATGAAGTGCCGCAGCACAGCGTCGAAGAGATGGCGCGGGGCTACGTGCTGCGCATGCGCGAAGTGCAGCCGAGCGGGCCGTATGCGCTCGTCGGTTATTCGTTCGGCGGTCTGATCGCGTTCGAGATCGCGCAGCAGCTCGTCGCGGCGGGCGAAAAGATCGAGATGCTCTGCCTGCTCGATACCTACGTTCACACGGGCTGCCTGCCCTTATCGCAGTGGACGCGCTATCAAGCGGCCGTGATCGTCGAACGTCTGCGCGAATTGCGTTCGCTCGAAGCGGGCGAGCGCTTCGGCTACATGCGCGGCAAGGCGGCCGTGATCACCGACCGCGTGCGGATGCGGATGGGCAAGCAGGCGCACACGCCCGCGCCCGATGCAATCGGCATGCCGCCCGTGCTCCAGCGCGTGCGCGAATCGATGCGCGTGGCGATGACGACCTACCGGCCGCGCCGCTATGAAGGCGGCCCGATCGTCTATGTGCGCGCGAGCCTGCTCGACAACTCGCGCAGCGATCCGCTGCCGGTCTGGCAACGCGTCGCCAAGCACGGCTTGCGCATCATGCAGGTCGATGGCAAGCACACGGATCTGGTCGTCGAACCGCATCTCGCCGCAGTCGCGCAGACGCTCACGAACGAACTGTCGAGCGCCTGAACGCACGTTCTTTCGCATCCGGTCCGGCTCGCCCTACGGGGCGCGCCGGATTGCGCGCGTTTATTGCCCTTGCTAGCGTGGACGGCTTGCCAATCGACCTGTCTTTATCGATCGATCCGATGTCCACTCCCCACCATTTTCACTTCCTGTTGCTGCCCGAATTCTCGTCGATCGGCTTCATGTCCGCGATCGAACCTTTGCGAGTCGCCAATCGCTTCGCGGGCGATCTGTATCGCTGGCATATCCTGTCCGTCGACGGCGGGCCGGTCGCCGCGAGCAACGGCATCACGCTCAATGCCGAAGGCGCATTCGATCAGGTGAGCGATGCGCGCACCGTGTTCGTCGTGTCGGGCTTCGAGCCGCTCTCCGACTACACGCGCGCGATCGGCGACTGGCTGAAGCGTCTCGATCGCGCGGGCGCGACGCTCGGCGGCATCGACACGGGCAGCTTCATCCTCGCGGAAGCCGGCCTGCTCGCGGGCAGGCGCGCGACGCTGCATTGGGAAGCGGCCGCTGCGTTCACTGAGCGTTATCCGGCCATCGAGACGAGTCAGGAACTCTTCGAGATCGACACGCGTCGCATCACGTGCGCGGGCGGCACGGCGTCGATCGATCTGATGCTCGACCTGATCGCGCGCGAGCATGGCGCGAGCCTCGCGGCGCAGGTGTCGGAGCAGTTCGTGCTGGGGCGCATCAGGCAGCGCTCGGATCATCAACGGCTGCAGATCGCGGCGCGCTACGGCATCCACAACCGCAAGCTGATCCAGGTGATCGAGCTGATGGAGCAGAACATGGAAGAGCCGCTGTCGCCGGATGCGCTCGCCGAATCGATCGGCGTGACGCGGCGGCAACTGGAGCGGCTTTTCTGCGCGTCGATGAAGGACACGCCGACGCATTTCTATCTTGGGCTTCGGCTCGCGCGGGCGCGCGAGCTGTTGCAGCAGACGGATATGTCGATCCTTGCGGTATGCGTTGCTTGCGGGTTCGAATCGCCGTCGCATTTCTCGCGCACGTATCGTGTGCGCTTCAACACGAGTCCGCGGCAGGATCGCAGCGCATTGCGTGGCGTCGCTGCCGCTGGGCTCGCGGCGGCCTAGTTTGTCGCCGGGTCCCGTTGGCGTGTCGGTTTATTAGCGTTGCCCCTGTGCGGGGCGGCAGTCACTTTCTTTGCTGCTGCAAAGAAAGTAACCAAAGAAACAGCTTTCCCCATCCAAAGTACTTCAGGCCGGCCCCGGCACAGGCGATCGGTCTTGGCACAGCAGTAGCGAGTGCCCTCGTAGGCCTAACCGGGCTTGGACCGCGCACGGTCTGTCACATCGCGCTGCGCGCGTGGCTGGTTCAGCACAAAACGGCTCCGACCCGCTTCGCGGCCGACCGGTCCATCGGGTTTGCGTGTGCTTCATTACCAAGGTATCCATACCGATGGTTTCCCTTGCAGACCCAACGGCAGCGCGTAGCGCTGTGCCGAAACTGTTTCGTGCTGAACCAGCGCGCTCAAACGACTAGCTTGTCGGACCGTGCGCGGTCCAAGCCCGGTTAGGCCTACGAGGGCACTCGCTACAGAGGCCACGAGCGACGAGAAGAACACCCAAATTGCGTGTGACCGCGGGCGTCTCGAGCTGCTTTCTTTGGTTACTTTCTTTGCAGCAGCAAAGAAAGTGACTGCCGCCCCGCACAGGGGCAACGCCAATAAACCGACACGAATACGGGATCCGGCGAAAACCCCGAAGCGTATCAGGTAATTTCGCCAATCCCCTATACATTCCTAAACGACAATTCCCACCACGCTCTAGAACGAATGACGCATGCCGATACGCACATCGGCCTGAGTATTCGACGACGAAGGCGTAAAGCTATAACCGATCACCGCATCGATGGGCCCCGACGCACGCAGATAGTCGCCAGACACATACACATCCGTACGCTTCGAAAGCAGATAGTGCAAACCAAGCGACCCCTGATTCCAGTGATTGCCTTCGAAGCGCGTGTGCTGATAGCCGCCGTACAGGCTCAGATCGGGCATGAAGCTATACGACGCACCGGCTTCATACACCTGCATGTGCGAGGTCTGCCCAAGTCCCTTGATCGTCGTGTAGGTGAAGTTGCCCGACAACATCAGCTTGCCGATGGTCCACGCCGCGCCCACTGCAAATGCGCCCTGTTTGTCGACGGGAAACGCGTTCGCACTGTAGAGATCCGTAACCGCGCCGGTCGCGGGATCGACGGATACGGTCGGCTGGCCGAGGAAGGTGCGCGCGCCGATCATCGCGTAGGGATCGAACGCATAGATGCCGTTGGGGTTGTTCAGTTGCGTATAGGCCGCGCCGACATTGAAGGTGCTCGCCGCATAGTGCGCGCCCACGCTCCACGCGCTGTTGCGATGGAAGTCGCCCGCCTGATTGCCGAACGAATACATCCCGCCGAACGTGAAGCCGCCGAAGTCGTTCGACAGGAACTTGATCGAGTTCGGCAGGCGATCGCCGTTCATGCGGTCGAAGTCGCCCTGGTGAATCGCATAGCCGCTCGCCCAGGCCGAGATGTTGTAGAGATAGACGAACTCCTCGGTCATGTCGAGCTGATTACCGAGCGACACCGTGCCCCACTGGTTCTTCAGGCCCACATATGCCTGCCGGCCGAACTCGGCGCCGCCGAACGCGTACTGGCCATTGCCGAGATGAAAGCCCGACTCCAGCACGAAGATCGCCTGCAGCCCGCCGCCCAGATCCTCGACGCCACGAAAGCCGATGCGGTTGCCGTAGGAAATGCCGTCGTCGAACTTCACCACGTGCGAGCCGCCGGTGTTGCTCACCCAGGTGATGCCCGCATCGAGGATGCCGTAGAGCGTCACGCTGCTTTGCGCATGCGCCGCCACAGGCACGCTCGCCGCACCCGCCGTGAACGCGAGCCCTGCGATCTTCGCGGCATGTCCTTTTCTCATGTGCTGGTCCTTTGCTCGTCTTGATGGATGTTGCGTTGGAAAAAGCGCTGCCCTGCCCGCGCGCATGGCGTGAAGGCATAGACAAGCTGACGTTGCCGGGAACTGATCTGCTACGCGACGAAGCGACTCGTCGTGTCGAGGTTATAAAAATAAGGTTCCATATATGTCGCGGCTCGACCTGTTGCGACGCAAATCTGTCCAGTTGCGACTCATGCAACTGAGCGTTGCGCGTCAATCGAGCGACTGCGAATTCAGATATGCCCGATATGCCCGTTGGACGCTGCTCCGCATACTTCGGAATCTGTAAAAAAACCGCACCCCTTCGTCTCGCATCGCCCACCGCTCCATGACGCCTGAAAACGCCCTGAAATCACCGCCCCTCGTCTCTGTCGTGATTCCCGCCTTCAATGCGGAACGCTTCATCGGCGAAGCGATTGCCTCCATTCAGCAGCAAACGCTCGAAGACTGGCAGCTCATCGTCGTGGACGATGGCTCGACCGATCAGACCATGTCCGCCGCCCGTCACGCCGCCGGCGACGACCAGCGCATCCGCCTCATCCGCTTCGACCGGAACGAGGGTGTCAGCGTCGCGTCGAACGCGGGTTTCGATGCGGCGCAAGGCGAGTTCATCGCACGCCTCGACGCCGACGACCGCGCGCTCCCTGCGAGGCTTGCCGCCCAGGTCGAAGCATTCAGAGACTGCGATCGTCTGGCGGCGGCCGGATCACACGCCCTAGTGTTCGGCGATGTCCCCGAGGGCATTGCGCATTGCTCACTGGGCGACGCGGACATCAAGGCGCACCTTCTCGATGGCCTGAACACGATCAGCGGCGGCACGCTGATGGTCCGGCGCTCGTTCATTCGGGAACACCACATTCGCTTCGACGATCGCTCGGCCAGCGCCGAAGACCTCGACTATCTCGCCGCGATCATGGCGGCCGGCGGCCGGCTCTCGAATGTCGACGAGGTGCTCACCGAACACCGGTCTCATCGTGCGAGCCTGACCAACAGCCGGCATGACGTCGCGCGCGACTGTCTCCAGGCCGCCCGCGGTCGCCTTCTCAGTCTGTGGTATCCCGGCCTCGAGCCGCGCGACATCGATCTCATCGTCGCCGCGTTCCTGCACATCTATGCACCTCATACCGAAGGCCTGCTCGACATGATTCGCGCGATCGACAGGCTCGTCTCCACTCAGGCGCGGGATTTCGGCCAGGACGTATCCATCGTGCATAACATCGTGCTCGAACGCCTGGCCAAAGCGGTAGGCGTCTATCGCGATCACGCACTCCTCAACAAGTCTCACGTCGAGGCCATCCGCCACTTCGTTTCTCCGGCCACCCGCGCGGTCATCGACCGCCTCGGCCTCTAACCCTTCACTTCACGCCGAGCGCGGTCTGAACGGCTTCCAGGCCGTTGCCGCCGCTCGCCGTGCTCACGCCGTCGAGCCAGGATTTCAGCAGTTCCGGATGGCGCTTGAGCGCATCCGTCGCGGCTGCGTCGACGTGGGCCTTCTTTTCCAGCACCTCGGTGATCACGCCGTTTTCCAGATCGACGTTGAACGCCATCTGCCTGAACAGGCGCGCGACATTCGGGCATTGCTGCTCGTAGCCGCTGCGCGCCACCGTGTTGACCGTCGCGCCGCCAATATTCGCGCCGAAGTACCGGTCGCCGCCATCGAGATAGGCGAGCTTGAACTTCGTGTTCATCACATGCGGCTCCCAGCCGAGAAACACGATCCACTTCTTCTCGCGCACCGCGCGATCCACTTGCGTAAGCATCGCGGTCTCGCTCGATTCGACCACTTTCCAGTCGCCCAGGCCGAATGACTTGTCGTCGACCATGCGCTTGATGTTCTGATTCGCGGGCGCGCCCGGCTCGATGCCATAGATGCGGTGATCGAACTTGTCGGCGTTCTTCGCGAGGTCTGCGAACGAATGCACGCCGGCGGCCGCCACATAGTCCGGCACGGCAAGCGTGAACTTCGCGTTGGATAGATTCGGGCGCACCACGTCGATCGATTTCTCCTCGAAGAACGGCTTCACGAGCGGCGCCTGCGCAGGCATCCAGTTGCCGAGAAAGACGTCGATCTGCCCTTTCTTCATGCCCTGATACGTGATCGGCACCGACAGGTTCGCGACGTTCTGCCGGTAGCCGAGCGCCTTGAGCACGATGCCGCTCATTGCATTGGTCGCGTCGATATCGGTCCAGCCGGGCCCGGCCATGTGCACCTGAGTGCAGGACTGCGGCTCCGCGGACGACGCGTGAGACGTCACGATGCCGAGCGCGGCGGCGACGAGCGCATGGATGAAGCCCTTTTTCATGGTGCGTTCCTGTCGAATGTGGGGTGATGGTGCGGATCGCGTCCTCAGTGCTCGACGGCGGGAAAACGCGCCATCGCTTCGAGATCGTCCAGATCGATGTGATTGCGCATGTAGCGCTGGCTCGCATCGACATGCGGCTGCCAGTCCCATGATTGAATCGTGCCGCGCGTCGTCGCCGCGAAGTGGAAATGACGGCGCTGCTGGCTCTTCAGCACCTCCTGATGCAGCGCGTCGAGATTCCAGCGGCGCGCGACTTCGGCGCGGAATTCGGCCACGCGCGATGCATGACGCTGGTCACTCGCGAGATTCACGCGCTCAAAAGGATCGGCCTCGACGTCATAGAGCTGATCGGGATCGACGCGCGTGTGAATGAACTTGAAACGTCCACGCCGGATCATCACGATGGGCGCGATCGCGCCTTCCGCGAGATATTCGCCGATCGCTTCGTCATGGCCGCCGGTCTCGCGTAGATGCGGCACGAGGCTTCGACCGTCGATGCTATCGGGCCATGATTGCGGCGCTTCTCCGCGCGCGAATTCGACGAGCGTCGGCAGCACGTCGAGATGCGAGACCGAGTCCGCCACGCGATGCGCGCGAAACTGCTTCGGCGCATGCACGATCAGCGGCACGCGGCAGCCGCCTTCGAAAAACGTCATCTTGTACCAGAGGCCGCGCTCGCCGAGCATCTCGCCATGATCGGACGTGACGACGATGATCGTATCGTCGGCGAGGCCCGCCTGTTCGAGCGCTTCGAGGATCGCGGCGAACTGATCGTCGACATAGGACACCGCGCCGTAATAGGCGCGCCGCGCGTTGCGGATCTGCCGCTCGGTCGGCGGCGTGCGGTCCGCTTCGTACACGTGACGCAGACGCTTGGAATGGGGATCGCATGCATCGAGCGAATCGCGATACGAAGGCATGTCGATATCCTCATCGCGATACATGTCCCAGTACTTGCGCGGAATCGCGTACGGATCGTGCGGATGCGTGAGGGACGCGACCATCATGAACCGCCGCGCGTCTCTGCCCGCGTTGCGCTCGCGCGCGATATCGAAGAGCTTCTGACGCGCCGTGAAGGTCACTTCGTCATCGAAGTCGAGTTGATTGGTTCGCACGCACGGGCCAGCGTCGATCACGGAGCTCATGTTGTGATACCACGTCGGGCGCGCATCGGGATTCTGCCAGTCGGGCGTCCAGCCGAAATCGGCGGGATAGATATCGGTCGTGAGACGCTCCTCGAAGCCGTGCAACTGATCCGCGCCGCAGAAATGCATCTTGCCCGAAAGAATCGTGCGATAGCCTTCGGCGCGCAGATAGTGCGCGAACGTGAGCGTCTCGGACGGAAACTCGGCGGCGTTGTCGTATGCGCCGATATTCGAAGGCAGCTTGCCTACGAGAAGCGAAAAGCGCGACGGCGCGCATAGCGGGCTTGCGCAATACGCGGATTCGAACACGACGCCTTCTCGTGCGAGCGCATCGATGCGCGGCGTCTTCGTCACGCGGTTGCCGTATGCGGACAGCGCGAAGGGCGTGAGCTGATCGGCCATCAGCACAAGGATATTTGGTTTCGTCTCAAGCATGAATGCGTGCCTCGAATAGAATCTTTGTTTGAGCGTTCAGTCTCACTATTGCCGTTCAGATAACGGCTGTGAAGATGGCAATTCGTTATGTGCATATAAGGAGCACTTATGCCGCGGCCGGATCGCCTGCCACCGATGCAGGCGCTACTGATGTTCGAATCCGCCGCGCGTCTCGCGAGCTTCACGGCCGCGGCGCGCGAACTCGGCTCGACGCAGCCCGCCGTGAGCCAGCGCGTCGTGCAACTGGAGGAATCGCTCGGCGCGGCGCTGTTCGAGCGCGGGCATCGCGGCGTCACGCTCACCGAAGACGGCGCGCGTCTCTTCGATGCCGTGCGGCGCGGCCTCGACGTCATACGCGCGGCTACGTCCGACATCCGCTCGCGTCATGCGCAGCGCACGCTCACGCTCTCGACGGACTTCGGCTTCGCCACCTACTGGCTGATGCCGCGCCTGCCGCAATTCAAGGCGCTGATGCCCGATGTCGACGTGAAGATCATCACGTCGCAGAGCCTGCCGAGCGCATCGGGCGATCATGCGGACGTCGTCATCGTGTTCGGCGATACACAGACCGAATGGGGCAACAGGAGCGCCGTGAAGCTCTTTCCCGAGCGCGTGATGCCGGTATGCAGCCCCGCGCTGATCGCGGGCAGAAGCGCGCCCGTCTCTCCCGCCGATCTGGCCGGGCTGCCGCTGCTGCACCTGGAACCGACACTTCCCGAACGCTGGCTTTCGTGGAGCGCATGGTTCGAGGCGCACGGCCTTGCCGCGCCGCCGACACAGGGCGGCTTCACCTTCAACAGCTACGCGCTGGTCGCCCACGCGGCGGTGATGGGCCAGGGCGTCGCGCTCGGCTGGGCGCCGCTCATCGACGAACTGATCGCGACAGGCCAGCTCGTCGCGCTCTGCGACGCGCCGCTCGTCACCGATCGCGGCTACGTGCTGGTCACGGCGCGCGAGCCGACCGCCGCCGTGCGGGCGTTCAGCGAGTGGCTGCTCGACGAATGCGACGTCACCGGCTGACGCTTTCGTACTATCTGCGCGGCGGTTCGCTTCTATCCGGAGTGTGCTTGCGTTTGCTCTACTAGCGTGCACGCTCGCCGCATACCGCGGCGCTGCGACCATACGAATGTGGAGCACGCATGGCAGCCGAATCCCGCTTTGATCAACTGGTGCTTACCGTCTCGTGCCCGAGCGCGGCGGGGCAGGTCGCCGCCATCGTCGGCTTTCTGGAGCGGCATCACGGCTATATCGACGAACTCACCGTGTTCGACGACGATTTGAGCGAACGCTTCTTCGTGCGCTGCGTCTTTCATGGCGCGCGGCCTGAAGAGGCGCTCGATCTCGCGATGCTGAAGCGCGAATTCGAGCCGATCGCCGGGCGCTTCTCGATGTCATGGGCGATGCACGATCTCGCCGTGCGGCCGAAAGTGCTCATCATGGTATCGAAGCTGGAGCATTGTCTCGCCGATCTGTTGTTCCGCTGGCGCATGGGCGAGTTGAAGATGGATATCGTCGGGATCGGGTCGAATCATACGGACCTGGCGCACCTGGCTGCGCAGCATGGCCTGCCGTTTCATCATCTTCCGATTACCGCGGATACCAAGCCTCAGCAGGAGGCGCGTTTGCTCGATCTGTTCGAGACTTCAGGCGCTGAATTGATGGTGCTTGCGCGTTATATGCAGATTCTTTCGGGAGAGACGAGCCGCGCGCTCGCCGGGCGGGCAATCAATATTCATCATTCGTTCCTGCCGGGGTTCAAGGGGGCGAAGCCTTATCATCAGGCGCATACGCGGGGCGTCAAGCTCATTGGCGCGACGGCGCATTTCGTTACCGATGATCTCGATGAAGGGCCAATCATCGAGCAGGAGGTCGAGCGGGTCGACCATTCTTATGGGCCTGAGAGGCTGCTTGCCACCGGGCGTGATGTCGAATGCATTACGCTGGCGCGGGCTGTGAAGGCTTTTATCGAGCGGCGGGTTTTTATTAATGGTGAGCGGACTGTGGTTTTGGGTTGAGGGTTTTTGGTTTTTTTGCTTTCGCTTGGGTTTGTCGCCGGATCCCGGTTTCGTGTCGGTCTATTAACGTTGCCCCTGTGCGGGGCGGCACCTACTTTCTTTGCTGCTGCAAAGAAAGTAGGCAAAGAAAGCAGCTCGAGACGCCCGCGGTCACACGCAATTTGGGTGTTCTTCTCGTTGTTCGTGGCCTCCGTAGCGAGTGCCCTCGTAGGCCACCTCGGGCTTGGACCGCGCACGGTCTGACTAGCTAGTTGCTTAAGCGCACTGGTTCAGCACGAAATAGCTTCGGCACAGCGCTTCGCGCTGCCGTCGGGTAGGCGAGGGAAACCAACGAGAAAAGAGAAACGCAGAAGCACACGCAGTCCCGATGGACCGGTCGGCCGCGCAGCGGGACGGAGCCATTTCGTGCTGAACCAGCCACGCGAGCGGCGCGGTGTGACAGACCGTGCGCGGTCCAAGCCCGGTTAGGCCTACGAGGGCACTCGCTACAGACGCCACGAGCGAGGAGAAGAATGCCCAAATTGCGTGTGACCGCGGGCGGCTCAAGCTGCTTTCTTTGGTTACTTTCTTTGCAGCAGCAAAGAAAGTGACTGCCGCCCCGCACAGGGGCAACGCTAATAAACCGACGCGACAACGGGATCCAGCGACAAACCAAAAAAAAGCGCCGCAAGGAGCCCCCTCACGACGCTTAGCGTTTGCCCAAACGCAAAAGAACCCTTTACTTAACCCAGGAATCCACCCGATCCCCATGCGCGCCGATCCACGCATCGGCAGCCGCCTGCGGCTTCTCTCCGTTCTGCGTGGCCAGCATCACGCTATCGATCTCACCCGGTTTCCACTGAAACTTCTTCAGAAACGCCACAACCTGCGGCGCCTTCTTCTCCAGTTCCGGATTGATCACGTTATCCACGTGCTCGGATTCACCGAACACCTTCTTCGGATCTTCCAGGAATTTCAGCTTGTACTTCGCGAACATCCAGTGCGGCTTCCAGCCCGTCACGATGATCGGCTTCTTAGCCGCTTCCGAGCGCGCCAGTTCCGCCGTCATCGCGCTACCCGAGCTCGGCAGCAGCTTGTAGTCGAGATTGTAGGCCTTGATCGCCTCGCTGGTCTTCTGCATCACACCCGCGCCAGCATCGATCCCGACGATGCGCGAATCGAATTCCGCCTTCTTCGCTTCGAGATCCGAAAGACTATTGACGTCGACATTCTCAGGCACGATCAAACCGATCTTCGCATCCTGAAAGTTCGGGCCGAGATTCACGACCTTCGCCTTGAAGTTGTTCCAGTACGCGCCATGCGTCACCGGCAGCCACGCGGACAAGGTCGCGTCCAGATCGCCGCGCGCAACGCCCTGCCACATCACGCCCGCCGCAACCGGCACGAGCTGCACCGGATACCCCAGCTTCTTCTCGATGATGCGCGCAGCCACGTTCGACGTCGCGACGCTATCGTCCCAGCCCTCGACGTAACCGATTTTGATGGTCGGCTTGTCTGCGGCGTTCGCCCCAAAACTCGCAGCCAGCGCGGCGGTCATCGCCCCGAGCACGAGCATTCTTCTCATCGGTTTCATTTGGTTTCCCCTTAGCGGCCCACGCCGTGTAGCGAACAGAATCACTAGCCAGAATTGGCCCGTAACGCACTTTTCCGACACTCAGTTGTCAAGAAACGACGCACCCCGATCAGGGTCGCCCGGGCACCTCACTTGTCGACGACGAGATCCGTCAACGGCTTGCTGCAGCACAACAGCACCATGCCCTGATCGATCTCGCGCTGACGAATTCCCCCCGCATGTTTCATGCTCACTTCGCCGGACACGAGCTTCACTTTGCAGGTGCCGCACATGCCCTGCGTGCACGACGAAGGCAAACGCACGCCCGCTTTCTTCGCGGCATCGAGCACGTGTTCGTGGCCGCCGCATTCGATATCGCGCCGGCTCTTCGCAAAGTTGACCTTGAACTTCGTTTCGATCAACGGTTCCGCAACCGGCTCGATGACCGGCTCTGCGGGAGCAGGCTCGAAACCGACCGCTTCTTCACGCGCTTCGACGAAATCCGTCTGCGCCGCGAGCGCATCGCCGACATGCGCGGTCGTCAATACCGCCGCGACCTCTTCGACGACGCCGAACGAAAAGCTCTCCTCGTGATAATGCTTGCGATCGAAACCCCCTTCGTCGAGCAGATCGCGCACCGCCTTCATGTACGGCGCGGGGCCGCACGTGAAGATCTCGCGTTCGAGAAAGTCCGGCGCGATCAGCTTCAGCAACGGCAGGCTCAGAAAGCCCGTCACGCCCGGCCAGTTCGTGCGCGCGCCCACGCGTTCGCAGACGAACGCAGTGCGGAAGTTCTTCTGGTTCGACGCGATCAGATCGAGTTCGCGCGCGAAGATGATGTCGTCCGGCGTGCGCGCGCTATGCACGAACATGATGTCCGCATCGTCGACAAGCTCGTGATGCGCGCGGCTCATCGACATGAGCGGCGTGATGCCCGAGCCCGCCGATAGAAACAGGAACTTGCGCGCCGGATGACGCGCGCACGTGAATTCGCCCGACGGCCCGAGCACGCGCACGGTCGTTCCCGCCACGACGTTGTCGTGCAGCCAGTTCGACACCTTGCCGCCCGGCACGCGCTTCACCGTGATGGAGATCGTGTGCGGCCGCGTCGGCGCGGACGAGATCGTGTAGCAACGATTGATCTGCTCGCCGTCGATATCGAGTTCGAGCGTGATGAACTGCCCCGGCTCGAAGACAAACGTGCGTTCGCCGGGCGCCTTGAAGAAAAAGCTTTTGACGTCATGCGTTTCCTGCCGGACGTGACAGCAGACGAGCGTCTCGTCCGTATCGCAATCCCAGCGCACGGGCAGCGTCCCCCAGAATTTCGGCTGGGTGACACGGCTTTGGGTCGGCTCGAACGTAGCCTGATCGCGCATCATGTTCTGCTCCTGCTCGCTGCTGTTCGAACGCGCTTAGCGCATGAAGGAAACGACTTTCTCGCCGTGCGATGCATCCACGCCGTGCTCGGGCGCGTTCGCATGATCGGCAAGACGCCCGATGTACCACTCGCAGAACTTCTCGACGAGCCCTTCCGTGAACGGCGAATACGGACCCGGCTCGTACGCGTTGCTCGCGACGCCGAGCTGCGAATACTCGACGAGCGTGCGGTCCTGATCGTTCGTCGCGCGCCACACGGCGGTGAGGTTGTCGACGTCATAATCGATACCCTCGCGCGCATCCTTGTGCACCAGCCATTTCGTGCGCACGAGCGTTTCGCCCGACGCAAGCGGAATCACGCAGAACGTCACGATGTGATCGCTCATGAAGTGATGCCACGAATTCGGCTGCGTCCAGAACGAGAGGCCGCCCAGGTCCGCGCGCTCGAAGCCGCCGAGCAGCTTCTTCGATGCGACCCTGGCGTCGAGTGTCTGCGATTCGCCGTCGCGATCGAGCGGCAGGCGCTGCGTGCGAAAGCCCGTGACGAGATCGGACAGACGTTCGATTTCGGCGGACGGCAGGGACATCGCTTCCCATTGCTTCGTGCGCTCGGCGACGGTCTGCTCGAACGCGGCCATGCCTTCCTCGTTGGCAGGCGAACGCTGATAGCCGAAGCCGTATTCATAGAGCGAAATGGTCAGTTCGGGATGATTCGCGACGCAGTGATAGCACTCGCGATTGTTCTCCATCGTGAGCTTCCAGTTGCCCTTCTCGACGATATCGATGCTCGCCGCGATCTTGCAGTCCCTCAGGCCATGCGGCGCGAGATACGGTTCCATCGCTTCGCGCATCACGGCGAAATCGGCGGGCGGTTCATCGGCGAGGCAGATGAAAATCAGGCCCGCGAGATTCTGCACGTGCACTTTCTTCAGGCTGTGCTTGCAGCGGTCGAACTGGTCGCCCATGTGCTCGGCGAACATCAGGTCGCCGGAGAGGTTGTACGTCCAGCTGTGATACGGGCACACGATATTGCCGAGCGAGCCCTTCTCCTGATTGCACAGGCGCGCGCCGCGATGGCGGCACACGTTGTAGAAGGCGCGGATTTCCATGTCGTCGTCGCGCACGATCAGGATCGAATCGTTGCCGATCTCGACCGTCGTGTAATCGCCCGGTTCGGGAATGTCCGGTTCGATGGCGACCTGAATCCAGGTCTTGCGGAAGATGGCATCGAGGTCGAGCGCGTGGATCTCCGGGCTCGTATAGAACGGCGCCTCGAGCGTATGGCCCTTTTTGCGGCGTTCGATCATTGCGCGAACGTCTGCCGAAACTTTCATCGTGTGCTCCGTTTTGCGTCACGTCTGGTGCCCCGCCAAACACCTTTGAACGCGGGCTGCTGCTTTCGTATGTGGGACCGGGCTTGCGTCGAAACCTAGTAATCGACGAGTTGATGCTCGCGCAAATACGCCAGAATCACTTGTGCTTTTTCGACGGAACTCCCTTCAATTACGACGCTGCCGCCGCGGCTTTCGGTCGTCGTCGCGCCGAGCATGCGCGCGTGGCCCGAGCGCTTCTCGGGCGCGGCCAGTTTCTTCGGCTTGGCCGTGACCGGGCCGATGCTCCAGGCGGTGTTTTCCTTCTCGACAGGCGCGCTCGCCGCAACCGGCGTGACGTGGCCTTCACGCATGCGCGCATACGCGTAGCGCGGCGCGGCGTTGGCGAGCGGATGCACGGCGACGAGCGCGGGCAGCGGCGCGCGCACGCGGCGGCGCAAGCCTTTCGGCATGAACTGACGCACTTCCACGCTGTCCTTCGTCACGCTTACATCGACGGCCGCGCCGACGAGCGGCACGTTCAGCGCATCGGCGAGCTTGTAGGGCAGCGTGCCGCTGTCGAACGCGCCTTCGGCGCGCGTGCCGGTGAACACGAGGTCGTAACCCGCGAGCCTTGCGCCAAGAGCCGCGCACGCATCGCCTTGCGTGTTCAGCACTTCGACTTTCGGCGCGCCGAGCGCGAGATATTCCGCGAGTGCGGGATTTCCCGGATCGCCCGCATGCAACACGTCGAGTTGCGCGTGGTGCGTCCTGGCGATGCCGATGGCGATCGTCAAGGCGGCCGCATCGTTGCGGCTGTAACGCGCCGTGCCGCTGACGGGATGGCGGCCGGTGGAAACCAGAACGGCGATCTTCATGCTGCGACTCCCTCGGCAACGTGCGCGGTCTGCACGATCGAAGCACCGCTGGCCCGCGCGGCGCGCGCGGCGGCGGCGGCGTCGGACAGCGCCTTGATGGTTTCCTGCGTGTCCGCGACGATCGTGAGATTCGCGCGTTTGGCAATCGGCGCGCTGGCGTCGAGATTCACGGCGATCACGTGACGGCAATCCTTGATGCCCTGCAAGTGCTGCACGGCGCCCGAAATGCCGAACGCGATATACACGCTCGCCTCGACCGTCTTGCCGGTCGCGCCGATCTGCTTGTCGCGCGTGAACTTGCCATCGTCGACAGCGACGCGGCTCGCCCCGATCGCCGCGCCCAGCGTGCCCGCCAGCGCCTCGAACGCGGCGACATCGGACACGCCGTTGCCCGCCGACACGATGAAATCCGCCTCTTCCAGCGCGACCTGCGCGGCGTCCATTTCCTCGATGCCGAGATCAACGTAAGCACTGGCTTTCGATGCCGGCACGATGCCGTCCGGATTCACCGCCTCGCCCGCGCCGACGAACGGCAGCTTCGCATCGACCGCGTTGGCGGCGAGCAGAATCACATCGGGCAAGGCGCGCGACGCGAGCGCGCGGCCCGCCTGCGCATACGATGCGACGTGCGCGGCATCGAGTTCGACGACCTGCGTCGCAATCGATGCGTCCGCGCGCGCGGCGTAGCGGCGGCCGAGATCGCCATCGCCCGTTGCGTTGTCGGGCATGAAGACGTGCGAGGGCGTGAATGCCGCGACGCATGCCGTCAGCGCGCGCACTTCTTCGTCGGGCGCGTAATTGCGCCGGTCGAACGCGGGCAGTTCGATATAACGATCCGCGCCCAGCGCCGCGGCATCGTCCTTGAACTCGCCGAACGCGATCAGCACGACTTCGGTGGCGTCATCCGCGAGCAGCGCGGCGGCGGCGAGCGCCTGGCGCGCGTGATCGTCGAGCGCGCCGCGATCCGTATGCGCCGCGACGAGCAGCGCGCGCGTGGCGGGCTTCATCGTGCGATGCGGCTTCACCGCTTCCTTGTGACCGCCATGCGCGAAGTCCAGCACGACGCCATTGCCGACTTCACCGAGCGTGATGCGCTTGAGCCCCGCCGCCGTGACAATGAAAGGCCGGCGCGGATCGATTCGTTTGATGTCGTTCATTGCCTTTACTCCAGCGCTGCGGCGACGAGTTCCGCCACGTCGAGCACTTCGGGACGCGAGCCGACCACGCCTTCCAGCATCGCGGTGCATTGCGGGCAACCGACCGCGACCACGTCCGCGCCGACCGACTTCGCATCGGCGATGCGGATATCGGGAATGCGCTGCTTGCCGGGGATATCGGTCAGCGGCGCGCCGCCGCCGCCGCCGCAGCAGCGTGCGCGCATGCCATGACGTTCCATCTCGACGACCTTGATGCCGATGGTCTTCAGCAGCTTGCGCGGCGCTTCCGTTTCGCCGTTGTAGCGGCCGAGATAGCACGGATCGTGATACGTGATCTTTTTGTCGGCGAGCACGGCGGCGGCCTTCGGCGTCAGCTTGCCGTTGGCGACGAGCTCGGCCATGAACGCGGTGTGATGCTGCACTTCGTAATAGCCGCCGAGCGCGCGATATTCATTGCGCAGGCTGTGCAGCACATGCGGATCGGCCGTGACGATGCGGCGGAACTGATACTGCGACAGCGTGTTCATCAGCTTCGACGCGCATTGCTGGAACGTGGCTTCGTCGCCGAGACGCCGGGCTGTGTCGCCGGTATCGGTTTCGACGCCGCCGAGCACCGCGTAATCGACGCCTGCCTTGTTCAGCACCTTCGCCAACGCGCGCAGCGTGCGCTGATAGCGCATGTCGAACGCGCCTTCGCCGGCGATCAGCAGCACGTCGACAGGACGGCCCGGTTGCGCGACCTGCACTTGCAAATCCACCGACCAGTCGTAACGCGCGCCGATGTCGTAGCCGTTCTGACTGCCCGTCTCGCGCAGATTCGCGAGCGTGATCGGACCTTTGCCCGGCACGTCTCCTTCGACCAACGTCTGATTGCGGCGCATGTCGACGATCGCATCGACGTGCTCGATCAGCATCGGGCACTCCTGCACGCACGCGCGGCATGTGGTGCATGACCAGATCGTGTCGGCTTCGATCATCTGCGAGATGAGCGGCTTCGCCGGACCGCCCGAATGCTTGCCGACCGGAATGCCGGGCGTCGGGCTGCCCGCGTATTGCGAGTCGGAACCGCCGACCATGCCGACGACCAGATCCTGAATCAGCTTCTTCGGATTGAGCGGCTGACCCGATGCGAACGCGGGGCACGCGGCCTCGCACTTGCCGCATTGCACGCAGGCATCGAAGCTCAGCAACTGGTTCCAGCGAAACTCCACCGGCTTGCCGACGCCGTATTCCTTCGCATCGAGCACGGGCTTTTTCAGCGCGGTCGGCGGGACCACTTCGTGCTCGGTCTTCGCCCTGAAACGCTCCTGGCGCGGATGGAACGCGAGATGCAGGAGACCCGCCATCGCGTGCTTCATCGGGCCGCCTTGCGCCGCGCCGAAGGTCATGGTGTAGGCGCCCGCCGCGATCAGCAACGCGACGATGATCGCGAGCGATCCCGACATCCACGAAGCGGGCAACAGCATGAACAGCGCGAGACCGACGGCGAACGATCCGAGCAACAGCGGCAGACTGTCCCACGGTCCGCGCGACAAACGCGCGGGGACATCTTTCGCACGGCGACGCCGGTACACGAACACCGCGCCGACCAGCATGATGATGGCCGCGAGGAAGATCGCGCGGTCGAGCCAGACCGAGTAGATCGCGAGACCGTAGTTGATGAAGACGAGCGCCATCGCGAGGATCGCGCCGCCGGCGGTCGCGACGTGCGTCTTCGCGATATACGGATCGCGCGCCACGACATGATGCAGATCGACGAAATAGCGCTTGGGGATGGTCAGCAGATTCGCCCATCCGTACGCGCCGGCTGTCGTCGCGCGGCCTTCGCGCCAGTAAGCCGCGCGCTTGAGCAGGGCGAACGCGAGGCCCGCCATCGAAAGCCACAGCAAAGCGGTGATGACAAACACGGGGTTCATCGTCCAATACCCTCGTCAGAAGTCTTTGCAGAGGCGCAGCGAATCGTAGATCGCGCTGTGGATGTTGTGCATCGAGATACAGTCGCCGACGCGGAACAGCAGGAAGCGTCCGTTGCCGAGCTCTTCACTAAGCGACGGCTGCGGTTGCGACGCGAAGAGCGTGTGCACGTCGATCTGCCCGCGATTGAGCGACTCGGGCTTGAGCTTCCAGTAGAGCGCGTCGTTCGGCGTGATGCCGTTCTCGATGATGACCTGATCCACCGCGCGCTCTTCCTGCTCTTCCGTGTATTCGTTGCGGATCACGGCGATCTTCTTGCCGTCTTCCTCGTACACCTTGTCGAGCCAGTAGTTCGGCGTGTGGATCACGCCTTGCGCATAGAGCCGGCGATAGAAAATCGGGAACGTGGTGCCGCCGGTGTCGTCGGCGACCTTCACATCCGGCGTGACGATCTCGACATTGCTGCCGCGCGACGCGATGAAGTCCGCGACGCCCGCGCCCGCATGCGTGCTCACACCGTCATACACGAGCACGTTCTTGCCCGGCTCGACCTTGCCCGAGAGAATGTCCCATGAACTCACTGCAAGACCTTGCTCCACGCCCCATGCAGGCACCTGATTCGTGAACGACGAGCCGCCCGTCGCGAGCACGACGATGTCCGGCTTCTCCGCCATGATCATCTTGTCGTCGGCCGCGACACCGAGACGGCGATCGACGCCCAGGCGCTTCGTTTCCATGTCGAACCAGCGCACGATGCCGGCCATCTGTTCGCGCTGCGGCGCTTTCGCGGCGAGCATGATCTGACCGCCGACATACTCGTTCTTCTCGAACAGCACGACATCATGGCCGCGCGACCGCGCGACGCGCGCCGCTTCGAGACCCGCGGGCCCCGCGCCGACCACCACGACCTTGCGCTTCGGCCCGCGCGTCCTTTCGATGACATGCGGCATCGTCTCTTCACGCGAGGTCGCTGCGTTCTGCACGCACAGCACATCGAGGCCGTTGTACTGACGGTCGATGCAATAGTTCGCGCCGACGCACTGCTTGATTTCATCCTCGCGGCCATCGCGGATCTTGATGACCATGTGCGGATCGGCGATCTGCGCGCGCGTCATGCCGACGAGATCGACCATGCCGTTGGCGAGCAGGCGCTCGGCCTGGCCTGCGTCGCGAATGCTCTGCGCATGCATGATCGGCAGCTTCACGACCGACTTGATGCCCGCCGCGAGATGCACGAACGGCTCGGGCGGCAGCGCCATCGGCGGCATGCAGTTGGCGAGCGTGTTGTGGGTATCCGCGCCCGAACCGATCACGCCGACGTAATCGATGAGGCCGCTTTCGGACATCGCCTGCGCGATCTCCTTCAGGTTCTCGTGAGAGAGGCCGTCTTCATGGAACTCATCGCCGCACATGCGCAGGCCGACGCAGAAATCCGCGCCCACGGCTTCGCGCACGGCCTTCAGCACTTCCGTACCGAAGCGCAGACGGTTCTCGAGCGAGCCGCCCCATTCGTCCGTGCGGAAGTTGGTGCGCGGGCTCCAGAACTGATCGATCAGATGTTGATGCGCGGCGGAAATCTCGATGCCGTCCATGCCAGCATCCTTCACGCGCTTCGCGGCTGCGGCGAAGTCCTGGATGATGCGCTTGATCTCTTCCACTTCGATGATCTTCGCGTTGCCACGATGCACCGGTTCGCGCACGCCCGAAGGCGACATCAGATGCGGCCAGTGCTCGCCGTGCCATGCGGAACGGCGGCCCATGTGCGTCGCCTGGATCATGATGAACGCGCCATGACGATGCATCGCTTCGGCGAGACGCGACAGCGGGTCGATGACCTTGTCGGTCGCGAGATTCACCGATTTCCACCAGCCTTGCGGGCTGTCGATCGAAACGGGACTCGAACCGCCGCACACGGCGAGGCCGACGCCGCCCTTCGCCTTCTCCTCGTAGTAACGGATATAGCGGTCGCCGGGCAGGCCGCCCGGTTCGGCATAGACCTCCGCGTGCGCGGTGCTGACGATGCGGTTGCGCAACGTGAGCTTGTTCAGCTGGAGAGGCTTGAAAAGGTTCGGGTAACGCATTGCGATCGACCTCGGGATGGTTTTATCTGCGACTACTTTGCTGCAGCGCTGTCTCCGGCGCTCTCTCAGGCAAGCGGCGACACTTCGAACACGCAGTGATCGTGTCCTTCGGCGGCGCACTGCGTCTCGATCGACTTCGAGCGCGGGCCTTTCCTTGCGCTGTCGGACGCGGTGTCGTTGACCCAGTCCATCGCGCCTGCGAACCAGCCCGCGAACATGTAGCAGAGCTTGCCCTCTTTGCCCGGCTGCTGAAGCACGAACGACGAGTGACGCAGATGAATGCGCGCATGCGAAGTCGAAGGATCGGCCTCGACGATGTCGAACAGGCCCCAGCCGCGTTGCGACAGACGCTTCAGGTAATGCTCGAACACGGCCATGCCGGCGATGCCGTGCTTCTCGGCTTCCTTGTCGCACCAGTGATATGCGGACTTGTAGCCGGCCTTGTAGAGAATCTCGGCATACGTGTCGCGCCCGAGCGCTTCCTCGACGGCGACATGATTGTTCGTGAAGAAGTGGCGCGGCACGTAGAGCATCGGCAGCGCGTCGGTGGTCCAGACGCCGGTTTGCGGATCGACATCGATAGGCAGTTGCGGTTGCATCGCGGGGTTCCTGTGTATTTGTCGTTGATCGTCAGACGTTCCAGACTTCGCCGAAGTAGCGCATCCAGTTCTCGCCCATCACTTTCTTGATGCGCGATTCGCTCCAGCCGGCCTTTTCCATGGCGGCGGTGAGGTTCGGAAACTCGCCGATCGTGCGGATGCCTTCGGGATTCACGACCTTGCCGAAATTCGTCAGGCGGCGATAGCGGCCCTTGTCGTGCGTGATCCAGTCGAAGAATTCGGTGCTGTAGCCTTGCGTGAAGTCGGTGCCGATACCGACCTTGTCTTCGCCGATTACATCGATCACGTATTCGATCGCTTCGAGATAGTCGTCGACCGTCGCGTCCGGGCCTTTCTTCAGGAACGGCGAGAACATCGTCACGCCGACGAAGCCGTTCGCATCGGCGATTTCGCGCAGTTGCTCGTCCGTCTTGTTGCGCGGATGATCCTTGAGCCCCGACGGGCAGCAGTGCGAGTACGTGACGGGCTTCTTCGAGCAGGCGATCGCATCGGAAGAGGTCTTCGCGCCGACGTGCGACAGATCGACCACGATGCCCACGCGATTCATTTCATGAATCACTTCCTTGCCGTAACCCGACAGGCCGCCGTCCGGCTCATAGCAACCGGTGCCGACGAGGTTCTGCGTGTTGTAGCAAAGCTGCACCACGTTCACGCCGAGTTCCTTGAACACTTCGATATAGCCGAGGTTGTCCTCGAACGCATACGAGTTCTGGAAGCCGAAGATGATGCCGGTCTTGTTCTCCTTCTTCGCGCGCAGGATGTCGTCGGTCGTGCGCACGAGCGTGAGGATTTCGCTGTACTCGCGGATCTGCTGCTTCATTTCCGCGATGTTGTCGATGGTCTTCTGAAAGTCCTCCCAGACCGAGACGGTGCAGTTCACGGCGGTGACATTGCCCTTTCGCATGTCTTCGAACACGGAGCGCTCGAACTTGGAAATATTCAGTCCGTCGATGATGATGCTGTCGTTGTGGAGGGTGCTCATCTGGGTGTGCTCCGCGTGCCGGGAAGTGGGGGAAAGACGAAGGTCTGACGGGCTTTGCAGCGCCTGATCGATACCTTTGCCGTTGCGTCTATTCTTGTCTTTCGCCCTGCCGGTCAATTTATGAATTTAGACGTGTTCTTTGCCTTTTCCGACATGCGCGTCTGTTTTCGACAAGTGGCGAATTACGATTCGGTGTAGCGCGTTTTTTTGTGTGTCCTGCTGCACTGCATCGGAACGATCGTGCGCTATGGCAGTGCGCGGCTTATGGCGTATGGCCCGGCCCGGTGCGCGCGCGCAGCGAAGCATGCACGGTGCCTCGCATTGCTCAGGGTTTAGCCTGATGGCATGGTAGTTGCACTCGAAACCAAAATTGCGACAGTGGCAAAGCGCCGCAAATGACGGCGCCAATCAATAGATTCCAAGGAATCAGTTCTCACATGTCCTCCGATCGCACGGCGTCGCTGTCCCACTTCGCGTTCATGCCGCTTCCCAACTTCACGATGATCGCGTTCACGAATGCGATCGAAGTCCTGCGCATGGCGAACTATCTGACGGGGCAGCCGCTTTATCGATGGTCGATCGTGAGTCCGGAGGGCGGACCGGTGACGGCGAGCAACGGCCTTTCCGTCGATACGGGTCCGGTGGATTGCGTGGGGCAACCCGACATCGTGTTCGTGGTCGGCGGCATCGACGTGCAGCGTTCGACCACGCCAGAGCATCTTTCCGCGTTGCGCCGTTTTGCGCGTACGGGCAGCGTGCTTGGCTCGCTTTGCACCGGCACCTATGCGTTGGCGCGTGCGGGTCTGCTGGCCGGTTATGCGTGCGCGATCCACTGGGAGAACATGTCGGCGCTCAAGGAAGAGTTTCCCGACACGCGCTTTCTCAAGGAGCTGTTCGTTATAGATCGCGATCGCGTGACGTGTACGGGCGGCGTCGCGCCGCTCGACATGATGCTCAATCTGATTGCGGCGCGCGTCGGCACGGCGCGGGTTACGCAGATCGCGGAGCAGTTCATCGTCGAACATGTGCGCGATGTGAATGCGCAGCAGCGCATGCCGCTCGTCGCGCGGCTGGGGTCGGCGAACAAATCGCTCTTCGAGGTCATCTCGTTGATGGAGAACAATATCGAGGAGCCTCTGTCGCGGGAGGAGCTCGCGCGGCTCGCGGGGATGTCGCAGAGGCAGTTGCAGCGGTTATTTCGCGAGCATCTCGGGATGACGCCGACGCATTACTACCTGACGTTGCGGTTGCGTCGCGCGCGGGAGTTGTTGCTGCAGACCGATATGTCGATCATGCATATCACGATGGCTTGCGGGTTTCAGTCGGCTTGTCACTTTTCGAAGAGCTATCGCGATGCGTTTGGGACCGCGCCGACGCGGGAGAGACGGAAGCAGGCTCCTTCTTTGGCTGCTGTTTCTTCGGTTTTGGTGGCTTGAGGGGTTTGTTGGGTCTGGTTCCGCCGGATCCCGTTAGCGTGTCGGTCTGTTGGCGTTGCCCCTGTGCGGGGCGGCAGTCACTTTCTTTGCTGCTGCAAAGAAAGTAACCAAAGAAACAGCTTTCCCCATCCAAAGTACTTCATGCCGGCCCCGGCACAGGCGATCGGTCTTGGCACAGCAGTAGCGAGTGCCCTCGTAGGCCAGACCGGGCTTGGACCGCGCACGGTCTGTCACATCGCACCACATAACACGCTGGTTCAGCACGAAACGGCTCCGGCCCGCTTCGCGGCCGATGGGTCAATCGGGACTGCGTGTGCTTCTGCGTTTCTCTTTTCTCGTTGGTTTCCCTTGCATACCCGACGGCAGCGCGTAGCGCTGTGCCGAAGCTATTTCGTGCTGAACCAGCGGGCTCAAACGACTAGCTTGTCAGACCGTGCGCGGTCCAAGCCCGGTTAGACCTATGAGGGCACTCGCTACAGAGGCCACGATCAACGAGAAGAACACCCAAATTGCGTGTGACCGCGGGCGTCTCGAGCTGCTTTCTTTGGTTACTTTCTTTGCAGCAGCAAAGAAAGTGACTGCCGCCCCGCACAGGGGCAACGCTAATAAACCAACACCCTCACGGGATCCGGCGAAAGCGCAAAGAAAGCACAAAGAAAGCGCAAAGAAAGCGCCCCCAGCGAACCAATCTCGCCAGGGGCACCAACAAAAAAACCGTCAAGCAGCCTTCAACAACCCATGCGGATCGATGACAAACTTCCTCGGCGCTCCGCCATCAAACTGCCGATATCCTTCCGGCGCTTCCTCAAGCGACACCACCGACACATTGACGATATCGGCAATCGGCAACCGATCCCACAAAATCGCCTGCATCAGATTGCGGTTGTACTTCATGACCGGCGTCTGCCCGGTATGGAACGAATGCGACTTCGCCCAGCCAAGACCGAAGCGAATGCTGAGACTGCCCTTCCTGGCAGCAGCATCGACAGCACCCGGATCGTCGGTCACGTAAAGCCCCGGAATACCGATCGCGCCCGCCGCCTTGGTAATCTCCATCAGCGAATTGAGCACCGTCGCCGGCGCTTCGTGACCGCTGTCACTCCCGTGCCCATGCGCCTCGAAACCCACGCAATCAACGGCGCAATCCACTTCCGGCCTGCCCAGAATCTGCTCGATCTGCTCGCCGAGCGTCGCATCCTTCGACAGGTTGATCGTCTCGAAGCCCATCGCGCGCGCATGCGCCAGACGCTCCTCGTTCATGTCGCCGACGATCGTGCACGCCGCGCCCAGCAAGCGCGCCGACGCCGCCGCCGCCATCCCGACGGGCCCCGCTCCCGCGATATACACCGTCGAGCCCGGCCCCACGCCCGCCATCACGGCGCCGTGATAACCCGTCGGAAGAATGTCGGAAAGACAGGTGAGGTCGCGAATCTTCGACATGGCCTGCGCCTTGTCGGGAAACTTCAGCAGATTGAAGTCCGCGTACGGCACCATCACGTATTCCGCCTGGCCGCCGATCCAGCCGCCCATGTCGACATAACCATACGCGCCGCCCGCGCGCGACGGATTCACGTTCAGGCATACGCCCGTGTTCTGCGACTTGCAGGTCGGACAGCGTCCGCACGCGACGTTGAACGGCACCGAAACGAGATCGCCGATCGCAAGCGTCTCGACATCACGCCCCACTTCGATGACCTCGCCCGTGATCTCATGCCCGAGCACGAGACCGACCTGCGCAGTCGTGCGGCCGCGCACCATATGCTGGTCCGAACCGCAGATATTGGTGCTGACTACTCTCAGAATGACGCCGTGGCCGATGTCGCGGCCGCGTGGATCGACCATTTTCGGATAGTCGATGGATTGCACTTCGACCTTGCCCTGCCCCAGATAAACGACGCCGCGATTGCTGCTCATTGATCGTCTCCTTGTTTCGTGGACGGCACGCGCGATACACCCGAGGGATGACCGCGCCCGTGCAACGAGGGTAGCGCCGCTGCGAAGCCGCGACTGTCACTCAATGCGACGCGCGTTTGACTGAATCCGACATCGCGCCCCGAAACCCTTTCGACCCGGTTTTTATTGATTGACCGTTCAAAATAAAAAAACTAGTATCGGCGCACAGTTTTCAGATCGACGCCACCATGCCCAAGCTCGGAATGCGCGAGATCCGCCGCGCGCAACTCATCGACGCCACGCTGCATACCATCGACCAGTCGGGCCTCGCGGGCGCGACGCTCGCATCCGTCGCGCAGCGCGCGAGCACGTCGACGGGAATCGTCAGTCATTACTTCGGCGACAAGGACGGCCTGCTCGAAGCCACCATGCGTCACGTGCTGCGCTCGCTGTGGCAAGGCACGTCACGCCGTCGCAAGGCCGCGAAGCCCGATCCGCGCTCGAAGCTGCGCGCGGTCGTCGCGGCTAATTTCGATGTCGAACAGGTGAACGGGCCGGTCATGAAAACGTGGCTCGCGTTCTGGTCCGAGAGCATGCACAAGCCGGAATTGCGCAGGCTGCAGCGCGTGAACACGCGGCGTCTGCATTCGAATCTGTGCGCGGATTTCGCCCGCTCATTGACGAAGCCCGCCGCGCGGCGCGCCGCGAGCGGTCTCGCCGCGCTCATCGACGGTTTGTGGCTGCGCGGCGCACTCGCCGGCGAGCCGTTCGATACCAAAGGCGCGCTGCGCCTCGCCTACGACTACATCGACCTCGTGCTCGACGCGCGCGGTTGAACCCACATCTTTTGAAGGAGCGCGACATGTCGGCATTCGGAGAGCAACGGCTTTATATCGGCGGCGAATACGTCGATGCGACGAGCGGCGAAACCTTCGACACGCTCGATCCCGCCACCGGTGAAACGCTCGCGCGCGTGCAACAGGCGTCGCAGGCGGATATCGATCGCGCAGTGCGTTCCGCGCGCGAAGGCCAACGCGAATGGGCCGCAATGACCGCGATGCAGCGCTCGCGCATCCTGCGCCGCGCGGTCGATCTGCTTCGCGCGCGCAACGACGAACTCGCCGCCATCGAGACGCGCGACACGGGCAAGCCGATCGCGGAAACGCGCGCTGTCGATATCGTCACGGGCGCGGATGTCATCGAGTACTACGCGGGGCTCGCGACGGCCATCGAAGGCGAACAGATTCCGCTGCGCGAATCGTCGTTCGTGTACACGCGGCGCGAACCGCTCGGCGTGTGCGCGGGCATCGGCGCATGGAACTATCCGATTCAGATTGCGTGCTGGAAGTCCGCGCCCGCGCTCGCCGCAGGCAACGCGATGATCTTCAAGCCGAGCGAAGTCACGCCGTTGACCGCGTCGAAGCTCGCGGAGATCTATATCGAAGCCGGTGTGCCCGCGGGCGTGTTCAACGTCGTGCAAGGCGATGGCCGCGTCGGCGCGATGCTCGCGGAACACGGCGGCATCGAAAAGATATCGTTCACGGGCGGCGTCGAGACGGGCAAGAAAGTGATGGCGCGCGCGGGCGGATCGACGCTCAAGGAAGTCACGATGGAACTCGGCGGCAAGTCGCCGCTCATCGTATTCGACGATGCCAACCTCGAACGCGCCGCCGATATCGCGATGAGCGCGAACTTCTTCAGCTCCGGACAGGTGTGCACGAACGGCACGCGCGTGTTCGTGAAGCGCGGTGTCATCGACAAGTTCGAAGCGTTGATTCTGGAGCGTGTGAAACGCATACGCGTCGGCGCGCCCGATGATCCCCGCACCAACTTCGGGCCGCTCGCGAGCGCGGCGCAACTGGAGAAAGTGCTCGGCTTCATCGAGAGCGGCAAGCGCGAAGGCGCGCGGCTCGTCGCGGGCGGCGCGCGCATGACCGATGGCGCATTCGCCCGTGGTCAGTATGTCGAGCCGACCGTGTTCGCCGATTGCCGCGACGACATGCGCATCGTGCGCGAGGAAATCTTCGGGCCGGTGATGAGCATTCTCGCGTTCGATGACGAAGACGAAGTCATCGCGCGCGCCAACGATACGGACTACGGGCTCGCGGCGGGCGTCGTGACGGAGAACCTGTCGCGCGCGCATCGCGTGATTCATCGGCTCGAAGCGGGTATCTGCTGGATCAACACGTGGGGCGAATCGCCTGCGGAGATGCCGGTGGGCGGCTACAAGCAATCGGGCATCGGGCGCGAGAACGGCATCGCCACGTTGAATGCCTATACGCGCGTCAAGTCGGTGCAGGTCGAGCTCGGTCCCTATCAGCCCGTGTTTTAAGGAGCATTTGCGATGAGCGTGAACGAATACGACTACATCATCGTCGGCGCGGGATCGGCGGGCAACGTGCTCGCGTCGCGTCTCACCGAAGACGAGGACGTGACCGTGCTGCTGCTCGAAGCGGGCGGGCCGGACTATCGCTTCGACTTTCGCACGCAGATGCCTGCGGCGCTGGCTTATCCGCTGCAAGGGCGTCGCTATAACTGGGCGTATGAAACCGAGCCCGAGCCGCATATGAACAACCGCCGCATGGAATGCGGGCGCGGCAAGGGGCTGGGCGGATCGTCGCTCATCAACGGCATGTGCTATATCCGCGGCAACGCGCTCGACTACGATAACTGGGCCGCGCAGCCGGGTCTCGATGACTGGAGCTATCTCGACTGTCTGCCGTATTTCCGGAAGGCGGAGACGCGCGATATCGGGCCGAATGCGTATCACGGCGGCGATGGCCCCGTACATGTGACGACGAGCAAGCCCGGCAACAATCCGCTCTTTGCGGCGATGGTCGAGGCCGGCGTGCAGGCCGGTTATCCGCGCACCGAAGACTTGAACGGCTACCAGCAGGAAGGTTTCGGTCCGATGGATCGCACCGTGACCGCGAACGGACGTCGTGCGAGCACGGCGCGCGGGTATCTGGATCGCGCGAAGCATCGCGGCAATCTCACGATAGTGACGCACGCAACGACCGACCGCGTGCTGTTCTCGGGCAAGCGGGCGATCGGTGTCGCGTATCTGCATGGGGGGCAGCGTGTCACGGCCCATGTGCGGCGCGAGGTGCTGGTGTGCAGCGGGGCGATTGCTTCGCCGCAGTTGCTGCAGCGCTCGGGCGTGGGGCGGGCGGACTGGCTGAAGGCGTTGGAGATTCCCGTGGTGCACGATCTGCCGGGTGTCGGTGAGAACTTGCAGGATCACCTCGAGATGTACATGCAGTACGAATGCAAGGAGCCTGTGTCCCTGTATCCGGCGTTGCAGTGGTGGAATCAGCCGGCGATCGGGGCCGAATGGCTGTTGAACGGGACGGGTGTCGGCGCGAGCAATCAGTTCGAAGCGGGCGGGTTCATCCGCACGCGCGATGACGATCCTTGGCCTAACATTCAGTACCACTTTCTGCCGGTGGCGATCAACTACAACGGATCGAACCCGATCAGGATGCATGGGTTCCAGGCGCATGTTGGATCGATGCGCTCACCGAGCCGCGGGCGCGTGAAGCTCAAGTCGCGCGATCCGCATGTGCATCCGGGCATTCTGTTCAATTACATGGCCGATCCGCTCGACTGGCGCGAGTTCCGCGATGCGATTCGCATCACGCGCGAGATCATGCGGCAGCCTGCGCTTGCGCGGTATCGCGGGCGCGAGTTGCATCCTTCCGATGACCTGAAAAGCGACGCGGAGCTCGATGCCTTCGTGAGAGCGAAGGCGGAGACGGCTTATCACCCTTCGTGCTCCTGCAAGATGGGGTACGACGATATGGCTGTCGTGGATGGAGAAGGACGCGTGCACGGGATGGAAGGACTGCGCGTCGTCGATGCTTCGATCATGCCGCAGATCACCACGGGCAATCTCAATGCGCCGACGATCATGCTGGCGGAGAAGATCGTGGATCGGATTCGGGGAAGGGAGGCGTTGGGGCGCGTTGCTACGCCGTATTTCGTGGCGGAGGGGAAAAGGGCGCGAAGTCGTCAAACTTCATTTGCGTCCCAGATTGCTGCGCCGTCTCTAGCGCGCGATTAATGTCCGACTGTGAAAAAAAAAAGGCCGCGCTAGCGCGGCCTTCAAATCGCCCTACCTCATACCACCTGCACAATCACTCCCTGGCCGAAACCAGCACGCCACTTCCTTCCTGCTCTTCTGCCTCTGAGACCAGCGTCTCCAGTGCAAGCCCTTTCGTCTCGATCCCGAGCACCCAGACCGCCAGCGCCGCGATCACGAAACACAGCGCCCCGAGCGAAAACACGCCGCCTTGTCCGAACGCAGGCAACACCACACCCACGACATAAGGCCCGATCAACGACCCCACTCGCCCGATCGCCGATGCGAACCCCGACCCCGTCGCGCGTGCTCCAGTGCCGTACAACTCCGGCGTATACGTGTAAAGCACGGCCCACATCGCGAAGAGAAAGAACTGCATCGCGAGGCCGGCACAGATGAGCAGCGTCGGCGTCTCCGCATGCAACGCGGTCTGCCCATACACATAAGCCATGACGCCGCTGCCGATGAGCGATGCGATGCAAGTCGGCTTGCGTCCCCATCGCTCGACGAGCCACGCCGCGCACAAGAACCCCGGCACGCCGCCGAGCGAGATCAGCACCGTGTACAGCACCGACTTCGTCACGGCGAAGCCAGCCTGCTGCATCAGCGCGCCCAGCCATGACGTCAGTCCGTAGAACCCGAGCAGCGCGAAGAACCACAGCATCCACACCATCACCGTCCGCCGCCGATAAGCCGCGCTCCAGATCTCGCGAAACGCGCCACCGCCCTTTTTTGCAGGCGGTTCGGCGAGGATCGAAGGCGCCGGCAAGCGACTCAGACCCTTCGCCTTCATCACCTTCAATTCGACGTCGGCGAGCACGCGCTCGGCTTCGGCAAATCGGCCGCGATGTTCGAGCCAGCGCGGCGACTCCGGCACCACGCGACGCACGATCAGCACGAACACCGCTGGAATCGCGAGCAACGCGAACTCGGTGCGCCAGCCGAACTTCGGCAGCACGAAATACGACACCACGCCCGATGCGATGAAGCCGAGCGGCCAGAAGCCGTCCATCAGCGCGATCAGTCTGCCGCGCGAAGCCGCTGGCACGAATTCGGAAAGCAAGGTCTGCGCGATGGGAAATTCCATGCCCATGCCGATACCCAGCAGCACGCGATAGAAGATCAGCGCATCGACGGATTGCGCGGTCGAGCACAGGTACGACGCCAGTCCCCACAGCACCATGCTCCACTGGAACACGGGCCGCCGTCCGAACCGGTCCGCGAGCAGGCCCGCGAAAGCCGCGCCCAGCACCATGCCGAAGAAGCTCGCGCTCGCCACCAGCCCCGCCATCGCGGTCGAGAGGCCGAACTCGGTCTTGATCGAGCCGAGCACGAAGGTCATCGTGCCGAGATCGACGGAATCGAAGAAGAACGCAATCGCGATGATGATGAAGATCGTGCGGTGATACCCGGAAAACGGCAGGCGTTCGAGCCTTGCCGCAGCGCTCGCGCGTGGATGCGTGGCGGTAGACATGTCATCCCTCTCGATGCGGCATGCGCCGCGTGGACGTGGCGATCAAAACACTCTGAACAAAGCGTTTTCAGTAGACGCCGACATAAATCCGCGACATAGAAGATTTACGTCATCGGGATGGAACACACACGTCATGCGCCAAACCGCACCCGCGCCGCCGCCGCAATCCGCATCACCGCCTCCACGCTCAACCGCGCCGCCACCGTCTTCACATACTCATGATGCCGCGCCTCCAACGGCGCATCCAGATACTGCGCGTGCAGATATCGAATCAACGCAATACGCCGATGCTTCAACGCGATGCTCCGATCGAGCAACGCGAGCGCCGCGCCCGCGTCGTGCTTCTTGCAGGCACGCTCGGAAAGCTGCGCGGTGGCATCGCGCGACGCATTCATCGCACGGACGCATGTTGCGCGGCGGCGTTCAATCGCCACGCGTCGTAATCCGCGCGCCGCCAGTCAAGTTCGAGCCCAAGCCGCTTCGTCCCCTCACGAATCTTCGGCTTGTGCAGCACGAGCGTAAGCGCATCGAGCGCAGGCCACTCATCGAACGACAGCGCGGCGACCTCGACCGCAAGCGTCTCGAGCAAACGCGTATGCTCCTTGGTCTCGAGAAACGCGCTCACCCGATTGCACCACGCCTCATAATCGATCAACCCATCGCCCGATTCATGCGGCATGCCGCGATACCGTAGACTCGCATCGATGCACACCGGTTGCGGCCCTTCATGCTCATGCTCGTACAGACCGACGCGCGTCTTCACGATCAACTCGTCAACGATCACGCGCCAGCCCTGCCCACCTGCTTCGAGCGGTTCGAAAGGCTTCATGAGATGAGCGGCTCGGCGGCGTCGAGCATGATCTTCACGAAGTAATCGGCGAAGCTGCGGCGCACGATGATCTCGAAGCGATCGCCGCCGAGCGGCACCAGCGTGATCGACGCCTTGAAGAAGTGGCTCTGCGCGCACTGCCCTTCACCAAACAGCTTGGGATGCAGATCGAGCGGACAGCCGCGCGAAAGCACTTCGCGCGTCTTCGGGCCATCGATTTCGAGCACCGTATAACCGCTGCCGATATCCACCGCCGCCGAGAACTGCCCGACGAACGCATCGCGCAACTTCGCTTCGAGCGGCGCGGGACGCGAGGCGTCGTGCGCCGTATCCGAATGCACGAGCCATTCATCGGGGCCGAGCCACAGCATCGTGTAACCGTTGCCGCGCGCGATCGTGTTCGGCTTCTCGGGCGGCGTGCAGCCGATCACGCTCTGCACCGATTTCACGAAGGCCGCATCGCGCGTATCGCCGCGCACGTTCACGAGCGCGAGAAACGGCCGCTCCGTCAGACGAAATGCCTTCGGCGAGCCGCTCTGATGCGCTTTCATCAATGCATCGGCGCCGACGAGCGGAGACTCCTGCCACACACCCTGTCCGCTGATTGCGCGATCGACGACCGTCGAGGAACTCTTGATCTCATTCAACATGCTGACGTGCTCCTTCGCTGTCGTAGAACACCGAACTGGTGATTTTTGCGTTGACCCGCTTGCCGTTCGCGAGCGGAATCATGACCGATTCGCCGATCTTCTCGAGACCGCCCTTCACGACGGCCAGCGCGATCGAGCGCTTCAGAATAGGGCTGTAGTAGCTCGACGTGACGTGGCCGAGCATCGGCGCGGTGTCGCCCTGGAACGGACCCGCGACGATCTGCGCGCCTTCCGGAAGCACATACGAAGGATCATCGGTGAGCAGGCCGACGAACTGCTTGCGCCCCTGCTTCGCCGTATCCGAACGCGTCAGCGAACGCTTGCCGAGGAAGTCCTTCGACTTCGCGACGAGACCGCCCATGCCGAGGTCGTACGGCGTCATCGAACCATCCGTATCCTGGCCGACGATGATGTAGCCCTTCTCCGCACGCAACACGTGCATCGTTTCCGTGCCGTACGGTGTGATGTCGAATTCCGCGCCCGCGACCATGAGCGCTTCCCACACCGCGCGTCCGACGTTGGCCGGCACGTTCACTTCATATGCGAGCTCGCCCGAGAAACTGATACGCATCACACGCGCCGATGCGCCCGCCACCGTGCCATCGCGATAGCTCATGAACGGGAACGCCGCGTTCGCGAAGTCGATGTCCTGACACACCTTCTGCAGCACCTTGCGGCTATTCGGGCCGACGACCGCGAACGTCGCCCAATGGTCAGTCACGGATGCCAGACGCACGCGCATGTCGGGCCATTCGGTCTGCAGCCAGCGTTCGAGCCACGTCAGCACGCGCGCCGCGCCGCCGGTGGTCGTCGTCATCATGTAGTGCTGTTCGCCGAGACGCACGGTGACGCCGTCATCGAAGATCATGCCGTTTTCGTCGAGCATCAGACCGTAGCGGCACTTGCCCACTTCGAGCTTGCTCCACGGATTCGTGTACATCCAGTTCAGGAGCTTCGCCGAATCCGGACCCTGAATGTCGATCTTGCCGAGCGTCGATGCATCGAGAATGCCCACGCTCTGACGCACCGCCAGCGATTCGCGCGCGACGGCCGCGTGCATGTCCTCACCCGCCTTCGGGTAGTACCACGGACGCTTCCAGTTGCCGACGTCCTCGAACATCGCGCCGTTCTCGACGTGCCATTCGTGGATCGCGGTCTTGCGCACCGGATCGAGGAACTCGCCCAGCTCGCGGCCCGCGAAGGTGCCGAACGTGACAGGCGTGTAATTCGGGCGGAACGTCGTCGTGCCGGTCTCGGGAATCGTCTTGCCGAGCGCCTGCGCGAGAATCGCCATGCCGTTGATGTTGCCGAGCTTGCCCTGATCGGTGCCGAAGCCCATTGCCGTATAACGCTTCACGTGCTCGACGGATTCGAAGCCTTCACGCGCAGCGAGATAGATATCCGCCGCGGACACGTCGTTCTGGAAATCGACGAACTGCTTCGGGCCGCGCGTCGACAGGTCCTTGTTGCCGACGATCCACAGCGGCAGCATCGGCGCCTCGACGATTTCAGCGACCTGCACGGGATTCGGCTTCGCGACGATATGACCCGCCGCGCGCGCCGCTTCCGCGCCCGCATCGACGCCGTGACGAATGCCGCGCGCCAGCGAGAACTCGCCTGCACATGCGCCGACGCTGCTCTCCGGCTGCATCGCCTTGCCGGGAACGAAACAGGCTTTCTCGTCGTGCCAGTGCGCCTTGCCGCCCGATTGCGCGAACAGGTGAAGCACCGGGCTCCAGCCGCCCGACATCGCGATCAGATCGCATTGCAGTTCCGTCTGCTTCTGCCCGACCTGGCCTTTCGCATACGAAGCCACTTCCACCGACGCGACGCGCAGCTTGCCGCGTGCCACCGTGATCACCGCGTTGTTCATCACGCGCACGCCATAGCGGCGTGCGGCCGCCGGCAATGCACCCTTCGATTCGGCCGGACGCGGATCGACCACGGTCACGTCGGCGCCTGCCGTCTTCAGATCGAGCGCGCATTGATAGGCGTCGTCGTTGTTCGTGAATACGACCGCGCTGCGTCCCGGCAGCACCGCATAGCGATGCAGATACGTCGACACGGCCGACGCCAGCATGATGCCCGGCAGATCGTTGTTGCCGAACACGATCGGACGCTCGTGCGCGCCGGTCGCGAGCACCACGCGTTTGGCGCGCACCTTCCACATCAGTTCGCGCGTGCCCTCGCGCCGCGACACGGGCAAGTGCTCCGTCAGACGCTGCGTGATCGTGACGAGGTTGTGATCCTGATAGCCGAACGCCGTGCTGCGCGACAGAATTTTCACGTCGGGCATCTTGCGCAGTTCGGCTTCGATCTTCTGCACCCATTGCAGCGCGGGCTTGCCATCGATCTCCGCGCGGCACGACAAGAGCGAACCGCCGAGTTCGCGCTGATCGTCGACGAGAATCACGCGCGCGCCCGACAGACCGGCCGCATGCGCCGCCGCGAGACCCGAAGGACCGCCGCCGACCACGAGCACGTCGCAATGAGCGAAACACTTGTCGTAGCGATCGGCATCGAGATGCTTGGGCGCTTCGCCGAGACCGGCTGCATCGCGAATGACTTCTTCGTACTTCGGCCAGAACTTGCGCGGCCACATGAAGGTCTTGTAGTAGAAGCCGGCGGGAATGAAGCGCGCGATCTTCTGATTGACCGCCATGCGATCGTTCTCGATGTTCGGCTTCGCGTTCACGCTTTGCGCGACGAGGCCTTGATACAGTTCCACTTCGGTCGCGCGCGCGTTCGGCACGGTATAGGCGCCGGTCTCGAGCTGCACGACTGCATTCGGTTCTTCGACACCCGCGGTGATGATGCCGCGCGGCCGGTGATACTTCCAGCTGCGCGCGACGAAGTGCTCGCCGTTCGCGAGCAGCGCGGACGCGAGCGTGTCGCCTTCGTAGCCCTGATACGTCTTGCCGTTGAACGTGAAGGTGACGGGAATCGCGCGATTGATGCGCCCGCCCATGCCGAGTCGGTCTTTCTGGCTCATTTCGACGTGCCTCCGTTGTCGGACATGACAGCCAACGGACGGTCGAACGTCTCGTAGCCCTGGATTTCATAACTGACGGTGTCGCGCTGCACCTTGAACCAGCGGCGGCAGCCTTGCGCATGGTTCCATTGCTCGTGATGCACGCCGCGCGGGTTCTTGCGCATGAAGAGGTAGTCGCCCCATTCGCGGTCGGTGAGTTTTTCGGTGTCGAGCGGGCGCGCGATATCCGCTTCGCCGCCGCAGGAGAATTCGGTTTCGGCGCGCGGCCCGCACCAGGGGCATTCGATCAGCAACATGTTTCTTTTTCCTCGATGCGGTTAGTGAGCCACGGCAGCCGCGCCGTGTTCGTCGATCAGATGACCGGTATAGAAGCGATCCAGCGAGAATGGCGCGTTCAATGCATGCGGCTCGTCCTTCGCGATCGTGTGGGCATACGCCCAGCCCGAGCCCGGCGTCGCCTTGAAGCCGCCCGTGCCCCAGCCGCAGTTGAAGTAGAGGCCCTTCACGTCGGTCTTGGAGATGATCGGGCACGCATCCGGCGACACATCGACGATGCCGCCCCACTGGCGATTCATGCGCACGCGCGAGAACACCGGGAACATTTCGACGATCGCTTCCAGCGTGCCTTCGATGATGTGAAAGCTGCCGCGCTGACCGAAGCCCGCGTACTGATCGACGCCTGCGCCGATCACGAGATCGCCCTTGTCGGACTGGCTGATGTACGCGTGCACCGCGTTCGACATCACGACCGTGTTCACCACCGGCTTGATCGGCTCGGACACGAGCGCCTGCAGCGGATGGCTTTCGAGCGGCAGGCGCACGCCGGCCATGTCGGCGAGCGTGGTCGTGTTGCCTGCGGCGACGACTGCGACCTTCTTCGCCTTGATGAAGCCCTTGGTCGTATCGACGCCCGTCACCTGATTGCCGTCGCGGCGAATGCCCACTACCTGGCAGTTCTGGATGATGTCGACGCCCGCGCGATCCGCGCCGCGCGCAAAGCCCCACGCCACCGCATCGTGACGCGCCACGCCGCCGCGACGCTGAATCGACGCGCCCAGCACCGGATAGCGGCTGTTCAGATTGATGGTCGGCTCGATTTCCTTGATCTGCTGCGGCGTGAGGAACTCGGCATCGACGCCGTTCAGGCGGTTCGCGTTCACGCGGCGTTCCGTGTCGCGCACATCCTGCAGCGTGTGCGCGAGATTCATCACGCCGCGCTGGCTGAACATCACGTTGTAGTTGAGGTCCTGCGAGAGACCTTCCCACAGCTTCATCGCCTTTTCGTACAGCGCGGCCGATTCGTCCCACAGATAGTTCGAGCGCACGATGGTCGTGTTGCGCGCGGTGTTGCCGCCGCCGATCCAGCCCTTCTCCAGAATTGCGACATTGGTGATGCCGTGCTCCTTCGCGAGGTAATACGCGGTCGCGAGACCATGACCGCCGCCGCCGACGATCACCACGTCGTATTCGCGCTTCGGCTCGGGGCTGCGCCATTGGCGCTCCCAGTTCTCGTGATACGACATGCCGTTGCGCAGCAGGCTGAATATCGAGTAGCGGCTCATGGGTGTTTCCTATGGTGCGGGGTTTATGCGTTTGGGCAGTTCAGCATTCGATGACGTTGACGGCGAGACCACCGCGCGACGTCTCCTTGTATTTCGTCTTCATATCGGCGCCGGTTTCGCGCATCGTCTTGATGACCGAATCGAGCGACACGTAATGCTTGCCGTCGCCCTTCATCGCCATTCGCGCGGCGTTGAGCGCCTTGATCGCGCCCATCGCGTTGCGCTCGATGCACGGAATCTGCACCAGCCCGCCGACGGGGTCGCAGGTCATGCCGAGGTTGTGCTCCATGCCGATCTCGGCGGCGTTTTCCACTTGCGCGGGCGTGCCGCCCATCACGGCGGCGAGCGCGGCGGCAGCCATCGAGCACGCGACGCCCACTTCGCCCTGGCAGCCCACTTCCGCGCCGGAGATCGAAGCCGTTTCCTTGTAGATGATGCCGATGGCCGCAGCCGTCAGCAGGAAGCGCACGATGCCTTCGTCGTTCGAGCCATGCATGAACTTCACGTAGTAGTGCAGCACGGCGGGAATCACGCCGGCGGCACCGTTGGTCGGCGCGGTGACGACGCGGCCGCCCGAGGCGTTTTCTTCGTTGACGGCCATCGCGTAGAGATTGACCCAGTCGAGCATCGACAAGGGATCGCGCAGCGACTCTTCGGAGCGCGAGCGCAACGAAGCATTCAGATCGGCGGCGCGGCGCTTCACGTGCATCGGGCCAGGCAATTCGCCGCGTTCCTTGCAGCCGCGCTCGACGCACGCGGCCATTACGCGCCACACCGCGAGCAGGCCTTCGCGCACCTCGGCTTCGGTGCGATTTGCGCATTCGTTCTGCATGGTGACGTCGGCGATAGACAGCCCTGTCTCCTGGCAGACGCGCATCAGATCGTCGCCGGTGCGAAACGGATGCGGCACCGGGTTGCTCGCCCGCAAGCCGTTCACGCGATCGCCCTCGCGATTCACGACGAAGCCGCCGCCGACCGAGTAATACTCTTTCTCGACGAGCAACTGGCCGTTCTCGTCGAATGCCTGAAAGCGCATGCCGTTCGGATGCACGATGCTCGATCCCGGCGCGCCCGGCATCAGCTTGCGATAGAAGCCGATGTGCTCGCGCTCCTCGAACACGACATCGTGTTTGCCGAGCAGCTTGAGGCGCTTCGTCGCGCGGATTTCGGCGAGGCGCGGCGCGATCATGTCGGGATCGATGAGATCGGGCAGATTGCCTTCGAGGCCGAGCAGCACGGCCTTGTCGGTGCCGTGGCCCTTGCCGGTCGCGCCGAGCGAGCCGAACAGTTCGGCGCGCACGCGCGTGACGAAGGCGAGCAGATTGGCGTCCTCGACATGCGACGCGAAACGGCACGCCGCGATCATCGGCCCGACGGTATGCGAGCTGGAGGGTCCGATGCCGATCTTGAACAGATCGAAGACGCTGACATTCATGGGCGAGTCCCTGGTTTTGGCGCGGTTTCGGTATGGCTCTCATTGCACCAAACCCTGCAAGGACTCGATAGAACAAAACCGCCATCGAAATGGGATCGCGACGTCAGTGTTCCGTTCGCGTCGCGCAGGGCGAGGTTTTTTCGCGGGAATACCCGCGCGCCCACGCAAATCGAGGCCTAACAGAGCGTTTCGCGCGCGGCGCGTTTTTGCGCATCTTCGTTGCACTTTCCCTGTTTTTGAGACTGGTCCGAGGTGCTGGAAGAACGTGCCTCGGTATATTCCCTAGGTTCTCCGTTGCGCCGTGCCAGCAGGCTCCGGTGCGCTTTCCACCCTGTCCCGTTTCTCCAGTTTGCATCGATGGAAACTCACGCCTTACCCGACCAGTTCTTCAAATCCTGGGTCCTCGCTTTTCTCGTCGGCGCGGCTGTCGTCGGCACGCTCCAGGTTATCGATCTCCTCGCCGTCGATCGCGTGCTCACGCGTCAGGCGCCCGTCTGGGCGGCGCTGGCGCTGCTCTGCTCGATCGATCCCGTGCTGCGCTACTTCGGCGTGTTGAAGGCCGAAGTCGAGCAGCGCTGGGGCGATTACACCATCGCGAGCGTGCTCGGCCGCGCGACCGGCGCGCTGATCGGCGGCGTCTTCGCCTGGGCGTTCGCCGTGCTCGGCGGCTGAAGCACGCCTTTCCCCTTTCCCGCTTTTCTCGTTCATGCGGCCGGCGTCACGCGACGCTGGCCGCGTTCTTTCTGACGCGCGCCCGAGGCTTGCAGCCGGGTGTTATGCTCGACGGATAACATCCAGCCGCATGTCGCCCGCATGAACGCCGCCGAGTCCCTTCCGCCGTCTTCCATCGACGGTCAATCGAAATCACGTATCCGCTTCGGCATCATTCTGTTGCCGAACTTCACGCTGACTGCGTTCGCCGGTTTCGTCGACCTGTTGCGCCTGTCCGCCGACGAAGGCGATTTCAGCCGCCCGGTGCGTTGCTCGTGGAGCGTGATCGGCGAGACGCTCGCGCCGGTGCGCGCGAGTTGCGGCATCCAGATCACGCCGTGGGAAACCTACGATCAGGCCGAGCCGTTCGACTACGTCGTGGTAGTCGGCGGCCTGCTGCATTCCGGTCCCGCCACGAGCGAGGCGACGCTGCAGTTCATCCGCCGCGCTGCCGCATCGAATGCGACGCTCGTCGGCATGTGCACGGGCGTGTTTTCGCTGATGCGCGCGGGCGTGCTCGAAGGACATCGCATCTGCGTGAGCTGGTTTCACTACTGGGATTTCGTCGAGCGTTTTCCGCATGCCGATGAACGTGCGCTCGTCGCGGACCGGCTCTTCGTCATCGACAGAAGGCGGATCACGTGTTCGGGCGGGCGCGCGTCGATCGATGTCGCCGCCGCGATTCTTCTGCGTCACTTCGAGACGGCGACGGTGCAAAAGGCGCTGCGCATCCTGCTCGTCGACGACATGCAGAAAGGCAACGCACCGCAGCCGCATCCGCCGGGCCTCGCGCCCGCGACGCATCCGAAAGTGAAACGTGCGATCCTGCTGATGGAGCAGCACGTCGGGCGTTCGCTTACGCTCGATGAACTCGCGCACAAGCTCGATTTGTCGACACGGCAACTGGAGCGCCTCTTCAAGGCCGAGACCGGCAAGGCGCCGCAGGCTTACGCGAAGCAGGTGCGGCTGCGCACGGCCGCATGGCTGCTGACGAGTTCGGACAAGACCGTCGCCGATATCGCGTCGAGTTGCGGTTTCTCCGATGCCTCGCATCTCGGCCGCGAGTTCCGCAAGCAGTTCGGTGTGCCGCCGATGATGTATCGCGAGCAGGGCGGCGCGCAGGATACGCAGGAAGCGAATCAGGCAATGGATTACGACGAAGTTTTTCCGGGCCGCGCGCAGGCAATCTAGACGGCTTCCTTTCGGTCACGCGTTGCGCGGCTCGTCAAACCCAGGAGGAACGGCATGCAGACTCACGGATATTCGCAGGAAGAATGGAAGATGCGTTGCGATCTCGCGGCGCTTTATCGCGTGATCGGATACTTTCGCTGGACCGACATGATCTTCACGCATATCAGCGCGCGCGTGCCGGGCTCCGACCATCACTTTCTGATCAACCGCTATGGCGTGCTGTTCGACGAGATGCGGGCGTCGGATCTGGTGCGTATCGATCATGAGGGACGTCCGGTAGAAGCGGGCGCGGGCGATGATCCGGAGCGGTATCGCGTGAATCCGGCGGGCTTCACGATTCATTCGGCCGTTCACATGGCGCGCCCCGATGTGCTGTGCGTCGCGCATACGCACACGGCGGCGGGCGCGGCGGTGTCGGCGCAGAAGCAGGGGCTTTTGCCGATCAGCCAGCATGCGCTGAAGTATTACGGGCATCTCGCGTATCACGATTACGAGGGGATCGCGCTGGATCTCGCGGAGCGGGATAGGCTCGTGAATGATCTCGGCGCGCATAACGCGATGATTTTGAAGAATCATGGATTGCTGACTTGCGGAAAGTCGATTCCTGAGGCGTTTCAGGAAATGTATTTTCTTGAGCGCGCCTGTGAGATTCAGATTCGGGCGCTGGCGGGGAATGGAGAATTGAATTTGCCGTCGCAGAAGGTTTGTGAGTTGACGGCGGAGCAATATCGACGGGATGAGGCGGATGGGATTATGGCGCTGCAGTGGGAGGCGGCGTTGAGGATGATCGAGGTGAGTGGGAGGACGGATTATAGGAGTTAAGTTGATATCTCTCTGCCGGACGATGCAGATAGTTGCGTCGTCTGGCAATCCGCTGACCGGCGGCATTATTGATTTACAAAAATTGGTCCATTGCATGACGTGCACGCGTTAGATTGGAGTCCTTGAATTTCTGAAGCATTCGAGGATCTGGCGCATGGCGGTACGCTGCACATTCACACTCAACAACAAACAAACGTCGACGCTCGCGTGTTCGGGCTACGGCACGGTCGAGGCGTTTTCCGGGCAGATGCGAGGTCGCGACAACCCTGCCGAGGTCGCCACGAAAGACATTGGGCCGATTCCACCGGGTACCTACTACATCGTTGACCGTCAGTCGGGTGGGATGCTTGGAGATATCCGCGACCGTCTTGCCCCTATCGCGGGTTCTACAGACAGAACAAAGTGGTTCACGCTGTGGAATCCAAGAACCGGGGATTCGACCAAAATAAACGGGGTGATTCGAAGCCACTTTCGCATTCATCCGGAAGGTAGCCGTGCAGTGAGCGAAGGATGCATTACGCTCGTCAACCCCGCCGAGTTCGAATTGCTTCAGCGCTATATACGGCGATCGCCACCAGTGCTGCCCGTCCCGGGTTCTACGCTGAAGGCATACGGCACGGTTGAAGTGAAATGACCCGGATAGCGATACTGAAAGCAATGCGCGCCATATTGGTGGCCTTCGTGTCATTGATTCTTGGTTTCGCCATTACCCGCTTCATCCTCAGCAATTCAGGCATGATGCCTCTCTGGATGCAGGTGTCGATACGCGCTGTGCTGGCGGTTTTCGGATGGAGCGATCCAGGACCTGAAGACATCGTCGATGTAAGTATTCTCGGCACTCTACTTACGGGATTGATCCTTGCCGCGCTCGCCACACGCGCATTTTCAGGCCTCACGCGCCGCTTCACTCAGAGCGCTTTTCTAAATGTTGCTCTCACCGTCATTTCCTTCTACGGCGCCTACGTGATGTCCAGTTGGATCGAGGACACCCTGATCTCGCCGGCACCACGAAGCCTGGAGCCGGACGATTTTGAAATCCTTTATTTGTCCGGCCTGCTATTGGCTTGCTGGTTCGCGCTGTTCGCGGCGGCTTTGGTGCTGCTGCTAGCAATCTTTCGGATCCACGCATTCGTGCGCCGGAACTCCGAAAATTCATAACAATTCAAGTTTTTTATGACCTCCGATATTTTCGTTCATATCCAGGGAATCGACGGTGAATCCCAGGACGCCCAGTTTCCAAAGGCAATCCAGGCATTCCACTGGGAACATGTGATCGAGCAAACGTCGAACATTCATTCAGGATCGGGAGGCGGCGCGGGAAAGGCTTCCGTTTCCGATCTGTTGTTCCGGCACGACCTCGACCGCGCGTCCCCTAATCTCGCAAAGTATTGCCAGACCGGAAAGCACATTCCCGAAGCGACGCTAACCATGCGCAAGGCGGGCGGCACGCCATTCGTGTATTTCCGAATCACAATGAAGGATGTGATCATCACCAAGGTTTGGCCTTCCGTCGACGGTGCCCACGCCATTGAAACCGTCGGTCTTTCCTTCGCGAGCATGAAAGAGGAATACTTCGTGCAAAACGCGCAAGGAGGAAACGCGGGCGCAGTGACCGTGGAGATCGATGTAAAACAAAACCGCGCCGCGTAGCGCGAGGCGCGCATGCCTCAACCGCGGCATGCGCGACGCGTCACCGCCCTCAGTTCCCCGCCGCCACATACGCCTTCACCGCCGGCAACCCTTCCTTCCCATCAAACGTCTTCACCCCCGCGAGCCACTTGTCGAGCACGCCCGGATTCGCCTTCAGCCATTCACGCGCCGCCTTGTTCGCATCCGTCTTGTTCATGATCGGCAGCATCACGTGGTTCTCGATATCCGTCGTGAACTGCAAATTCGACACGAGCTTCGCCACATTCGGGCAGCGCGTGTCGTAGTCGGTCGGCGTGACCGTCAGCACCTTCGCCTCGCCATAGTTCGGCCCGAACACGTCATCGCCGCCCGCCAGATAGTCGATCTTCATCTGCACGTTCATCGGATGCGGTTCCCAGCCGAGGAACACGATCGGCTTCTTCTCGCGAAAGGCGCGATTCACCTCGACGAGCATGCCCGCCTCGCTCGACTCCACGAGTTTGAACTTGCCGAGCCCGTACATGTTGCTGTCGATCATCTTCTTGATGAGCGCGTTGCCGTCGTTGCCCGGCTCGATGCCGTAGATCTTGCCGTCGAGCTTGTCGTAGTTCTTCGCGATGTCGCTGAAGTTCCTGATGCCCGCCTGATACGCATAGTCGGGCACCGCGAGCGTGTACTTCGCGCCCGTGAGGTTCGGCGTCGGCAGGATCTTCACTTGATTCGCTTTCCTGAACGAATCGATCATCGGGTCCATCGTCGGCGACCAGTAGCCGAGGAACACGTCGATCTGCTTGCTCTTCACGCCCGCGAACGTGATCGGCACCGAGGCGATCGTCTTCGTCGGGTTGTAGCCGAGGCCCTGCAGAATGGTCGATGCAAGTCCGGTGGTCGCGGCGATATCTGTCCAGCCGACATCCGCGAAACGCACGTTCTTGCACGCGGCAGGCTCGGCCGCATTCGCGGCATACGCACCCGACAGCATCGCCGTGGCCAGCGACGCGATCCACAAGCATTTCATGTATCTCTCTCCCAGTTTTTTAAGGCACGAAGGCACGAACAGACCCGCGCGCGCGACTCGGCCGAGTCCGCACGGAGCGAAGAAAGCAGACCAGCAGGACGTCAGGCCGATAAACGGCGCTCCACGCTCGGCGCATGACCGAACTGCGCGCGATACGCCTTGCTGAAGTGACAAGGGGAATGGAAGCCGCAGATGCTCGTCACGCGCGCAATGGATGCATCCGTGTTGCGCAACAGCTCACGCGCGCGGCGCAGGCGCAGCGTCAGGTAGTAATGCGTCGGCGAGACATTGAGGAACATCTTGAACATGCGCTGCAAATGCCGCTGCGACAGATGCACGAGACGCGCGAGTTCTTCGAGCGACAGCGGCTCTTCGATGTTCGCCTCCATCAGCCGCACGACTTCGACCAGCTCGGCGCGCGAAAAGCCGACGCGCGCATCCACGGGAATGTGCTGGTAATCCGTCGAGCCGCGAATCCGCTCGACGATGAATTGCTCCGACACCTGCGCCGCATGCGCCTGTCCAAGCCGCATGCCGACGAGATTGAGCATCAGGTCGAGCGGCGCGGTGCCGCCCGTGCACGTCATGCGGTCGCGATCGATCACGAACAGCTCGTCCGCAAAACGCACATGCGGAAAGCGCTTGTTGACCGGCGACATGTCTTCCCAGTGCAGCGTGCAGCGATAGCCATCGAGCAGTTTCGCCGCGAGCAGCGCATACGGCCCGGTGCAGATGCCGCCGAGCGGAATGCCCGCCTCATGCGCGCGCTGCAAGAGCGCGATCACCTTGTCGTCGACATGATCGGCGACGTGCCAGCCCGCGCACACGATCAGCACGTCCGGCATGCCCGCCTCGTCGAGCGTGACGGTCGGCTTCACGGTGATGCCGTTGCTCGCACGCGCCGGTTCGCCGTCCGGCGTGATGATCGACCATCGATAATGCTGCGCGCGGCCGACGTAATTGGCCATGCGCAGCACCTCGACCGCGCTCGTGAACGCGATCATCGAGAAGTTCGGCAGCGTGAGAAAGCCGAAGTGCGCGAGATTGGACAACGGTGAATCCGTAACCGCTGGGACGATCGCGTCGCGCTTCATGTTTCAAGCCTCTCAGCCTTGTTGCGTCGCAGGCGTGCGGCGCACTTTCATCACGCTCCTGAGACCTGCGAACAGCGGGGCGCGCGCCATGCCGGGCATCCGTCCGAAGCTCTCGGTGATGCGGTCGAGAATGATCGCCAGCAACACCACCGACAAGCCGCTCTCGAAGCCGAGGCCGATATCCAGACGCTGGATCGATGCGAGCACGTCGTTACCGAGACCGCCCGCGCCGACCATCGACGCGATGATCACCATCGACAGCGCCATCATGATCGTCTGGTTCACGCCGGTCATGATCGACGGCAACGCGTTCGGAATCTGCACCTTGTAGAGCAGCTGGAACGACGTGCAACCGAAGGCCTGCCCCGCTTCCACGATCTCGCGATTCACCTGCTTGATGCCGAGCGCGGTGAGTCGGACGGCCGGCGGCATCGCGAAGATGACGGTCGCCAGAATGCCCGGCACGCGGCCCAGGCCGAACAGCATCGCAGCCGGAATCAGGTAGACGAAGGCGGGCATCGTCTGCATCAGATCGAGCACCGGGCGCACCCCCATCTCGACGTAACGGCTCTTCGAGGTCCAGATGCCAAGCGGTATGCCGAGCATCAGGCTGATGATCGTCGACGAGAGCGTGAGGCCCAGCGTGATGACCATCTGATCCCAGAAGTTGGTCGCGTAGATCAGCAGTAGCGAAGCGAGCACGAACGCCGCGAATCGCCAGCCGACGCGCCACAAGCCAATGCCGACGAAGATCGCCATCAGGAGCCACATCGGGATGGCCTGCAGGCCGTGCTCGACCGCCGCGGCGAATGTTTCGATAACCTTGCCGATCGAGTCGAAGGTTTTCGCGTCGTGATCGAGGAGATAGTGGACGCCGTGGTCCACCCAACTGCCAAGCGGAATGATTTCAGACATGGGAACCTCGATGGTGCGTAAGGACCTTCAGGACATTGCTCTTGTTGATCGAACCGCAATACGAGCCGTCCGCCTCGACGACGGGCAGCGGCGCCGGACTCGCGACCACCCGGTTCACGACTTCATCGAGCGCCATGCTGCGCGCGATGCATTCGATGGGCCTGATCTGCGGCGCGGCATTGCCGTTGGCGTCGCGCCCGACGAAGCCGCGGATGCGGCGCTCGCCGTCGAGCACGAAGGCGTAGTCCGCACTGCCGTTGAGCGTCGCCGCAACGCTCGATGCGTCGATCTGCGGCGAGTGTTTCATGAGCGGCACTTCGTCGATCTGCATCAGATCGCCGGCGGTCAGATAGCGGCTCGTGTCGATGCCTTCGAAGAACGCTTCCACGTAGTCGTCGGCGGGATTGGTGATGATTTCCTGCGGCGTGCCGATCTGCACGACGCGGCCGCCTTCCATGATCGCGATGCGCGTGCCGATCCGCATCGCTTCTTCCAGATCGTGCGACACGAAGAGAATCGTGCGGCGCTGCTCGCGTTGCAGATCGAGCAGCACATTCTGCATTTCCTTGCGCTTGAGCGGGTCGAGTGCGGAGAACGCCTCGTCCATGATCATCAGCGAAGGGTTCACCGCGAGTGCGCGCGCGAGGCCCACACGCTGCTGCATGCCGCCCGATAGCTGCGCGGGCAGCTTCTGCGCGAAGGGCGCGAGGCCGACCTGTTCCAGCACGGTCATCGCACGCTTTTCGCGCTCCTTCTTGCCGACGCCCGCGACCTCGAGGCCGAATGCGGCGTTGGAAAGAACGGTGCGCTGCGGCATGAGCGCGAAGGACTGAAACACCATGCTCATGTCCTTGCGGCGCAGGGACGTGAGTTCCGAGCGCGGCACGGCGGCCACGTCGCGGCCGTCGATCAGCACCTTGCCCGCGGTCGGTTCGACGAGCCGGTTGATGAGCCGGATCAGCGTGGATTTGCCCGAGCCTGACAGGCCCATGAGCACGAATATCTCGCCTTCCTTGACGTCGAAGGAGACGTTATGGACGCCGACGATCTGTCCGGTGCGCTTGAAGACTTCTTCCTTCGTCGCGCCGCCGGCCAGCATGTCGAGCGCCTGCTTGGGACTGTTGCCGAACACCTTGCACAGTCCCTCGACTACTACCTTGGGGGAATTCATCGAATATCTCCTGGCGTGCGCGGACGCGCGTCCACGCTCTGCATACATAGTTGCCAGAAAAAAGTCGCATCAGCCGACTATTTGCGACAACCACATGTGGAAATACGACACTGGAATAAGGAGCGCGTTCTTTGGAACGAGGCGGAGCCTTGCTGGACAAGGGTTTGCGGGCAGCGAAGAGAACGATCTTGCGATTTTCGGCGTGTCGCGCCAGAACAAGTCGGAAGGCTTTTTTTCGATGCAGGCGGCGCGAGAAGCAGCGCGTCAGCAGAACGAAAGGGAGCAAACTGCGTCGCGCGCGTGGAGCGCAGAAGGTAGATACGTCCGAAGTGACGCTGGGAACGGCAGAAAAATGCTAGAAAAACTACAAGAACAAGAAAAATGAGCGGGCGGGTCGTGCGGCATGTGCCGTCGCGTATTGCTGGTGTTGTGTTTCCCGCGCCGCCATCAGACGCGCATTACAGGCGGATGCCGAAAGCCGTGCCGCGTGCCTTGCGCTTGCGCTCCGATTCACGGAAACGCGCTTGATACGAGTAGTCTTTGTCCATCGGCAGATGCGGCGATTCGAACAGCGAAGCAAATTTTTGCAGCAGGGCGAAGAGGTAGCTCATGTCTGACTCCGGTTAGCGATAGAGGGTTTTCCCTTAGAGCGGATTATAGGGTTTGCCCTGATCGATTTCTAGTGCAACGCAACATTTTTCGGATAAGAAGTCAGTAGTTTTTCTACATAATTACCGGCCCGGCGATCTCAAAAAAGAGGGCCGGGTGGGAAACGCCCGTGCGACGGCCTCGTGCTATCAAGACGCGCGAAAGCGCGACACGCCGCCGCAGGGCGGGGTGTCGCAGGAATGTGACAACGAGGGTCAGTGCGCCGATGAAGGGGCGCGATGGTGCGCGTGCTGGTTCGGCGCGGAAACGCGCTTGCTGGCGTTGACGGGCTGAACGGGCGCGGTGCCGTCGGAGTCGCGCGGCACATCGGACATGCCGTGCGTGAGGCGCAAGCTGACGGTCGAGGAATCGGTATCGAAGAGCGAGGCGAGCGTCGCCTGCTGATTGAGCATCAGTTGCTCCATGCGATCCTGCTGGACCTTGCCGTCGCGGCTCATGTGCAGCAGCACGGCCGTCTGCGCGATGCCGGTCGCCACCGTGACGAGCATCACGCAGACGATGATCGTCAGCATCGTCTTCATGCGACGTGCGTGGGCGGCCGTGGACGTGCGCTGTTCCGCGACCACGGCGTACAGCGCGTCGATGGTGTCGGCGAATGCGGTGGCGCGGGCGCGGTCGAGTTCGGGTGCGTGCGGCTTCGCAAGCGGCGCACTGCCGGTGCGATCGCCGCGATCGCTCGCGATCAGCGCCGAGGCGATAGCGGCAACCGAATGCGGCGCGCTATCCGGCGCGACGGACGTGCTGATGCTCGCGGATCGCGTCGCGACAGCGGCAAGTGCGCCCGTTTTGACTGGCGGCGTCGGTTCTTCCGGAAACAGCCCCTGCACCGGTGCGACCGGCGCCACGCTTTCGCGCGCCGCGCGTCTGGTCTCGCCGCTTGCGCCCTGCGACGCCGTCCCGCAATTCGATTGCACTGCCGCGAGAAACACCTCTGGCAACTCGAAGCCTTCGAACGTACCCTGACGGATATCGGTGTTGAGCGCCTGCAAATGTGCGCGTTCGGCGTCGTCGGCGAACAGGTCGAGCGTTTCGCCGCCGCGCGCGCCGTCGCTCAGTTGAGCGAGACGCTGCGCCGAGCGTGCGGCGCGGGCGAGCTTCTTTTCGGTATCGGCGCTGGATGACGTGGCCTGCGCTGCGCGTCGACGGCGCGAGGGTACGGCGGAATCAGGATCTCTCTTTACTGCGGAATCTGGCATAGGTTCGAAAGACGGCGGCCTCTATGGCCCGGCATGCAAGGCACACCGGCGCGTCGGCGATTATTTTCGAGAGGCCGCATTGTCGCATGGCCGCGTGCGCAAACCAGCATCATCACGATGAATTCAGGTCGCATCGTCCTCGCGAAACTCGCGCACGACGTCGAGTTGTCGCAAACGCTCGCAGATCGCCTGATATTCCAGAGCCGATGCGCGCGACAGTTCTACCCGCACCTCGTCCAGATCGGGCGAATCGTCGCTTTGCTGCACGACGAACTGCTTCACGCGCACGCTGCCGGGCCCGAGCGCCTCGTGCAGCGCATGAAAGCTGAGCGAGCCGCGCTCCACGAGCATCGTCAGCTGGCGGCGCTGCTTCACGCTGATGAAGCGGCGTTCGAGCGGCTTGATCCCCGCCAGAATGATGAGGATGATCGCCGTGGCCGCGATCGACGCCGTGTACAACCCGCCGCCGACCGCAAGCCCGATTGCCGCGACCGACCAGAGGCTCGCCGCCGTGGTCAGCCCGCGGACGATTTCGCCACGCAGCAGAATCGAGCCCGCGCCGAGAAAGCCGATGCCCGACACGACCTGCGCCGCGACCCGCGACGGATCGAGCACGACGTGTTCGTTCTTCAGCGCATCCGCAAAACCGTACGCGGACACGATCATGATGAGCGCCGAGCCGACGCACACGAGCATGTGCGTGCGCAGTCCCGCCGCCCACGAAAGCCGCTCACGCTCGAAGCCGATCACGCTGCCGAGCGCGGCGGCCATCACGAGCCGCGACACGATTTCGATATTTCCCAACATGTTTTAGCCTCCTCTCGGTAAGAAGCACGACGCGCCTTGCGAAGACGCGGCGCGCGCCGGGCCGGTTTTGCTATCCTTTCCTGTTGCGTGTGCCTCGAAGGCCACGCGCCCCTCGGACCCATAAGAGTCTCCGTATGCAGGATCAGCAATCAAACGCTTCGCAGCCGATGCAATCGGCGAGCCCGGATTCCGCCGCGCAGTTGCGCGCGCATTTCTCGAACATCGTGCTGCCCATCTGGCGCGGGCCGGGCTTCAATGCGGCGCTCGGGCTGGCCTATGAAGCCGTCGCGCCGGACGATCATGCGCCGCTGCCGCCAAAGCGCTATCGCGCGATGGCCTGCGCGCGCCAGCTCTTCGTATTCTCGGAAGCCGGCGATCTCGCGCACGCCGCGACACTCTTCGAATCGCTACGGCACTATTTTCAGGACAGACGAAACGGCGGATGGTTCTACAGCGTGAATGCGAGCGGCGCGCCGCTGGAGCGCCAGAAGGATCTGTACACGCATGCGTTCGTCGTTTTCGCGTGCGCGCATTACGCGAAAAAGAGCGGCTCGGCGGACGCCTTTGCGCTGCTCGATGAAACCTCGCGGCTCATCGAGGCGCGTTTTTCGAGCAATGGCGATCTGCTGAACGCGGCGCTCTCCGAGGACTTCGGCGCGACGCTCGAAACGCCCTTGCAGAATCCGCTGATGCATCTCGCCGAAGCGTGGCTCGCCGCGCGCGAGGCAACCGGCGACGCCGCCTACGACAAGCGCCTCGCGTTGCTGGCGCAGTCCGTCGCGGATGCGTTCGTGCACGAGCCGAGCGGCGCGATCGCCGAATTGCCGATGGGCACGCCAGGCAACCGGCTGGAGCCGGGCCATCAGTTCGAATGGTATTTTCTGGCGCTGGGGAGCAAGCACGCCGCGTTCGAAGCGGCGGGGCTCAACGAAAGACTCGCGCGCGCGTTCGATTTCGCGCAGCAATACGGCGTCGACCGGGAAACGGGGGCCGTGTGCGCCGCGCTCGACGAAACCGGCCGCGTGATCGACGGCACGCAGCGCATCTGGGCGCAGACCGAATATCTGCGCGCGCTGGCCACGCGCGGCGACGACGCCGGCCAGCAGATCGCGCGTTTTGGCGCGCGTTTCCTGCATGAGACGGGCTGGGTCGAATGCCGCTCCGACAAGGGCGACATCACCCGCGCGGAAATGCCGTCGACGACGCCGTACCACCTCGCGACGTCGTACGCGGCGCTGCCGGACTGAGCGGAATCAGGCGAGCTGGAACACCGAAACCGCCGCCTTCAGTTGCCGCGTCTGCTCATGCAGCGACGACGCGGCCGCCGCGGCCTGCTCGACGAGCGCCGCGTTCTGCTGCGTCATCTCGTCCATTTGCGTGACGGCCTGATTGACCTGCTCGATGCCCACGCTCTGCTCCAGCGACGACGCGCTGATTTCCGCCATCATCTGCGTGACGCGTGAAATCGACGCCGACACTTCGCGCATCGCCGCGCCCGCGCGTTCGACCAGCACGGAGCCGTCGCTTACCTGCGCCACCGATTCGCCGATCAGTTCCTTGATTTCCTTCGCCGACTGCGCCGAACGCTGCGCGAGGCCGCGCACTTCGCCCGCCACGACCGCGAAGCCGCGCCCCTGCTCACCCGCGCGCGCCGCCTCGACGGCCGCATTCAACGCGAGGATATTGGTCTGGAACGCGATGCCGTCGATGACCGAAATGATCTCCGCGATCTTGTCCGAGCTCGACGCGATGCCGCGCATCTTCTCGACGACATCGTCGACCACGCTGGAGCCGCGCGAGGTCGCGCTGAGCGCGTCGCCGGCGAGCGTGTTCGCCTCGCGCGCGTGCTCGGCGTTCTGGCGCACGGTCGCGGTCAGCTCTTCCATGCTCGATGCGGTTTCTTCGAGCGAAGCCGCCTGATTCTCCGTGCGTGCGGAGAGATCGGCGTTGCCGCTCGCGATTTCGTCGGCGCCGAAGTTGATCGAATCGGATGTCTCGCGCACGGTCTTCACGGTGCTCGCGACGCTCGCCTGCATCGTTGCGAGGCCCGCGAACAGGCGGCCGATTTCGTTGCTGCCGCGATCCTCGATGCGCTCATCGAGACGCCCCTTCGCGATGCGCTCGAAATGCCGGCCCGCTTCTTCCAGCGGCTCGATCACGCCACGGCGCAGCGCGACGTGCACCAGCGCGATGCCCGCGATCAGCGCGACGAGAATCACGATGCCCACCGCGCGGAACCACGCGTAACGCGTGTCGATCGACGAAAGATAGGCGCGGCCCGCTTCATCGCCGAAATTGACGAAGTTCTGCTGCTCCGCGAGATAGCGATCCTGGAAGCCCTGCGTCGGCTGGTCGAGAAACGCCTGAATATTGCCCGCGTCGAGATACTGCACGAGCTCGCTCAACGCCTTCGAATAGTCGGCGTACTTCGCCTGCAGCGCGGCCGTGCGCGCCGCGTTTTCCTCGCCCGTCTTCGGCGCGTTCAGGAACGCTGTGAACGATTTGTCCGCCGCCGCGATCTGCTCGCGCGCGTGCTGGACGATCTCCGTCGGCTCGGAGCCGCCGCGCACCATGCGCGTGCCGGCGCGCGAAAGGTTGATGCGCGCGTCCATCAGATGCTGCGTGGTCTTGTTGACCGCGTTGACCTGCTTCAAGGCGATATCGGACAGGTTGCCGACATCGTCATGCGTGCGCGAGAGCGACCAGAAACCGAGTCCTTCCGTGACCAGCTGAAAGAGACAGAACACCACCAGAACCGCGAGCAAACCCGATGAAACCTTGATCTTTCCGAACATCTCTTGCACCCACACTTTCCGAAATAGGCCCGCCCATCGCGGGGATAGTGCGGGTTTACGGCAACCAGGCCGGAAAGCTTGAATCGTTTGCCGCGCGGCGTGTCTACGCGAATGCGGGACGCCGCCGGAAACGTTCCATTGCACAATATTTGCGTCACTTCCTTGCAGTGGGCGCGAACGGTATCTATTGTCTTTGCAGGACGGCACCGAACCCACCCAAGGAGTGTCCGAATGGCCGAAATCGTCGATATCGCGCGCGGTGCGCTGAATGCGCAACCGTTCAGCGCCTTGCTCGGAACCAAGCTGATGCAGGTCGATTCAGCGAGTCTCACGCTGTGTCTGACGATCAGGGACGAGCTGAGGCAACAACACGGTTTCGTGCACGGCGGGGTGGTCAGTTATCTCGTGGACAACGCGCTGACCTTCGCGGGCGCGCTGCGGCTCGGGCCGAAGGTCGTCACCGGGGAGTACAAGATCAACTATCTGCGCCCGGCCGTCTCCGGCACGCTGATGGCCCGCGCGCGCGTGGTGCATGCGGGCATGACGCAGGCGACCTGCCAGTGCGACGTGTTCGTCACCGACGGCGGCGCCGAGCGGCTCGTCGCGGTCGCGCAGGGCACGATCACGCGCATCGGCGAGGGCGTCTCCGCCGAACCGGTATATCACGCCTGATTCTTCAATCTCCGTCCTATCAAGCAAAAAACCTCGCCGCGGCGAGGTTTTTTGTTTGCTACGCGTGCGCGTTACTGCGCCGCGACGGTCTTCTGCGTCTGCTCGCCGAGACCCTGAATGCCGAGGCGGATCGTTTGCCCGGCCTTCAGATACACCGCGTTCGGCTTCACGCCCATGCCGACGCCCGGCGGCGTGCCCGTCGAAATGACATCGCCCGGCTGCAGGCTCATCACCTTCGACAGATACGCGACCAGTTGCGCGACCGTGAAGACCATCGTCTTCGTGTTGCCGTTCTGATAGCGCTTGCCGTCGACTTCGAGCCACAGATCGAGCTTCTGCGGATCGGCGACTTCGTCCTTCGTGACGAGCCACGGACCGATCGGGCCGAACGTGTCGAAGCCCTTGCCCTTGTCCCATTGCGTGCCGTGCTCGAGCTGCCATTCGCGCTCGGAGACGTCGTTGATCACGCAGTAGCCCGCGACGTAATCAAGCGCGTTCGCTTCGTCGACGTACTTGGCTTCCTTGCCGATCACCACGCCGAGTTCGACTTCCCAGTCGGTCTTGACCGAGTTGCGCGGGATTTCCACGTCGTCGTCCGGGCCGTTGATCGCGCTCGTCCACTTGTTGAAGATGACCGGCTCGGTCGGCACCGGCAGATTCGATTCGGCGGCGTGATCCGCGTAGTTCAGCCCGATGCACACGAACTTGCCGACACGCCCGACACACGGCCCGATGCGCGGATTGCCATCGACCACCGGCAGCGACGCGATGTCGGTTGCGCGCAGTTTGGCCAGGCCCGCATCGGTCAGCGTCGCGCCGGCGATGTCATCGACGACCTTCGACAGATCGCGAATCTGGCCCTCGTCATCCAGCAGACCCGGTTTTTCCTGACCCTTGGGGCCGTAACGAAGCAGCTTCATCTGGTTTGATCCTCCTGGTTCCGAAAAAGAATGAGGGCGTGGTCAGTTCGACCAGCCGCCGTCGATGATGTGAATCTGGCCCGTCGTAAACGACGATTCGTCCGAGCCGAGATAGAGCGCGAGCGCCGCGATCTCTTCGGCGCGGCCGACGCGTCCCATCGGCTGGCGCGCGACGAACGCCGCCTGCACCTGATCGACGCTCGCGCCCTGCGCCTGCGCCTGCTCCGCGATGCGGTCCTTCAGCGACGGCGACTCCACGGTGCCGGGGCAGATCGCATTGCAGCGGACGCCGCGCGTGACGAAATCGGCGGCGACAGCCTTCGTGAGACCGATCACGGCCGCCTTCGACGCACCATACACGAAGCGGTTCGGCACGCCCTTCACGCTCGACGCCGCCGACGACATGTTGATGATCGAACCGCCGCCTTTTTCCAGCATCTTCGGCAGGAAAGCGCGAATCGTACGATACATCGCCTTGGCGTTCAGGTCGAAGGCGAAATCCCAGTCCTCTTCGCTTGCTTCCAGAATCGAGCCGGCGTGCACGAAGCCCGCGCAGTTGAACAGCACGTCGATCGCGCCGATCTCGTCGGCCAGCGCGTTGATCGCCTGCGTGTCGCGCACATCGAGCTTGCGCACTTCGAAGGGCTTGCCGTCGAGCGATTCGGTGCGGATGTCCGTCGCGATCACGCGCGCGCCCTGCGCCGCGAAAAGCTCGGCCGTCGCGAGCCCGATGCCCTGTCCCGCCGCCGTGATCAGCGCCGTCTTGCCTGCCAGTCTTTGTACCATCTACTGCTCCAGTCGAAGTGTTTTTTGAGACATGCCGGGTATATCAGCCGTTTCAGAGGCGATAGAACGCGCGGGCGTTGGCGCCGAAAATCGCGTCCTGTTCGGCCTTTTCGAGATGAGACGTGAGGTTTTTGGCCGTGCTGTGCCAGCCAGTGTAACTGCCGTTCAGGTCGAGCACGGGCCAGTCGCTGCCCCACATCAGACGCGCCGCGCCGAAATGTTCGATGAGATGCGCGACGTAGGGTTTCAGCGTTTCGTCGGTCCAGCTTTCTTTTGCTTCGGTCGCGAGGCCGGAAAGTTTGCAGAGCAGTCGCTGCGGTAACGCCGCGAGTTGCGCGATGCCATCGGCCCAGGGTTGCCAGCCATCGACGCCATCGCGAATCGGCGGCTTCGCGCCATGATCGACCACCACGCGCAACGCCGGATAACGCTCGACGAACCGGATCAGCGACGGCACGTGCCGCGCGAAGATCAGCGCATCAAAGGCGAGATCGTGTTCGATCAGGCGCTCGATCGCGTCCTTGCGCGGTGCGTGTTCGATCCAGGTATCGTCAGGCAGGTCTTGCAGCATCGGGCGGACGGCCTTGAACTTCGGTTCGCGCGCGAGTTCGTCGATGATCTTCGCTGCATCCGGCGAATCGAGCGGCACCCAGCCGACGACGCCCGCGATCGAATCGTCTCGGCGCGCGAGATCGAGCAGATAGCGCGTTTCGTCGACTGTCGGCGCGGCCTGAACGACGACCGTTTTCTGAACGCCGGCTGCGTTGCGAAGCGGCGCGAGATCGTCGGGGCCGAATACGCGATACAGCGGCTTCATGTCCGGCGTGAGCCAGCCATAATCGCCGCGTGACGGATCCCAGTAATGCTGATGTGAGTCAATATTCATCGCGGCACCGGCGCATTCGCGTGCAGCAGACCTTCGGCGCGCAACGCGTCCCACAGCGCGGGCGGAACCGGCGTCGCGAACGAGGCCGCGTTTTCGCGCACTTCATCCGGCGTGCGCGCGCCCATCAGCACCGTGGCGACGACTTTATGCGCATAAGGAAACTGGATGGCCGCCGCCGAGAGCGCGACGCCATGTTCGCGGCACACGCGCTCCAGCTTGCCGACGCGCTCGACGATGTCCTTCGGCGCATCGCCGTAATTGAACTTGAGATCGCCGTGCGCGTTCGCATCGAGACCGCGCGCGAGAATGCCCGAGTTGAACGCGCCGCCGAGCAGGATGCTCACGCCGCGCTTCTCGCATTCAGGCAATAAATCGTCGAGCGTGTTCTGTTCGAGCAGCGTGTAGCGGCCCGCGAGCAACGCGCAGTCGATATCGAATTCGGCCATCGCCTCCATCACGGCCGCGCCTTCGTTCACGCCCAGCCCGACCGCCTTCACGCCGCGCGATTGCTTCAGTTCGTCGAGCGCGCGGAAACCACCTTCGTCGGTCAGTTGCTTCCAGTAATGCGCGTTGCGCTCGCCGTGCGTGACGCGGCCGATGTCGTGAATCAGCACGATGTCGATATCGATCATGCCGAGCCGCATCTGGCTGTCCTCGAACGAGCGCAGGATGCCGTCGTAGGTGTAGTCGTAGATTGCCTGGAACGGCAGCGGCGCGGCCCAGCCCTCGCTGCCGTCGTCGGGAGTCGTGCGCGGGACGAAGCGGCGGCCGACTTTGGTCGATAACGCATACTCGCCGCGCGGATAACGCCGCAGCGCATCGCCGAGACGATGCTCCGCCTTCGTGTGGCCGTAGTGCGGCGCGGTATCGAAGAAGCGGAGGCCGGCCTGCCATGCGGCATCGACGGTCGCGCGCGCCTCCTCTTCCGTGAGCTCGTGATACAGCCCGCCGAGCGGCGCGGTGCCGAGCGACAGCGCGGTCACGTCCAGATCGGTACGGCCAATTTTGCGTCGACGTGAAACTGCTGCTTGCGCTTCTGCGGTCATCTGCAAACTCCGAATGATTTGAGATGGCGAAACTCAAGCCGCCACAGTAACGCGTCCCACGCTCGCGGGCAAACACGCGGGGCCGACCGGTTCGAAGGCTTTGTAAGTCAGGATGAATTCCTGATGCCCGAGCGCTTCCGACTTCGACGCCGCGCCCGCCGCCACCGCAACGGTGACATCGACAATTTCGCGGCCTACTTCGTCGAGCGTCGCGCGGCCTTCGAGGATGCGGCCCGCGTCGACGTCCATGTCGCCGGACAGATTGCGATACGTCGACGGATTTGCGCAGACCTTGATGACCGGCGAGATCGCCGAGCCGACCACCGAGCCGCGTCCGGTCGTGAAGAGAATCACGTGACAACCGCACGCGATCAGCTCGCCGATCTCCGCGTTGTCGCTGATGTTGGGAAAGCCGAAGCGCGGCTCGCCGTCCGGCACGACATCGAGCAGATACAGGCCGCCGGTCGGCGGCACATCGCCCGGCTTGATGATGCCGACGATCGGCGATGCGCCGCTTTTCGAATACGCGCCGAGCGATTTCTCTTCCTGCGTCGTCAGCCCGCCGTCCGCGTTGCCGACGGAAAACGAGCCGTGGCCCATCGTCGTGTAATAGCGCGCGGCCTTTTGCACGCAATCGACGATCGCATCACCGAGTTCGGGCCGCGCCGCGCGCCGCTTCATATGGAATTCGCAGCCGACGAGCTCGCCCGTTTCCTCGAAGATGCACGACGCGCCCGCATCGATGAACGCATCGAACGCGCGGCCCACAGCCGGATTCGCCGTGATGCCGCTCGTGCCGTCCGAGCCGCCGCAGATCGTGCCGACGATCAGTTCATCGAGCGCCATCGGCACTTTCGGTTGCGAGGCGAGCGTCGCGCGCGCCTCGCGCACCCAGTCGAGACCGTTCTGGATCGTGCTGCGCGTGCCGCCTTTTTCCTGAATCGTCAGCACGGCGGCGGGACGGCCGCTCGCGCGCACGACATCGGCGAGATAGTGCTTGTTCATGCTCTCGCAGCCGAGCGAGACGAACAGCACCGCGCCGACGTTCGGATGCGTGCAGAGGCGCTCCAGCATCTTTTCGGCGTAGCTGTTCGGATAGCAGCCGGGAAAGCCGATCAGATGCACGGGCGCTTCGGCTTGCGGATCGAAGGCATCGAACGCGTCGAACGATGGACGGAAGTGCGTGACGATCTCGCGCGCGACGTGATGCGCGCATTCGACGAGATACGCCACCGCGACGACATTGCGGATGCCCTTCTTGCCATCGGCGCGGAGAAAGCCTTGCAGTGCGGGAGTGTTCATGACTGTTCTTCAGTGCTGTACGTACGCGTGTCCGGCATCGTGCGTGTACGTCGGGATGTAGTCGCTTTCGAGATTGTGTGTATGCAGATGCGCGCCGCGCGCGACATCGGCGCTGACGTGGCCGATGATCGCGCCGTAGCGCAGCACCTTGTCGTCCTTCGACAGCGCGCGCCGCGCGACCTTGTGTGCGAGTTCGATGGTCGTCGCGAGCGTGACGGTCTCGCCTTCGATCAGCAGCGTTTCGCCTTGCGGCAGGCGCGCGGCAGCGATCAGGCAGTTGTCTTCCGGACTCAGCAGAATGAGACGCGGATCGGTGTTGGTTTGCATCGTTCGATACCTCAAGTTTGCGCTTCGCCGCCCGCGAGCCGCGCCACCATCAGCGAGCCGAGGATGATCGCGCCGTAGATCGCCTGAATCCAGAACGACGGAACCTGCGCAAGTGTCAGGAGGTTTTGCACGACGCCCAGCAGCAAAACGCCTGACAGCGCGCCCAGCATCGTGCCCTTGCCGCCGTCGAGCGAGATGCCGCCGATCACCGCCGCGGCGAACACCGTGAAGATCATGCCGTTGCCCTGATTCGCGTTGATCGCGCCGACATAGCCCGTCACGATCAGCCCGCCGATGGACGCGAGCACGCTGCCCAGCACGAACACGCCCCAGGTGACGCGCTCGACGCGAATGCCCGCCGCGCGCGCCGCTTCCGGATTGCCGCCGATCGCGTAGAGCGCGCGGCCGAGCCGGTGGTAACGCAGCATGAACGCCGCGACCGCGAAGGCCGCCGCCGCGAGCCAGACAGAGAGCGGCAGGCCGAGCACGAGCGTGGTCGCAAGCGTGAAGAACGACGGCGGCATGTCGAACAGCGTGCCGCCCTTGGTCGCGCCGACGAGCATGCCGCGCAGCACGATCAGCATTGCGAGCGTGACGATGAACGCGTTCAGGCGCAGCCGCACGACCAGAAAGCCGTTGATGAAACCGACCGCCGCGCCCACGACGACGATCGCCGCGAGCCCCGCCGCCGCCGGCCATTCGAGGCCGAAGCCCGCCGACGCCGCGGGCATCACGAGCATCGCGCCGACGGCGGGCGCGATGCCGACCGTCGATTCGAGCGACAGATCGAACTTGCCCGTCAGCACGATCAGCGATTCGGCGAGCACGACGAGCGCAAGCGCCGCCGACGCGCCGAGAATGCTGATCAGATTCGCCTGCGTCAGAAAGCTCGGGCTGACGAACGCGCCGATCGCGAGCAGCAACGCGAGCGCGGGCAATAGCGCAAGATCGCGAAAGCGTGCGAGTTCGATGCGCGGGCGCGGCCGCTGCATCGGCACGCCGGCCATCGCGGGACTGGAAACATCATGCTTCATGGAGACTCACTCCTTCGACGGATGCGATCAGTTCATGGTCCTGCCAACCGGCAGGGAATTCGGCGGCGATGGCGCCCCGGAACATCACGAGCACGCGATCGCAGGTGCGCAGGTCGTCGAGTTCGCCGGAGACGACGAGCACCGCCTTGCCTTCCTCGCGCACGCGCTCGACGACGCCGAGCAGCGCTTCTTTCGACTTCACGTCGACGCCGGCGGTCGGATCGATGAGCACGAGCACGTTCGGATCGGTGGCGAGCGCGCGCGCCATCACCACTTTTTGCTGATTGCCGCCCGACAGGCCCGACACGATGTGCTCAGGCCCCTGCGTCTTGATGCCGAGCGCCGCGATCATGCGGCGTCCGAACGCGTTCTTCTGCGCCGGCGACGCGATGCCGAAGCGCCCGAGCGTGCGCGCGATCGTCATCGACGCGTTCTCCGCGACGGATTGCGACAGCACCAGTCCTTCGCGATGCCGGTCCTTCGGCACGCAGCCGACGCCACGCGCGAGCGCGGCAGGCACGTCGCCGGGAGGCAGCGCGCGGCCATCGACCTCGATCGCGCCGCTGCGCTGCGCCTTCAAACCGGCGATGGCTTCCGCGACACTCGTGCGGCCGCTCGTCGTCGCGCCCGTCAGGCCGATGACTTCGCCGCGCCGCACGGCGAAGCTCACGTCGCCGTAGTCGTCGCCGCAGAGATCGGACACGGACAGCGCGATCGGTGCATCGGCGGACAGAGGCGCACGCGCGGCCGCATCCGCGACGGCGAGACCGCCCTGCTCGCCCGTCATCGCTTCGATCAGCTTGTCGCGCGGCAACGCCGAAACCGGCGCGCTGACGATATGCCGGGCATCGCGCAGAACGGTCACTGCCTGACAGATTTCGTACACTTCCTGCAAGTGATGGGAAATGAACAGGAAAGTGACACCTTCGCGCTGCAACTCTTCGATACGCCTGAAGAGACGCTTGATCTCCTCGCCGTCCAACTGTGCTGTCGGCTCGTCGAGGATGATGAAGCGCGCACCGTACGACAGCGCCCGCGCGATTTCCACGAGCTGCCGCGCCTCGACCGTCAGATCGCCCGCGCGCGCATCCTCGCGCACGTCGATCTTCCAGTGACCGAGCAAGGCGCGGGCGTCGCGGCGCATCGCGCGCCAGTCGATCACGCCGCCGCGCCGATGCTGCCGGTTGATGAACAGGTTCTCGGCCACCGACAACTCGCGGATGATCGTCGAATGCTGATAGACGCACGCGACGCGCTCGCGCCAGGCATCGCGATCGACGAGCGGCGGCGCGCTCTCGCCGCCGAAGCGGATCTCGCCGGCGTCGGGACGGCGCAGGCCGGTGATCATCGACACGAGGGTCGATTTGCCCGCGCCGTTGCGCCCGACGAGCGCATGCGATTCGCCGGACAGCACGCGCATCGTGACGTCGGCGAGTGCGGCGGTCGAGCCGTAGCGCTTGGTCAGCCCGATCGCTTCAACGACGGGCGCGCTCATTTGATGTTGTTGCCCCAGAGGGACTTGTCGTCGACATTGGTCTTCGTCACGAGCGGCGCGGGCAACTGATCCTCCAGAATGCCGGGCGCGCGCTGCACGATCGTGCTGCCGTGATCGGTCGGACCGGGCTTGAAGCTCTGTCCGGCGAGCGCGGCCTTGATATAGAAGAGACCGTATTTCGCGTACAGATCGGCGGGCTGCGAGATGGTCGCGTCGATCTCGCCGCGCCGGATCGCATCGTATTCCTGCGGGATGCCGTCATTGCTCACGATCACGATGTGCTTCGGATCGCCCGCCTTCACCAGCAGTTGCTTGCGGCGCAGCGTCTGCAGCGTCGGCGACAGATACACGCCGCCCGCCTGCATGTAGATCGCCTTCACGTCGGGATTCGCGGTCAGCAGGCTGTCGAGCGCGGTCGCGGCGGCGTCGCCTTTCCACGCGGCCGGAATCTCCAGCAGGCTCAGCGACGGATATTTCTTCAGGCACGCGCGAAATGCCTCGGAGCGGTCGCGGCCGTTCACCGACGCCAGATCGCCCATGATCTGCACGACCTTGCCCGACTTCACGTGTTCGCCGATGTACTCGCACGACTTGGTGCCATACGCGCGGTTGTCGGCGCGCACGACCATCGCGACCTTGCCCTGCGTCGGCGCGACATCCACCGCGACGACCGGCACGCTCTTGGCCGACGACGCGTCGAGTGCCCGGCTGATCGCCGCCGAATCGAGCGGCCCGACGACGATGCCGCGCGCGCCCAGATTCAGCAGGTTGTTCATGTCGGTGATCTGTTGCGCGGGATCGCCGTTCGAATTGACGGGCGCGAGGATATCGAGGCCCATCTCCTTCGCGTATTTCGGCAGGTAGTTGTTGTACGACTGCCAGAACGGCGAGGTCAGCAGCGGCAGGCCGAGGCCGACTTTGCCGCTTTCGGCCGCATGGGCCATGCCGATGGTGCCAGCCGCCGCGAGCGCGGCGACGACGGCGAGTTTCCGGGTGAACTTCATCTGCTTGTCTCCTGATGTGTGCTGTTCTTGGTGACTGCAACGTGGGGCTGCGGAAAACGACCGGTGCATTGATTCATCAGTGAACGTATTATTCATATACGCACAATTCGAAGTCAAGGACGAAGCATGGCGAAACCGGTACGTAGTTTCCCTAGCCGGATTTTTCGTTCGATGACAAAAGGCTTAAACTCGCGCGATTCATGAACCGACCCAGACTGCACATGGACGTTGAAGACAACGACGCCGACCGCTATCGCGCGCCCGCGCTCGACAAGGGCCTCGATATCCTCGAATTGCTGTCGGAGCAGAAATCGGGGCTCACGCGTGCCGAGATCACGAAGCTGCTCGGACGCAACGCAAGCGAGATGTATCGGATGCTGGAGCGACTGGTCGCGCGGCAATACGTCGTGCGCTCGCCCGAAGGCGATCGTTATTCGCTGAGCCTAAAGCTCTACGCGCTCGCGCATCGTCATCCGCCGATGAACCGGCTCATCGCCGAAGCGCTGCCGGTGATGCAGCGTTTCGCGGACGCGGCCGAGCAATCTGTGCATCTGGCGGTCTACGATCGCGGCAATCTGCTCGTCATCGCGCAAGTGGACGGCCCCGGCACGTGGGGCATTTCGGTGCGGCTCGGCTCGCGCGTCGGCCTGATCGATACCGGCTCGGGCCGCGTGATGCTCGCGTTCCAGACCGACGAGCAGCGCGAGCACATGCTCGCCGAGCATACGAAGGTCAAAGGCGAACTCGAACTCGATCGCGCGGTGCTCGACGCCGACTATCAGCAGGTTCGTGCGGTCGGATATTCGAAGAAGGACAGCCAGCAGACCTTCGGCGTGACGGACGTGACGTTTCCGTTGCTCGGGCCGTCCGGCCAGGCGATCGCCGCCCTCACCTGCCCGTATATGCGGCGGATCGACGAGTACGTGGCGCCGTCGATCGACGACGTGACCGCGCTTCTGCGGGACGCGGCGGATTCGCTTTCGATGGTGCACGACTGAACGGCGCACGCTCCGCGCGTTAGAATGGCGGCCCTCTCAAAATGACGGCGCGCCGCAATGACGCGCCGTCTTGTTCAACCCGACGCATTCCCGATGGCGAAACTCCTTTCAGATTCCGAATTCCTCCGCTTCACCGAACTCCAGCAAAAGCAGGCCAATTTCACGATCACGTCCGACGAAGCCGACGAGCTGCGCGAGATCGTCGCGCGCGCGCAGAAGAAGCGCGACGATCGCGCGGCCGCGATGCAGACGATCGAAACGTATATCGCGCAATTCGACATCACGCCCGATGAGCTTTTCTCGGCCGAGCAGATCGGCGATGCGGCGCGCACCTTCGGCCTGATTCCCGCCGCGAAGAAAGAGCGCACGCTGCCGCCGCAACTGACGCATAACGGCAAGCCGTATCAGTGGACGTCGCGCGCGTTGCCCGAGGAAATTCGCGTGCCGCTGTTCGAGGCGTTCACGTCGGGGCAATCGGTGAAGGGATTCATCGCGACCTTGAAGGACACGTCGCGTTGCGCGTTGACGATCGCGCGGCTCGAAAAAGAAACGGGAAATACGTATGCCGAAGCATTGCTCGACGAGCTTTCGCTATCGCGCATTCAGGTCGACGAAGCGCTCGAGAAACTTGCGGCCTAAGCCTGATCGGCGCGCGGCTGTGACGGCGTATCGCACAGCCGCATTCTGAAGCCGACGACGCCCGGGTCTTCGGTCTTCGTCAACTCGAAGCCGCTGTTGCGCGCGAGCGCGATCATGCCGGCGTTCTCGCGCAACGCTTCGCCGATCATCCAGCGCGTGCCGCGATTTTTCGCGTAGTCGATGATGCGCGACAGCAGCAGCGACCCCAACCCTCTCCCCTTCATATCCGAGCGCGCGGCCACGGCGAATTCGGCGGTCTCGTTGTCGGGATCGGCGATCGCGCGCGCCACGCCGAGCGTCTCGCGCACCCCATCGCCATTGGCCCGCGTCACGATCAGCGCCATTTCGCGGTCGTAATCGATCTGCGTCATGCGCGCGAGCTGCGAATGATCGAAGCTGCGCACCGCACCGAAAAAACGCAGGCGCAAATCTTCGGCGGTATTCGCGGCGACGAACGCGGCGTGCGCGTCTTCATCCTCGGGACGAATCGGCCGCACGGTGACGCGCATGCCACGCCAGTCGAGCGTCTCTTCGAGGCAGCGCGGATACGGGACGATCGCAAGCGGCTTGCGATGCGCGCCCAACGTGAGTTGCGGCTCGTGAACGGCAACCGAATCGCGCGTCACGCGCAGCGTGAGTTTCAGCGCGACGATTTCTTCGATATAGCAAACGAGTTGCGACAGCGATGTCAGCGCGTTGAGGAGCGCCTCGGCGGGCAATTCGCGCGAGCGCGGCGAGCGCATGACGAGATCGCGCGCCAGAATCGGATTGAGCGGCGGCAACGCGAATTCATGCAGCGCGTCCGCGAGGCCAAGCGCGCCTTCGGCCCTGAACTCGAAGACCGGGCCAAAGACGCGATGGTTGAGCAGGCGCGCCTGAATCTCGACGGCGTCGCTCGTCAGTGAATCGGGCGGTCCTGGTTTCACCGTGATGCCGAAGCGTGCGAGCACGCGCGCCGCACGTTCGCCGTTCAGTTCGGCGATGCCGTTTGCGAGTGCGCCGCGGATCTCGGACTGCGCGGCATCGATGTCTTCCGGGATATCGACGGGCAGGCCATCGGGCGTTTGCATCAACAATTCGCGGCCTTGCCGAAAGTCGACCAGACGCGCGAAACCACGCGCGAGCCGATGGGGCGTCGTATGCACGGGTATGCCGTTCGCGTGCAGTTCATCGCGCGTGGCCGCATCGGCGCAGCCGAAAAAGCACGCCAGCAATCCGCGATAAGCGTGGCGCCGCTCGGCGATCAGCGTCTCCGCGACTTTCGCGACGGGCGCGCTGTGAGTCGGCGCATGCACGACAAATACCGTGCCGGTCTCGCGATGCGCCGCGAGCGCTTCGAGCGCGGCGCCGAAATCGGCCGGCGTGGCGTCGTCGCCGAGCAGCAGCGGATTGCCCGCGTGAGCGCGCGGCAGAGCTGCCGCGATGGCATCGCGTGCGGCCGCAGGCCATTGCGCGAGGTCATCGCCGGCGGCGCTGAACGCGTCCCGGGCGAGCGCCGCGACGCCGCGATCGCTCGTGATGACGGTCGCCACGTCGCTTGCCGCAACGCGGCCGATACCAAGGGTTTCGATTTCGTCGAGCAGATCGTCGAGCGAATCGACGCGGACCAGGCCGGCGCGACGGAAGGCGGCGCCATAGAGACGGTCGAACGGATCATCGCGACCGGTACGAAGCACGAGCACCGGCTTGTTCCGTGCGGCGGCGCGCGCCGCGGACATGAACTTGCGCGCCGATTTGAGGTTTTCGATGGCAAGCAGGATCGCGCGCGTGGATGCATCGCTCGCAAGGAAATCGAGGATATCGCCGGAATCGACATCGGCTTCATCGCCGAGAGCGACGATGCGCGAAAAGCCGAGCCCGCGTGCACGCGCCCAGCCCAGCACGCCGTTCGTCAACGCATTCGAGCCGGAGACCCACGCGACGCCACCGGACTTCACGCTGCACGCGGGCGCGCCGAGACACGCGCCGATGGCGGGCGTCACCACGCCCAGACTCGCGGGTCCGACGACGCGCACGAGAAAAGGGCGGGCCGCCGCAAGCGCGCGAGCGGTCCATTGATCCGTGTCAGTGCCCGATGACTCGCCGCGCTGCTTCGCTTCGCCGACTATCACCACCGCTTTCGTACCGCGCCGGCCCAGACGCTCGACGAGGTCCGGCCATGTGCGCGGTTTTGTGCAGAGCACGGCGACATTCGGCGCATCGGGCGGCGCATCGATGTCGCGAAAGACCGTTTCGCCGCCCAGCGAATCGTACTTTGGGTTGACCGGCCAAAGCGGGCCTTTGAATCCTGCACACGACGCATGCGTCCAGACCATCTCGCCGATGCTGCCCGCGCGCGACGAGGCACCCACGATTGCGATCGACTTCGGCGCGAACAGGATATCCAGATTGCGAACGGTCATGAAGTCTCCGGCATGGGCGACGGTTGGGACAGCGCCTAGGATAGGCGATTTTTTCCAGCGGTGATGACGTGGGACGTTTCGCATCGGGTGAGGCGCGGGAGACTTTATGCGCATAAAGGTCGCCTCGCACCGTCGTCCGCCGAGGTCTCCTGAACGCTCACCGACTTTATGCGCATAAACCTCGGCTGAATGGCCAACGATTGTCATTTGTTGATGATTAACACTGGAAAAATGATTACGCCAATGTAGAATTCAACGGACTTCAAAAATCGGAGCAGAACGTGGCGGCGGAAATCATAGCGATCACGCAGCAGAAGGGCGGCGTCGGCAAAAGCACGATTGCCATGCATCTCGGTGCGGCCTTTCACGAAAAGAAAAAGCGTGTGCTGGTCGTCGACGCAGATGGTCAGAACACGCTGATTCACTGGTCGAGCGCCGGATCGGATGGCGAGAGCGGGATTCCATTTCCCGTTGTGAACCTCTCTGAAGCGGGAGGGCAGATCCATCGAGAGATCAAGAAGTTCGTCAACGACTACGACATCATCGTGGTCGATTGCCCGCCGTCGATCACGGAGAAGGTTTCCGGCGTTGTCCTGCTCGCGGCAAGCGTGGCCGTGATTCCGACGTCGTCATCGCCGGCGGATTATTGGTCGAGCGTCGGTCTCGTCAAGCTCGTACAGCAAGCGCAGGTAATGAACGAAGATCTGCGCGCCGTTTTCCTCCTCAACAAGACCGAAGAGAAGCGCATGCTCACGCGCGAGCTCAAGGTCGCGCTCGAGGAACTCGGCTTTCCTCTGCTCAAGACCCAGATCCCCACGCGCGAGTGCTACAAGCAGGCGATGGCGCTCGGACAGACCGTACTTCAAATGAGCGATCGGGGATCGCGCCTCGCTGCCACGGAGATCCGCGCCGTGGCCGACGAGATCCTCGGCATGCTCCCCTGACTTTATGCGCATAAAGGACCCTGAATGAAACCGTCCCAGTTTGCAAAGGGCTTCAAGGCCCGCCCCGACTCGACGAGCAGCGAGAAGCGCACGGCACTCGACCGGCTCAATGCGATCGACGGCATCGTCGATATCCAGCACGTGGGACAAGCCGCGGCGAACGGCCGGTCCAGCGCGTTCGTCGCCGACGAACCCAGCGATGTCGCTACCGGGCCGGAGTCCGATGAATACCGGGCGTGGCGACGCGCGAATCGCTACACGGCGGGACAAGTGATCGAACTGTCATTGAAGTCGATCAAGCCGAGCCCGTTCAATCCGCGCCATTTCTATCTCAAGACATCGATCGCGGAATTGGCCGTCAATCTCGCGAAGCAGGGACAGCAGCAGGCCATCCACGTCATCCCCGACTACGAGAATCCGGGGACGTTTTTTGTCAGCGATGGCGGTCGCCGCGTGCGGGCGCTGAAAGAGGCGAACAAGGAAACGGTGAAGGCGGTGGTGGTCGATTTGCCGATCGGCATTCAGAGCTACAAGCTGGGCTATGACCTGAACGTTCAGCGCGACTCGCAGACCGTATTCGACAATGCAGTGGTCTGGCGGCGCTTCCTCGACGAGCAGCACTTTCAGAGCCAGCGCGAACTGGCGGATCATCTGGGCCTCGACGAATCGACGATCGCCGTGGCGCTGTCGATCGCAAAGCTGCCAGAGAACGTCATGCACGAGATGGTTGCGCGCCCGGACCGGTTCGGCTCGAACATGGCCTATCAGATAACCCGTTATCACACCGCGCGCGGCAGCGATGCCACACTGCGGCTCATCAACAAGATCGCGTCCGACGATCTGAGCACGCGCCAGGTCGCCGATATCGTCAAGGGGCGCGCAAGCGCGCAGGAAGCGCCGAAGACGCCTGGCCGCCAGCGCTATGCGCAGCGTCTCGAGATCAAACTCGATGGCATAGCGGTAGGCGATCTGAAGTCTTACGGAGAGGATCGTCTCGAGTTGCGTCTGCGCGGCTTGTCCCGCGAAAAGCGCGATGAACTGCTGCATCAGATCGAACTGATGCTTAAGCCTGACGAGACCAAGAAGTAATGCGATGTGTGGCCGCCGAAGTCGTCCTTCGGTGGCCCTTCCAGGCGAGCGGCATCAACCGACGCGCGACTGATTCAACGTAAATGCCAGCAAGTCGCCGTCCGTGGGCTCGCCCCAGGTCTTGCGAGCAAGCCAGTCGAAAAAAGATGTCTCGGCGAGCTTCGAACCCAATCCGCGCTTGCGCCAGTCATCGCGCATGTGCGTTCCCAGTCCCGGCAACACATCTTCCTCGAACGACTGACGCGCGAGCTCCCGTTCTTCCTCACCTTGCTCGTCGTACAGCACGCGCGCTTCCTTGCGACGGTAAGCTGAAAATTCGCTGAGCAAACGGGCTTTGAGATCGTCGGCGGCGGCCGAGACGGTCGCCGGCGTGCGGACGGCCGTGCCGCTCGCGGCCGGAGGCAACGCCTCGACCGGCGGCGCATAGCCTTTCTTGAGCGCATCCTTGAACAGCGCCGCTGCGCTGCGAACCGGCGGCAACGATGTGCTGCGCATACGCTGCTCCGTCATCTGCAAAGCGGCGCGAATACGATTTTCCTCGCTATCGGCGTACAGGGTCTGTGCGTCCTTGAGCGGAATGCCGATCTTCACCATCCGGTCGACGAGCGTGCTGTCGAACACATTCGGATGTTCATCGAGCGCGAGCATCGGCTGCTTGCGTTCGGTCACGCGAAACTGGATTTCAGCGACGCGCCGCCCCTCTCGATGCTCCACCAGTTCGACGAAAATGTTCGTCACCGCGTTCACCTCGGCGATAGCCGGACGCAGATAGTCGCGCTTGAAGTACTTGTACTCGCGCTTGGCCTCGTCGCCGGCTTCCGTGTCGGGCGTACCGGACAAGATAGGACGCCACCATTCCCACGTCTCCCGCATCGTCAGATGGCTCGGGTTGGTCAGATAGCGGACGCAGATTTCGTAGAGCGCGAGGCCAGCGCTGCTGCGCAATTGACTTTGAAACTGCAGGCTCAGGCGCGCATACTGCACGGGATCCAGCAGCTTCTTCTTGATTTTGGGCGCGAAAGAAAATTCGACCCATACGCGGCGTGTCGTCGGGTCTTCGAGAATTTCGGCGTCGGCGATCAGGGTCGAAATGCCCCATTTGCGGCCGGGCTTCTGACTCGACGTGCCAGTGCTCCACTCGACCTGCACGGACACCATCCGACGCAAGTGCTCTTTGACCAGCGCGGTATCGTTCGAATCGAACGCGGAGTTCGCAACGATATCCGATAGCAGTGCGCGGTACGTGTCGCCGGAATCGTCAGCCTGCTGGGCAACCGCGAGCAGCACGTTGAACAGTTTTCTCGTGAGCAGCGTGATCTTGCCGCTCTTCGGCTGAATCGCAATGGCCTCGACCGCCTTGCGCAACTCCGCCGAACTCGGGCTGACTACGTCGGTTTTCTTTGCGCGCTTGGTGGCCAT